>JBGPUE010000050.1:0-25323 GCA_041491005.1 Binataceae bacterium (SeqCode) | reverse complement strand
GCTCGTGCGCTCAACGATGCAATGCCACTGGCGCATCTTGAAGTCGTGAGCCCTGAACTCGCGACGCAGTTCGGCGGTGACGCTTCGTCGTGGCTTCTGATGGCGGGGATCGCGGGCAACCGCGCCGAGATCAATTACCTGCGTGACCATATAGCGAGGCTGCTGGGTGCGCACGCGGTTGAAATCAACGAAGAAGCCGCCGCAGAGGCGGTTTATCGGCGGCTACGCGACATCGAGATGCCGGCGAATGCGTTCACCGCTCAGGTTGAGCTGCCTCCAGCCGAACTCGCCGCATTCCTCGCGGGACCCGCGGCGGACTGCGGCTTCTGCGCGCACGCGGGAAGCGGCGTGGCGCGGCTGTTCTCCGCCGCTGATCTCGCGCCCGGGTCGGCAATCGGACCGCTCGAGCGGCTTCGCGCGGCGGCGCGCGCGGCGCATGGCACTTTACGAATGCTTTCGCTGGCGCCGGCTTTGCGCGGACAGGTCGCAATGTTCGACGAACCCAACGAAGGCGCGATGCGTCTGATGCGCCGGCTCAAAGCTGCATTCGATCCCGCTGGCATATTCAATCCTCGTGGTTTCGTTGGCGGACTCTGATGGAATCGCCAGCCGCGCTGCCGCGCCGCGACGTGGTTGAATACGAGTTGCTTTTCGACTGCGTCCATTGCGGACTCTGCCTCGAAGCTTGTCCGACCTATCTGCAGACCCGCACCGAGATGGATTCGCCGCGCGGGCGCATCTATCTCATGAAGGCGCTTGCCGAAAGGCAGATCGATCTCGACGCCGACACCGTGCGCCATCTCGATTTGTGCCTCGGCTGCCGCGGATGCGAGACTGCTTGCCCATCAGGCGTACATTACGGCCGCCTGATCGAGCAGGCGCGCGGCTATATCGAGCGCAATCACCGCCGCCCGCTCCTGGAACGTATGCGGCGCCGGATGATTGGCCTCGTGTTTCCATATCCGCGGCGCATGCGCATCTTGCTCGCACCGCTCCGCCTTGCGGAACGCGCGGGACTGCGTCCGGCGATACGCGCATTGATGCCGCCGGCGCTGCGCGCTTGGATCGATCTGTTGCCGCCGCTTGGCGCTCCGCGCGCCGATGGCTCGCATGATGCACCGATATCGGGCAGCGGTCCGGTCGTCGCACTACATCGCGGATGCGTCGCACGGGTGCTGGCGGAGTCGGCCAATCGCAACTCGACGCGCGCGCTCACGCGAGCCGGATATCGAGTCATCGAGCCCGACGTGCCTTGCTGCGGCGCGCTCGATTTGCATTCCGGCAACACCAAGCGCGCGATGCGTTTTGCGCGCGCCAATGTGCGGGCGCTCGCAGCATCCGGCGCGGAGACCGTGATCTCAGCGGCCTCGGGATGCACGGCGACGATCGCCGAGTATGGTGAATTGCTAAAGGATGAGCCACAGTTCGCGGAACCGGCGCGCCGAGTCTCCGCGATGGTGCGCGATCTCAGCACGCTGATGCTTGAGCGTCCCGCGCCGATCACGAGCGAGTTTCGCTGCACGGTGACATGTCATGATGCGTGCCATCTGGCGCATGGGCTCGGCGTCCGGGACGCGCCGCGCGAGCTGCTCGCCTCGATTCCGGGCGTCCAGCTGATCGAGATGGCCGAATCCGATCTGTGTTGTGGGTCAGCGGGCAGCTACAACCTGACGGAACCTGCGATGGCGCGCGAGCTGGCGCGGCGCAAGGTGGACAACATCATCGCGACCGGCGCGGACTACGTGGTGATGTCGAATCCGGGGTGCGAATTCCAGATCGCGGCCGAGCTGCGCCGCCGCGGCGCAAAGACCCGCGCGATCCATCTCGCCGACTTCCTCGCACTCGCCGCGAACAGTTAGGACCGTGCACGTCGGGTGCCGCGCCGCGTTGCGCGGACACTGAGCTTCGCGAGCGGATTCTCGAAGTCGGTGAGTTGGGCCCACTTGCGCACCACCTCGCGGCGCTTGCGCAAATGGTTCACGATCTCGAAGCGGATGCCGTCGGGATCGGCGAAGAAGCAGGCGTAGTAGTCGGGTTCGTATTCAGGATAGAGGCGCGGCCCGGTCACATCGATACCGAGACGTTTGAGGCCGCGCGCGGCAGCGTCGACGGCTGCGCGATCGGCGACGCGGAGGCAAATGTGGTGAAGTCCGGGCGCATACGGATCGTGCGCCGCAACGGTCTTCGCCGGACGCAACGTGATTCGGACCGCGCGGTTGAAGTAGTGAGCGTGCGGCCGTCCGTCGATCGGATCGGTGCCCTTACGGAAGCCAAGCAAGCGCATCAGTGGGTCGTAGAACCGTACTGAGCGATCGATGTCGCTCACCGTCAGGTAAATGTGATCGATCGCGCCGACTTCGGGCTTCATCGCGCGCGGTCACTTGCGCGACGGAATCCAGGGAGGTTGGCGCTTGTTGAAGAAGGCGTCGAGCCCCGCGCGCGCTTCCTCGGTGACATGCGGCGCGGCCGTGTACTCGGTCAGATTCATCGCGATCGCCTGCGCCGAGAAGCGACGCATCAGCGACTTCGTCATCGCCTCGGCCTTGGGAGCATTGGAGGCGATTGCATCGGCCCAAGCGATCGCGGTTTCGATCAGCTTGTCGCGCGGCACGACCTCGTTGATGAGTCCGATCTCCTTCGCCTTGACCGCCGTGATCAGCTCGCCGGTAAGCAGCAGATGGCGCGCGACGCGCTCGCCGACCAGGCGCATCAGATGCAGAATCACCATGCCGGCCTGGACGCCGCGCTTCATCTCGGTGTAGCCGATGCGCGCGCCATCGGCCGCCACGGCCATGTCGCAAGCGCTGGCGAAGCCGGCGCCGTTGCCAACCGCGACACCATTGATCGCCGCGATGCTCGGCTTGGTAAGTTTGTAGATGCGGTCGATCAGCTCCTCGCCGCGCAGCGCGCCTTGCCATACCGCACCCGCATCGTCCATCCGCAAGCGATCGAATTCCTCGCGCAGCTCTTTGAGGTCCATTCCGGCGCTGAAGGCGGGATCGGTGCCGGTGAAGATCAGAGCGCGGACCTGCGAATCCCCTTCGGCGCGCGCGATGGCCTCCATCAGGGCATCGATCATTGGCCGGCTGAGCGCGTTGCGATGCGCCGGGTTGTTGAGCGTGATGAGCGCGGCTGGGTATCGCGCTTGGTAGATTACGAGCTCGGCGGCCATCGCGGTCAGGCTCAGCCCGGGCGGACCATCTTGGCCGGCTGCACCCATTGATCGTAGTCCGCGCCGGTGACGTAGCCGAGCGCGATCGCGGCCTCGCGCAGCGTGGTCCCCTCGTGATTGGCCTTATGCGCGATTGCGGCGGCTTTGTCGTAGCCGATATGGGGGCTGAGCGCCGTCACGAGCATCAGCGATTGATCGACCAGCTGCCGGATGCGCGCGGTGTTGGCCTGGATGCCCTCGACGCAGAACTCGCGGAAGCGGGCGCAGGAGTCTTTGAGCAGCCGCACCGAATGCAGGAAGTTGAAGATCATCACCGGCTTGAACACGTTGAGCTCGAAGTTGCCCTGCGAGCCTGCAATGCCGATCGTGGCGTCGTTGCCGAGCACTTGGACGCCGACCATCAGCATAGCTTCGCACTGGGTCGGATTCACCTTGCCAGGCATGATCGATGAGCCCGGTTCGTTCTCGGGCAGCGTCAGCTCGCCCAGTCCGCTGCGCGGTCCCGAAGCGAGCCAGCGGATGTCGTTGGCGATCTTCATCAAGGAACAGGCGAGCGTCTTGAGCGCGCCACTCGCCATCACGATTTCGTCATGAGCCGCCAGCGCCGCAAACTTGTTGGGCGCCGAGGTGAATGGCAATCCAGTCAGCTCGGCAACTTTCTTCGCCACCGCCTCGCCGAACCCGGCCGGCGCGTTGAGGCCGGTGCCGACCGCGGTGCCGCCGATCGCCAGCGAGCAGAGACCAGGCAATATCATCTCGATGCGCTCGAGGTCGGCGTCGAGCTGGGCGACGTAGCCTGAGAATTCCTGCCCGAGGGTGAGCGGGACGGCATCCTGCAGATGCGTGCGGCCGATCTTCACGATCGCGGCGAACTCGGCGGACTTTGCAGCCAGTGCATCGCGCAGCTTGCGCACGCTCGGCAGCAGCTCGCGCACGATTTCGAGCGCCGCCGCGATATGCATCGCAGTCGGGAAAGTGTCATTGGAGGACTGCGACAGGTTGACGTGATCGTTGGGATGGACCGGCTTCTTGCTGCCGAGCTCGCCGCCGGCAAGCTCGATGGCGCGGTTGGAGATCACCTCGTTGGCGTTCATGTTGGACTGCGTGCCGGAGCCAGTCTGCCAGACGTACAGCGGGAAGTGATCGTCGAGTTTGCCGGTGACTACTTCGTCGGCGGCGGTGACGATCAGATCCGCCAGCCGCTTGTCCAGCCGGCCCATCTCCAGGTTGACCAACGCGCACGCCTTTTTAAGGATGCCGAACGCGCGCACGAGCTCGATTGGCATGCCGTCGTCGCCGATCTCGAAGTGATGCAGCGAGCGCTCGGTCTGCGCGCCCCAATAGCGATCGGCGGGCACCTCAATCTTGCCCATCGAGTCGGATTCGATGCGCGACTTGCGGGCTTCGCTCGACACTGATGCGACCTCCGATCTCTTCGAGCGCTTGCGCTTGGCGGACTGGCGAGCGGCGGACATTATTGTGCGTCAACCCTGCGTGATTGCGATGTGCCGCGGCCGCGAACGCACGCGCTCGAGCCATCCGCGAACAGCCGGGTAGCCGGCCAGATCAAAGCCGCCTTCCTTCGCGACATGCGTGTACGCATACAGCGCGATGTCGGCAATCGAGTAGCGGTCACCGACGAAGAACGCTCGCCCGGCAAGATGCGTCTCCATCACGCCGAGCGCGTCGTAGCCGCGTTTGCGCATCAGCGGCAGAATCTTGCGCCGCTCGTCTTCGACCTGCGGATACATCACCAGGAAGCGCGTGCTCGCGACATACGGCTCATGACTGTATTGCTCGAAGAATAGCCACTGCATCGCCTGGGCCCGTTCGAAGCGGTCGGCGGGCATCATCGGTGTCCCTTCCGCAAAGTAGGCGATAATCGCGTTGGACTCGAACAGCAATCGCCCGTCGTCGAACTCGACCGCCGGGATGCGTCCGTTGGGGAACTTGCGCAGGAATTCCGGCGTGCGCGTCTCGCCCTTTAGTATGTCGAGCTTGATCAGCTGATACGGAATGCCCAGCTGCGTCAGGAGCACGCGCACTTTGTAGCCATTCCCGGAAGGCAGGTAGTCATAGAGTTTCAGCATTGTGACTACAAGTCGGGGCTTGCGGGCAGGAATGTCTCGCCCATCAGGAATTTGTCGATGCAACGCGCGGCTTCGCGCCCTTCCCAAATCGCCCACACTACCAGCGATTGGCCGCGGCGCGCGTCGCCGGCCGCGAACACGCCCGGCACGCTGCTCATGTAGTCGCCATCACATGCGATGTTGCTGCGCTGATCGAGCTTGAGCCCGAGCTGTCCCGCGATGCTGTCGGCATCGGGTCCGAGGAAGCCGAGCGCGAGCAGCACCAGCTCGCAATCGATCACGAACTCGCTACCGGGAATCTCTTCCATCACCATCCGGCCCTTGTCGGTCTTCCAGTTAAGCCGCACGCCGTGGAGCTTTTTCACTTTGCCGTTCTCGCCCGAGAAGAACTTGGTATTGATGCTCCAGTCGCGCTCGACGCCCTCTTCGTGCGAGCTCGAAGTGCGCATAATCATCGGCCAGTTCGGCCACGGCATGTCGGCGGTGCGCATATCGGGTGGCTTGGCTAGCAGCTCGAATTGATGGACGATCGTCGCGCCTTGGCGATTGGCGGTGCCCAGGCAATCCGAGCCGGTGTCGCCGCCGCCGAGGATCACTACGCGCTTGCCCTTGGCGCTGATGAAGCGCGAGTCGGGAATCTCATCGCCGGCGTTGCGCTTGTTCTGCAGCGGCAGATAGTTCATCGCGAAGTGGATGCCATCGAGCTCGCGGCCGGGCACGGGAAGGTCGCGCGGTTTGGTCGAACCGATCGTCAGGCAGATAGCATCGTAACGTCCGCGAAGCTCATCGGCGGCGATATCCACTCCGACTTGGCAGCTGGTGCGAAACTCGACTCCCTCGGCCTGCATCTGCTCGACGCGCCGGTTGACCAGCCGCTTCTCGAGCTTGAAGTCGGGAATGCCGTACATCAGCAGGCCGCCGATACGATCGGAGCGCTCGAAGAGCGTGACCGAATGGCCCGCGCGTGCGAGTTGCTGCGCGCATGCGAGGCCCGACGGCCCTGAACCGACGACCGCGACGCGCTTGCCGCTGCGTCGCACCGCCATCACGGGCTGTACCCAACCTTCAGCAAAAGCGTGATCGATGATGCTCTTCTCGATCAGCTTGATCGTGACGGGATCGTTGTTGATATTGAGCACACATGCTTCTTCGCACGGGGCGGGGCAGATGCGGCCGGTGAACTCGGGAAAGTTGTTGGTCGAATGGAGGCGATCGATCGCCTCGCGCCAGCGCCCGCGATAGACCAGGTCGTTCCAGTCCGGGATGATATTTCCGAGCGGACAGCCCTTGTGGCAGAAGGGGATCCCGCAATCCATGCAGCGCGCGCCCTGCGCCCGCAGCTTCTCCTCGGGCATCTTGAGGTCGAACTCGCGCCAGTCGCGCAGGCGTTCCTCGACGGCCCGGCGCGCCGGAGTCTCGCGCTTGATTTCGAGGAAGCCGGTGATCTTGCCCATCGGTTGGTTGAACTACTAGACGGCCGCCAGCCGAATCGACTCGGCATTAAGATGCTGGCGCTCGAGGACCTTCTTGTAATCGGTCGGCATCACCCTGACGAAGCGGGGAGCATATTCGTCCCAGCGCGCGAGGATTCGCCCGGCGACCGCGCTGTCGGTGTACTGTTGATGGCGCGCGATCAGCAGGCGCACGCGGTTTATCTCATCGGTATCGGTTAGCGGCTCCAAGCCGACCATGCTGGTGTTGCAGCGGCGCGCGAACAGGCCGTCCTCGTCGAGCACGTAGGCGACGCCACCGCTCATGCCCGCCGCGAAGTTGCGGCCGGTGCGGCCCAGCACGACGACCACGCCGCGCGTCATATACTCGCATCCGTGATCGCCCACACCTTCGACCACGGCAGTCGCGCCGCTGTTGCGCACCGCGAAGCGCTCGCCGGCGATGCCGCGGAAGAACGCTTCACCGCTGGTGGCGCCATAGAGCGCGACGTTGCCGATCAGGATATTCTCCTCGGCCTTGAAGGTGCATGCGCGTGGCGGTCGCACGGTTATCACGCCGCCCGACAGGCCCTTGCCGCAATAGTCATTGGCGTCGCCTTCGAGATAGAGCGAGATGCCGGGAGCCAGCCATGCACCGAAGCTTTGGCCGGCGGATCCGTTGAGATGGATTTGGATGGTATGCGCCGGCAAGCCGTCGCCGCCAAAGCGCCGCGATACTTCCGCCGAGAGCATCGTGCCGACTGTGCGATTGACGTTGCGGATCGGCAAGTGAAGCTCGACCGGCTTGCGATGCTCGAGCGAATCGCGCGACAGCTCGATCAGTTGATTATCGAGCGCCTTGTCCAGGCCGTGGTCTTGCGCTTCGACGCAGTGGATCGCGACGCCGAGTTCTCCCTCGGGTTTGTGCAGGATCTGCGACAGATCGACGTTGCGCGCCTTCCAATGCGCGATCGCATCGGCGGCTTCGAGCATGTCAACACGGCCGACCATCTCGGCCAGCGTGCGGAAACCCAACTGCGCCATGTATTCACGCACTTCGTTGGCGATGAACATCATCAGGTTCACGACATGCTCGGGCTTGCCCTCGAACTTCTTGCGCAGCACCGGATCCTGCGTCGCGATGCCGACCGGGCAGGTGTTGAGATGGCACACGCGCATCATGATGCATCCCGACGCGACCAGCGCGGCGCTGGCGAAGCCGAACTCCTCCGCCCCCAGCAGCGCAGCGATCGCGACGTCGCGGCCGGTCTTGAGCTGGCCGTCAGTCTCGACCCGAATGCGTCCGCGCAGGTCGTTCATCACCAGCACTTGCTGCGTTTCGGCCAGGCCCAGTTCCCACGGAATGCCCGCGTGCTTGATCGACGTGAGCGGCGATGCGCCGGTGCCGCCGTCGTGGCCGCTGATCAGCACGACGTCGGCCTTGGCCTTTGAGACACCCGCTGCGATAGTGCCGACACCGACCTCGGCGACCAGCTTGACGCTGATTCGCGCGCGGTTGTTGGCGTTCTTGAGATCGTGGATGAGCTGCGCTAGGTCCTCGATCGAGTAGATGTCGTGATGCGGCGGCGGCGAGATCAGTCCGACGCCCGGCGTCGAGTAGCGGATTTTGGCGATAAACTCGTCGACCTTGTGGCCCGGCAGTTGGCCGCCTTCGCCGGGCTTGGCGCCCTGCGCCATCTTGATCTGCAACTCGTCAGCGTTGACGAGGTAATGGCTGGTGACGCCGAAGCGCGCGGAGGCGACCTGTTTGATCGCGCTGCGGCGCCAATCGCCATTGGGATCGCGCTCGAAGCGCGCCGGATCTTCACCGCCTTCCCCCGTGTTGCTCTTGCCGCCGAGACGGTTCATCGCAATCGCGAGGTTCTCGTGCGCTTCCTTGCCGATTGATCCAAACGACATCGCGCCGGTCTTGAAACGTTTGACGATCTCGCCGGCCGGCTCGACCTCCTCTATTGGTATCGCCGTCACCGCCTTGAACTTGAGCAAGCCGCGCAGCGTGGCGAACTTGCGGCTCTGATCGTCGACCAGCCGCGTGTATTCCTTGAACTGCGCGTAGTTGCCCGAACGCACCGCGTGCTGCAGGCGCGCGATGGTGTTGGGGTTGTACATGTGGAATTCGCCGCGCCGTCGCCATTGATACTGGCCACCGACCGGCAGTTCGCCGTCCAGTGCGGGATCGAAACGGAAGCCGCGGCTGTGCCGCACGCCGGCCTCGCGCGCGATCTCGTCCAGCCCGATACCTTCGACCCGCGAGGCGGTCCACGTGAAGTAGCGATCGATGAGTTCGCGGTTGAGGCCGATCGCTTCGAAGATTTGCGCGCCGCGATAGCTCTGCAGCGTCGAGATGCCCATCTTCGAACTGACCTTGAGCAGACTCTTGCTGACCGCCTTGATGAAGTTCTCGATCGCGGTCTCTTCATCGACGTCGTGCAGGATGCCGTCGCGGATCATGGCCGCCAGCGTCGAGTAGGCGAGGTACGGGTTGACCGCGCCGGCGCCGTAGCCGATCAGCAGGCAGAAATGCATCACCTCGCGGGGCTCGCCGGATTCGACGACGAGGCCGACTCGAGTGCGCGTGCCCTCGCGAATCAGGTGATGATGGAGCGCGCCGGTGGCGAGCAGGCTCGGGATCGCCGCATGTTCGGAATCAATGCCGCGGTCGGAGATTACGATGATCGTGCAGCCATCGGCGATCGCCTTGGAGGCGCGCGCGCATAGCTCGTCGAGCGCCGCACGCAAGCCCGCGCCGCCCTCGGCGACCTTGTAGAGCATCGGAAGCGTGATGCTCTTCAGGCCGGGCAGGGCCAAACGCTTGATTTTCGCCAGCTCGGCATTGGTCAGGATCGGCCGCGCGAGCCGCAGCTGGCGGCAATGCGCAGGGGTCTCCTCGAAGAGATTCTGCTCGGAGCCGATCGTGGTCTCGAGCGACATCACGAGCTCCTCGCGGATCGGATCGATCGGCGGATTGGAGACCTGGGCGAACAGCTGCTTGAAGTAGTTGAACAGCGGCGGCGCCTGATCCGAAAGCACCGCCAGCGGCGTGTCGGTGCCCATCGACCCGACGGCTTCCTGGCCGTTGAGCGCCATCGGCGACATGATCATTTTGAGTTCTTCGATCGTGTAGCCGAACGCCTGTTGATCCTGGAGCAGCCCGTTTTCGCCATGTCCGTTGAGCGATGGCGGAGCCGGCGGCACAGGCAGTTCTGCCAGATCAACGAGATTGTCGCGCAGCCACTGCTTGTATGGTTTGCGCGCCGCGATGGTTTCCTTGAGCTCTTCGTCGTCGACGATGCGGCCCTGCTCGGTATCGACGAGGAACATCCGTCCGGGCTGCAGGCGTCCCTTCAGCGCGATGTTCGCGTCCGGGATGCCAAGCACGCCGGTCTCCGAAGCCATCACGACCAGTCCGTCCTTCGTGACCAAATAGCGCGACGGGCGCAGGCCGTTGCGATCGAGCACCGCGCCGATCTGGTGGCCATCGGTGAAGGCGATCGAAGCGGGACCGTCCCACGGCTCCATCAGGCACGAGTGATACTGGTAGAAGGCGCGCTTGTTCTCGCTCATGAACTGATGGTTCTGCCACGCCTCGGGAATCATCATCATCACGGCGTGGGGCAGCGAGCGGCCGGTGCGGACCAGCAATTCGAGCGTATTGTCGAATTTGGTGGTATCGCTGCCGGTCGCCTCGATGATCGGACGCAGCTTGGCGATGTCGTCGCCGAACAGCGGCGAGGCGAACATCTTCTCGCGCGCATGCATCCAGTTCTCGTTGCCGCGCAGCGTGTTGATCTCGCCATTGTGCGCAATGAAGCGATACGGATGCGCGCGCTCCCAACTCGGGAAGGTGTTGGTCGAAAAGCGCTGATGAACCATCGCGAGGCAGGTCTCGATCGATGGATCGCGCAGGTCCGGGAAGAAGTCGGGAATCTGAGTCGAGATCAGTTGTCCTTTGTAGACCAGCGTGCGGCACGAGAGGCTGCACACATAGAACAAGCCTTGCTCGCGCAGTCCGGCGGCGCGCACTTCGCGCTCAACGCGCTTGCGGATCACGTAGAGCTTGCGCTCGAGCGCCTCCGCTCCTTCGATTCGTTCGCCGCTCCCGACGAAGATCTGGCGGATGAACGGAATCGCGCGCCGCGCGATGTAACCGCACGCGGTCTCGACGACCGGCACGTCGCGCCAGCCGAGCATCCGCTGCCCTTCTTCGCGCACGACGCGCTCGAAGATCCGCTCGCACGCAGCGCGCTCGGCGGCATCTTGCGGAAGGAAGATGCTGCCAACGCCGTACTCGCCAGCCGCCGGCAATCCGAAATCGAGCTTCGCGGTCGCCTTGACGAGGAATTCGTGCGGAACCTGAATCAGAATGCCCGCGCCGTCGCCGGTCAGCGGATCGCATCCGCATGCGCCGCGATGGGTCAGGTTGTCGAGCACCTCGAGCGCCTTGCGCACGATGTCATTGGATCGTTTGCCCTTGATATCAACCACGAAGCCGACACCGCATGCGTCGTGTTCGAAGCACGGGTCGTAAAGCCCTTCGTGTGCCGCGCGGGTTCTAGCGTCCATCATCTGCGATGCTCGGCTGGATGCGAATCGGCGCCCTTCCTGTTGCCGTTATGACGCTGGCGGCGGGCCTCGCCGTCGGCGCCGTCACGATGAACTGTGATTTGCGCCCGCTCGGTATGAGTGGACAGCACCACCATCGTTTCGGTGCGCGCCACGCCCTCGATCGAACGGATGGTTCGGATTAACTCTTCGAGCGACGACGTATTTGCGGTCTTAACCTTGAGCAGCAACGAGTGTTCGCCCGTCACGTGGTGGCATTCGAGAACATCATCGAGTGTTTCGACCGCGTCTTCGAACTTTTCAATCGTCCGCGGATGACCGATCGACACACCGATGAAGGCGGTGATGTCCTTGCCAAGGCGGCGCGCATCGACCGCGGCGTGGTAGCCGATTATGATGCCGCTGTCTTCGAGCTTCTTGACGCGCTCGATGACGGATGGGGCGGAAAGCCCGACCAGCTCGCCCATTTTGGCCAGCGAGATCTTGCAATGCTCCTGGAGCATGGCGAGGATGCGCAGGTCGATCGCGTCAAGGTCACCGTTCATGTCGCCGCCTAATTTCATAAGGCAAATATTACCTTGAGCCGTCGAACCTAGTCTAGATCTGTCGCTTTTGTCAAGGATTCTTAGGGTGAACGTGGGACGCCGATTTCTCATCACAGGCACCGACGCCGACGTGGGTAAGACGCTGATCGGATGCGCACTCGCATTCGCGTTCAGGGCTCGCGGGATGCGCGTGGGCGTGATGAAGTCGGTTGAGACCGATTGCGACGAGGTCGCCGGCGAACTTCAGCCAAGGGATGCCATCGCACTCTGGATCGCCGCGTCGAGCGACTTGCCACTCGATCTGATCTGTCCGTATCGGTACCGCTCGTCGCTCGTGCCGGTGGCTGCCGCCGACGCCGACGGGCTACCGCCGCCCGACTTCGACAGAATCCTGCGCGACCTCGGCCAGATTACAGCTCTCAGCGATGTAGTGCTGGTAGAAGGGACCGGGGGAATCGCGACGCCGATCACGTGGGAGAAGAACTACGCCGATCTCGCGCTAGCCGCGGATCTGGAAACGATCGTGGTGGTCGCGAACCGGTCCGGAGGTATCAGCGCGGGGTTGCTCACGCTGCACTACGCGCAGAGTCGTGGGCTGCGAATTTCCGGTTACATTCTTAGCGACGTCGAGCCTGACGAGACCCTCGCGATGCGTGCCAACGCCGAGACGCTGGTGCGGCTGACCTCAGCTCCTTACCTGGGCCGAGTCCGCCATCGCGAGCCGGTCGGCCTGTCGATTATCGAGCGGCTACTCTGACGCGCGGCTATTCACCCTTGAAGTTGGCCGGGCGTTTTTCCATGAAAGACTTGGCGCCCTCGATGTGATCCTTCGAGGAGAGCATCAGATGCTGTCCGTGGCGCTGATAGTCGTAGAAGTACGGCAGATTAAGATTCAGCCCCACGCGCAGCGCCTCCTTGGCCAGCCGCTGCGCGAGCGGCGCCTGCGCCGCGAACTTCGCTGCGAACTCGAGCGCCGCCTTGGGCAGATCATCGTGCGGAACGACCTTGTTGACCATGCCGATTCGTTCGGCTTCGGCCGCATCAATGATGTCGCCGCTGAGGATCAGCTCATAGGCGCGAGCGAGTCCGACCAGGCGCGGCAGTACGAGTAGTCCGCCCGCCTCGGGAATCAGCCCGCGGCGGATGAATACCTCGCCGAAGCGGGCCTTGTCCGAGCAAATCCGCATGTCGCACATCAGCGCGATATCGCATCCGTAGCCGACCGCGGCGCCGTTGACGGCAGCGATGGTCGGTTTGGGATAGGTGATCAGGAAATCGAGCGCGACCGCCTCATGCTTGGCCCATTGCTCGACCTCATCGCGTTTGGCTGGACGGGCGTTTTGGAACTCAGGATTGAGGAAGATCGCGCGCACATCATCTCCGGCGCAAAAGCCGCGCCCCGCGCCAGTGAGGATAACCACCCGCACCGAGTCGTCGCGTTCCGCATCGCGCAGCGCATCGCTCATCTCGCCGTAGGTCTGGATCGTGCACGCATTCATCACCTGCGGGCGGTTGATCGTTATCGTCGCGATCGCGTCGCGCTTCTGGTACAGAATCTCTTCGTACGCCATCGATTGAGCCTCCGTGATTGCGGTGCGGGCCGTCTTTTGGAGCTATCTCACCAAGCGGATTCCTGCGTCAAGCTCGGCCATGGTCGGGTGTTCGCGCGCTAAACCCGCCCGTTTGGAGAGCGCGGCGTCGATTCGCGATTGCGAATCGACGCGCGGCAACTAGAATCATCCGCGGAGGAACCCACGAAGCATGGAATATCGGCGAATCGGCGGAACCGGACTCAAAGTCTCCGAGCTTTGTCTGGGATGCATGACCTTCGGCAACGAGACCGCCGAGGACGAGGCGCGGCGGATGGTCGCGAGCTTCATCGAGCAGGGCGGCAACTTCCTGGATACCGCCAACGTTTATGCGGCCGGCCGCTCCGAGGAGATCACGGGCCGTGCGATCAAGGAGCATCGCAGCTCGCTGGTGCTGGCGACCAAGGTGCGCTTCAACGCCAACGTCTTCATGGGCAAGCCCGTAGCGCCCAACGCGATCGGGCTGTCGCGCCAACACATCATGAGCGAGGTCGAGAACAGCCTGCGGCGCCTGCAGACCGATTACATCGACCTCTACCAGGTGCATTCGTGGGACGTCGAAACGCCGATCGAAGAAACGATGCGCGCGCTGGACGACCTCGTGCGTCAGGGCAAGGTTCGCTACCTGGGCGCATCGAATTTCACCGCGTGGCAGCTGATGAAGAGCCTGTGGGTCAGCGACCGCAATCGATGGACGCGCTTCGATTGCCTGCAGCCGCAATACAACCTCATTTGCCGCGACATCGAACGCGAGATCCTGCCAGTATGCCGCAACGAGGGCATCGGCGTGATCCCATGGAGCCCGCTGGCGGGCGGCTTCCTGACCGGGAAATACCGCCGCGAAGAAGCTGCGCCCACCAACTCGCGGCTGTCACGGATGGATCTCTGGAACCGGCTCAAGAACGAGCGGAACTATGAGGTGCTCGACGCAGTCGAGCAGGTCGCGCGCGAACGCGGCCGCCGTCCCTCACAAGTCGCCCTGTCGTGGGTAAACCATCGGCCCGGCATAAGTTCCGTAATAATCGGGGCTCGGACGATGGAGCAATACGAGGAGAACATGAGCGCCATCGGGTTCAAGCTCGAAGCCGCGGAACTTGAAGCGCTCGACAAGGCCAGCGCGCTGGCGCCCGAATATCCCGTCTCGATGCAGGCGCGAACGCCGGCTCCGCGCCGCTAGAGGGCGCGCGCAAGCCGCGCAGCCTACATCCTGCCTTCAGGAGCCATGCGGAGGTGGCCGTGGGCGTGATTGGCGGCCTCAAAGGATCCAGTGGAGAACGCATCGAGCACCGCATCGGTCAGCAGGGCCGAGATATCCTGAGCCGCGCGCCATGGAAAGCGCTTGACGTTGCCCCGGGCGATGAGTAATGACGCGACGCCATGCCATCCCGCCCACAGCGATTGCACCAGCAGGTCCGGGTCAGCAACCTTCCGTTTGAGCCGCCTCATCTCCATCATCCGGCCAATCGCCGACCGCAGCAGTGAATAGCTGTACGGCTCGGTTTCTTCTTCGCCCTTCATTTTGCCCGAATGCGCCTCGACCGGAAATTCGGTCATCATGATGAGGCGGTAATGGGCGGGGTGAGACAGAGCGAAGTCGACGTATACACGACCGTGCTCTCGAATCTGTTCAATCGGATCTTCGATGTCGGCGATCCCCCTGAGCCGAGCGTGCAGAATCTGTACGTCGTTGACGATTAATTCGCGAATCAAGGCATCCTTGTCGCGGAAGTGAAAGTATAAGGCTGCCGGCGAATACTCTATTCTGTCCGCGATCCCCCGCATCGTGACCGCCTCGTAACCCTTGGCTACGAGCAGTTCCCGCGCTGCGTCGAGTATTCGGACACGAAGTTCCTGGCGGTCGCGCTCACGCCTTTCAAGCGACCCCATGGGCAAGCCCTCCCCGGTCTCGGCTGCCTGCGAGCGCACCCCTGACTCGCAGTGTTCGCCCCTATCGTTCGCTCTTATGTTGCTATCGCCCCGTGAACGCTGTTAGTCCCGCTTAGATGAGCTTGTCAAGCGAATTGCGCTGCTGTGCCTAATGTTGCCTCGTACAGATTCGGCAACGGCTCGAAAACGATGCCAAATGCGAGCTTCTCTTGGGTATCGCCCCGACGAGCACGGAGACTTTCTCTGGGTTTGGATCCATCTGAATATACATCGAAATATGAACAGCCGAAGAAAACTGGATGGTCCGTGGACTCGAGATCGGCTGATTGAGTACCATGAAGGGGAGCGGCGAGGCCGGACAGGGTGAGTTCCGGTTTTCAACGCGAGATCAAGGCGCGAGGGCTGACGCCGCCTTTTTGAGTCGCCAACACGGCCGTCCGGCACCCCCGGCGGTTCGCCCACCAGCGATCTGAATTCCCTCTTCGGCGGGCATTCAGATGCGGTTGGCGACTTTAAAGGGCAGCGAAATGAGCGCGAATTAGCGAGCGGCCCGAGTGCGCTCGAAGGGCGAAGCAGAAATCGGCTTCGCCTTCTTTGTTTTCCACAATTGGCTGGATCGCGATTGTTGGACGCGAGGACGAGCGAACCTTCGCCGATCGAGGGTTCCTAGCGCCGGCTCACTAGCCGAAGCCGGCGCTCCGCATCGCCGCGCCGGCGATTGCGCGCTGGATGAGCCGGCGTGCCGCGCGCGTGCGGCCCGCGCGTCTTGGGCTGAGTGCGGGACTGCTTGCGTTCGCGCGTCTGTAAGTAGCGAGCGATGGTGACGATCACGAGCACTGCCACACCAAAAATCGCGGAGGGAAACATCGAGCTTTCGCTCAGCGCGTGATGCGCCGCCGGAGTCGCGTGCGGATTGAGAACTCCGACCGTTGCTGCCTGGTCGTTGTACATCGACTTTAGACCGGACAATCAGGACCGTTCGCGAAGCTAGCAGATTGAGCTCAAGTAGACGAGAGAAAAAAGCAGACCGCCAGATCCTTGCGGGCTGCTCGTAGGCTCAATTCATAGGACCGACGTTCTGGCAACCGGCAGGCCTCGAAGGAGTTTCTCCGGACCGCGCGCGTTATGTTATAGGAACCGCGGGCGTCCGGCCGTCCGTACCGATCGGTACGGAAGCGGCGCGAGCGTGAATTCTCTGAGGAGGACGGAGCGATGGCGACTAGGCTTACATCCGCGGAAGTGCGCGGGCTATTCGACAAGCTGAGCAACTGGGGCCGCTGGGGCAAGGATGACGAGCGCGGCGCGCTCAACTTCATCACTGACCTCAAGCGCAAGAACGCAGCTGCGCTGGTCCAAGCCGGCGAAAGCGTATCGATGGCTCTGCCGCTGGCAACATTGCCGGCAGTCGACAATCCCACACCTGTCACCCATCTGATGGTGCAGGCGGGGTTCGACGCGGAACATGCCGGGATTTTGCCGTATTCCGGCGATTACTTCGCGATCGCGCCTCACGGCCTTGCCAACACCCATCTGGACGCGCTCTGCCATGTCTTCTGGCAGGGCAAGATGTACAACGGCTTCAATGCGAGCGAAGTCGGCTCTCAGGGCGCGCGCAAATGCGCGATCGACGTCACGCGCTCCGGCGTGGTGAGCCGCGGCTTGCTGCTCGATATCCCGAAAATCAAGCAGGTCGAATGGCTGGAGAACACCACCCGGATTCTTCCCCAAGACCTCGAAGCCGCCGAAAAGGACCATCGCGTACGCGTCGAAGAGGGCGACATCCTGCTGATCCGCACGGGCCGCGCCCGCCAGCGCAAGACGAAGGGTGCGTGGGATCCGTGGCGGAACGGATTAGCGGGACTTGACGTGACATGCCTGCCATGGCTGCACGAGCGCCGCATCGCAGTGCTGGGCTCCGACGGCGCCAGCGACGCCGCGCCGAGCGGCTATGACGATCTCCCGCTGCCGATCCATGTCGGAATGCTGCCGATCATGGGCGTACATCTGATCGACAATGCGGACCTCGATGCGGTTGCCGCCGCATGCGCGCGCCACGGGCGATATGAGTTCCTGTTCACGATGGCGCCGCTGATTCTCGAGCGGGGGACAGCCTCGCCGGTCAATCCGCTGGCGATCTTCTAGGCCGTATCAAAAGGAGAAAGCATCGATGGCAGCAGAAGCGATGGTGATAGACGCCGACGGGCACATCCTCGAACCGCCCGACATGTGGGACCGCTACCTGGAACCGAAGTACCGTGAGCGCGGGATTCACATCAGAGTCGGCGACGACGGCTACGAGTTCCTTGAGATCGATCAGAAGCGCGCGCTGCTGACTCCACGGGGTGCGCTTGGCTCACTGGGCGGTATGGGCAAGAAGGTCGCCGACGCGGCCAAGCTGCGCCTCATGATCGCGCGCGGCGAGACCATCCCGCCTGGCGCCCTCGGGCTGGCGCCGAAGCCCGAAGACACCTACATGAGGGGCGCGGCCTTCGGCTCGATGGACGCAAAAGAGCGCCTGCAACTGCTCGACCGGGAGGGAATGGCCAAGGCGCTGCTTTACCCCACGATCGGGCTGCTGTGGGAAGCCGAGCTGTTCGATGCGGAACTCTCCTCCGCCTATTGTCGCGCCTACAACCGCTGGATCGCCGACTTTTGCCGCGATTCGGGCGGACGACTGATTCCAATCGCACATCTGTCACTCGGCGATCCAGATGAAGCCGCGCGAGAGCTCAAGCGAGCAGTCGAGGACGGGTGCAAGGGCGGGTTCGTGGCGCCGTTCACGATCACGCGCATCCCTCATGGCGATCCGCGGCATGATGTGCTGTTCGCCGCGGCGCAGGATCTCGGCGTGCCGCTGGCGATTCATCCGACCTTCGAGCCACTGGCCTTCAATCCTCATCACCGTTTCGACAACTTCATGTGGGCCGCGTGGTACCACGACCTGTTCGCCGGCCAGGGCATCCAGCATGCGTTCGCGACGTTGTTTCAGTACGGCGTTTTCGACCGCTTCCCGGAGCTGAAGGTGGTCGTACTGGAGGCGGGCGCTGGCTGGATCGGCTACTTCCTCGATCGTGGCGATGCAATTTTCGGCGGAACGACGCTGGGGAGCACGGTGCGGCTGCTGGAGAAGCCGTCGGCATACTTCAAGCGCCAGTGCTACATCTCGGCTGATCCCGACGAGCGAACGATTGCGGCGATGGGCGAGCTGCTTGGCGGCGACCGTTTCTTCTGGGCCACCGACTACCCGCATCCCGATCATCCAGGCAATTACATGGAAGAACTGCGCGAGATGGTGGCGCCGATGAAAGATGCGGCGCGGCGCGGAATCCTGGCCGAGAACGTCGCGCGCGCCTACAGCCTGATGTGACAGAACCATAGCCGTAAAATGGCGAACGCGCGCTCAGGCGGAGAGGGCAACATCGATGGCAAGTGAACAACTGCAGAAGGTTCTCGAACTGGCAAGGGCGATGCAGGCTCAGCTCAACGCTCCGCTGGCCGAGATGCGCAAGGGCTTCGAAGCCGGCGCCGAACCGGTCGCGCCCGACGTAAAGTGCGAGCCGGTGAACGCCGGCGGTGTCAAGGCCGAGTGGATTACAGCCCCGGGCGCTGACTCGAACCGCGTGGTCTTCTATCTTCATGGCGGCGGCTACGTGATGGGCTCGATCAATACGCATCGCGCAATGGTCGCGCGAATCAGCCGCGCCTCGCGTGCACGAGCGCTGGCAATCGACTACCGCCTCGCGCCCGAGCATCCCTTCCCCGCGGCCGTCGACGACGCGGTAGCGGCGTATCGATGGCTGCTTTCGCAGGGCGTCGATCCGCGCAGGATCGCCATCTCCGGCGACTCCGCTGGCGGCGGGCTGACGCTGGCGACGCTGGTGGCGCTGCGCAACGCGAAAGTCGCCCTGCCGGCCTGTGCGGTCCCGATCTCACCGTGGACCGACATGGAAGGTACCGGCGCATCGATTACCACGCGGGCGAACGCCGACCCGCTGGTCCAGAAGCAGCCGCTGCTGGAAATGGCGAAGCGCTATGTCGGCAGTGCGGATCCGCGCAATCCGCTGGCCTCGCCGCTGCACGCTGACCTGCTGGGACTGCCGCCGATGCTAATCCACGTTGGCGACGCCGAGGTGCTGCTCGATGATTCTACGCGCGTCGCCGAGCACGCGAAGTCCGCCGGTGTGAAGGTAACGCTGGAAGTCTGGCCGGACATGATCCATGTCTGGCACAGCTTCGCGATGATGCTGCCGGAGGGACAGGGAGCGATCGACCGGATTGGCGAGTTCATCCGCGCACAGACCGCCTAGCGCTCGACGCCTCGAAGAAAGCGGCGCGACGGCTCATCACCGCCGCGCCGTTGCGATCTCTATACCCAAAACGCGCTACGGCAGCATCACCGGGCGGATTATGGTCGGTCCGTCAGCGCGCGGGATCTGCGGCTCGGGCTTGCGCTTCATGGCACGTTCGAGAATCGGTTCGATGCGTGCAGCTTTCTCCTTGAGCCGCTTCGGCTCCCCATCCTTGAATTCCGGGAGCACTTCGCGCGCGAACAATTCGAGCGAACCGCAGATGTCCTCGTGCTTGTTGTTGCCGGCCTGCGAAATGAAGACGACCTGGTCGACACCGGCATCGCGATATGCGCGCAGTTTGTCGCGGATCTGATTCGGCGTCCCGATGCATCCGTTGTCGGGCCCGGCCGGTGATTCGATTGGGTTGGCCTTGTAGTTCTGCCAGATGTTGGTCTTGCCGGGCTCGTGCTGGCCGAAGAAGTAATGATGGCCCAGCGCGTAGCCGAAGAACTTGAGCCCGTCGACTCCCATTTCGCGCGCGCGCTCCTCGCTGCGATCGCACATGAAGCCGGTAACCATCGCGATGTTAGGATTGATCGCGTAGCCGATCGGCTCGCACTCGTTGGCCAGCGTGTTGTAGTAGTCGTCAACCCATTGCTTCGCCTCCTCGGCTGAGACGAACGCGAAAGTCAGCGCGCCGATGCCAAGCCGCGCGGCCAGCTTGATTGTTTCGCGCTGCGAGCATGCGACCCAAAGCGGTGGATGCGGCTTCTGTACGGGCTTCGGCACTACGTTGCGCACCGGCATCTTGAAGTATTTGCCTTCATGGCCGAGGAAGGGGTCCTCGACGAACATGCGGCAGATCGCGCCAAGCGATTCGCGCCACATCGCGCGCTTGTCCGCGCGCGCAATCCCGAAGCCGCCGAGCTCCGCTTCGGCCGACGATTCGCCGGTGCCAAAATCGACGCGCCCACCGCTGACGAGATCGAGCGTCGCAATCCGTTCAGCCACGCGCGCCGGATGATTGTAGGCCGGCGGCAGCAGGACGATTCCGTGCCCGAGCCGGATATTCTTCGTGCGCTGGCTGGCGGCGGCGAGGAAAATCTCAGGCGCCGATGAATGCGCGTATTCCTCGAGGAAGTGATGCTCGACTTCCCACATGTAGTCGACGCCCAGCTTGTCGGCGAGCTCGACTTGATCGAGCGCGTCCTGGAAGAGCTTGAGCTCGAGCCCCGGCGTCCACGGGCGCGGCAGCTGATGTTCATAGAAGGTGCCGATCTTCATTGCGGTGGACTTTCCTCCTTGGGCGGGTGTTGCAAAGACTGACTCTCATCGGCGCGCGTTGTCTGGTTCGCGTCCGCAACCTCCTGCGGATGGCGCACAAACAGCGTCTGTTCAACGAGGTCGATCACATGTCGTTTGCGGCTCACGATCGCCTCACGATCGAGCAGATTGACGTTCCACAACCGGCGCGTCATCGCCGCGGTTGTGAAGTAACCGAGGATCAGCGAGTTGAGGCTGGTCATGAACTGGAACGGTTCGACTTCGGCGCGGAACGCGCCTTCGCGCTGGCCGTGGAAGATGAAGTTCTGGCCCATCGCGTACAGCGGCGGAATGCGCCGCTTGAGCATCTGGCGTCCGATGCCCTTCTCGTCGATGAATTCGTTCCAGATGATGCGGGCGTAGTCAGAGCGTGCCGCGAGGAAGTCGATCGCGCCGCCGACCGCCGTCCGCGCGCGCTCGTGATAGCCCTCGCGGCCCATCAGCACCGAGCCTACCGCGTCTTCCATTCGGGCAAAGATTCGGTCCAGCACGGCAAGATAGATCTGCTCCTTGGAGTTGAAATGATGGAGCAGCGAAGGCGCCTTGATTCCGACGCGCGCCGAGATGTCGCGCAGGCTGGTGCCGCGGTAGCCGCGCTCCGCGAACAGTGATTGTGCGGTGCGTAGTAGGCGGTCGCGAGTGTCTGCGCCGCGATGAATCTCGACGATCTTGCTGGTGGCACGAGGCATCAGGCAGGCGCTGCTGACGGGCGGATTTGCCTCTTTATTTCTACCTAACAGATGTTAGGTAGTCAAACAGCTTTGCGCATCGCCACACTCGTTCCCGTTGCGCGATGAGTTGGCGGATTGGCCGCGGCCGTTGTAGAAGTCGGCTCATCCCAGCCTGCAGGAGGCATCCCGTGTCGGAGCTGCATTGGAAGTCGGCGTTCGAATTGGCCTCTATGATCCGCGCGCGCCAGCTCAAACCCAGCGAGCTGATGGATGCCACGCTGCGCCGCATCGAGGCGCTCAACCCCAAGCTCAATGCGTTCTGCGCGCTGCGCGCCGATCAGGCGATGGCCGAGGCGCGCGCACTCGATGAGAAAATCGCGCGCCGCGAGGATGTCGGCACGCTGGCGGGACTGCCGCTGGGAGTGAAGGACCTCGAGGATGCCGCGGGACTGCCCACAACCTTCGGCTCGGTGCCGTTCAAGAACAATGTGCCAGAGTCCGATTCGGTTGAGGTCGCAAGACTCAGGGCGGCGGGCGCGATCGTCGTCGGTAAGACCAACGCGCCCGAGTTCGGCTACACCGGCTTCACCAAGAATCTGCTGTTCGGCGTCACGCGCAATCCATGGAATCTCGAGCGCACGCCGGGCGGCTCATCGGGCGGAACGTCCGCGGCGATCAGCGGCGGCATCGTGCCGCTCGCCACTGGCAGCGACGGCGGCGGATCGATACGCATCCCGGCCTGTTACACCGGCTCCTTCGGGCTGAAGCCGTCGTTCGGACGCATCCCTGAACCATCGATGCTCGGCATCGATCAATGGATCGATACGGCGGTTCTCGGCCCGGTCACGCGCACGGTCCGGGACGCGGCGCTCTTCATGGACGCAGCGGTCGGCTACCATCCGTCGGATCCGAACTCGCTACCCCATCCGGGGATCTCATACGCCGCAGTGCTCGATCGGCTGCCGAAGAAGCTGCGCATCGCGTTCCATCCGGATTTCGGCCGCGAAGTTCAGCGCGATGTCGCGCGCGAGGTTTCGAAGGCGGTCGAGATCTTTCGGCAGCTCGGGCATTCGGTCGATGTTATCGAGGATCGCGTGCCAGAGACGTCGCCGGTATGGCAATGGATGGGAGGCGCGGCGCAGTATGCGCTGCTGCACGAGTACATCGAGCCGCACCGGGGCGAGTTCGGCCGCGCGTTCCTCTCCGGCGTCGAGTCGGCGCGCAAGCTCGCCTGGGATCGCGTCGGAAATCTGCTGCGTTTGCGACACGATTTCAACCGCTGGGTGCAGGGAATATTCGAGCGCTATGACCTGCTGATGACGCCGACGCTGCCGACCGAGGCATTCGCAGCCGGTGGTCCGCCACCCAGCGAGATCAACGGCAAGCCGATCGGCAACATCATGAACGCGATCGTTTTCACCTATCCGTTCAACTTGAGCGGCCATCCGGCATGCTCGGTGCGCGCCGGGATGACCGACAATCGGATGCCGTGCGGATTGCAGATCGTCGCCGAGCGCCATCGCGACGATCTGGTGCTGCAGGCGGCGTATGCATACGAGCAGGCGCGCCCGTGGAATCACGAATGGCCGCAGCTGTAAGCGGAGGGCGCGGGCACCCCTGTGTGAAGCCCACCGCCGGTGAAGTCCAGGCAGCGGAGCGATGATTAGACCTAACTTAAATTCGCAGGCCGCGTCCGGAGCGCCCAGAGAATCAGCACACACATAACGAGCACCAAGGCGGACAGATTCAACAGCACCGCCACGACTCCTTCCATCCACGGTGTGGCTCCGGCAGGCATCGAGGCGCCGCTCACGAAGAACATGCCCTTGGCGCTCCATATCCCTGCGAGCTGAGCTCCCAGCCAGTTGGCGTACATCCCGATCAGCGCGCAGTACCTCGCTGTGGTGACTACGCGCCCGGATCCGAGCGATGGCCATATCGCCGCGAGTCCAAAGAGCATCGCGCCCTGCAATACGCCGATAGTGTGCGCGCTTAGCGCGGCCGTGGGAGCCTTGGCAAAGATCGGGGTGAAGCCTGAGAGCAGGCCGAGGAGCGTCATGATCGCCGCGTGTGCGATCAATGAGCGGTCGGCCCCGACAGACACCGAGGATGATTCACCCATGGAAGCCCTCCAGACGGATCCGGTGGCCAGACTGCTACGCGAAGTGCTGGCGGACCGCCTTGAACGCATGCTCGGTGACTTCGAGCGTCTTATCCACGTCGCGTTCGGTGTGCGCAGCCGAGATAAACCAGTTGTGCATCGGCGCGAGGAACACGCCACGGCGTGCCGATTCGGCGCAGAAGACACGGCTGCGCGCGAACTTCTCGTCACCCTTGAACGACATGAACGGCAGCGACGGCGGCCCCGAGTATGTCACCTCGATGCTCATCGCGCGCGCCTGCGCCATCAGCCCGTCGCGCAGCTTCTCGCCGATCACGCGCATCCGCTCGATACCGCCGCTGGCTTGCAGCTCCTTGAGGCAGGCGAGAGATGCCGCCATCGGCACGGCGCTGGTGAAATACGAGCCGGTGAAGTAGACCTCCTGCGCGGCCTTGCGCAGGCTGTCGCGGCCGAGGCATGCCGCCAGCGGATAGCCGTTGGCGATCGCCTTGCAGTAACAACTCAGATCCGGCCGCACACCGAACAGTTCGCCCGAGCCGCCCAGATGGAGCCGGAAGCCGGCGCGCACGTCGTCGAGGATGAAGACGATGCCGTGCTTGTCGCAGAGCTTGCGCACGCCGGGCAGGAATCCGTCGACCGGCAGTTCCTGGTCATGCGCAAAGTCATGACGGAACGGCGAGACGATGATGCCAGCGATCTGTGCGCGATTCTCTTCGACGATTCGCGTCAGGTCGGCAAGATCGTTGTAGCGGAAATTGACCACGTTGGCGTGATCCTGCGGCGTGGTGCCGGCGGGCACCGGCGTGCACCACGCATGCGCGCCGTGATACGCGCCGGACGCCGCAACGATCTTTGGACGTCCAGTTGCATGGCGCGCGACTTCGGTCGCCCACGTACAGACATCGGAGCCATTCTTGGCGAAGACCGTCCAATCGGCGAACGGCGTGATCGAGACCAGATGCTCGGCCAGCTCGACCCAGCGCTCGGTCGGCGCGTTGAAGCAGTTGCCCTCATCGGCCTGGCGGCGCGCCGCTTCCTCGACCCGCGGATGGCGATGGCCGAGCACGATCGGGCCGTACGAGCAGAGGTAGTCGATGTACTCGTTGCCATCGACGTCCCACACGTGCGAGCCCTCGCCATGCGCGAAGAAGTACGGGTACGAGCCCATAACGAGCATCTGCGGCATCTGATGGCCGTAGATGCCGCCGGGAACGACCTTCTTTGCGCGTGCGTAGAGTTCTTCGCTGCGATCGAAGCGGTATGGGTTCAAGGCGCCTCCTGTGCCACCGGTGCGGCAACGGGCCTGCGATTGGATGGCTGCGAGGATGCAACGCGATGTGCGTTACCGTCAAGCGTGCGCCCTCACGCGGCGTCGAATTTTCCGGACCAAACCCGGCGCCGACCTCTCCCGGCTTGCGCCCTTAGCAAGGCCGCGGGCGCGGGAGAGGCAGCTCTCCATGGGCTCAGCAGTGGTGACGAGCTTGTCGCGGAGAAGGGAGCTGCGGCAGGGGACTCAGCCTGGGGCGGCTATTGAGCCAGCGCGCCGATTCGCACCAACTCCTCGCGGAGCTTGGCGCGCGATAGCGGCTTGCACAGCACTGCATTGGCGCCAAGTTCGTAG
>JBGPUE010000049.1:0-27103 GCA_041491005.1 Binataceae bacterium (SeqCode) | reverse complement strand
AGACGCTGACGCGGCTCGCGCGCGAGATCCGCAGCTTCTGCCACAAACGCGGGATGCGCTACACGCTGTACACCACCGACAAAAAGTTCGACGAATTCTTCATCCGCGCCGCGACCGAACTGGGCCTGGCGCGCTGATCGCGGCCGTTTTCAGATGGGACTGTTGGCGCCCACCGCGCTGTTTCTGCTGGGACTGATTCCGGTGCTGGTGCTCGCCTATTTGGTGCGCGAACGCCCGCGACGCATTACGGTCTCCAGCGTGATCGCATTCCGCGCCTTGGGCCGGCTGCGCGGCGAGCGGCCGTGGGGACGCCCGCGGCTGGACTGGATGTTCTTTGTCGAGGCCGCAATCCTCGCATTGGCCGCGCTGGCGATCGCCGGCCCCTACCTGATGCATCAGAGCCGCCCGCTGGCGGTCCTGCTCGACAACTCGGCCACGATGCAAGCGCGGATGCCATCGGGGCGGACGCGCCTGGAGGCTGCCCGCGAACGGCTGGCTGCAATGCTCGAGGGCGACGCATCGGGCGCGCAGATCACGCTGTTCGTGACCGCCCCCGAGCCGCATCAGGTAGCCGGCGCGCTTTCCGATATCGCTGACATCCGGTCGGAAATCGGGCGCATCGCGGCCATCGATGCGCCCGACGATCCCGCCGCTACCCGGCGACTGCTCGCCGATCTTGGCTCTGGCCGGCGCTTCACGGAGACGATCTTCGCCACCTCATGCCCGGTGGCGGCGCCCGTGCCCGCGCGGATCAAGACCATCGTCGCCGGCGGACCGATCCTCAACTATGCGCTGGGCGCTTTCAGCCTGCGGCGGGAATCATTCGGCACTGATGTTCTGCATGGACGAATTACCCTAGGCAACTTCAGTCCGCAGCCTCAGACGCTCGCCGTCGCGATCATCGGCGATGGCCGTGAGGTCGCCCGCGCCGAGGCGCGGCTTGAAGGGCACGAAGTTGGTTCACTGGAGTTCCCCAGCCTCGCGCCCGCGGATGCCTACCGCGCCGTACTCACGCCCCCCGACGCCTTCGTACTCGACAACACCGCCTTCGCCACGGCGCACGCGGTGAAGTCAGTCGACGTGCTGTTCATCAGTCCGACGCCCGCCGATGCTCAAGGGCTCGCATCACTGCCGGGAGTTGCGGTGCGCACGCAATCGCCCGAGAACTTCTCGCCGCTGGAAGCGGCCAAGGCCGACCTCGTGATCTTCGAGTACGGCGCGCCCAAGGAACTGCCGCTGGCCAACTCGCTGCTTGTGATGCCACCGCCGGGCGATCCGGTCTTCAACTTCGCCGTCCGCCCGGCTTCCAGTATTGCAATCACGGCGTGGGACAGCCCCGCGCCACTGACTGATGGCGTCAATTTTCGCCTGCTCGATCTGCGCAGCGGCGAGTACTTCAACCTCCATCCGTGGATGCAGCCTGCAGTCGACGGCGCGGGCGGAGCGCTGATGCTCTATGGCGACCGCCAGGGGCATCGCTACGTCGCCACCGGCTTCAATCCGTTCCCCTATCTTGGGCGGCGTAACCTGCCGATGTCGGTCCTGACGCTGAATATCCTGGGCTACCTGGCCGGGCTCGGCGCAGACAGCGGCGGTTATCGCACGGGAGAGCCGTGGCTCGTGCCGGCGGGCATCGCCACCGTGGTGATGCCATCGGGCGCGCGGGTCGCAGTTCATCCCGGGACGCTCTTCAGCGGCGATGTCGCGCAGGGCATCTACCAACTGGTCGGGCCGGGTGGCCAGCGCACGATGCGCGCGGTGAACTTCTCCGATCTCGCCGCGTCGGATCTCGAGAACCCCGCGCCGCTCAAGCTTGAGGTGCGCGCGGAAGAGCACGCCGCTGCTGCGACGTCATTCAAGGCGCGCCAGCCGCTGGCGCGCTATCTTATCGCAGCGCTGCTGGCGATGGCCGCTGGGGAGGCAATCGTCGTCTATCGGCGCCGGCGGCGCTTCGAACTGGTGCAGGCGTGAAGTGGCCGGCGCTGATGTGGGCGCAGACCACGCTCGCTCATCCGCGCGCGCTGCTTCTGCTCGCGGGCGTGGGGCTGATTCTCGCCTGGTCGCTGATGCAGGCCGATGCGCCGCGCAAGCTCATCGCTCCGCTGATACGCGCCCTGACGCTTGCGATGCTCGTGCTGGCGCTCGCCGGTCCGGAAAGCGTGGTGAAGTATGAGGGTGCGGCGCGCCCGGCGCTTGTCGATCTGTCCGCCAGCATCACACCTGCGATGCGCGAGTGGAGCGCCGGTTTGCTGCGAGACCAGCTCAAGCTTCGCGCGCGCGATCCAGCGATCTTGTTCGCACGCGTCATCCAGCAAGAATCGATCGGCACGGCGCTGAGCGCGCTCAGCGCACCTGGCGGATGCGCGCAATGCCAGCCGCAGGGCACTGATCTCGAAGCCGCGCTGCGCACGCTCGCCATCGATCCCGAGGCCGGCGGCGGCCCGGCGGTACTCGTCACCGATGGATGGGAGAATGCGGGTGATGCCGAGCGCGCGATCGGCGCGCTGGTCGCCGCGCACAGCCGCCTCTATGTCTTCACGCCACCGGGCGCCACCGGCGTACCGAATGTCGCGATGACCGAACTGACGCTACCGCGCGCGCTGCCGAGCGTCGCGCCGTTCTCGCTCGGCGTCACGACGCTCAATATGGGTGATACGCCGGTCGCGGGCGCCATCTCGGTTTACGAGAACAACCGCCTGCTCGATCAAAAGCCAGTGACCCTGTCCGTCGGCGAGCAGCGCTTCGATTTCCCGGTGCGTTCGGAAGGCACTGGTCTGGTCTCGTACCGTGCAGTGTTCAAGCCGGCCAACGCCGCCGCAGACATCTATCCCGAGGACGATTCGCTTCAGGGATGGGTGGGAATCGGCGCGCGCCGCCGCGTCCTGATCCTCACCCGCAGCCAGCGCGATGCCTCCTACCTCGAGACCGCGATCAAGCGCCTCGGCCTGGATCCCGTAGTCATCGATCTCAGCAACAAGGTGTTCGACGGCAGCCTCAATGGCTACGACGCCGTACTGCTCAATGATGTGCCGCGCTCGAAGCTCTCGCCGGCGGCGCAGACGGCGCTGGCGGGTTACGTCGAGCATGGCGGATCGCTTGCGATGATCGGCGGCGATCAGAGCTTCGGCCTGGGAGGTTACCAGGACAGCGAGCTCGCCAAGGTGATGCCCGTAATCATGAAGCCGCCCGAGCATAAGCAGCAGCAGCGCGCGCTCGTGCTGGTAATCGACAAGTCAGGTTCGATGGGCCGCGAGAAGAAGCTTGTTTACGCCAAGGCCGCCGCGCGCACGGTTACCAAGACTCTCAACGACGACGACCTGCTGGGCGTGATCGGCTTCGATTCGCAGCCGTTCGTAATCGTTCCGCTGCAACCGCTCAAGCAAAGCCGTCCCTATCTCGACGATATGATCGATCGCCTGCGGGCACAGGGTACGACCGTGCTGCTGCCAGCGCTCAAGGAGGCCGAGCGCGATCTCAGCACCGCGGCCGCCACGATCAAACATGTCGTGATCCTCACCGACGGCGAGACCGGTGGCACCGCCACGCAATACTACGACCTCGTCACCTCGATGCATCGGGACGGCGGCGTGACGATTTCGACCATCGCGATCGGGCGCGAACCCAACCTGCGGTTGCTCTCGACGATTAGCCAGTACGGCGGCGGCAGCTCGTACCATACCGAAGGCGCCGAAAATCTGCCGGAGATTTTCCTGCAGGACGTCAAGGAGCACGGCGGCGAACTAACGATGGTCGAGAAGGAGTTCAGCCCCTTAGGCACCGCACCTGATCCGGTGCTCAAGGAGCTGGCCGGACGCAAGCTGCCGGCGCTCAAAGGCTATGTCAGCACGACGCTCAAGCCCAAGGCCACGATGGATCTGTTCGTCGATCGCAGCCGCCGCAAAGAACCGCTCATCGCGAGCTGGCGCTATGGCGCGGGCAAGGCGCTCGCGATCACGACCTACGCCAATGGCCGCTGGTCAGCTGGCTGGATCGCGCAGAACGTCTTCACGCCGGTATGGGACAAGCTGCTCGCGTGGATGACGCCGGAGAGCGGCACCGCCGAGAACTTCGACGTCGCGCTCGGCTATCGCTCCGGCAAGCTCAACATCAAACTCACAGACTATGGCGAGGCGACGGACCGTTCAGCCCATCTCATCAATGCCGCCGTCGTGCGCCCCGACGGCTCGACTGCGCAGCTGGTGCTGTCGGAGCAGGCGCCGGGCGAGATGGCCGGGAGTGTCGATGCGCCGCGAGCGGGCACTTACTACATCGAGCTAAAGCCGGCCGGAATCAAGCCGCGGACTTTTCCGCCGCTGGCGTATACCGTCAGCCCCGCTGCGCTCGCTGAATTGCCCCAGCCTGAGCCGAACTACAGCCTGCTCGAGCGATTGGCATCCGCCACCGGCGGCCGCCTGAATCCGGGGCCGGGCGAGATCTCGATCGCGCGCCCGACGCTGGAGCGGCGCGAATCGCTGTCGTCCTGGTTCCTGCTGACCGCGATGCTGTTGCTGATCGGCGAGGCGCTCGTACGGCGGCTGACTACCTGATCAGGCCCGCGCCACCATCTGGCCGCCACGATATGCGGTTTTTTCGGCGGCAGGTTCCTTCCACGCCGGGAGGTCGCGCCCCAGGAGCTTCTCCAACCGATCAACCTCCCCTGTCAGTCGCCGCCGCAACCGCGTTTCCTGTGCTGGTGCAAGGCGCGGATACGCTTCCCCGCTGCCAAAGCAGAACCACCAAAACCGGCTTCGCCGCCAGATATTGGTCAGGCGATAGAAGCGATGCGAGTTGAGCCAGTACAAGACGTTGCGCGAGTCGCGGGCCAGCCGCCGACTCCATGGCGCGCGCGGAATGTCATTGACCGTGTTGTTCGCCAACTCGGACTTGTGCAGCGTAAAGGATTTGAGTCCGATGAATTCGCAGATGCGATCGACGAAGGCCTGCGGGTCCGATCTGAGATCGTCGTGGATCATCACGAGCACGTTGGCCGCGCCGAAGCCCTCCTGCCACTGACGCACGTGATATGCGTAGCGGCTCGAATCGAGCATCTGGCGGTTCTTGAGGATCGCCTCTTCGAATCCGACTTTGGTCCACGCGTACATTCGCAACAACTTGTAGAGCGAGTACAGGCGCGCCACCGGATCGCGCAGCACGATGACAATCTTGCACGCCGGAATGTGAAGCGCGATTCTCTCCCTCGCCAGTGCTGAGTCGAAATAGGTGGGGCAGATCTCCCCGATAGGCACATCGGCCGCACACCTGCGGAAGTGGCTCGCATACCAGCGTAGCCCCATGTGATAGCGTTTGATGAAGAAATCAGTTTCCTTGGTACCGCGCGGCAGACCGACCCGGCTTGTGAGGACGCGGTTGAGCCAGGTTGTGCCGGTACGGGCAGCCCCGACTACAATGAAGCTCGGTAATCGTAAAGGAATCACCCCACGCACAAGGCACCTCCGCAACCGCAGATGGGACTCCCGTGAATCGCAAACTGGACTCTACGAGTCGCCGGCTGGCGCCGGCGATTGGATGTTCACGAATTAAGACGCTTCGATTGTCGGAAAGTTTCGGATCGGTATGATTTCGGTCCACGCTTCCGAATGCTGAGGGTGAGCTCGCGATGAATGATGACCCAGTTGCGGTAAATCACCACATTCAACATCGGCATCCAGCCTCGATTCGCTTCTGTTCGCTATGCGGTGGCGAATTGAGCGAGCGCCTGGTGTTGCCAGATCGACGCCGCCATAAGGTCTGCGCGGCGTGCGGCTTCGTCGATTTCCAGGGACCGAAGCTGGTCGCCGGATGTCTCGTGATCGAGCGTGGCAAGGTGTTGCTATTGCGCCGCGCGATCACGCCGCAACTTGGGATGTGGACCTTTCCCGGCGGCTACGTCGATCTTGGTGAAACCGCTGAGCAGGCTGCCGTGCGCGAGACATCCGAAGAAGCAGGAATGAATGTGCGCATCGCTCGGCTGTTTGGGATCTACTTCGATCCAATCAAGGCCGCCGCCGCCATCACCGTTTATCTGGCGGAGCCAGATGGCGAGCCTGCGGCGACCTCAAACGAGGCGTTAGCGATCCGTTATTTCACTCCCGACGAGATACCGTGGCCGGAGATCGCATTTCGCACGACGCATCAGGCTCTGCGGGACTGGATGGCGCTGGAAGATCTCCTGAAATCGGCAGGGTAAGACCCGCCGCTACCATTAGACAGAGTCCTAGATTCGGTGTAAGCAACTAATACTTCGGCCGCCTAAAGGCCATGGATTTCAAGCCTTTTTTTGGAGGTGGACCATGGAGCGGGTGGAAGTGGTGGCGGGAACGCCGGTGATGGTAAAGACGCGGCAGCTCGGCCCGCACTGCTGGTGCTGCGATGTCTACGAACCGGCCGATGAAGCCCATCCCGAGACGCTGCTGCTCGAGCAATATGGCGAGAGCGAGATGGAAGCGGTCGCGATGGCGCTGACCGAAGTCGCGCACTGATTCGCGTCCTCGATTAAGCCGAGGCAGCCTGCAAGCGACCGGCGACCGCATACACCTGCCAAGGATTGACCCCGTTTAGAGATTGTCTGTGCGCGATCGCGGCTTGAGGGTCTGACGTTCAAATTCGCGCGCCATCGCCTCGATCGTATCCGCTTCGCCGGGTGCCTTGTCCTCCCGCACCCGCACGATCCGCGCGAAACGCAGCGCCATCGCGCTTTCGTATTGCGGGCTGCGCTGAATATCGCTGTAGGCGACTTCGACCACAACCTCGGGACGCACCTCGACCGTGCCCGCGTGCTCGCCGGTCTTGAGCGCGAGCAGCCGCTCAGTCATCTCGCGGAACTGATCATCGGTGAGTCCCTTGAAGGTCTTGCCGACTTCGTGCAGCTTGCCGGAGTGTTCTTCACGCGCGGCGAGATGATAGTTGGATAGCCATCCGTGGCGGCGGCCGTAGCCCCAGTCGGCTGCGACGATCACGAGATCGAGCGTTTGCACATGTTTGATCTTGAGCCAGCCGCGACCGCGCGCGCCGGGCGTGTAGCGGCTCTCCAGCGCCTTGGCCATGACTCCCTCGTGTCCCGCGGCGATCGCATCGGCGAAGAACTGCTCGGCTTCGGCCAGCGATGTCGTCACCAACCGCTTGGGCATCTCCAACCCCGCGCTGGCCGCGAGTTCGGCCAGCGCTTCCGTCCGGCTCTGATATGTCTGGTCGATCAGCAACCGCCCATCGAGTCCGATCAGATCGAAGACGTACAGACGGATCGGCTGCTCGGTGCGCAGCCGGTCGATCTCGCGGACGCGGCGAAAACGCCGCATCAGCTCCTGGAAGGCGAGCGGCCTTCCTTCGTCGTTGACCGCGATCACCTCGCCATCGAGGATCGCACTGCGATCGCCCAGGCGCTCCATCGCTTCGACGACCTCGGGCAGGCTCGGCGTGATTTCGTTGAGCCGGCGCGAAAAGATCCGCGTTTCCCCACCCACGCGATGAATCTGGACACGGGCACCGTCGAGCTTGTGCTCGAGCGCGAACTCGCGGCGGACAATTGCGAACGCTTCGGCAACATCCTGCGCTGGTTGTGCGAGCATCGGCTTGAGCGGCCGGATCGCGGCCGCACCAGCGGGCTTGTGCGGCTGCACGCCGCGCAGCATCGCAGCGACGCGCCCGAGATCGCCCTCCAGCATGTGCATCCGGCGCACCTCGGCGGCGGATGTCTTGGCCATCCGGGCGAGCGCCTCGATCATCAGGCCCTCGCTCATCCCGTGGCGCATCTCGCCGATCAGTATCTTCGCGAGATATTTGGCCTCCAGCGCGGTCGCCTGCGCGAGCAGATCGCGCAGAGCGTCGAGTTTGCGCTTGCGCGCGCTGCGTCCCTCGATCGCGGCGATCTCGCCGAACACCTGCGCGACCCCGGCGATCGTCAGCGACGGCGCGGGCTGGTCGCGGCGCAGCCGCATCAGCATCTCGATCGCCTCGCCGAAGTCGACCGCCGACGCGAAGATCTCTTCGCCCGAGTCCTCGCCGCCGGCGATCTCGGCGGCGGTGCGCCATACTGCACGGCCGCTGACATTGAGTTTGGCGGTCTCGCCTTGCGCCAGCGCGCGGCCGATCAGGAAGCGCGCGCAGGATTCGGTTTCGGCCGGGTCGAGTGCGGCGAGGAAGTCGCCGACGGTCTGCGCGATTTGGAGGCGGCTGTGGGTTTGGCTCAGCGCCTGCGCGACTTCAGCGAAATCGAGAAAGGAGGCCACATCGCTGATTAGCCGTGCTCACCGCCCGGGTGCAACAGCCTGCGTCGCGAGCCGTGGCTGTCGCAACGGCCGCGATGTCGCCGGCACTGATGCGGAGTCGCGGATTCGCTTCAGAGCGCTGCAGCCTGTTGGTGAAGCTCGCCGGTGTCGCGGCGCGGCGGGAGGGCCTGCGGTTTCGCGGCCCCCGGCTTGCGGCATCGCATGATCAACTCGCTACGCGCGATATACGCGGTCTCCTCGTGGATGAAGCCGTGCTCGGCGAGCAGCTTCATCAGGCTCGTGCGCGTGTAATGGGTAATATGCTCGTCGTGATAGCCGCCCGGCATCAACATGCCATATAGCGGCTCGATGATCCGCCATCCGATGGTCGCATAGTCCGGCGTCCCGATGATCAGCATGCCGCCCGGCCGCAGCACCCGATCCATCTCGGTGAACAGTGCGCGGTCGAATGGAATGTGCTCGATCACTTGCGATGAGATCACGCAGTCGAAAGTCTGGTCCTTGAACGGCAATGCGAACGCCGAACCGCGGACCAGCGGCAACTCATAGCGGCGCAGAAAACGCAGCTTGCCCATGTTGAAGTCCATCCCGACCGCGCTGTTCAGGGTCTGGATGATGATGCTGGTGCCGCAGCCGGCATCCAGCGTGCGGCCGGCCGCGCGCGCCCAGTTGGTCGTGATGCGATGGCGGCGGCGCTGCCAGTAACGCTGGACGGGAATCAAGCTATAGAAGGCCCGCTCATCGTAATCCGCGGAGCCCAGCGAGTTGCGCAGCTTCCAGAGCTTGAGCGCGGAAAGCATCAGGTCGTAACCGAAGCGCAGCAGCCGCGCATGTGAGCGGCCGGCGCCGCGCGGGAAATAGGTGAACGGCACCTCGGCCACGATGTAGCCACGGGCGAAGGCCTTGATCAGGATCTCTTCCTGCACCTCGAAGTTGCGGCTCTCGGGCTCCAGGCCCTCGAGCACCGCGCGCCGATAGAGCCGGAAGCCGCTGGACACGTCGCGCACCGGAATCGACAGGAAATGCCGGAAGACGAAGTTCAGCAGGCGGCTCGACCAGCGCCGGGCCAAAGCAGTGTAGGCCACCCCGCCACGCACGTAGCGCGATGCGATAATCACGTCGGCGCGCGCGCGTGCCCGCCACATCTTGCCCACGAAGTCGGGATCGTGCGACATGTCAGCGTCCAGCGTCAGGACGTAGTCGCCACGGGCCTCTTCGATCCCTGTCATGAGCGCTCCGGCGTAGCCCTTGCGGCGCTCATCGACGACTCGCGCGCCCAATGCGGCCGCGAGCTCGCGTGTGCCGTCACGCGATCCGCCGTCGATCGTGAGAATCTCGCAGGCTAGCCGCAACTCGCGGAACAACGCCTGAAGGCGCGGAATCAACTGGCGCAGATTGTCGCGCTCATTGAGCACCGGCAATACGACTGAAATATCCATCGGCGGCTGACCCCCGTCTAACTTATGTAGGGAAAAGCGCGGCAATGGAATATGTGGGCAACATATGGCGCGTTCGGTCATCCCGTCTTGCGAGCGCTCGCGGCAAGACCTAGTTTCTAAAGTCAGCTCTGGTTTGCGATTGTTAGTGCTCTTATGCGGAGGAGTATGCGGAGCTGGAGTATCGCGTTAGCAATCGTGCTGATTTCGGCGTCGATCGCCGAACCGGCTTCCCATCGCGCGCGGCGACAAGCGGCGCCGAAATCCGATGACGAAGCCGGCGAGGCCAAGGCGCCACCCACCATCCCGCTCAGTGACATCCACGCATACGGCGGAAAGAACGCGCCCTTCGCGCTGGACGCTCGCGCCGCGATGCTCGTCGATGGGCGCACGGGCACGGTGCTCTACTCGTTCAAAGAGCATCAGCGCATCCAGCCCGCAAGCCTTGCCAAGATCATGACCTTCTACATCGTGCTGGGCGCGCTGCGAACCGGCAAGATCGCGCCCGACACGCAGGTCACGATCAGCGAGCAAGCCTGGCGGCTCTCGATGGATCAGACTGTGTCCAAGATGTTCCTCGAAGTCGGCCAGAAGGTCGCGGTGCGCGATCTGCTCTACGGCATGATGGTCTCATCGGGCAACGACGCGGCGATGGCGCTGGCCGAGTATCTCGGCGGCAGCAGCGAGGGCTTCGTCGCGATGATGAACGAGCAATGCGAGCGGCTGGGGCTGAAAGACACCCGTTTCGGTTCGCCCGACGGATTGCCCGTACCTGACCAGTACACGACCGCGGCCGACATGGTGAAGCTCGCGCATATCGTGGTGAACAAGTATCCCGAGGCGCTGACCTATACCTCGACCAAGGAATACACGTTCCATAAGATCGTGCAGCGCAACTGGAACACGCTGCTGTTCTACGATTCGCGCGTCAACGGACTTAAGACCGGCCACGTCGCGGAGGCCGGCTTCCATCTGGTCGCGACCGCCGATTCAAACGGCTTGCGACTGATCTCAGCGGTGATGGGCGCGCGCAACGCCGAGCGGCGCCGGGTCGAAACCGAGAAGCTGCTGGACTGGGCTTTTCGGTCGTTCGTCGCCGTCATGCCCGACTGGCACAAGGCGATCCCGGACACCATGCGCGTGTACGAAGGCAGCGCAGATAGCGTCGCGATCGCGCCGGCCCGCACGCCGGCAACGACGGTCGCGCGTGGAGAGGAGAGTCAGGTGCGGCTCGCGGCGCGCATCGACTCGAAGTATCTGGTCGCACCGATCAGCAAGGGACAGGCGGTCGGCCAACTGACCATCCTGCGCGGCGATACGCCGCTGGACACGATTCCGATTCAGACGCAGGCCGCGGTCGCGCGCGGCGGCTTCTTCCACAATCTCGCCGACAAATTGCGCCGGATGCTTTAGAAACGCGTCTTCGCCCCCCGTGCCTCAAAAGCAAGGTCGTAGTGGCGATGCCCGGCGGGCGTTCGCGCGAGCTTGGTGTGTCGGCGGCACGTCCCGCGGCGGAAACGCGACTGTGGGTTGGAATGCGCCGCGGTTAACCATCGGGAACGTCGAAACACGTTACGTCGGGGCAACGGCAACGCGGAGGTGTCTCCTCATTTCTGCTTCACCGGCGTCCCATTGACCATCCCAAGCAATCTCTAAACGCAGCGACCTGCTATTGGCCTCGATGGAGCGAGCCTGTAGCGTAACCCATAATCTTGCGGCGGTCGTATGATGACCAGGAAAGTTGTTTGGAAACACCATCGGGGTGAGACGCAGCGATTGGTCGTCTTCTCGAACGTAAAGCAAATCGGCAATCGCATCGGGCCCGATTGTTCGCGAGGTTGGGTGTAGCGCCGCGTACTGCCAGATCAAAGGCAGCGGAACTGAATAGGCCATCTGCGGTAGACCGTCAGGACCCGGCAACTCCACGTGGGTTATGAGGACTTGTGCCTCGCGTGCGGCTGGGAATCGGAATCGCCCGCTCTTACTCAATTTAACATGGTAGTAGCGTGTTTGCACCGTGCGTTGACGCAACTGCCCGTTCTCAACCCGCTGCTCGTTCTGCGCGATCAATTCCCCGCCAGGATCCAACAGATCAACCCGCAGAGTCGGCTTGAATAGCCACGATCTGATCGCGCCACCCCAAACGGCCAAGATGGCTACAGCCCATGTGCCGGTACCGCCAAACAAGTTGATCCAATCTGATGTTGGCATGGATTCCCCTTAGTCAAGTTACGAAGGACGGGCCTTAAAGGCACCCATGTATCCAACCCAGCCCGCTTTCGCGCGGCAGTTTCTTCCCTGATCCAACCGACAAGCCGCGCAAAATGTTCTAGAACTGGTCTTCGCCGTCCGCCTTTGCCGTCACCGTGACTCCGAGCATCCTTGTCATTCGCGTCCTTCCTCGTCGTTTTAAGCGAAGCGATGGCTTGATACCTACTTCTCGATTCGCAGTCGCCAAGTGTTCTCTTCGCGGACCGACTCGATCATCGAGTAGCCCTCGGCCTCGGCTGCAAGCGGGATATCGCGCGCGCCGCGCGGATCGTCGAGGATCAGCTCGATCCGCTCGCCGCGATGCATCCGCTCCAGACGCACCTTGGCATGCGCCCAGTTGAGCGGGCATTTCACTCCGCGCAAGTCCAGCTTGATTTGCCTGCGGCCGTGAGGCATCTGAGACCGACCATGATGATAGGCGATCGGATAGCCCGAGGACATGCGCGGCCTAACTAGGGTAATTATCCCCTTGACGGCAGTACCGCCTTCTGCTACCTTTGAGGCATGAGCAAGGCATATCGAAATGCACCGCGGCGCGCCGGTTCATCGGAAAGCCTCTACTCGCGCATGGAGTTCGAGCGGGAATATCCAGATGATGCCGCCTGCCTCGATTGGCTGGTTAAGCGTCTCTATCCAGATGGTATCCAGTGCCCGACTTGCAAGGCAGTCACGCGACATCATCGCGAGACGCAACGTCCATCCTACGCCTGCCAGAATTGCGGCCATCACGAGCATCCGATGCGCGGCACGATCTTTCAGGACTCCGCTACTTCGCTGAAACTGTGGTTCTACGCGATCTACATAATGTCGGCGACTCGATGCGGAATTAGCGCGAAGCAGCTGGAGCGCGAACTTGGCGTGACCTACAAGACCGCTTGGCGCATGTTCAAACAGATTCGCTCCATGCTCAGCGACGATGATCAACCGAAACTGTCCGGCGAAATTGAAATGGACGAAAGCTTTTACGGCGGCCTCGAAAAGAACAAACACGCGAATAAACGCCAACACCAAGGCACCGGCGGAATTGGCAAGACGGCGGTCTTTGGCATGGTCGAACGTAAAGGCAGAGTCGTGGCGAAGATCGTTCCAAATACTCAGGCCGCCACGCTGATGTCCCACGTTATCGAGCGGACGATGCCGGATAGCACCGTCTTTACCGACGAATACCCCGCTTACAATCCACTCCAACGGCTCGGCTATCAGCACAAGCGCGTTCGTCATGCGACTAAGGTCTACGTCTCCGGCGAGGCGCATGTTAATACGCTTGAGGGGTTCTGGAGTCTGACCAAGAACGGGATTCGCGGGGTCTATCACAATGTCGGCGCGAAGTATCTGCAAACCTACTTGAACGAATATGCATTTCGTTACAACCGGCGTCACAGTTCGCGGGCGATGTTTCATGCCATGACCGATCAGATTACGAAGGCTTCTTTCGCCGCGTAGCCTTCGTCAGAGCGCGCTCAAATTGGCCGCGCGTCGGTATCGGGATATCAATTCGATCTTTGGGATTAGGTGCGTGCGTTGGCTGCGTGGGGGATTTGATACTTGTGCCCGAATCATCTTCGGTAGGCCCATGCTTCGCACGAAGATCGCCCCAGCGCTTCTTTCTCATTTCGACTAACCTCGGCTGATTGATTACTTCCATCACCTTCCAAGCTGGTACGACGACGGCTATTCCGGTGTTTAGCGGCTCAGCCTTTCGCTGGCTGGTACTATCTTGCACCATGGTGAGATCGGTTTCGTCTATGTCCCAGTGTCCATGAACCAGTCCGATCCATGCCCAGAGCGCGCGTATTTCAGCCTTATAGTTCTCGACAGCTATGAACCCTGGGGGCGTCGGAATCATCGGGGGTACAATCTTGTTGATAGCCGCAAAAGCCGGAGACCCGCTCAGGCCAGACATCGAGCGACACTCCACAAGATATGCCTCTATAGACCCGCCCCTCTTCGGCAAGTAGACAGGTTCTTCTAAGCTCGGCATTAGAGCAATGTTCCCCATGCGGAGAATGGGAATTACGCGTTTTCGACCACTATGCTCTGTAAATACACCCGTCATGAAGACGTCAGTGCCTTCACGTATTCCCTGCTCGGTATGATCCCGGGGAGTAACTGCCATCTCGGATTGCAGCATCGTGTGGTCGGTACGCGCGTCGGTGTCGCCCAACATCCAATCAGCGACGGCCACATCTACCGTTGGCTCAGTTGGGTGATAGAACCATTTATCCAGCGGAAATTTGAGATGGATACGTTCGCCATCGGCACCGTTCATCAAGAGCCATACGTCACGCTTATGTCGCTTCTTGATGTTCTCGATGATGTGAGCGGCCGTCACGACATAGGCGCCCATTTGGTCAAGGGGGGAGCTTAGGATCGCGACGAAAAAGCCCGTGCCACCTATGCGCAAGTTCGCGCCGTCCCTCCAGCAGACATAGAACGCACCACGCGTAATTTCCTCCGCTATCTGCATCAGGTCCGCTGACTCACCGAGGACATATCGTGTTATCCTCAGCAAGCGAGTGTCTAACATGACGCGGCTCATGGTAAGACACCTCGCCTACTGCCGTCAAGGGGATAATTACCCTAACTAGGGAAGCTCTGCGCAAGCTCCATCCTGTCATTCTGAGCCCTTCGACTCCGCTCAGGGTAGACTCCGCGAAGAATCCCGGGATTCTTCACTCCGCAGACTCCGTTCAGAATGACAACCTCGCTTATGCAGAGGTTCCCTAGGGTGAGGGTCCGCTCGCGGCGCGGATGTCTGATGCGCCGCGAGTCCGGGTGTTGCTCGACGAGAAGGGCAATTCGAAGTCGCGTGCTCGATGAGTGGCCGCTGAATTCGGACCCTCACCCGCCGCTCAAAACTCGCGGCGGCCTCTCCCCATCGGGGAGAGGCGCGAGGCAAGACTGTCGCGTTCGGTCCCGACTGCCACCGGATGCCACTTCTTTCCGGCAGCTCTCAAGTTGAAGGCGCTAGTTCGGCATCCAGGTGAGCGCGCGGATTTCGCCGAACTCGCGCCGCAGCTTGGTCCATGAATCGCCGGCGTCGGTCGAGAGATATACGTAGCCATGAAGGCTGTTGGCGACTACGACGTTCGGATTGGCCGGATGCGTTCCAAGCCAGTAGATCACCGAGTTCGGCTCGACCGGCAGGTCGCATTTAGCCCAGGTCTTGCCGCCGTCTCGGGAGCGCTGAATCGCACCGCGCTTGCCCGGAATGAAATCGCCGTTGCCGACGAAAATCGTGTCGGGGTCATCGGGCTTGAGCGCAACGCCACGGCAATACGAAATCCGATCGCGCTCGGCAAATCGCGGGAAGCCATGCAGCGACCAGGTCTCGCCCTCGTCGGCGCTCGACCAAATGCCGTCGGGCGTGGTCACCAGCAGCTTGGCCGGACGCCCCTGGCTGATCGCGACACCATGCACATCCTGGTTGAGTTCGCTCTTACCCATCGGCGGGCAGTGGGTCCACGTCTCACCGCCGTCACGGCTGCGGTAGATGCCGTCGATCTCGACGCCGACCCAGACCGTGCGATTGTCGCGCGGGTCGACGATGATATTGGTGACTTTCGGCGCGCCGGCGAGGCAGCGCTCGGCGATCGGGATGGTGAGTTTTCTCCAAGTTGCGCCTGAATCGATCGAGCGGAAGACGGCTGGCGGCTTGGTTCCGGCGAAGATGACATCGGGGTCGGCCGGATGAAACGACGCCGACCAAATCTGCATTCCATCCATGGGTGATGCGACGCGATCCCAGGTCGCGCCGTTATCCTGGCTGCGGTAAAGGCCCACCTCCGAGCCGGCGAGTAGGTGATGCGGATTATGCGGCGAGACCGCGAGCGCGCGGATCTGAATCTCGCCGGGTTCGGCATCGAAGGGAACGTTCATCCGGCTGCGCCGCCAATGCTCGCCGCCGTCGGGGCTGAACCAGACGCCGGCGCCGACTGTGCCGACACAAATCGTGAAATCGTGAGCCATTGCCGTCACCTCACGACGAGATAGCCGCGATACCAGCCTGACGCTAACGACGCCCGGCTGAGATTGTCAAACCTTGGAATCAAGCCTCGCCGGCTGCGCACGCGGCCACTTGAAGGCGCGCCGCTACGGCTTCTTCTGCGCGGCAGCCTTGGCCTCGGCCCAGCCCTGCTTGAGCGGCACCATGTGATGAAAGTAGAGCTTGCGCCCGGCGAAGCGCCAATGTCCGTCAACACGCCGGTAGCGATCCTCGTAGTAGCCGGCGCCGGTGAGGCTCTCGCCGCCGCGGGCGAACCGCCCTTCGATCGCGCAGGTGCCATGCGCCTCGTCACCGCTGACCTCGATGATGTGATTGTGGATGAACGGGATCGCGGCGCCTGGTTCGCGTACCTGCCGGTAGAACTTCAGCAGCTCCTCGCGCCCGCGTGCGACGCCGGTGTTGGCGTTGGAGCCGTCAAAGACCGCATCGTCGGCGAACAAATCGACGATCTTCTCGCCCTCGCCGCGCATCACATGCCAGCAATAGCGCGCGGTCAATTCCTTTATCTCCTCGCGGTCTGCGAGGACCTGCACGCGACGCTCGATCGAATCAGCCATCGAAATCCTCCTTGGCCAGCCGCTACATCGCGATGAAGCCGCCGTCAACCACGACCGCGGTTCCGGTGACGAAGGTCGATTCGTCCGAGGCGAGGTAGAGCGCGCAGTAGGCGATGTCCTCGGGCGTGCCGAGACGGCGGATCGGCGAGGTCATGAACTGCTGGCCGGACTTGCGCAGCGGATCGACCACCGGCGCGATCATCGGCGTGTCGATGGCGCCGGGGCAGATGCAATTGACGCGGATGTTGCTGGGGCCAAACTCGACCGCCAGCGCGCGGCTCAGCGCGATCATGCCGCCCTTCGACGCCGTGTAGGCATGCGCGCTCTCAGAGCCAATCAACGCCGCGATCGATGCGGTGTTGACGATCGAGCCGCCGCCGGTTTTGAGCATCTCGGGAATCGCGTACTTGCAGGCGAGGTACATGCTCTTGAGATTGATCTCGAGCACGCGGTCCCAATCCTCTTCGGGCGTCGCAAGGATATCGCCCATCGCCAGCGGCGACGAGTAGCCCACGCCAGCGTTGTTGTAGAGGATGTCGATCCGGCCATAGGCCGCGATCGCCGCGCGGATCATGTTCTGCACGTCAGCCGCGCTGGAGACGTCGGCCTTGACGAAGGTCATCTCGCCGCCGGCCTGTTTCACCAGGCCGAGCGTCTCCTGGCCGAACTCCGGCTTCCAGTCAGAGCCGACGATCTTCGCGCCCTCTTTCGCAAACAGCATCGATGCGGCGCGGCCTTGGCCGGTGCCGACGCCAGTGATCACAGCAACCTTGTTCTTGAGTCGCATCTGATTCGGTATTGCCTTTCTCGCGCGCGCCGCGCGGCGGTGGTGCGCGATGCGCTATTGCTCGATAGTGTTGATGCGTTCCGCGGCGCGGCTGAGCAGCTTGCGCATCACGTCTTCACTTTGCGCGCCGACCATCGGGAATTGCCCGATGAAGAACGTTGGCACGCCGCTCACGCCGCGCTGGTTGGCGACCAGCGCGGTGTTCTTGAGCTTGAGGCTGTAGCGGCCTGACGCGAGCGCATCGCTGAGCGCCGCGCGATCGAGTCCGACCTGCGCGCCGAGATCACCGATCAGTTCGGTGTCGCCGATGTTCGCACCCTCCTGAAAATAGGCGCGATAGACGCGCTCTTCGAAAGACTCGCCCAATCCGGCGTCGCACGCGAACTCTGCGGCTTCAAGCGCGAGGCGCGAGTTGGTCAGCACGGCGGGCGGCTTCATCGTGAGGCCGATCGACTCGGCCATCGCCTGGATTCGTCCCCATGCGGCGCGGCGCGCATCGGTGTCGGTCGCACCGTACACCCTATCAGCCGCAATCCCTTCGGCGGGCCATTCGGGATGAATCTGAAAGCCGCGCCATTCGAGCTCAAGGCCGAACTCATCCTTCATGCGGCGCACAGTCTCGAACCCGATGTAACAGAAGGGGCAAACAAAATCGGAGAACATCTGAAGCTTGAGCGCCATCGGTTACCTGCCCTCGCATCGGACTATAGGACGCCTCCGCGCGGCACGTCAAAACAACGCTTGGCGTGCTCTCCAGTCCCGTTTCGATCGTAATCCTCGCTATGTTACTAGACGAACTGCGCGAGCCACGAGCTTGGCGGGACATGGACCGCGCATGCAGCGGAGGCAGCGATGATTCTCGACCACCTCAAACTCACCGGCAAAGTCGCGATTATCACCGGCGCGGGACGCGGATTAGGCCGCGCGATGGCGATCCGCTTCGCGCAGGCGGGCGCGAAGATCGTCGCCGCATCGCGCACGCGCAAACAGCTCGAAGAGACCGCCGAGCTGGTGCGCGCGACCGGACGCGAATGCCTGATCGTGCCGACCGACGTGACGCGCTCCGAACAGATCAACGCGATGGTACAGGCCGCGATCGACGAATTTGGCCGCATCGATATCCTCGTCAACAATGCCGGCGGAGGGGACGACGCGCTGGGCAAACGCCTGGATGAGATCACCGACGCCGAATGGCGCAATGGCATCGATACCAATCTCACCAGCCAATTCTACTGTTGCCGCGCCGTGATTGCGCAGATGGTCAAACAGGAACGCGGCAAGATCATCAACATTGCATCGGGCTACGGCCTGCGCGGCGGCAAGCACAACTTCATGTATGCCTGCGCCAAGGGCGGCTCGATCCAGCTGACGCGCTCGATGGCGCTGACCTACGCGCAGAACAATGTCCAGACCAATTGCATCGTGCCCGGCATCTTCCCGCACAACGAGCAGATGATGCAGTTCTTCAAGGGCGGCAAGTTCATCCCGATCGGCCGCGTCGGCGACGACGCCGAACTCGGCCCGCTGGCGATCTTCCTCGCCTCGGACCTTTCCAATCACATCAACGGCGAGCTGATCGCGATCGACGGCGGCGGACTGGCGGGCGGAATCGCGCCGACCGGCACCCTGCCGCAGAATCCAAGCTGATCGCATCCGGAGTTTGAACGACGATGGCACTCCCAGAAGGACTCGAACAATTCTCGCTGGATGGCAAAGCCGCGTTGGTGATCGGCGCCGAGCGCGCGGTTGGCCGTGCCGCCGCGCAGACGCTGGCCGAGGCCGGCGCCAACGTGATGGTCGCATCGCAGGAGCCGGGCACCGAGGCCCTGCTGAAGGATGCGGCCAAGCTGGTTCAGGCCGCCGGGCGCAAGGCCATCGCGCGCGTGCAGAGCGCGGTGATCCGCGCCGACCTGAGCGCAACGATCGATCTCGCGGTCAAGGAACTGGGCGGGCTCGATATCCTCGTCAATGCACTCGATCTGCCGTATTTCGGGCCCGCCGAATCGCTGGACGACAGCGCCTTCGAAAAGATAATCGAGGGCAACCTCAAAACGGTCTGGATGGCGTGCCAAGAGGCCGGCCGCGTGATGCTTCAGCGCGGCGGCGTGATCGTCAATATCTGCACGATCCTCGGCGAACGCGGAATTCCCAACGGCACGCTCTACTGCGCGGCCAAGGCCGGCGTGCTCAACCTCACGCGCGCGCTCGCGCTGGAATGGGCGCGGCGCGGGGTCCGGGTCAACGCGCTCGAGGCCGGCTGGATGGAAGATGAAGGCAGCCCGGCATCGAAGGAGACCGAGTTCGGCAAGGGATTGCTCAAGTACCTGCCCGACAACCGGTTGATCAAACCCGAAGAACTCGGCGGCGCCCTGCTCTATCTGGTCTGCCCGGCCGCGGGGTTCGTGACCGGAGAGTCGATCGCGGTGGACGGCGCGCTGCTCTGCCGCGTCTAGCCTGCGCGCACCTTGTCATTCCGAGCGCAGCGAGGAATCCCGGAAGCCTTCTCCTGTAGGAGCGAATCAGGCAAAGATTTGCCCATGGCGACGCTTGCCTCTCCAACCAGCGAAGAAGTGATCGAGTACTCCAACTTCGCTTCGGCCATCACCGGCGAGGGCGATTGGATTCCCGCCGGCTTTCCGCTGCCCGACGGTTCGTTCTGGCGATACCAGGAGCCCGAGGCCGTGGTGATCGTGCAGGACGGCTTCCTCCGCGTCGCCGCGGTGCCTTACACGCGCCGCCACGATTCGATGCAGATTCTCGACAACGCCAAGCACATGTACTTCAGCACGCGCAGTTTCGCGCCGCCGCCGGGCGGATCGATCACGTTCGCAATCGATATCGCCGCGATGATCGTCGGGGGCAAGCCCGGCGATCTCTACGACGGCTTCGCCTCATTCAACGTGCTCGATTTCTCTACCGGCGCCGCGCTGGATTTTTTCGTCGGCAACGACATGCTCGCGACTGTCTACGGCAAGCTGCCGTTCCCGGGTGTGCCGGCCGCCGCATGCGCGCAAGGTCCTCGATACTTCTGCCTGTTCGAGGAGCTTCGCGGCGCGACGACGCCCGGCGAGTTGCATCATTACGAGATCACTTACGACTCGGCCGCCGACAGCGTGGCTTACGCGATGGACGGCAAGCAAGTGCGCCGCTATGCGAACGTGCCATTCAAGCTCGGTGCGTGCACGCTCGCGATGGGCCTGATGAGCGAAAAGGATATCGACCCCACGCGCGGCAGCGTCTCATGCCATGGGCAGGGCGCGGTGGGCCGCTGGGGAAATATCGTTATCACCCGCCGGCCTGCCGCCTGACGCTACGGCGCCAGTGGTGAGGCGATCGTCAGGCCGCCATCGACCATGATCGTCTGCCCGGTTAAGAAGCTCGCGCCCGGCGAGCACAGAAATCCGATCACTGCGGCGATCTCTTCGAGCCGCGGCAATCGTTTCAGCGCCGTGCGTTCGATTGCGGCGCGCCGTGCCCGCTCGAAGTCGTCGCCGAAGTAGGTCCGCGACGAGTGGGTGTCGATCAAGCCCGTATTGACGCCATTGACAGTGATCCCGCGCGCTCCGAGTTCGAAGGCGAAATACCGGACCATGCTTTCGAGCGCGGCCTTGGCGGCGCCGAGCACGCCGTGGCCGGGCAGGAAGCGCACCGAGTCGATTCCCGAAACCATCACAATTCGTCCATCGTCGGCCATGATGCGGCTGACTTCTTGCCCCGCGGCGACGAACGAGTTGACGCTGAGGTTGAAGGTGCGCGCGAGATGATGCGGCTTCGCTTCGAGGAGCGGCCGGAACGCGGTGGCGGCAGCGTTCGCGACGTAGATATCGAGTCCGCCCAGCTCGCGCGCCGCATCCGCCACCATCGCGCGCGCTTGGGCCTCGTCCTCGAGATCGGCGCGGACAAGAATCGAGTTCGGCGACGATGCGCGAACCTCATCCAGTGCCGCTGCGGCACTCACCTCGTCGCGGCGGTAGTTGAGCGCGACGGCCGCGCCCGCATTCGCAAGCGCGATCGCGATCGCGCGGCCCAATCCGCGCGTCGCGCCCGTCACCAGCGCGCGCTTTCCGTCGAGTGCGCCCATCGCGCATGCGAGGTTAGCCCAGCGGGTTCATGATCGCGAGTGACCCGGCCGGGACTGGTCTAACGAGCGGGCAGGACGCGCCGGCCGCGGATCCAAAGTGCCGCGACGAAGATCGACGCGCCGATTCCGACGATCCCCGGCAGCGCCAGGTGCCAGATCAGCAAATGAAGCTGCTCGTCGATCGGGCACCCGATGCGCAGGATCGCGAAGGTGAAGAGCAACGCCGCGCCGGCGGCCAGTCCGGCGGCCGTCCCGCGCCGCATCGGAGCACCGCGCTTGACCGCCCACAGCAGAGCGAACCACGGCACAACCGCGAGGATGAACGTGTCGCGGAAACATCGCATGCCGTCCTTGATGAACCGGGAAAACGGGAGATTGGTATCGGCCGGCAGCCGCATCACCATCAGGATCGAGACCAACAGCACCACCGCGACCATCGCGGCTTCAGCGCGGTTGGGCTCGCGGCCCGGAACCGCCGCGCGCAGCGCCAGAATCGCGATCATGATGCTGGCCACGATGAAGACAGCGACCTCGAAGAAGAACGCGGGCCGATCCATCTGCGCGATCCAGTCGCGGCGAAAACCCCAAACGTAGAGATACCAGAGCACCGCGGCATCAATCACGAGCCAGATCGCCAGCCGCACCCGTACCGGCAGTATGCGCCGTACCGGGTGCAGATCAGTGACCATGCGCTCGACCAGCGCTCGATGAGCAGCTTCATGCCGCTGGTCTCCCGCTGGCTCAGCCACCGATTATCTTCCTGAGCGCCTTGTAGGCGCGATGCGCGCGGACCTTGAGCGCTCCAATACTGACGCCGGCACGCTCGGCCGCTTCTTCCAGCGTGAGTCCTTCAAGCTTGAGCATCGTGAAAGCTTCGCGCTGCGACTCGGGCAACTTGCCGAGCGCATCCTCGAGTATCGGACCCGGAGCCACGTCGGCTTCCGCCGCGACTTCGGGCGGGGTCTCGACCAGTTCCTGCCAATTCGCCCTTGCCCAGAAGCGGCGCGCGTGATCGGCGGCAACGTTGCGCGCGATCGCGAACAGCCATGGCTCGAGCGGACGCGACGGATCGTAAGTATGGCGGGCCCGGAACATCGCGAGGAAGGTCTCCTGATAGACATCCTCGACCTCGTGCCGATCGGCGATACGGCGGCGGATGAACGCCAGGATCGAGGGTCCGATATCGTCGAGCAAGGCGCGGCAGGCGTCGGCGTCGCCATCCTGCATCGCGACCATCAGACACGTACGCCGCTGGGCGCGCTCCCGCTGTGCGTCTTCGCCGGCTTTTGCGCCGCCCAATGACATCCGACGAGAATGCGGGCGCGAAACGGGCAGTGTCAATCACGATCGTCATCGGACCAGCCGCATCGAAAGCGAGCGATCCGCTAGCGATGCCATCGGAGCCACAAGTCGAACAGCTTGCGCACGGCCGGCGTCAGTCGCGTCCGGTTGTATGCGTCGCCCGCCTTGCGAATCGCTTCGGCCTGGGTCGGATACGGATGAACCACGCTGGCGATGCGGCCCAGCCCGACGCCGGCTTCCATCGCGAGCGTCAGCTCCGAGATCATCTCGCCTGCATGCTCGGCGACGATCGTCGCGCCAAGGATGCGGTCGCTGCCCTTCCTGAGATGCACGCGCACGAAACCCGCATCCTCACCTTCGAGCACGGCGCGATCGACTTCGCGCAGCGGGATCGTGATGGTGTTGACCTCGATGCCAGCGTTGATCGCGTCGGCTTCATACATCCCGACATGCGCGACCTCCGGCGAGGTATAGGTGCACCATGGCACGTGCAGCGCGCTGGCCTTGCGGCGACCGCCGAACAGCGCATTGGCGAGCACGATCCGCGCGAGCGAATCAGCCATGTGCGTAAACTTGTACTTCGAGCAGATATCTCCGGCCGCGTAGATTCTATGGTTGGTCGTGCGCAGGCGGTCATCGACCGTCACGCCCGATCGATCGTAGGCGACTCCGGCAGCTTCGAGGCCCAGTCCTTCGACGTTAGGCGCACGTCCCACACCGACTAGTATCTGATCGCAGCTCACGCTCTGCGCCGCGCCGCCGGCGGTGTACTCGACGATGATCTCGCCGCCGCGCCGCGCCACGCGCGTGATGCGCGCATTCGGGATCAGCCGCACGCCTTCGGCGCGAATCCGCGCTTCGACGATTGCGGCCGCGTCAGCATCCTCGCGCAGCAGAACATGCGGGCCCTCTTCGAACTGCGTCACTTCGGCCCCGAAACGACGGAAGGTCTGCGCCATCTCGCATCCGATCGGCCCGGCGCCAATCACGACCATCCGGCGCGGCAGCTCGGTCAGCCAGAAGACGGTTTCGTTGGTGAGATAGCCGACTTCCTCCAGCCCCGGTATCGGCGGCGCGGCTGCGCGCGCGCCGGTAGTGATCACGGCCCGCGAAAATCGCAGCGTACGACCGTCGACCTCAATCGTATCGGGGCCGGTAAAATGCGCGTCGCCGAGATAGACATCGACCCCCAGATCGGCGTAGCGAGCAACGCTGTCGGTATGCGAGATCTGCGCGCGCAGCCGGCGCATCCGCTCCATCACGGCCGGAAAATCGACCTCGACGCCGACTGTGCGCACGCCAAACATCGCGGCGCCGCGCGCCGTCGATGCGACCCGGGCCGCGCTGATGATTCCCTTCGACGGCACGCATCCCACATTGAGACAGTCGCCGCCCATCAGATGGCGCTCGATCAGCGCGACCTTCGCTCCTAATCCCGCGCCACCCGCCGCCGACACCAGCCCGGCGGTGCCTGCGCCGACCACGACCAGGTTGTAGCGCCCCGACGGCGCCGGATTGACGTAGTTGACCGGATGGCCGTGCTTGATCAGCGTGCGATTGTGCTCATCGTCGGGGAGCACGAGCGGCTTGTCGGCATCGTTCGGGAGCGGTGTCTTCGCCACTGCCGCCGCGTCGCCATGCATCCCCGTCGCGTCGGCCAGCGCGCGCCGCGCGACGCGAGTCACGTAGATCGTCACGATCACGGTCGCGGCGAGCCCGGCGAAATAGAAGATTTGCTGGGCAGCGCCACCCGACGTGCGGCCCGCCGCCAGCTGCGTCAGGCTAGTGATCAGCGAGCCGAGATAAACGAACATCACGGTCCCCGGCAGGATTCCCGCGACCGTGCCGATCACATAATCGCGCAGCGATACCTGCGTCAGTCCGAATGCGTAGTTGAGCAGATTGAACGGGAAGATCGGCGAGAGTCGCGTCAGGATCACGATTTTGAGACCCTGCTGCCCGACCGCGCGATCGATCGCCGCGAAACTCGGGTTGCCCGCGACCTTCGACGCGACCCATCCGCGCATCAGGGTGCGGCCGAGGATGAACGCCAGCGTCGCGCCGATACTCGCGCCGATCCACACGACCGGGACGCCAATCATCACACCATAGGCGAACCCCGCGCCCAGCGTCAGAATCGATCCGGGAATGAAAAGCACGCATGCCGCGATGTATGCGCCGACGTAGGCGACAAGGCCAGCGAACCCCGCGCGCTGAATCCATGCTACGAAGTCGAGCAGATATCGCTCGACGGGGATGAACTTCACCGCCGCAATCAGCAAACCAATGACGACGACTGCGGTCGCAATCCGCCCAAATGATTCCCTACTGCTGCGCGTTGCACCGGAACCGGCGATAGGTCGTTCCGCCACCGTTAGTGTCCGCCTTGTGCCCGGCTTAGCGGATCCCGCCAATTCGGGACCGGGGCTCTGCCTGAGCGCATTTGAGTCTCGCACTGTATCCACCTCCATGCAGCCGCATACATGTTACTTCGCGGCGGGGAGGGAATGGTTACAGCGAGAGATCCGGCAGCGCGCGGTCGCCGCCGCGGGCGGCCTACGAGCGCGGCACATCCGGGTAGAGCAGGCTTCGCAGATCCGCGAGCAACAGACTCCCGTCGGCTCGGATCGAGCGCGGATTGAAGTCGGGATGCTCGATGCGCAGATGCAGCTCCGCATCCTTCAGGCTGGCCGGCGTTGCCACGACCGCGACGCCATCCCCGCTGGTCTTCGTGGCCGCAATGCGGTTGCCGTCTGCATCGTCCACCGTGACCACCGCTTCTGCGAGCGGCTGGCAGCTTCCATCGGGACCGGGATCGTTATCGGCGACCGTCACGCGCAGGTTGCGCAGATCGCGTGAGCGCGCGCATTCGACGGCCATGTCGCGCAGATAGATCATCGGCTCGGCGAAGATGCCCTTGACGCCGAAACGTTCCGGCTCGCGCGCGGGATTCGCCTTTAGTTCGACGCGTTGCGCCGCCATCCCGTGATCCGAGGTAAGCACGAACAGCGTCGACTCGAGCAGGCCGCGATCTTCGAGCATCCGGAGCACCGTACCGACGCGCGCATCGGTGCGCCGGATCGCCTCGCGCAGTCCTTCGTGATGCGGCCCGTAATCATGGCCGGCGCCGTCGGTCAGCACGAATTCATGCGCGACGAACATCGGCGGCTTGTCGCCGCAATGGTCGAACAGGTTCATCACCTGTGCGATGCCGCGCGCATCGACGATTTCCTCACGCTCCATCGAATGCATCCCGTCGGCGCGCCAGCGGGGACTGATATCCTTGATCAGTTCCGCAGTCAGCGCCTTGAGGCGATTCTTGTCGCCGACGATCCGCCGCTCGAAAACCGCATGATCGGCGCCCCGTCCCTGCGGCTCATGGATCGACGCGGTCATCGTGTCTGCGCCGAACACGCGCTTGAAGGCTTCGTACAGCGTCTCGACCTCGCCGCCCAGATAGCGTTCGGTGTCGAAGATGTTGCCCTGCGCGGGAATCGTCTGGCGTGTCTCGCGAATATAGAAGGTCGGATTGACGAGGTCGTGATGCCCCGACCAGGTCCCGGTGAGGATCGTCGCATGGCTGGGCCAAGTGATGCCCGGGAAGTTGACGATCGAGCCATGCGGGAAGAATGCTGCCCGTCCCACGATCTGCGCGATGTTTGGGATTGCGTCGGGCTGCTCACGCAGATGGTAGAGCAGCTCTGAGTTCGAGAGCCCGTCGAAGATCATCAGGTAAACCCGCGCGGGCGCCGCTCCGCCACAGTCGATAATTTCATCGAGCGCGCGGCCATCCTGCCGCCATAGATACACTTCGGCCTTGCGCCCGTTGGACGCGGCATGGCTTGGCGAGCTGCGTCCGTCGATGCATGGGAAGCCCATCAGGCGCGCGATCGTGGGCGCCACGTCGACCTGGCGCGGAGCCATTCGATGCTCGCCCGCGCGCACTCCCGGCCCTGCGAACGCCAGCGGTGCGCGCGATTGCACAACGTCTAACGCGCCATGCTGGCCCGCTTGCACGCCGTAGGCGAAGCACTTGGGACTGACAATCAGATCGGGGCCGCGCGGACTATCGAAGACCTGCGCGATGCGTTCATAGGCGTGCGGGTAACTCGCGGATTGCGGCTCGATGAAGGCGCGGTTGGCATCATCGGTCTGGAAGCCGCTGCGCGCGGCCGCTTCAAGCTCGTCCTCGATGCTTACCAGCGCGTAAGGATCCTGATTGGCGATCGGATTCTCGCCAACCTGCTCGATCACCTCGAAATGGAGCAGGCCATCGGTGTCGATCATCCGCTTGAAACGGATCATCCCGCGGCGCGCCCACACCTCGTACGCGCCGTCGCGGAAGGTCGCCACGAAATCGGCCTGATCGCATCCGGGGTATTCGGCCAGCATGTAGCGGATCGCGCGCTCGCCCGACTCGTACTGGTTGATATCCAGT
>JBGPUE010000048.1:0-27158 GCA_041491005.1 Binataceae bacterium (SeqCode) | reverse complement strand
TTGCGGATTGTCCACAGCGAGGCGTGGCGTCGCACGGCGCGAACGCAGCGCGCGCACGATAACATCTGGGAAAAGCGCAGTCCGCTGCGGCTGCCGGCCATTGAACCCGGCCGTGGTTAGTTGTATTTGAAGGTCTCCGGCCTAATGTAATAATACCCCCGGCCCGCCGCTTGAAACTTTCCGATGACGAGGTGGCAGCCCGTGAGGATCCGTGTCGAAGATATAACGGCAGAGGCCAAAGACTTGCGCTTCAGCGAGCCGCAGACCGAGATCAATCGGCTTTTGGCGCTGGGACCGATTCGCGAGTACGAGGTTTCGGCGCCGGTGGATGTGCGAGTTTCGTATTATCGAGCTGGCATGGATCTGTTCTTTGAAGGGGCGCTCAATGCCCATACGATGGCGACTTGCGCGCGGTGCGCCGAGCAATTCCGCACCTCCGCGGATCGCGGCTTCCGCTTCGTGTTGACGCCGAAGTCGGTGGGTGACGAAGATGAGTCCGGCCTGCGCATCGAGGATCTCGAGCTGTCGACCTACGATGGCGCCGAGGTCGATCTGTCGCCGCTGATAAATGAACAGATCCTGCTGGGGCTGCCTACCCGGCCGCTGTGTAGCGACGAATGCCGCGGGTTGTGCCCCGGATGCGGCACAAATCTCAACCAGAGTTCATGCGGATGCGCCGCGGCGGCGGCCGACCCGCGCTTCGCAGCGCTGCGTTCGATCCGAGTTCAGCGCTCTTAAGCCGCTTTTTCGGGAGAATTCACAGATGCAAGCACCAAAGCGCCGCACTTCGAAATCCAAGCGCAATAAACGCCGTGCGCATGACGCGCTGCGTGCGGTAAATCCCAAGAGCTGTCCGCAATGCGGCGAACCCACGATGCCGCATCGCGTCTGCCGCCACTGCGGCACTTATCGCGGGCGCGAACTGGTCCAGGTCGAGGCCTGACCAGCGGCCCGCGACCGGTCTCCTGGTGCCTCGCCCGGGCGTACCGAATGACGATCAGACGAAACGATATGTTGCGTGATGATGATCCACGATCCGCTGTCGGGCGGACCCGGCGAATGTGCGCGAGAGTGGGCCGATGAGAATCGCGCTCGACACCATGGGGGGGGATTTTGCACCGCAGGCCACCGTCGAAGGGGCGGTGATGGCCGCGCGCGATCTCAAGCTCGAGGTGACCCTGGTCGGCGACAAGCCGACCATCGAGAACGAATTGCGCAAGCACCAGACCGCCGGCTTGGCACTGACCATCGAGCATGCGGCGCAAGTCGTCACGATGGAGGATTCGGCGATCGAGTCGGTGCTCGGCAAGCCCGATTCATCGCTGCATGTCGGCTACGAACTGCTCAAGCGCGGTGAGGTGGGCGGCTTCGTCAGCGCGGGCAATTCGGGCGCGATGCTCACCACCGGAATTGTCGTGCTGGGCAATCTGGCCGGCGTCGATCGTCCGGCGATCGCATCGCTGGTCCCCAGCGCCAAAGGTCATGCGCTGCTGATCGACGCGGGCGCGAACGTCGAGACCAAGGCCAAAAACCTCGTCCAATTCGCGGCGATGGGCAGCGTCTATTGGCGCCACGTGCGGCAGGTCGCACGCCCGCGTGTGGGAATTCTGTCCAACGGCGAGGAAGCTTCCAAAGGCACCGATGTCACGCGCGCCGCCGCGGCGATTTTGCGTGAAATGCCTGAGATCAACTACGTCGGCTACGTCGAAGGGCGCGACATCAATCAGGGCCGCGCCGATGTTGTGGTGACGGACGGTTTCACCGGCAACGTCACGCTCAAGACCATGGAGGGCATGGCGCGGTTCCTGCTCGGCGAGATCCGCGAAATCCTGTCGGACAGCACGCGCGGCAAATTGGCCTATCTGCTGGTGCGCAAACGTCTCGACGGGTTGCGCCGACGGCTCGATCCCGCGGAATACGGCGGTGCGCCGCTGCTCGGCGTCGACGGGGTTGCGATAATCTCGCACGGCTCTTCCAACCCGCTTGCCATCCGCAGCGCTCTGCGGCTCGCGGCGCAGGTCAACTTCAACCGCGACGTCAGGCACGAAATCATCGCGCTGCTGGCCCGGATTCCCACCGTCGCGCCGGTCAAGGCCGAAGGCAAGGGCATCCGCGGGATCTTCACGAAAATGCGCGAGATGCTTCATCTGCGCGCCCGCGAGGCCGAGCAGGCCGGCAAGCCTGAAGCGCCGAAGGTCGAGACCGAGCATCAGGGTGTCGAACGTCCGGTTCCCGGGACCGAGGTGCGGATCGAGCTGGCGCCGTGCATCAACGGCAGTCTGAACTCAGCTGCCGCGCCGCATAGCGCGGACGACGGCGCGCAGCCCGACGAAGGCGCAGAGGGCAACGCCGGCCCGCGGGAGCATTCGCGCGGAACTGGCGAACTCGCTCCGCATAAGGACCCTCCCGACAATTCCTGACTGGGCAAGCCGGAGTCCGATTCATGAAACTCGCGTTCCTCTTTCCGGGGCAGGGCTCCCAGCGCGTCGGGATGGGTGAGGATCTCGCCCAACACAGTGCCGCCGCCCGCGCGACCTTCGCTGAGGCCGACGACGCGCTCGGCTTTGCGCTGTCGAAGTTGTGCTTCGAGGGGCCGGAGGACGATCTGCGGCTGACGGCGAATACGCAGCCCGCGATTCTCACCACCTCACTCGCTGCGCTGCGCGCATATCAGGCCGATTTCGGCGGCATCCCCGAAGTTGCCGCGGGCCACAGCTTGGGCGAGTACAGCGCGCTGGTTGCGGCGGGCGCCATCGACTTCGCTGACGCGGTGCGGGCGGTACGCGAGCGCGGGCGCCTGATGCAGGAAGCTTGCCCGGCGGGGCAGGGCTCGATGGCGGCGTTAATCGGTCTCGAACTGCCGGTGGTCGAGGAAATCTGCGCGGCGGCTTCCAGCGGCGGCGAAATCGCGCAGCCCGCGAATCTCAACGCGCCGGGCCAGATCGCGATCGCCGGCCATGCCAGCGCAGTGCGCCGCGCGATCGGATTGGCCAACGAGCGCGGCGGCCGGATGTCGGTCGAACTAAACGTCAGCGCGCCGTTTCATTGCCGGCTGATGCAACCGGCGCGCGACGGCATGAAGCCGATACTCGAAGCGTTGACGGTGCATCCGATGAAGTTCCCGGTAATTGCCAATGTTACCGCCGGGCTCAATCGCGATTCGGCCCGGGTCGTGCCGATGCTGCTCGAGCAGATCACGTCGCCCGTCAGATGGCATGAGTCGATGCTCGCGCTTGGTGCGACGGGTGTCGAAGGGGCGATCGAATTTGGCCCCGGTCGCGTACTGGCGGGCCTGATGCGGCGGATCAACAAGGCGATAAAAGTCAGCGGCATCGAGGACGCGGCTTCGCTGCGGGCGGCGGGCGCAGCCTTCTCCGCGTGACCAGGTCGCGCGAAGGGGTGATCGCGGGCTTCCCCGATGCGCCACGATTTGGCGCGCCGGCCTTGACCTGGCGATGCTTGCGACGAGGCAACTCATTCCTTATGCTGGCGCATTGCACCGATAGAGGCGTGCTGGAGCTGCCTCAGGAGTGACGGATCAAGCGGCCAGCGGGTCGCGATCGCGCGGCGCGGGACGAATCGAACAAGGTCACCTGCGGTCCCTGCTGCCGGGGTGCGAGGAGGGCGACATCACGATGGCTGACGAGGTCGATAAGAGGGTCAGGGAGATCATTAGCGAGCAGCTCGGCGTAGCCGGCACCGAGGTGACGCCGGAGGCTTCGTTCATCGAGGATCTCGGTGCGGATTCACTCGACATCGTCGAGCTGGTGATGGCGCTGGAAGAGGAATACGGAATGGAAATCTCGGATGAGGATGCCGAGAAGATCCGCACCGTGAAGGACGTTGTCGGCTATATCGAGTCGCATAAGAGCTAGAGCGCCCGCCTGCCCGTGCGTCCCGGTGGGCGCCGCGGCGTGCATCCTGCACATACTTCGCATCCATGGCGGTGGAGCCGCATTGAGGGTTCACATTTGCGCTTGTCGGCTCGCTCCGGCGCTTGCCCGGCGCATGAGTTGAGCGATGCGCTGTCCGTTCTGCCGCCATCGAGGCAACCGCGTGATCGATTCGCGGATGTCGGGTGACGGGGCAACCATCCGCCGCCGGCGTATCTGCAACTCCTGCAAGCGCCGCTTCACCACCTATGAGCGCGTCGAGGAAGTTGCGCCGATGGTGGTTAAGAAGGACAAGCGGCGCGAACCATGGGATCGCGCGAAGATCGTGGCCGGGCTCACCAAGGCTTGCGAGAAACGACCGGTGTCGATGGAGACGATCGAACAGGTCGCCGATCGCATCGAGGCCGCCGTGCTCGAGCGCGGCGAGCGCGAGGTGCAGAGCCCCGCGATCGGCGAGGCCGTAATGAGCGAGCTGCAGAAGATCGATCAGGTCGCCTACGTCCGCTTCGCCTCGGTTTACCGCTCGTTCAAGGATATCGGCGAGTTCATGCGCGAGCTTGAAGAGATGATCAAGGTTAGGCGCGAGGACGTCTCCGCCGAGCCGCCGCGTCCGCGCGACAAAAAGGGCGGCGCGGGATCCTGAGCGCCGATGGCGCGCCCGTTCTTCAGCGATGCGGATGCCGCTTACATGCGGCGCGCGCTCCAGCTGGCGCGCGCGATGCTCGGCCGCACCTCGCCCAACCCCGTGGTCGGATGCGTGATCGTGCGCGATGGCAGGGTGGTCGGCGAGGCAGCCACCGCAGCGGGCGGACGGCCGCATGCCGAAACTCAGGCACTGGCCAAGGCGGGCGCGCGGGCGCGCGGCGCCACGGCGTATATCAGCCTCGAGCCCTGCGCGCATTTCGGATCAACCCCACCATGTGCGCAGGCACTGATCGACGCGAGAGTGCGGCGCGTGATTGCCGGATGCGTCGATCCATTCACAAAAGTGCGTGGACGCGGTATCGCGATGCTGCGGGCGGCGGGCATCGGCGTCGACAGCGGCCTGCTTGAGGGCGAGTGCCGCGAGCTCAATTGCGGATTCTTCACGCTGGTTGCGAAGGGGCGTCCATTCGCGATTCTCAAGCTCGCGACGTCGGTCGACGGCCGGATCGCGACGCCTTCGCGCGACTCGCGATGGATCAGTTCACCCGCCTCGCGAGCGCTGGTTCATCAATGGCGCGCCGAATGCGATGCGGTGGTCGTCGGCGCTGGCACAGTGATTACCGACGATCCGCGATTGACATGCCGTATCGAAGGCGGCCGCGATCCGGTGCGAGTGATAATCGATGCCCGGCTGCGGACGCCTCCCGATGCACGCGTCTTTCGGCAACGTTCGCAAGCGGCGAGCATCCTGGTCACGACCGCCGCCAATGCCGCGCGCGCGCGCCGACGTTACAAATTCGGCCGGGTGGAGATCCTCGGACTGCCTTCGCCGCGCAGCGATCGAGTGCCGCTAGGTGCTTTGATGAAGCAAATGGGCGCGCGCGGATGGACGCGCGTCTTGATCGAGGGTGGCTCACTGATCGCGGGAGCGGCGCTGAAGGCGCGAATCGTCGATCGCATCGCGTTTTTCGTCGCGCCCCGGATCATTGGCGACGGCCTGCCCGCGATAGGCGGACTCAGCTTCGCGGCAGTACGGCGCGCAATTCAACTTCGCGATCTGCGTGCCCGCCAAATCGGCCCCGACTGGCTGCTGGAGGCGGACCTGTAGCTTCGCCCGCGCCGGTGATAGTATCGAAAATCCGAACTCGCGTTGTATGGCGACATCGAACCTCGAAGAGATCTTCGCCCGAATTCGTTCGGGCAAAATGGTCGTGATGGTCGCGGACGAGCATGCCGATTGCGAAGGCGATCTGGTCATGGCGGCGGAAAAGACCACTCCCGATGACGTCAATTACATGGCGATGCACGGGCGCGGGATCGTATGTGTGGCGATTCCGGAGAAGCGGGTACGCGAGCTTGGGATCCCGATCCTGCCCGCCAGCAACGCCAGCCTCGAGGCCGAACAAGTCGGCGCTTCGGTCGAGGCGCGGCGCGGCGTGACCACCGGAATTTCGGCGGCCGACCGCGCGATGACGATTCAGACCATCGCCTCGGACCGCTCCGGCCCGGAAGACATCGTGATGCCCGGCCATGTGCCGCCGCTGATGGCGCTGGCGGGCGGTGTGCTGATGCGTACCGGGCGGGCCGAGGGCGCGGCGGACCTGGTGCGACTGGCCGGCATGCGCTCATGCGCGGCGCTGTGTGCGATTCTCACCGAGGAGGGTGAAGCGGCGCGCGGCGCGGAGCTGCGTTCGTTCGCGGCAGCCCATTCGCTGCCGATCGCTTCGATCAAGGATCTCATTTCGTATCGGCTCACCAACGAATTGCTGGTCCAGCGCATCGGGGAGACGCCTTTTCCGACGGCCGCCGGTGAATTTCGCGGGATGGTGTTCCGCAATATTGTCGACGGCCGCGAACATCTGGCGCTGATCAAAGGCGACGTCGGCGGCGGGCGTCCGGCGCTAGTGCGGCTGCATTCCGAATGCCTTACCGGCGACGTCTTCGCGTCGGCGCGATGCGACTGCGGCGAACAACTCGAGGAATCGATCCTGCGCATCATGGCCTCCGAGGCGGGTGTGGTCATCTATCTGCATCAGGAAGGGCGCGGGATCGGGCTGGGCAACAAGCTGCGCGCCTACGCGCTGCAGGATCGCGGACTGGATACGGTGCAGGCCAATCTCGAGCTCGGGTTCAAGGAAGATCTGCGCGACTATGGCATCGGCGCCCAGATTCTGCGCGATCTTGGCGTCGGCGAGGTCGGCTTATTGACCAATAATCCGCACAAGATCGAGAGCCTGAGGCGCTACGGAGTCAACGTGACTCGCGTCCCGCTCGAAGTAAAGCCTCATCAAGGGAACATCGGCTACCTGCGCACGAAGAAGGAAAAGTTGGGCCATCTGTTCGCGGACCTGAAACTGCTCACCTAGCGGACATCGGTTCGCCTGGGTGACGGATGGCGGGGAATTTGCCGCGAACGTCGCTTCATCGACTTCAGCCATGGGACTCAGACATCTGGGCCGCGAGATCGCGCTCAAGGCTCTCTATCAAATCGACCTGTCGGGCGACGCATCCATGGAGACGCTCGCGCGGTTTTTCGAGAATCTTCCCGCCGACGAGCGGGCCCGCCATTTCGCGCAAATCCTGGTCAAGGGCGTGCGCGCAGAGCTACCGCGACTCGACGAGCATCTGGCCGCCGCGCTGGAGCATTGGTCGATTCATCGGCTCTCGCGTATCGATCACAATATCCTGCGCATCGCGGCCTACGAGCTGATGCATCTGGATGACGTGCCGGCACGCGTCACGATCGATGAGGCCATCGAGCTTGCCAAACGCTACGGCGATCGCGACTCGCCGGGCTTCGTCAACGGTGTGCTCGATCAGGTTGCGGAGCGATTGAAGCTCAAGGGCAAAGGTGACGATCAGGACGTCAACTAGGACGATCGCCGTCGGCGCCCTGTTGCTGGCGGCCTGCTGCCTGGCGGGATGCGGATATCACTTCGCCGCCTCGGGCAGCAACCTGCCGACGACCGCCAATACCATCTATGTGGCGAAGTTCGACAACAAGACCCGGATCACGGGATTGGGCGAGGAGTTCGACCGCCATCTCAAGGATGAAATCGCCAATCACAAACGGCTCGAGCTGGTTGATGATCCCGCCAGCGCCGACCTGATGCTGAACGGCACGCTGCGCGGCACGATAGACTTGCCAACTGCCTTCAACGGCGTCGCAGAGCCGACCGCCTACAATTACAATTTGAGTCTGGATGCCGTGCTGACCGACAATCGCACGCACACGGTAGTCTGGTCGACGGCCGGGCTGACGCGGCAATCGTCGTATTCGGTGGTGCAGCAGTCGGTGGTCGCTACCGCGCCTTACTTCCTGCAGCAGAACCTGCGCGCCCAGGATATCCAGAACATGCCGGATCTGCAGGTCGCTTCAACGCAGCGCGATTTTTCGCGCGGCCAGACCATGGACGATCTCGCGCATGACATCTACGTGAACATGTCCGAAGGGTTCTAGCGCCGGCGATGCCCGCCGAGACATCGTTGATATTCCTGCGCAGCCTCATCGACGGCCGCGGCATCCCGCCGGTCACGGTGCTGGCGGGACCGCAGGGCTTTCTGCGCGAATACCTCTTGAGCGCCCTGCACAAGAAGCTCTGCACTGCCGACCTCGAGTATCGAAGCTTTCAGGTCGGCGCCGGCGATGACTACGCTGCGGTGCTCGAAGAACTCGTCACGCCGGGATTGTTCGCGCGGGCGGCGCTAGTCGCGTGCCGCGTCCTCAAATCGCGCCGCGAACGCGACGCCGTGGAGGAAACCGAAGCGGGCGGCGACGAGTCGACACGCCGCGGCGGTGGGGACGAGAACGCGCTCGCCGAAGCGATCACAAGGATGCGCGGGCCCAGCTACCTGGTCCTCGTTTACGAGCGCGATGCGGCGCCGGCGAAAATCAAGCGGGCCGCCGAAGCCGCCGGCACCAGCGTGACCTGCATGCGGCCCTTCGAGAATCAGGTTGCTCAATACGCCGCGCTCTTCGCACGCATGGCTAACTTACGGCTGTCGTCAGCCGGCGCCGAGTTCCTTGCTACTCGCTATGGCGGCGATCTCGCCGCGATCGCGAATGCGCTGGACAAGGCGGCAGCCGGCATCGAGCAGGGCGGCGCGATCGACGTCGCGCAGTTGGAGGATTCCAGCGCGGCGCGGATGCCCGAGCTGTTCGAACTGGCTGACAGCCTTGGGCGGGGCGATGCGCGCCGCGCAGTGACGATCCTCGATCGTGCGATCGCGCTGGGACGCGATCCGTTCGAACTGCTCGCCGTGGAAGTGATTCCGGCGTTGCGCCGGATGATGATCGCGGCCGCGCTGCTCGCGCATCGGCGCTCCGACTTCGAGATCGCGCGCGCTTTTGGACTGTCGCCGCAAAGTCCGCTGGCGATGCGCGCGATCGACGGCGCCCGCCGTTTCGGGGCCGGGGCGCTGCGTGCCAGCTACCGGCGCGCGGCTCAACTCGACTCGGGCTTCAAGGACGGCACGGTCCGCGAGCAACATCAGGCGCTGGCGGGAGTCATGCTCGAGCTGGCGGCGGAGCGCCGGTAGACCCGCTGCTCCGATTGCCCGCACGAGCACGCGCGAGGCTTCAGGCCAGGCTATGCCTTGGCGGCGATGCTTTGGGCTTTGTGCAGGCGGGCAGCGAGACGGCCGGCCTTGCGCGACGCGGTGTTGCGATGCATGACGCCCTTGCTGGCGGCCTTGCTGATCGCACGCGCGGCCTTGCGAACGGCATCGCCGGCATTGGCGCCGTCGGCCCCGATCGCATGCAAAGCATCCTTGATGGCGCCTTGAACGCGCGACTTGACAGTACGATTGCGCGCCCGGCGCTTGAGGTTCTGGCGGTTGCGCTTGATCGCAGACGGGTGAACGGGAATATGCGGCATAACGCCGGAATGCTAGCGGCGCGCGCCCGCGTCGTCAATATCGAGCGTCGCTCCGTTGGGGGCTAGAAGCGTCCCCAAAAAGCAAAGTAGACCGCTCCGACAATGCATGCGAATGACAGCACATAGTTCCGGCGTACCGGCTCGCCGAGGTACAGGTACGCAAACACCATAAAGACCAGCAGGGTGACGCACTCCTGAATGATCTTCAATTGGTACCCGGTGAAGCGCCCATAGCCGATCCTGTTCGCCGGAACCTGGAAGCAATATTCCCCGAAAGCAATCAACCAACTGACCACGATCGCTTCCAGAACGGGCGCAGACCGGTGCTTCAAATGCCCGTACCAGGCGAAGGTCATGAATGTGTTTGAGATGAAGAGCAGAAGTACCGGCACCATGCCGGTTGATGGTACCAGCAACCGGCCGGGTGCTTCTATCCGTGGTTGAAATGCCGGCTCAAGATGAGCCGAGCCTGCGCTTTGCCTCCTGCCATAGCGATTCGAGAACGGCGGCATCGAGCGATTTGAGATCGAGCTGGCGCGCGGCCGCGATGCGCTCGACCTCCTCGAAGCGCGCGACGAACTTGTCGCACGCGCGGCGCAGGGTCTGCTCGGCGTCATGGCCGAGGAAGCGCGGCACGTTGGCCAATGCCAGCATCATGTCGCCAACCTCGGCAGCCGCGGCGTCTGAATCGCCCCGATCGAGCGCATGCTCGACCTCATTGAGCTCCTCGCGGACCTTTGCGAGTACGCCGCGCGCATCGGCCCAGTCCATCCCGGCACTGCGTGCGCGGTGGCCGAGCTTCTCCGCGCGCATTAGCGCGGGCTGCGCGCGCGGGATGCCGTCGAGCGCCGAACCTGCGCCCTTGTTCTGACGTTCGTCGTGCTTGATCTTCTCCCAGTTCGCGAGCACCTCGCCGGAGCTGTTCGCCTCGACGCCGCCGTAGACGTGTGGATGGCGCCGGACCAGCTTGTCGGCAGCCGCTTTCATCAGCTCGTCGAGGCGGAAGTGCTTGCCTTCCTCTGCGATCACAGCTTGAAAGAGAATCTGTGCGAGCAAGTCGCCAAGTTCCTCGGCCGATTCATGCGGCTGCACGCGTTCGATCGCGTCGAGCGCCTCATAAGCTTCCTCGACCAGATACTTCGACAGGCTGGCGGCAGTCTGCTCGCGATCCCATGGGCAGCGCTGGCGCAATTCGCGCACGATCGCGGCCAGCCGCTCGAACTCGCGCGTCTCGCTGGATCGATCGCTCATCGAGCCCAATTCTAGCAGCGTGCGATCCGGCCTGCGACGGCGCGCGTTACCCCGAGCGGCATCGCCGGAGTAGAGTCGCATTGGGAGAGTTGCCGCGATGCAGATCATCGACATCGGAGTGCCGCTTGACGCCGCGCCTTATCCGCCTTGGACCTATCGCTTCAAGCGCGTCAGCCACGACGAGGGTGCGCGCGCAATGATCCGGCTGTTCAAGGGCTCGCAGGTGGACGATTACCCGGAGTCGATGGCGCTGGGCTGGGAGACGATCACGCTGACCGGCCATGCCGGCAATCACATCGATGCGCCGTGGCATTTCGGCCCTCTATGCGAAGGCAAGCCGGCGCGCACGATCGATCAGATTCCGCTGGAATGGTGCTACAGCGACGGCGTGCGGCTGGATTTCCGCCATCGGCAGGGCGAGGACATCACGGTCGAAGATTTGAAGGGCGAACTGGCGCGCATCGGCTACACGCTCAAACCGCTCGACATCGTGCTGCTGTGGACCGGCACCGACCAATACATCGAGAACGTCGATGAGTACGTGCGGCGCCAGGCCGGGCTGTCGATCGAGGGGCAGAACTATATTCTCGATCAGGGCGTGAAACTGATCGGCATCGACGCGATTGCGATGGACGTATCGTTCAAGACGATGAGCAAGGCGTTTGCGGCGGGCTCGGATGCGCCGTTCTTCCCGGCGCATTTCGTCGGCCGCGAGCGCGAGCATCTGCACATGGAGAAGCTGGCCAACCTCGGCGCGATTCCGCGTCCGTCCGGCTTCAAGGTGAGCGCATTGCCGATCAAGATCACCGGCGGCAGCGCGGGCTGGGTCCGCCCGGTCGCGATCATCGAGGATTGAGCGTCCTCGGAGCGCCAAGTTTACGGGTCGAACGGAGCCGTCCGTAGAGTGATGGTCGCCACGTTACGCCGGTGGAAGGGGGTGGAGGCTCACGATGGCACGTAACATGCGCCCCTTCTGACGTTCTTCCCGGTGGCGCGCGTAGGGGGGATTTGGATGAGGCTCATGTTCCTCCGCGCAACCATTTCAATCTTCGGCTCACGCCCAACCTTCCTCGCACCATGCAACGCCGCTTCAAATCGCCGCTGAGCCTCTTCCTCGCTGAAGAGACTCATCGTCCATCTTCTTCATATAGCGGCCTCGCATCAACTTGAACGGACCTCTGAGCGGGCAGGCACGCAGCGAGTCGCTGAAGAACATCACCTCAGAGCCCTCGCGGGTATTCCGCGCACTATATCTCAGGCTGTAGGTCAATCGCTGGCATCCTTTATACATCCCTCTGACGGCGGGCGCATTATCGTATGAAACGATCCATCGTTGGCGAATGAGTTTCCCTGTCACAAATCTTGAAAGGGCCTCGTGATCATCGTGCTGGTAGAAATCGTAATACAGGTCGCGCCCCTTCACGTAGTATGGTGGATCAAGGTAGATCAGCGTTTTCGCGGGCCATTCCGAGACGCCAGCCTTCAGAAATGTCAGCGCGTCCATTCGAGTGAGATTGATGCGGCGCTTCATCTTTGCGATTGATTCTATCCGGTAGATCAGTTCGCTCCGGTTGAAACGCGCATCTATTTTCCACGGCCCGGTCTGATCTCTGCCGCCAATAATGCCTCCATTCAGAATTCCGGAACGGTTGGTCCGATTGAGAAAGAAGGTTGCGAACCCAAGTGTCAGGTCGTCGAAATCATCTTGATTGCCAAATACGCGCCTCTGCCTGTCCCAACTTTTCAGAGTGAGCGGCGTATCGCGGATTAGCTTGCAGAGCCGATCAGTATGATACAGGGTGCCATACCAGAAAGCGTGTAGGGGCCGGCTCAGATCGTTGATGTGGATTCGGGATACGTAGTCGTGAAACAGGAGTTCCAATCCGATGGCTGCGCCACCGGCATAAGCTTCAACGTATTCGCCATCCAGCAGTCGATTTTCCTTCATCAGTTCCTTGATGTAGGCGGCGAGCTTTCCTTTGCCTCCGGGATAGCGAAGCGGCGTGTAATGGATGAGTCGTCGGGGCGGCGGTTCTATGTCGGGATGTTTCATTGCCAGATGTTTTCGAAGAAAAGCTGTGCATTGTCCCACGCTACTTTCAATTCACGTTCTTGCGGCGAGTAGAATCGGTTGTGAACGTAGTTGTGCAGGGTGTCCACGAATACAGGACTCTGTTTGTCGTCGATCCCCTTCGACACGCCATCAAGGTTCCTTTTGGGGGTCCCCTGCTTCACCATGTCGGAAATCGCCTCTCGGACTTTCGCCCGGAGGTCTTTATCTTTGTTGCCGCCCCGCGTCTTCACCCCAAGCGGTAATCCGGCCTTCGTCAGGTAATGGTCCACCGACTGTTCGAGGAAGACGCGAAACAGAACCGATATAGAGTGCGGATATTCTGAAAGCGGGAGTGTGCGCAGTTCCTTCGTGATCTCCGCGATCTTGGCATTCGACACTGTGAGGTAACAGTCGCGCGGGATTAGGGTCTTTCGAACCGGCGCAGGCTTCGGTCTCGGCTTCGGTTTTGGCGACGCTGGTTTGAAATCGCGCTCGCCCAATTCATCGACCGGCTTCGGAGTGCCAGTCCTCGTCGCAAGGTTTGGCAGGTCCTTGCCAAACTTGTTTACATACGAGACCATCTGCTCCTTGCTCTTGAGTTGGCTGACGTTCACAGCCTCCGTCGCAAGCTCGAGGACGACGCGGCGCAGCGGCTTGACTATCTCGGCCGCCGGCAGATCGGTTTTCAGTTTCGAATCGGAAATTTCAACACCGAGCTTGGCCCTGACCGCAGGAGTGGAGAGCAGGCGGTCCAACGTCGAGATCGGAAACCAATCTTCGATAAGCTTCTTTTCTTCATCGCTGAGCGAGCCGTGCGTAGTCACCATGTCCAGTGCCTGAAGCGCGGGATCACGCCCGCGGAAACGAGCCGTGGCAACACCCCCCCAGTTCACAATCCCGCTGCCTTGATTCTCGCCCGTATGTCGCTGCGTGAGCCATGTCGTGGCGTCGGCACGGTCATCAATCTCGAAGCAGTCAATCGGCTCGATGCTTTTCAGGTCGAATTGCTTTGCCAAGTCTTGGAGCCGCTTCTTGACCGGTGCGCGAACCTCAAGATCATTCATGAGGGCCGGATTGTGGAGTAGCCGCAGCGTCGCAAGGCGACGATTGCCCTCAAGCACGACATACTTCCCCTGTCGTCTGTGGATTTGAGGACAAGCCAGCGATCCATCGGGTTTAGGCCGTCCGTCACGATGCTTTCTGCGAGGACGACCAGCTTCACGTCTTGATCTTCTATGATCTTTTGAAGCGTCTCGCGCTGGCTGCCGGCCCGGCTGATGCGCGGGTTTTCCAAATCGAGCAGCAGTTCGTCGATGTCCAAGCTGGCCATTCAGTCCCCCCCTTCTAGGCGGCAACCTACCCGCTGCCTTGGACGGGGTAAAGGAGGCCGATCGACAACCGGCCCGCGTGGGTTACGGACGACCACCTCTGGGGTCATGTGGTGTCATTCGGATAAATGTGATTTCGAGAGGCTGAAAGAGTGGTCGGCTAGGCCGTGATGATCGGGCTCACCACCTTCTCGATCAGGAAGCGCGATAAATCCTCCAGCCCGTCGGCGGTGATTTCGTGGCCGCCGTCGTATTCACGATAGACCAGCGGCACCCTGAGCGAGCGCAGCGTCTCCACCGATTGGCGCGCGCGGCCGATTTCGATCATGTTGTCGGCGCGCCCATGCTGGACCATCGTCGGCAGCCGCATGAGCGCGTCGCGATCATCAACGCGATCCGCCAGCTCGGGCGGAAACCAGGTCGATAGACCGACCAGCGCTGCGTAGCGCGCGGGAGCACGCATCGCGAGATTGTACGCCACGGTGCCGCCTTGGCTGAATCCCAACAGAGCGAGCTTGCGGCGCTCGATGGGATAGCGCTCTAGCGCGTCATCGACGAAGCGTTCAGCAGCCTCGACTGACGAGCTGATCGCGTCGATGTCGGGCGGGCGGCCCATCGAGATCGGGTACCATCCGTAGCCGCGGGTCGGACCGATCGGCACTTCGAGCGCGCCCTGCGGGCAGATTACGAGGAAACGGCCGCCGGCCACGTATGGCGCCAGACCGATCAGGTCGAGCGCGCTCGCGCCCCATCCATGAAACGCAATGATGGTCGGATGCGGGCCATCGCCCTCGGGCTCGAAGACGGTGTGAATCAGGTTCATCGCAGGTTCCTCCCCGGCGGCGCGCAATCATAGGCCGCCCAGACCGCGCGGGACTACAGGAGCCATGTTATTTGGCCCTGATGAATAGGGTATCTTGTAACGGCTGGAGTGGAGGAGGTTGTGGGTGGCACTGGAACCGGTCCGAAAGCGAATCGCCGCGCGATGATCGCGCGTCCCCGCTCAATCGCGATCCTGATCGCATCGCTTGCGCTGTTCGCTCCGGTCCTCGCGCATGCAGCTGAGCAGGCGGCGGCGAATGCTGACGGGCGAGTGCCCGGCGTCTTCGCGGGTATCGTCCTACTCGGGTTCATCGGCTACGCGATTGCGTTATGCCTGCGTCCATTTGCCGATGATCGTTCCGCGCTGACAACGCCGGCGGTTCTGCTGTTCATTCTCGCGTTGATCAAGCTGGCGCTGATGCCGATCCTGCCCGGGCTGGGTATCGACGTCGGCAGCTATCAGGCGTGGGGGATGCGCATGGCGGAGGCGGGGCCGGCGCGGATGTATCAGCCGGGATACTTCCTCGACTATCCGCCGGGGTATCTCTACGCGCTGTGGGCGATGGGATCGCTGTCGCGGGCGCTGGGACTCGGCGGCACGGCCCAGCGCATGATGATCGAAAGCCCCGCGATCGTCGCCGACGCGATCCTCGCGCTGCTGGCCTATGCTTTCATGCGGCGCAAGGGACAGCCTTTCCTCGCCTGGGCGGCGCTGGCGCTGGTGGCGCTCAATCCGGCGCTGCTGTTCGACACGCTGGTGTGGGGACAGAGCGATTCGATTCCGGCGCTGCTGATGTTCACCAGCGTCGTGCTCGCGCTGGATGGCGAGTTCGAAGTGAGCTGGGGTATCGGGGCGATCGCCGTCCTGGTGAAACCGCAGGCGCTGATGTTCCTGCCGCTGCTGGGCTTGTGGACGCTGATGAAATCGGGACCGCGCGAATGGATCCAGGCGGCCGTCGCCCCGCTGGCGGTAATCCTGATCGCGATCGCGCCGTTCCAGATTGGTCACGCATGGAACTGGATCTTCACGCTCTACGGTTCGACCGTCGCCTACTACCACGAGACCTCGGTCAATGCCTTCAACCTGATGGCGATTATCGGCGGGCTTCGGCAGGGCGATTCGGCGACGGTCGCCGGCATCTCGTACTTCATGATTGGGATGACGATGCTGGGCGCGCTGTACGGCTTTCTCGCCTGGATCCTGATTCGCAATCCAACGCCGCGCGCGCTGATGCTCACCGTGTTTCTGGCGTTGGCGGGTTCGTTCATCTTCGGTCCGCGGATGCATGAGCGTTATCTCTACCCGGCGCTGGTTTTCCTGGTGCCGCTGGGGCTGGACGACGAGTCGCCGTGGAACCAGGCGCTGCTAGGTGTGCTGGGAGCGATGAGCCTGACCTTTCTGTTCAACCTCGCGTACATCAAGCGCACGCTGGAGGCGGGCGTCTTCCTGGATGCGCGCGATGGATGGTCGATGGCGGCATCGGCGATCAACGTGATCGCGTTTGCGATTGCGATCTTCGCCGGCCTGCGCCTGTTGGCCGCAGACGACGATGCTCCAGCTGCGGCGCGGCGCGAACCGGAGTTCGTACAGCGAATGCGGGCGGCAATCCCGCGCGCAGCCGCTGCCCTCGCAGAGCCCGTGACGCTGGCATGGACGCGCATCGACAGTGCGGTGATCACCGTGCTGGTCGCAATCGCAGCGGTCACGCGGCTGGCGAGAATCGCGCTGCCCAACGAGATCGTGTTCGATGAGGTTCACTTTGTTGGGCAGGCGCGCCACTACCTGCATGGCGAATCGTTTCTCGACCCGCATCCGCCGCTGGCCAAGCTGCTGATCGCGCTCAGCATCGGCGCCTTCGGCGATCATTCATGGGCATGGCGCGTGCCCAACGCGATACTGGGCATCGCGCTGGTCGCGATCACATATCTGCTGGTGCGGCGGATGTTCGCTTCGCGGCTGGCGGCGGCGCTCGCGGCCGGCTTCGTGTTATGCGACGGGATGTTCCTGATCGATTCGCGGATCGCGGTGCTGGATATCGTCTATCTCACGTTCGCGGCGTGGTCGTATCTGCTGCTGTTCCGCTTCGTACAACAGGCCGATGTCGCGTCGCGCCGCTGGACGCTGCTCGGGCTCGGTGTGACACTAGGTCTCTGCCTCGGGTCGAAGCTCTACATCCCCGCGATCACGTTCCTGCTCGTGACAGGATTCCTGCTCTTTGTGCTGGTTCGCGAGAGCATGGCGTCGCGCGGGGCGGGCAATCTTCTCGACACCATCGCCGATCCGATCGCTCAGCGCCGTATCGGCGGGGCGATCGCAATGCTCGGCAGCGTGAGCGCGATCATCTATATCGCGACCTTTATCCCGCACTACTGGCTCGGATGGTGGGGCGGAATTCAGGATCTGTTCGCATACTACAAGCAGGTGATGTGGTACGAGCGCAGCGTCAGCTCTGCGACTCATCCATACTCGGCGCCATGGTGGAGCTGGCCGCTGCTGCTGCGGCCGATTGCCTACTGGCAGCACTTTCCGGCGACCGGCCGCGTGCAGAGCATCTGGGGCGGCGGCAATCCGGCGCTGTGGTGGGGTGCGCTGACCGCGATCGCAATCAGCGCGATTCAGGCGCTTGAACGCAAAGGTATCGCGCGCACGTTCCTGGTCATCGGCTACCTCTCGTATCTGCTTATCTGGGTGCCGATCGGCCGCACGCTGTTCCTCTATCACTACATGCCGTCGGTCTATCTGGGATTCATCGCACTCGCGGCGGTCCTCGCGGAATGCTGGAACGGCCAGTCGCAGCTCTTCGAGCATGCGGCGCTGATGCTGACACTGATACCCGTCTACATACTTGGGCTCGGTCCGGCGCTTGGACTGTCGGCGACGCTCGCGATGATCGCGGGCTACGTCTATTTGCTCGGGCGGCGCGACTATGCCGGCAAGTGGGTATGCGCGGTGTACGTCACGACCGCATTGGCGCTGTTCATCTACTTCCTGCCGATCTGGATTGGTTTGCCGATCGAGCGCGCGGGTTATTACGCCCGGATGTGGCTGCAGGGGCCCGGCCTGCGCAACTGGATTTGACGATGTCCGCCCGGCGCATCGCGCGATCGCTCGTACGACTCGCTCCGCTGGTTGCGCTGCTGGCATTCTGCATCGGTGCGGCGCCGACCGGACCGGCCGATTTGGTGCTCAACGGTGATTTCGCCAAGGGCGCGGGCAACGTACCCGATCACTGGCGAACCGGAGGCTGGCTGGAGGGTCCGGACGCGGCGAGCTATCAATGGAGTCATCCCCCCAACGGGCCGGGCGAGATCGAAGTACGCAACCTCAAGCCCAACGACGCGCGCTACATCCAGACGCTCACCTTGAGCGAAGGCTGGTTTCGTTTCAGCGCCGAGATTCGAACCGAAGGTGTTCCCGACGGCAAGACCGGCGCGTCCCTTAGCATCCTCGAAGACGGCATGATGTCGGCTGACCTGCACGGGAACAACGATTGGAAGCCGGAGCAGTTCTTCGTAAAGGTCGGTCGACGAGGCGCGGACGTCGAGTTGGCGTGCAGGCTGGGCGGTTATGCCAGCCTCAACACGGGACGGGCGCTGTTTCGCAACGTTAAGGCGGTAGGAATCGCGGCGCCCGCGGTGGGCGACGGACCCCGTTTCGATCTCGATACGATTCGCAAACAGGCCGCCGGTCCGCCAGCGGGCCGGTTGTGGACGTTGATCGCGACGCTTATCGCGCTGGCGGCACTCGCCACATTGGGATGGGTCGGATTCGGTGTTGTGGAGTCCACGCCGGTTGTTCGGACGCCCGACGCGCCGCAGCCAAAGCCGGGGAAGCGAGCTCGGCAGCAATCTGGCCGCGGCCGGCGCCGATGATCTAGTCGGCGGCCTTCTTGTAAACCGGACGATGGGTGACGGCTGCCTGCTGCTGGATCTCCTTCAGAAGGCGCGCTTCCTCGATGCCACGCGAAACGCACTCGATATCGCGGAGCGGACGAAACGGTATCCGCAGCGGCGCGCTGAAGGTGGCCTGAATCGAGACCGTCGTCGTCTCGCGGCCGGCGGGCTTCAGGTAGAAGTTGAACTCCGCCGATGATCCCGCGTCGGGTTCGGCAGCAAACTTCCCGCCGGCCGATGAAATGACCCCGCAATCCGCCTGATCGATAGTAAAGCGATGGATCTGCGCCTCGATGATGCCGTGGGTCGGATCCTGCGCTTGCATCCGGTACTGGTTGTTCTTAATCACCGCCACTGTCGCATCCCACGCAAGGTCGTACGGCGCGTTGATGATCAGCGAATCTTTGTCGGCAGCCCGCGGCGGGGTCATGGGCGGATAAAAGCATGCCTGCGTGCATGGCAGTCCAGCCAGAATGATTAGGGCGATTGCGAATCGGAGCTTCATTGCGAAACCGGCAAGCGCATCCATAATAACGAAACGCCGCCAACTGTTAACCCGCCGACATGGGGAAGCGCGGTCGCGCCCAAGTGGCACTGGCTTGGCGCGTTGTGGTATCTTTCACAGGTCTCGATGGACGACTTCGCCGCGCCCGGCGGCATTTGAGAGCGAACATGTCGGGTCATTCCAAGTGGAGTTCGATCAAGCATAAGAAGGGTCTGCGCGACGCCCGACGCGGCAAACTCTTCACCAAGCTGATCAAGGAAATCACCATCGCGGCGCGGCTGGGCGGCGGCGACGCGAATTCGAATCCACGCCTGCGCACGGCGATCGCCACCGCCAAGGCGCAGTCGATGCCCAATGATAACATCGATCGCGCGATCAAGAAGGGCACCGGCGAGCTGGGCGGTGCGGCGCCGGAACAAGTCGCCTACGAAGGCTACGGGCCCGGCGGCGTGGCGATCATGCTCGACGTGCTGACCGACAATCGCAACCGGACCGTTGCTGACATTCGCTTCATCTTCTCGCGCCATGGCGGCAACCTTGGCGAAGCGGGTTCAGTTGGCTGGATGTTCAAACGCCGCGGAATGATCGCCGTCGAAAAGGCCGGCGTCGACGAGGACCGCTTGATCGAAGTCGCGCTGGAGGCGGGCGCGGACGACGTTGATTCGAGCGGCGAGAGCTTCGAGATCGTGACTCCGCCCGAAGCCTACCAGGCGGTCCACGATGCGCTCGAGAAGGCGAAGATTGCGATCGCGCATGGTGAAGTTGCGCTGATTCCGGACAACACTGTCAGGGTTTCCGGCCACACCGCGGGGCAGGTGCTCAAGCTGGTCGAGGAGCTCGAAGACCACGACGACGTGCAAAGTGTCGCCGCCAACTTCGACATCGACGACCAGGAACTCGCACAGTTCTCCGCCGCCTGACGGCCGCGGCGTCGCGCGAGCCCGGCGCCCGGGACCGCGATTTGGCATCGAGAAGACTGGTGGGGCGCGCGGGAGGTTGAGGATGCGGGTAATGGGCGTCGATCCGGGGAGCATCGTCACAGGATTCGGTATCGTCGAACGCGACCATGCGGGCGCGATCCGCTTTCTGGCGGCGGGCGCGCTGCGACCAGGCGGACGCGCAAATCTTGCCGCACGCCTTCATGCGATTCATCGTGAGTTGCTCGAGCTAGTCGCGGCGCACACCCCTGATGCGATCAGCCTCGAGCGGGCCTTCGTCGCAATCAATGTCCAGAGCGCATTTCGGATCGGCGAAGCGCGCGCGATGGCGTTGCTGGCGGCAGCCGAACATGGCGTAGGCTTGTTCGAATACGCACCCTCTGAAGTCAAGCTGATGGTCGCGGGATACGGGCGCGCCGACAAGGCACAGGTCAAGCTGATGGTGCGGCGGACATTGGGGCTGGATGAAAGCTTCGCGCTCGCCGATGACGCCTCCGATGCGCTCGCGCTGGCCGTGTGCCATCTGAACATGTCGCGAATAGCGGTAGGTCACGGGGCCGCGGCGGGCGCGGACCCGCGAAGATGATCGCGTCACTCAGCGGACGCCTGCAAACCCGCGAGCCGGGCCGTGTCGTGATCGAGGCAGGCGGGGTGGGCTACGAGGTCTTCGTGCCGCTGGGCACCTACTATCGTCTGCCGCCGGTGGGCGCGCCGGTCAGCCTCGAAATCCGCCACGTAGTGCGCGAGGACGCTCTGCTGCTGTACGGCTTCGCCGGCGCCAGCGAGAAACGCGCTTTCGATCTTCTGATGCAGGTACAGCACGTCGGTCCCAAGCTCGCACTGGCGATTCTCTCGACGCTCTCGCCCGAGGATCTGGTCGCGGCGATCGGGCGCGAGGATATGGAGCGGATCGACGCGGTGCCGGGCGTCGGGCCGAAGGTAGCCGAGCGGATCGTGCGCGAGTTGCGCGACAAGGCCGCCGAGCTGAAGCTGATTGTGCCGTCGCCGGCGGCGCAGTCCCAGGGCCGGCCCCCCGGCGCGCTGGACGATGCCATCTCGGCGCTGGTCAACCTTGGCTACAAACCTACCGAGGCCAAGCGCGCGGTGGACTCGCTGTTCCCCAATGGCGGCGCGGCTGGCCAGGAACTCGAGGTGATCATCCGCAAGTCGCTGGCGGTGCTGCTCGGTGAAAGGTAACAGCGCCGGACGCAAGCCAGCCGCAGCGCGAACTGAAGCCTCCGGCGCGAGCCCGCCAGCGGGCCAGGAAGGCAACGGCGAGCGCGAAGTCGATCTTTCGCTGCGTCCACGTTCGCTGGAGGAATTCGTCGGTCAGGAACGCCTCAAGCGAATTCTGCGCATGTCGATCGATGCGGCGCGCAAGCGCGGCGACGTCCTCGATCATGTGCTGTTCTCCGGGCCGCCGGGTTTGGGCAAGACCTCGCTGGCGCATATCATCGCGCGCGAACTCGGCGTCAACCTGCGCTCGACCTCGGGGCCGGCTATCGAGCGGGCGGGGGACTTGGCCGCCATCGTCAACGACCTCGAACGCGGCGACGTCCTGTTCATCGACGAGATCCACCGGCTGGCGCGGGCGGTCGAAGAAATCCTGTACCCCGCGATGGAGGACTACGAACTCAACATCGTGGTGGGCAAAGGGCCGGGAGCGCGTTCGATGCGCCTGGCCGTGAAGCCCTTCACGATGATCGGTGCGACGACGCGTTCGGGGCTGCTCAGTGCGCCGCTGCGTGACCGCTTTGGCCAGCAGTTCCATCTGGACTTTTACGCCGCGAGCGAACTGGCCTTGGTCGTGCAGCGTTCGGCGCGGCTGCTCCGCGTCGAGATCGACGAGGAAGGCGCCCGCGAAATCGCCTCGCGCTCGCGCGGGACTCCGCGCATCGCCAATCGGCTGCTGCGCCGGATCCGAGACTTTGCTCAAGTCAACGGCGCATCACTAATCGAGCGCCAGGTCGCGCTGGCCGCGCTGGAATTGCTCGAAATCGACGACTGCGGCTTCGATCGCATGGATCGCGCGATCCTGCTCGCGATCATCGACAAGTTCGACGGCGGGCCGGTGGGAGTCGAAAGCCTCGCCGCCGCGATCGGCGAGGAGCGCGACACGATCGAGGAAGTCTACGAGCCCTACCTTCTACAGGAGGGCTTCATCGCGCGCACCGCCAAGGGGCGCGTCGCGACGCCGCGCGCGTATACTCATATCGGGCGCAAGAAGCAGGGCACCCTGCTGTAGCCGCCGCTGATTGCGCGCCGATTCGGTCGGTCTACAGAATCCCGACCAGAACGTGAAGCGCTACGAGCACCGCCGCCAGCTGGCCTGCGGCGTAGGAGACGGTACGCCAGGGCTGCACCGCATTCAGGTACATGATCGTGTGCGAGATGCGCGCAACCGAAAATAGTCCGAAGTAGAGCACCGCGCCGGTCTGCCAGCAGTGCATCAAGGTGTAGACCAGCGCAATTATGAGGAAAATCGGAATATTCTCGAGGTCGTTCAAGAAGGCTTTGGCAGCCCGCCTGACCGCCGGAGCCTCTTCGGCGGCCACTTCGGTTTTGCCGAAGGTGCGCGCATCTTCGGGATTGGTGAAGACGCCCGCCGCCGTGCGCGCTCGCGCCTGAACAACCCCAACGGCGCCCATTTTGAAGAACAGCACCACCGCGGTCAGTGCGTACAGCTTGAAGGTAGTATCCATCGCAAGATCCTCCCGTTAGGTCCACAAACTGCGCCGATCGTGCTAGCAAACGCAAACATGCTCAACCCGTACATCGAGGCTTGGGAACTGCGCGAGCTGGTCGCGCGAGGCGAAGTGCGGCCGCGTGAGGTCGCCGAGTTCTATCTCGCGCGGATACAACGCCTGAACCCGCGGCTGGGCGCATTCATGACGGTCACTGCCGATCGCGCAATGGCGGACGCCGATCGCCTCGAGAAGGCTCGTGCCGATTTGGCGCAGATGCCACTGTTCGGTGTCGCGTACTCGCTCAAGGACCTGACCTGGACAAAGGGCATCCGTACCACGCTGGGCTCGCGCAATTACGCCGACTATGTACCCGAAGTCGACGCCGAGTTGGCGATCCGGATGCATCGCGCGGGCGGCATCCTGCTTGGCAAGACTTCGACGCCTGAATTTGGCGGGCGCCCGACGACCGAGGGTGGCCTGTGCCCGACCGCGCGCAATCCCTGGAGCCTCGAACACAACGCGGGCGGCTCCAGCGGGGGCGCTGCTGCGGCACTATGCGCCGGGCTCGGACCGATCGCGGAGGGCAGCGACGGCGGCGGTTCGATTCGCGGACCGTCATCGCATTCCGGCGTGGTCGGGCTAAAGCCGTCGCGCGGTCGCATCTCGTATGCGCCGGCGCGCGGCGAAGCATGGGGCGGATTCGCGACGCGCGGCCCGATGGCGCGATCGGTGCGCGATGTCGCGCTGATGCTCGACGTGGTTGCGGGGCCGGTCATCGGCGATCCTTATTGGGCGCAGCCACCGTCGCGCCCATTTGCAGAGTCCGTCCAGATTCGGCCGCGCGGGCTGAAGCTGGCTGCGATTGCGGAAACGAAGCTCGCGCCAGTCGATCCGGAAGTAGCGGCGCGATTCGAAGCGGGATGCGCCACGATGCGCGAGCTGGGCCATCGTGTCGAGCCGATCAAGCTCGATCCGGGCGCGATGCTGCTGGATTGCGCGCGGCAGCTGATCTGCGTGGGGATCGCGGCCTATCCGGTGAACCATCCCGAATGGGTCGATCCGGTGGTGCGCCCAATGATGGAGCAGGGCGCGAAGATGAGCGCGATCGAATATGTGAACCTGTGCGCCGTGATGCACAATATCGCGCGCGACATCACGCAGGCGCTCGCGCCATACGACGCGCTGCTGATGCCCGTGGCGACGCGGCCGGCCGCGCGCAACGGGTCGTTCCCGACGGCGCCCGAGCGCTACCTCGATGAGTTGTGGACGTGGATTCCATTCCAGTATCCGTTCAACGCGACGGGGCAGCCCGCGATATCGGTGCCCAACGGCTTCACCAAGGCGGGCCTGCCGGTTGGATTCCAGATCGTCGGACGCCAGAACGACGAAGCGACGATTCTCGCGCTCGCGGCGGCATTCGAGGAAGCGCGCCCGTGGCGGCATCTGCACCCGCCGGTGGATTGACGAGAGCGCCTGGCGATCAGCACATCCGTCGTGAGAGCGGCCAACGGCTGATCCGGGATTCCTCGCTGCGCTCGGAATGACAATGACTGGTGTCTTCCTGTTGTTTGCTGGCGGCGATTGTTTCCGCGGTTCGCTCCAGAATGAGAACCGCAGGGTTGTCATTCCGAGCGCAGCGAGGAATCCCGGCGTCTCTCGATTCGCTCCCGGGTCACCGTGGAAGGGAGGGACTAATGGTCGCTTGGCGGGCGAGAAGCTCGCCGATTCCCTTCTCCCTGTCAGGGAGAGGGGAGGGTGAGGGTGCGATGCCTGCCATCACGAGGAAGCCGCGGGCCCGCGATCTGGGAATCCCATTCGAGGGCATCGCGGGCCGCTTCAATGCAATCACGGATGTCGCCGGCGTCGAGGTCGGCCACGCTACACTGATCAGCGGGCGCGGCCGGCTGCGCGTTGGCAAGGGGCCGATACGCACCGGCGTCACCGCGATCCTGCCGCGCGGACGCCGCTCCGCAGCGGCGGTCTTCTCCGGATGGCACTCGCTCAACGGCAACGGCGAGATGACCGGCGCGATATGGGTCGGGGAATCGGGACTGCTATCCGGCCCGATTATGATCACCAACACGCACAGCGTGGGCTCCGTGCGTGACGCCGTGATCGCATGGCAGGCGCGCCGCGGAACGATGAACCAATCGTGGGCGCTGCCGGTAGTGGCCGAGACTTACGACGGCTGGCTCAACGATATCAACGGCTTTCACGTCCGCGAACGTCACGTGCTGGTGGCTCTGGAAGCGGCTCGCGGCGGACGCGTCGCAGAAGGCAGCGTGGGTGGCGGCACGGGCATGATCGGCTACGAGTTCAAAGGTGGCATCGGCACCGCCTCGTGCGTCGTCCAGCGCCGTGCGGGCGGCTACACGATTGGAGTGCTGGTCCAGCTCAACTGCGGGCTGCGTGATCAGCTGATGATTGCCGGTGTGCCGGTTGGCCGTGAGATTCCGGAGCATCGGCCGTTTGCGCGCGAGCAAGGCTCGATCATCGTCGTGATAGCCACCGACGCGCCGTTACTGCCGCATCAGCTACGGCGCGTCGCGGCGCGCGCGACGCTGGGGCTGGCGCGCACTGGTAGCATTTCGGGCAACAGCTCGGGCGACATCTTCATCGCGTTCTCGACCGCGAATCCAGGCGCGGGTGCGACTTCGGGCGTCGCCAAGCTCTCGATGATTCCCAACGAGCGCATCGATCCGATCTTCGCAGCAACCGTGCAGGCCACCGAAGAGGCGATCATCAATGCGCTGGTCGCGGCCGAGACGATGACCGGACGTGACGATCACATGGTGATCGGGATCCCGCACGATCGCGTCCGCGAGCTGATGCGGAAGTACGGCCGCTAGTCGCGCCGAGGGTCCTGGCTACACGGCGGGCCTGAAGCGCACCGGCATGTGTTTGATGCCGGCGACGAAGTTCGAGCGCAATCGCTGGGGCTCGCCGGCCAGCTCGATCTCCGGCATCCGCTTCATCACCTCTTCGATCATCACGCGCAATTCCAGCCGGGCGAGATTCGCGCCGAGGCAGAAATGCTCGCCGTAGCCGAAGGCGAGATGATCGTTGGGTGTGCGTCCGACATCGAAGCGGTACGGATCGGGGAAAACGTCCTCGTCGCGATTGGCCGATGCGTTCCAAATCACGACCTTGTCGCCTTTGCGAATCGATTGGCCGCGGATCGTGGCGTCTGCTGTCGCGCTTCGCATGATATGGGTGACTGGCGTCGTCCAGCGCAGAAATTCTTCGAGCGCGGTGGGAAACAGGCTGGCATCGCTGCGCAAGCGGGCGTACTGGTCGCGGTTCTGCATCAGGGCGAGGAAGCCGCCCGAAATCGCGTTGCGGGTGGTCTCCTGTCCGGCAATGATCACGAGGAAGCAGTTGAACAGCACTTCGACGTCGCTGAGCCGCTCGCTATCGACCTCGCCATGCACGAAGGCGCTAACCAGATCGTCGCCGGGCGCGGCGCGCCGGTCCGCGATCAACTTGGTGAAGTAGTTGAAGATTTCGATCTGCGCCGCACGGCCGGTCTCTTCCGCGCTGCGTCCGCCCCGATATTCGGGGTCGGCAGTCCCGATCGACATATTCGCCAGCGTGTACATCAGCGGCCAGTCCGGGCGCGGGATTGCCATCATTTCGCAGATGACGGCAGTAGGCAGACGCGCCGCGACATCGAGCACGAAATCGCATTCACCGCGCGGCGCGACTTCGCCGAGAATCTCCGCTGCCAGCGCGCGCACATGCCGTTCGTATGGCGCCAGCGCTCGGGGCGTGAAGCGCTTGTTGACGACACCACGCAACTTGGCGTGCCGCGGCGGATCCGTCATCAGCATCATCTGCCCGACGCCGGTTTCTGAGGGGCCGACGTTCTCGGCGCGGTCAAAATCGAGTGCGATGCCGCCCTCTGAGCTGAACGTCATCGGATCGCGATAGACGCCGAGCGCGTCGGCGTAGCGGGTCACCGACCAGAAGCCCTTGCCGTTGGACTTCAGATTCCAATGGAGCGGGTCGTGCGCGCGCAGCGCCTGCCACACTGGATGCGGATCGTGATCCATAAAGAAATCGAGATTCGAAAGATCCGTGTTCTGCAGGCTCATCGTCCCTCTCCGCGAAACCTATTCCTCAACGATAGTGATGGCCTGCCGGGGGCAGGCACGCGCCGCGCGCTCCACTTGCGCGCGCATCGACTCCGGCGGGCATTCTTTCAGGATATAGAGCTTGTCGTCGGCCCGGACCTCGAAGACCTCCGGCGCCGCGCGCATGCACAG
>JBGPUE010000047.1:0-27463 GCA_041491005.1 Binataceae bacterium (SeqCode) | reverse complement strand
TATCTGGTCAAAGATGCTCACGCCCGTGGGATGAAGGTGATGGGCGTGGCGGGCAACACCAAGCATGTGCGCCGGATGCGTGAGGGCGGGCTCGATGTAATCGTCGCGCAGGGCACCGACGGCGGCGGTCACAATTCGCGTATCGGCACGATGGCGCTGATCCCGCAGGCGGTCGACGCGGCCGGGCCGATCCCGCTGGTCGCGGCGGGTGGCATCGGCGACGGGCGCGGACTCGCCGCAGCGCTGACGCTGGGCGCATGCGGAATCTGGTGCGGCTCGATCTTCCTTGGCACCAAAGAGGCGAACATCCCGCAGTATCAGAAGGAAGTGCTGGTGCGGTCGAGCGAGGAAGACACCGTCGTGAGCAAGGCGCTGTCGGGCAAGCCGCTGCGCCACATCAAGAATCGATGGACCGAGGAGTTCGATGCATCGGGCCTGCAGGCGCTGCCAATGCCCTATCAGGGGATGGTCTCGGGTCCGATCATGGCCGGCGCGACCGAGAACAACATGGCCGAGATCTACGCCGGCATCGCTGGGCAGATCGTCGGGCTGATCCATGAAATTCGCCCGGCCGCCGAGGTGGTCAATCAGATCGTGGCGGACTGCCATCGGATTCTCACCGCCGATCTCCAGCGGCGCGTGAGCCTTGGCTGACCACTTCTGACTCCCTCTCAATGTCAGGGAGAGGGTTGGGGTGAGGGTCGAAAGAACGCTTAGAGGAGATTGAACAATGGCCGACTTCTACAGCTCGGAGACCGGCAAGAGCCTGCGCAAGCTGCGCCAGCTCAAGCCCGATATGTTCAAGGGTTTCATGGACTTCGACCAGACCGTCTTCAAGGACGGCGCGATTACCGGCAAAATGAAGGAGCTGATGGCGATCACGGCGGCGCACGTCACGCAATGCCCGTGGTGCATCGACGTGCATACCAAGCGCGCCAAGGAAAAGGGCGTGACCGACGAGGAGATCGCTGAGGCGGTGTTCGTGGCGATGGCGATGCGCGCGGGCGCGGCCTTCAGTCATGGCGCGATCGCGATGGCAGCGACCGAGGGTCACGATCATTAGGCGCGACCAACAGACCTCTCCCCCGGCCCCTCCCCTGAAGCGGCAGGGGCGCCGGATCGTCGGAAGGACGAGGCTGAATGACTGAAGCAATGGCGGTCCGCAAAACGCGGCAAATCGATATCGGCACAACGATGGTCGGCGGCGGCGCGCCGGTAGTCGTGCAGTCGATGTGCGCGACGCGCACGCGCGACGTGGACCAGACTGTGGCGCAGGCCCATCAGCTGGCCCGCGCCGGCGCCGGCATCGTGCGCATCGCGCTCGACAACGAGAAGGAAGTTGCGGCTCTGAAGGAGATTCGCGCCCAAACGCGCGGCATCGTGCTGTCAGTCGACTTGCAGGAGAACTACAAAATCGCCGACAAGGTCGCGCCGCACGTCGACAAGATCCGCTACAACCCGGGCCATCTGCACCATATCGAGAAGGCCAAGACGATCCCGCAGAAGGTGAAGTGGCTGGCCGATGTCGCGCGGGAGAACGGCGTCGCCGTTCGCATCGGCGTCAACTGCGGATCAGTCGCGCCGGCCTTTTTGGAGAAGTATCCGGACGATCAGTTGACCGCGATCGTCGAATCCGCGGCATGGCATTGCGATCTTCTGGATTCGTACGGATTCGAGCGCTACGTCGTGTCGCTTAAGGACTCCGATCCCGCCAAGGTAGTCGAGGCCAACCGCCGTTTCGCCGAGCGCCGTCCCGATGTGCCGCTGCATCTGGGAGTCACCGAGGCCGGCCTGCCGCCCGACGGGATCATCAAGACGCGCATCGCCTTCGAGAAGCTGCTCGCACGCGGCATCGGCGAGACCATCCGCGTCTCGCTGACGCTGCCCAACGAGCGCAAGCACGAGGAGGTCGAGGTCGGCCATCACATCATCGATGATGTCGCGGCAGGCCGCTTCATCTCGGTGCCCGACTTCGGCCGCGGCTTGAACATCATCTCATGCCCGTCGTGCTCGCGCGTCGAGAACGAGAAGTTCGTCGAGCTGGCGCAGCATGTGAAGGAGATCACGACCTATGCGGCGCAGCATCGCATCACGATCGCGGTGATGGGGTGCCGCGTGAACGGACCGGGCGAGACCGACGACGCCGATCTCGGGCTGTGGTGCGGCCCGACCACCGTCAATCTCAAGCTCAAGGATCGCAAGCTGGGCAATTTCGGCTACGATAAGGTGTTGCCGCGGCTGCGCGAGGAACTCGACAAGCTGATCGCCACCCGCGCGGCGGCTGCGTAAGACCGCAATCACGCGACAGTCACGGACGCACTATCGGCTTGGGGGAATAATCGCTGATGCGCAGGGCCTTTCGAATTATCGCGCTGCTGGCGCTGGTCGCCATCGTTGCGGTTTTCGCGCTGCAGACCTACCGCGTGCGCCAGGCCCGCAAGGCCGGCATCCTCTCCGAGACCATCGACCATCAGGGCAACGTCTGGAAGGCCGACTATACCGCGCTGATCCCGGCGCCTGAGAAAGCAGTCTTCGCCGCCATCGAACACATCGAGGACTCGCACTCGCCCAGCATTCGCGAGGTCAAGGTCCTCTCGCAGGACGGCAACCACAAGACCGTTGAACTGCAGATGGCTGGGCTGGCCGGACAATCGGCGGCGACGCGGCTGGCGTTTGAATATTTCCCCGATCAGCACCGCATCACTTACCGCTCGGTCGACAATCCGGCCTTCGACACGCAGGCCGAATACCAATTGACCGACCAGGGTGCGAAGACGTTGATTGCCGCCCATCAGACGACCCGCCTCAACGCGCCGGTGCCGCTGCCCGATGAACTGATCAAGCAGGGCATCCGCTCGATCTTTGTCGCGCAGCTCGAGGGCATCAGGCGCTCGCTCAATATCACTGACGACGACGAAGACGCCGACGAACCCTGAGCCGTGTGCCGCGATGCGGCGCCGCGCAAACGACCCTTCGCATGAAACTCGATGCCCGGTTCGTGACCTCGGCAGCGAAGTTCGATCAGTGCCCAACTTGGGATCTTCGTGAAATCGCGATGGTGGGCCGTTCGAATGTCGGCAAGAGCTCGCTGATCAATGCGCTCACTGGCATGAAGGGGCTGGCGCGCACGAGCAAAACCCCGGGCCGCACGCAAAGCCTCAACTTCTTCACCATCGCCGATGACCTGGCGCTGGTCGATCTTCCCGGCTACGGTTACGCCAAGATTCCGGCGGACGACGCGCAGCGCATCGCCCGTCTGATGCGCGATTATCTCACGCGCCGCGCCAATCTCGCCTTGCTGGTGCTCGTGATCGACATACGCCGCGGCCCCCAGCGCGAGGAGCTGACGCTGGCCGAGATAGTGCGGACGCGGCAGCGGCAGATGGTGATAGCCGCCACCAAAGCCGACAAGCTTGGCCGCTCGCAACGCGCCGTTGCGTTACGCCGCTTCGCGCCGCTGCGAGCGCCGGTCGTACAGTGCTCGGCCCGTGATGGCGAAGGACTCGAAGTGCTCCGCCGTGGCATAGTGGAATTCGCACGCGAAGCGCCGCGGCCTCCCCTCTGAGAGCATCGATGGATCTTTTGGTCAGCGTAGTCGTTCCCGCCTTCAACCGCCGTGCGATGGTCGCCGAGGCGATCGCTTCGGTGCTGGCGCAAAGTGGCGGACGCTTCGAGCTAATCGTCATCGACGACGGCTCAACCGACGGCACCTGGGATGCGCTGCGAGCGATGGCCGCGGAAGCCGACATTCCCGCGCACATCGAGTTACGCATCGATCGGCAAGCGCATCGCGGTGTAGCGGCTGCGCGCAATCGCGGGATTGCGCTCGCCCGTGCGCCGTGGATCGCGTTCCTCGATTCCGACGATCTTTGGGCGCCGCGCAAACTCCAGCGCCAGCTCGAGTTCATGGCGCGTCATCCGCAGCTCAGGATTTCCCAGACGCAGGAGCTTTGGATCCGCCATGGACGGCGCGTCAATCCGGGGAGGCGTCATCTTAAGCGCGCCGGCGACATCTTCATCGATTCGCTGGCAACCTGCCTGATCAGCCCCTCCGCCGTGATCGTCGATGCGGCCGTCCTGCGCGAGGCTGGCGGCTTCGACGAGTCGATGGCGGCCTGCGAGGATTACGACCTGTGGCTGCGCCTGCTGGTTGATCGCGAAGCCGGGCTGCTTGACGAACCGCTGGTGACGCGGCGCGCGGGCCACCCCGATCAACTCTCGGCGGCGATTCCCGCGCTCGATCGCTTCAGGGTCCTCGCGCTGGTCAAGCTGCTCGCATCGGATCGGTTGGATAGCCGGCGCCGTGGGGCGGTGTGCGAAACGCTGGTTGCGAAATGCCGGATCTATGCGATGGGCCTGCAACGCCGGGGACGCAACGCGGCGGCCGGCGCGTTGCGCGAAATAGCTGAGCTTGCGGCGCGATCGTGGCCGCATGCGGCGATCGATGATTTTGCCCAACCGCTCGCCGTCCTGCGGCGGCTAACCCGCGACCACCACATGCCGCACGGAGCCGCCATCGAAGGGGACTCGCGCGTCACGCCATGAGCGAATCGATCGACACCGCCATCCGCGTATGGGCGCAGAAGCGCCGTCTGCCGCAGGCGCATCTGCAACGATGGCTCGAGCTCGGCGAGGCCGACCGTGCTGCCTTGCTCGATCTGGTGGTGCGGCTGAATCTTCGCACCGCCCAGCTCGCGACGGCGCTCGATCTGCTCGATGAGATCGCGTTGCGTGGCGGCCGCAGCCTGGGCGCGATTTTGCGCCGCGCCGAGCTGCGCCGCATCGTCGAGGGCCCCGGCTCCGGACCCGAGCGCGCGCATGCCACGCTCCAAAAGCTCCGCGAGCTGCGATTCCCGGAACTGGCCCTCACTCTCGAGCGGCTCCAGGCGCGCATCGCCGCGCTGCGGCTGCCGCGCGACATCACGATGCTCTTGCCCAAGGACCTGAGCTCTGATGAGCTCAGAATTCAACTCTCGCTGCGCCATGCGGACGATCTGCGCGACGCGCTGCGGGCGCTCGAGCAGCGCGCGGACGCCATCGCACGGATCATCGCGATGCTGGGCGGCGAGGAACGGAACTAGCGCGTCGGATGAACTTCGAACTGGATGAAGTGGTGGTTGAGAATGATAGCCGCGCCAGTGCGCTCGCCGCGCGCGTGCTCGGCCGCCTGCCGGCCTCGGTGGCGGTTCGGATCGTCGACGACGGACGCCTTGCAGCGCGCGAGCTTAATGGCTGCGATTCGTTCGCGGCGGGCAAGCGGCGAATGGTCATCATGCGGCGGCGCCAGCCGTTTCTCTCCGCGTGCCCGGCGGGTTCGGCGGAGTTCGCATGCTGCGGCTACCTCGTACTCACGCTCGCATCGAACTGTCCGATGGATTGCAGCTACTGCTTCCTGCAGGACCATCTTGCCGACAATCCCGGCTTTCAGGTCTATTCGAACTACGCCGATGCGTTCGCCGAACTCGACCTGATGCGCACCAAGGCGGCAGGGCGCGCGCTGCGTGTCGGCACGGGCGAACTGGCCGATTCGCTCGCCTTCGATTCGATTACCGCGATCAGCCGCGACCTAGTCGAGTACTTCGCGCGATGCGACGGGCTTACGCTGGAGCTGAAGACCAAGACGGACGAGATCGAGAACCTGCTCGATATCGATCCGCACGGGCGAACGATCGTTTCGTGGACGCTCTCGCCAGCGCGCGTGTTCCGCAGCTCGGAGCATCGCACCGCCCCGCCGTCAGCGCGAATCGCGGCGGCGCGCCGCGTACTCGACGCAGGCTACAGGGTCGCCTTCCATCTTGATCCGATCATCAGCTACCAAGGCGCTGAGCGCGACTATGGCGAGCTGCTCGACGAGCTGTTCGATTCGATACCGCCCGCGCGCATCGCGTTCGTGAGCATGGGCGGATTGCGAATGACGCCGGCGCTGCGCACCATCGCGCGCCGGCGCTTCCCGCGCGATGCGATGCTCGCAGGCGAAGACGTCCTCACACCTGACGGCCGCTACCGCGCCTTCACGCCTGCGCGGCTGGGGCTCTATCGCGCGATTTCGGATCGGATCCGCGCGTCGTCGCGCGAGCTTCCGCACTATCTGTGCATGGAGACCCGCAGCGTCTCGCGCCGCGTGCTGGGCGTCGAGCCGCTCTCGCCCGCAGCGATGGGCCAGCGTCTCGCCGCACGTTGAATCGCATTCCCAGATGCTCACCCGCCGACCCAAGCCGACCGCGTCCTCCGACCATAAGCCGCCCGCGCGCGCGAAGGCTCGCGCCGACGCGCGCCAACGCGCGATTGGCGTGTTCGATTCGGGAATCGGTGGTCTCACCGTGCTCAAGGCGCTGCGCGAGACGCTGCCGCATGAGGATTTCATCTATCTGGGCGACACCGCGCGCACGCCCTATGGCACAAAATCCAACGAAGTGATCCTGCGCTACTCGCGCGAGAACAGCGAGTTCCTGCTCGCCAAGGGAATCAAGCTGCTGGTGATCGCCTGCAACACCAGCAGCGCGGTCGGGCTCGATCAAATCGCCGCCGAGACCATCGTGCCGGTCGTCGGAGTGATCGAACCCGGCGCGCACTCTGCCGTCGAAGCCTCGCGCAGCGGCAAAATCGGGGTGATCGGCACCGAGGCGACGATCGCCTCGGGTGCGTACACTCGCGCGATTCGCGCGCTGAGGCCGCGCTCCGAGATCTATACGCGCGCGTGCCCGCTGCTGGTGCCGCTGGTCGAGGAAGGATGGCTCGACAACGAAATCGCGCGGCGCACGGTGGAGCACTATCTCGCGAGTCTCAGCGAGAGCGGCATTGATACGTTGCTGCTCGGATGCACGCATTATCCGCTGCTCGCCGACCTGATCGCCGAGGTGCTGGGGCCACGCGTGCAACTGGTTGACTCTGCTGTATCGACCGCCGACGCCGTGCGCGAACGGCTCGATTCACTCAGCTTGGCTCAATCGCGCGCGCATCGCGGGCGCGAGAGCTTCTTCGTCACCGAGGCGCCCGAACGGTTCATCCGCGTCGGCCGCCGCTTCATCGGCGGTGCAGTCGAATCAGCAGTCCGCATCGAACGCTGATTGCCGCGCTGCGAAGCGAAGCCTGCTTTCGTGCAATCGCCCGGCTTAGTAGACTTGAGCAGATAAGATGCCGCCTCTAGCGTTCTCCAGCATCGGCCGGATGATTTTCGGCTCGAAGAACGACCGCGAGCTCAAGCGGTTGCAGCCCTACGTCGCCGAGATTAACGGGCTCGAAGAGCGCACCAAGGCGAAAAATGACGATGCGTTGCGCGCCCGGATCGCGGAACTGAGGGTACAACTCAGCGCGATCGACGAGCGTGAGGCCCGTTCCGATGCGATGCTCGAGGTGCTGCCCGAGGTCTTCGCAATCGTGCGCGAGGGCGCGCGCCGGTCGCTCGGCCAGCGCCATTTCGACGTGCAGCTGATCGGCGGAATGGTCTTGCATGAGGGCAAGATCGCCGAGATGAAGACCGGCGAAGGCAAGACGCTGGTCGCGACGCTGCCGGTGGTGCTCAATGCGCTCAGCGGCCGCGGCGTCCATGTCGTAACCGTCAACGATTACCTGGCGCGGCGCGACGCCGAATGGATGGGGCGCGTCTATCGCTTCCTGGGGCTAAGCACCGGCGTGATCGTCCATGGGCTCAACGACCAGCAGCGCCAGGCCGCCTACGGCTGCGACGTCGCCTACGGGCAGAACAACGAGTTCGGCTTCGATTACTTGCGCGACAACATGAAATTCAGCGTCGCCGACTACGTGCAGCGCGAGCACAACTTCGCGATTGTCGACGAAGTCGATTCGATTCTGATCGATGAGGCCCGCACACCGCTGATCATTTCCGGCGCCTCCGAAGAGTCGACCGACACCTACTACGTCGTTGATCGCGTCATCCCGCGCGTGCGTCCCGAGGAGGATTACACGATCGACGAGAAGCTGCGCACCGCGGCGCTGACCGAGGACGGCGTCACCAAGGTCGAGCGCCTGCTGGGCGTGGACAATCTCTACGATCCCGCCAACATCCTGCTGATCCACCATGTGAACCAGGCGCTGCGCGCGCACACTCTTTACAAGCGCGACGTCGACTATGTGGTCAAGGACAACGAGGTGATCATCGTCGACGAGTTCACCGGACGCCTGATGCCGGGGCGGCGCTGGAGCGACGGGCTCCATCAGGCCGTCGAAGCCAAGGAGAACGTCAAGATCGAGTCTGAAAACCAGACCTTGGCGACGATCACGTTCCAGAACTACTTCCGGATGTACGCCAAGCTGGCCGGCATGACCGGCACTGCCGACACCGAGGCGGTCGAGTTCCACAAGATCTACAACCTCGAAGTGGTCATCGCGCCGACCAACATGCCGATGATCCGCGAGGACAACCACGATGTCGTCTTCAAGACCGAGGCCGAGAAATTTGATGCGGTGATCGAGGAGATCGCGGATTGTCATCAACGCGGTCAGCCCGTGCTGGTGGGGACCGTCTCGATCGAAAAATCAGAGCGCGTCGCCAACCTGCTCAAGAAAACTGGCGTCAAACATCACGTGCTCAACGCCAAGAATCACGAGCGCGAAGCCGAAATCGTCGCCCAGGCCGGCCGCCATGGAGCGGTCACGATCTCGACCAATATGGCCGGGCGCGGGACCGATATCGTACTCGGCGGCAATCCCGAGTACATGGCCGCGGACGAGGCCGGCACGCGCGAGCCCGACGACCCCAAGTACCAGGCGGCGCTTGAGAAGTACCGCCAGCAATGCGCTGCCGAGCGCGAGTTGGTGCTGCAGGCGGGCGGCCTGCACATTCTCGGCACCGAGCGCCACGAATCGCGCCGCATCGACAATCAGCTGCGCGGACGCGCCGGCCGCCAGGGCGATCCCGGCTCGTCGCGCTTCTACATCTCGCTCGAAGACGACTTGCTGCGCATCTTCGGCGCCGATCGGCTCAAGGGCCTGATGGGCGCGATCGGGATGGAAGACGGCGTACCCATCGAGCATCGCTGGATCTCGCGTGCGATCGAGAACGCGCAGAAGAAGGTCGAGGCTCACAACTTCGACATCCGCAAGCATCTGCTCGAATACGACGACGTGATGAACAAGCAGCGCGAGGTGATCTACCATCGCCGCCGCGAAATCCTCGGCGACACGCCGCTCAAGGATGAGATCCTCGACATGGGCGCCGAAGCCATCGAAGACATCGTCGCGGCGCACACCGACGCGGAAATCGAATCCGCCAATTGGGACTGGAAGGCGCTCGAAGATGCCTTCTACAAGCAGTTCAAGTTCCATCCCGAGTTCCGCAACAACGGCGCAGTACCCGAATCACCTGACGCACTGATTGATTTTGCCAACCAGCGCTTGCGCCGCGTCTACGAGGAGCGCGAGCAATCCTTCACGCCGCCCGTGATGCGCCAGATCGAACGCGTGGTCTATCTGCAAACGCTGGATTCGCTGTGGAAGGACCACCTGCTCGCGATGGATCATCTCAAGGAGGGCATCGGGCTTCGCGGCTACGGCCAGCGCAATCCCCTCACCGAGTACCAGAAGGAAGGCTTCGCGATGTTCGAGGCGCTGATGCGCATTATGCGGACGGACATCGTCGAGAAGGTCTATTCAGTGCAGGTCAGGCGCGAGGAGGACGTCGGGCAGATCCAGCAGCATCGCCCGCAGCAGGTCGTGATGAGCCACGGTGGCGAAGCGGAAGCGGCGCCCGCCGCGCCCATCAAGCGCGAAGGTGACAAGGTCGGCCGCAATGATCCGTGCCCATGCGGTTCGGGCAAGAAATTCAAGCGCTGCCACGGCAAGTGACGCGCCTTGCGCGTCATCCTGAGCGAAGCGAAGAGCCTGTCCTGAGGCGGCTGCCGAAGGAATCGCCGCGATTTCCTTTTGCACCCTCACCCGCGGATGAACTTGCCTCGCACGTCCATCCCCGGCCTCTCCCGGCTTGCATCTGGGCAGAGACCCTCCCGCGCGAGGCGGCGGAATGCCCTGGCCACCCTGCGAATTTTAACTCACGCGCTTTCACCGCATGGTTCGATCTTCTACTCTGAGCGGTCCGCGAGTCTCACATCGCGAGCGCAGGAGGCATGGATGTCCGTCGACAGTTCGCCGCGCGCGGTGCGCGGATTTCGCTTCGCAGGAGTGACAGCCGGGCTTAAGCCTTCGGGCGCGCCGGATCTTGCGCTGATCGCTGCCGATAGCGCAGTTGCCGCAGCCGGCGTCTTCACGACCAATCGGGTCACGGCTGCGCCGGTGGTCATCACGCGGCGCCACCTGCGCGGCGGCCGCTTGCGCGCGATCGTCGCGAACTCCGGCTCGGCCAACTGCTTCACCGGCAAAGCGGGATTGCGACTCGCGCTCGACTCGTGCCTGGCGGTGGCGGAGGAGATCGGATGCCGTCCCGACGCGGTGGCGCCCTGCTCCACCGGCGTGATCGGCCATCTCTACGACCTTGCGAAGTATCGCGCCGGCGTCAAAGCTGCAGCCGCGTCACTCGCGCCCAAAGGGCTTGGCGACTTCGCGCGCGCGATCATGACAACCGATACGATGCCGAAGATCGCGTCCACTTCGGTTCGCATCGGTGGCGCCGAGGTCACTGTTGCGGGCGCCGCGAAGGGCTCCGGCATGATGGAGCCGAAGATGGCCACGATGCTGGCGTTTATTGTGAGCGATGCCGTGGCCTCGCCCGCGATGCTCAAGGTGGCGCTGGGCGAGAGCGTTCCGCACAGCTTCAACGCGATCACGGTCGATGGTGACATGTCGACCAACGACACGCTGCTGGTCCTCGCCAGCGGCGCGGCGACCAATCGCGCGCTTGCGGGCCGCGAGTTGGCCAAGTTCTACGATGCGATCGGTGAGGTGGCGTATGCGCTCGCCCGCGGGCTGGTCTATGACGCCGAAGGCGCGACCAAGCTGGTCCGCGTCGAGGTGCGCGGCGCGCGCAGCGGCGCCGACGCCGTCCGTATCGCGCGGCGGATCGGAAACTCGCCGCTGGTCAAGACCGCGTTCTTCGGATGCGATCCGAACGTCGGCCGCATCCTGATGGCCGCAGGCGGTGCGGGAGCGGCTCTGCAAGCCGACCGACTCGAACTGCATCTCGGCGGCGTGAAAGTTGCGGCGCGTGGCGCATTGCTGGCAGATGCGCTCGAACGCGCTCGCACCGAGATGCGCAAACGCGAGTTCACGGTGCGCCTCGACCTCCGGCTGGGCAAAGGCGCAGCGGCGATCCTCACCTCGGATCTCAGCTATGACTACGTTCGGATCAACGCGGAATATACCACTTGACCGCGCGGTTGCGCGCCGATTCGAGGCCTCATTACAATCCGCTGGCAACAACGGAGGTGAAGGATCAGTGGCTCAAGTGAAGGTTGCGACGCGCTCCGAAATCGCGCCCGGCACCGCGAAGACCGTCGAAGTCAACGGCAAACAAGTCGCGCTGTTCAACGTCGGCGGCCAGCTCTACGCGATCGACAACACATGCCTCCATCGCGGCGGCCCGCTGGGCGAAGGCGAAATCGACGGCAAGATCGTCACCTGCCCATGGCACGGCTGGGAGTACGACGTCACCACCGGCGCGACGCTGGACGATCCAGCGAAGAAGGTCGCCTGCTTCAAGGTGCAAGTCAGCGGCGACGATGTTCTAATCGAGACCTGAGTGATTCCCAAGGGCCCCGAACGGCGATCTGTTCTGCCCACGTGTGAGTGAGCTTTCGATTCGCGATGCGCATCCTGCTGATCGCCGAAGGCTTCCGCGCGATCGGCGGCGTGCAGGAGGTCGTCGACAATCTCGCCGCCGAGTTCGACAGATTGGGGCACGCGGTCGCGATAGCTTCGACCCCGGCGCAATCGGATGCGCTCGAGCGCATCCCGCGATCGAACGCGCAATGCTTTCTCATGCCAATCCCAAGCAGCCGGCCGATCACGCTGCGCCATCCGGAGCGGCTGCTCCGTTGGTCGCTGAAATCGCGGGCGGCTGAGCTGATCCGGTGCATTCGCGAATCTCATCCGGACATCGTCAACTCGCACGTGTGGGGGTGGGATAAGTTCCCCGCCGTGGTGACCGCCTGCCGCGCGGCCGACGCGGCGCTGGTGTTTAGCCTGTATGATTCCTGGGGACGCGGCAAAACCGGAGAACGGGCACTCGATTCGATCCGGCATGCGCGGGCGCTGATCGCCCTCTCAGAAGCTACCAAGCGGTTCTTCGAACGGCTCATACCAGCCGCACACGACACGTGCGTGATCACCGGCGGCGTTGACTGCGAAGCGGCGCGCAACGCGATACCGTATCATCGTGCGAGACCATACATCCTGTCGGTGGCGCGCATCGACTTTCGTCACAAGGCCATCGACGCTCTGATTTTAGCGCTTGCGATATTGGCGGCGGATTTTCCCGAAGTGGACTTGCTAATCTCGGGCGACGGACCCGATCGGAAGAACCTCGAGGAGTTGATACTTGCAAAGGGACTGGGCAACCGGGTGCAGCTGCTCGGCATCGTGCCACGAGACGAGTTGTGGAGCCTGTACAAGGGCGCGTTGTTCTTTGCGATGCCCAGCCGGTTGCCCGAAGGCCTCGGGCTCATCTTCCTGGAAGCGATGGCTTCGGGACTTGCCGTGATCGGCACGCGCAGCGGCGGAACGCCGGAGATCGTTACCGAAGGCGAGAACGGCCTGCTGGTAGATCACAACGAACCCGGCGAGTTGGCTTTGGCGATGCGAAAGCTGATCTGCGACCCGCAGGCCCGCGCCCGGATGGGCGAGTGCGGCCGGAGGTTGGCGCAATCGCGCTACAGTTGGGATCTCTTCGCCCAGCGATATCTCGAAGTATATTCCTCATGCCTGCGGCAGGGCGCCGCGGGACCGCGCTGATGGCCAGCGATCGCGAAGGCGAAGGGGCTGTCCGCGCCGATGCTCCCCTGTGCCGAATCTGCGCCGGGCCGACGGTACCTCACCTCAGACGCAACTCCTACGAAGTTGTGCGCTGCGGCGATTGTGGATTCATGTTCGCGCTGATGCCGGAGCGCTACGACGCCGCATCGATTTACAGAAACGACGTCTACTTCACCAGCGAAGGTGAGTGCGGAATCGCGAACTACGATGGGCTGTGGCGGCGGCGGCTGACACCATTCTACCTGCCCCGCCTTGGGCGGATCGAAGGCCTGCAGAAACCCGCAAGCCTGCTCGATATCGGATGCGCCGCCGGCTACTTCATGAAGGCGGCGCAGGATCACGGCTGGCGGGTAGCTGGAATCGAGCTTTCGGCCGCAATGCGCCACCGCGCGGCCGAGCTGACTGGGCAGCGAGTATTCGAGTCGATCGACCAGGCGGTGGCGAGCGGCGAACGTTTCGAGTGCGTCACGATGTTCGAGGTGATCGAGCATTTGAGCGATCCGCTCGGGACGATGCGAGAAGTCGCGAAGCTGCTCGTGCCCAACGGATTGCTGGCGCTCAGCACGCCGAATTGTGAATGCCCGGGGGCCGAAGCCGGTTTGCCAATCAACGTCTGGTTTGATCCGCCCGAACATATTTCGTACTTCAGCATCAAGACCCTGCCCGAATGCCTCGGACGCGCAGGGTTCAGGACGATTGCGCTGGAAGGCCTCGAGCACTATTGCAAGGCGCTGGCCGGCGACACTGCTTTTCCACCTTGGCTGACTGCGATCTTGCGTCCGATTCGAAAGGGCCGGCGGCTGCGGCCGGGTGGCTTTATCGGAAAGATTCTTGAAAATGCCTACCGCGGCCGCCTCGACCTCTATCAGCGGCGCTCGCCGGCTGATCTGCCACGCACAGATGTGCTGGAGTTATACGCGAGGAAGACCGCCTGAGCGGTCAATAGTCGGCTCTCACCACCTGCTGCATGCCCAGCGCTTGGGGAGCCGTCGCGGCCATCCGCTGCTGACACTCAGCGGCAGATCGTCACGATGGAAGAAGAAGTTGTCGAACTCGACGCCATCGAGGTTCCGCACCGGTCCGCTGCTTCGAAGCGAGGAACGGATTCGCCACGCGCGGTAGCCGAGCTTCGACAGCTCGTCCCATAGCTGCTCGGGACTGCTGCCGAGCATGACCAGCGACGGCCGATGGACTTCCATCAGCATTGTTGGCCCATGCTTTTCGATCAGCTTGATCCCGCCTGCAAGCGCGAATGGCTCGGCGCCCTGGATATCCATCTTGACAAGGTCGATGCGCGACAGGCCGGACCGTTCGGCATAAGTGTCCAGCCGCACGGCGGGAACCTCTATCCGCGAAGTTGTTTCGTCGGTTGTCGCAGCCGTCCACGCTCCGCTATTGCCCACGTACTCGTTGGGCAGGCCCAAGGTAATCGTCGCGTCGCGGTCCCAAAGCGCGGCGCGATTGAGCGTCACGTTTGAAAGATGGTTGGTTCTGACATGCGCCTCGAGATGATCGAAGACCGCCGGTACCGGTTCGAAGCTGTGAACGGCGCCGGTTGTCCCGACTCCAGTCGCCGCCAACATCGTGTATTGACCGAAGTTCGCGCCCGCATCGATCACCACCATTCCCTCGCGGATCAGCCGAGTGAACAGGTACGACTCAATCGGTTCGAACGCGCCCAGAAAGTAAGTCTGACGCTGAACGAAGTCCTGCAAATCGCAGGTGATGAGGCATCGGTTGGGCAGGCGGCTGGCCAGCGGATGGGTTGCGAGCCGCGGGCCCCACTTCTCCACCACCCCAAACAGCCGTGACGACTTCCATCCGGTGCGCGCCCAGCTCCTAAGCAGCAGCCGCATCGCGGGCCGCAACGGAGCCGACAGCGGCGCTACTGTGCCGGTCGCTCGAACCATCGACGCCGTTTCAAGCCTAGCGGCTGGCGAAGAATCTTCCAGCGCCGTAGGTGACGGCCGCAGCGGCCACGCCTGTCAGCATGCTCTCCAGGCCCGAGCGCCACCACGAGCGGCTGGTGATCGCGGTCTTGGCGGCGCCCACGACAAACAACGCCCCTGCCGCGGCGATCGCCGAGGCGATGACTCCGCGCTCCGGCGCAATGAAGAAATACGGCGCGACCGGCACGATCGCACCGAGCAGATAGGCGGCACCCACCGTCAGTCCCGAACTCCACGGCCAATCGAAATCGCCGGTAAAGCCAAGCTCTTCGCGCATCATCACACTGCTCCAGCGCTCCGGGTCGGCGGTGATGTGCGCGACGATTTGATCGAGCAGCCCGCCGGCGAAGCCTTTGGCGCGGTAGATGGCGCGGATCTCTTCGCGTTCGCGCTCGGGCCAACGCGCAATCTCGTCCCGCTCGCGATCGATCTCTCTCTGGTAGAACTCGATCTGCGAGCGCGCCGAGATATACGCCGCCAGCGCCATCGAGACCGCGCCGCCCAGCGTCTCGGCGAGGCCCGCCATCACGACGATGCGTCCGGAGCTGAAGGCGGCGGCAATTCCCGAGGTCACCGCGAACGACGCCACCATTCCGTCGTTGAGCCCGAGCATCAGGTCGCGCAGGCTGCGGCCCACTGGCGCATGAACCTGCTCGGTATGATGGTCGTACTCGCGCTTGCGAATCGAAAACGCCATCGAGTCTCAATGGGCCATGCGTCCGTCGCGCCGGCGCATGTACTCGCCCTCCTTGCGCGCACGCTCGGCGAGCAGCTCGGCGATTAACGTCCGCGCCCGATCGCGCCCGGGCCGGAAGCCGAGGTAAGCGTGCAGGAAGCTCAGCCGTTCGCCGCGGCTCAGGAAACGTCCGACGCTGCGATCGAGCTGGATTAGGTTGCGCGCGCGATCATGCCATGAGACATCCGCCACGCGCCGCATCCCGTCAAGGTCGACGAAATGGACCTTAAAGCCGTCGGCCAGCTCCTCGACCATCAGATTGGTCTCCTGCAAGTCCGAGCATCGGATGCCCGTGTCGTGCAGTCGGCGGATTTCGCGGGCGACTGCACGCATCACGGCTGCGCGCCAGCGCGGATCGCGCCGATTCGGCGCGACGCCACGATCGATAAAGTGGCTAAGGCTCAGCGCATCGACCAGCGCCTCGCTCATAAGGTAGCTGCGCCCGATCGCGCCGGCCTCGATCTCTTCGAGCGCGGCATACGGCGCTGGATGCGCGAAGCCGTGCTCGCCAAGCAAACGCGCACCGGCAAGCGAGCGTGCCGCTCGCGATCCGCGTCCCGTGCGCTCGATGATTCCCTCGGCCCACGAACCCGCTGCGAAACGTTTGAGGAACGCGCTCTGCCCATCGGCTAGCGTTACGAAGCCCGCCAGCGTCTTAGCCTCATCCTTGATTAAGCGGAACTCAGGTGACCCGATCAGCGCTTCAGCTCGCTCGATCGCCGCTCGCCATGCAGTAGAACGGACATGAATGATCCGCCGGCGCATCGAACCTTCGCGTAGCGGACCCGGCCGGGCCGCCAGTCTTACTTCGGCTTCTTGAGCACAATCAGCTGCCCGCCGACGTGCACCGGATGGATTTGGCAAATGTACGGGAAGACCCCGGCTTTGTCGGCGGTGAACTCGACCGTCTTCGGCTCCCCGCGCGTGACCAGCTCGGCGACGTTGTAGCCGGGAATCGAGAATCCGTGCTGATTGGGATTACCCTCGATGTCGTTTTTGAGGTTGAGCTTAACTTTGTCGCCCTGCTCGACGACGATTACAGCGGGCAGCCAGAACTTGGTCGTCCCGACCAGCTCAGCGGCCAGCGTGAAGCTCTTCACTCCCGGCGCGGCCTTGGCGTCTTCGGCGCGAACAGCGCCCGCCACCAACATGATCGATGCGCAGACTGCGAGTGCTGCGACCGTTCGGATCGCGATCGACTTCATTGTGGTCTCCCTTTCGTTGCTACCCGAGGCATCCGCGGCGTCCGATGCGCTTCAGGTGTTGAACTGCGCTGTCAGCTTGCGCCAGGCCGCGTCGTCGACGCCTGCGCGATAGGGAATATAGAACGCGGCTCGATCCAGCAATCCCTCGTAGCGCTTGCGCACCTTCTCGCCGACGTCATCGAAAGTGCCGCTCACCGCGTAAGTATCGAGCATCTCGTCGGTGATCTCCTGCGCCATCGCCGCCCAGTCGCCCTTGGCCGCCTTCTCGTTGAGTCTACCGCACGTATCACCCCATCCATGCGCATCGAGCACCGGCTTGTAGGTACGGGTCGAGGCGTAGAAGGAAATCTGCTGACGGGCCGCGGCCCTAGCCTTTTCGATCTCGTCGCGATTCTTGCCCACGATGACGAATGCGATCGAGGCGATCGCGAAATCCTTGCGCGCACGGCCCGACTTGGCGAGCCCCGCCTCGACGTTGGGAATCACCAACTCGCGCAGGTACTTGGGCGAATGGAACGGATGCGCGTGCAGGCCGTCGCACAGCTCGCCCGCCAGCCGGCAGATCAGCCTGTTCACGCCGGCGATGTAGATCGGGACGTTGGCGAAGTTGTGGCGCTGCGGCGTGAAGAACGGCGTCATCAGCGAAAAATTGTAGTACTTGCCCTGATATGAGAGCTTGGTGCCGCCCTCCTGCCAGCACTTGAAAATCGCGCGCAGCGACTCGAGGTACTCGCGCAGCCGCGGCACCGGCGCGTCCCATCGCGTGCTGTAGCGGCGCTCGATGTGGCCCTTGACCTGCGTGCCGAGTCCGAGGATGAAGCGGCCCTGCGATAGCCCGGCGAGATCCCAAGCCGTGTAGGCGACCGACATCGGGCTGCGCGGGAACGCGATCGCGACTGCGGTCCCGATCTTGATCTTGCTGGAATGCTCAGCCGCCAGCGCCGCGGGCAGATACGGATCGCCACCGGCCTCCGCCGTCCACACCGCATCGAATCCGGCCTGCTCGGCGGCGCGGGCGGCGGCCGGCACGTCGCGCAGATCGCGCGCGATTAGTGTGGTATCGAGCTTCATCGTGTTTCCGCCTCGATGGACGTTGGCGCGGCGAATCCTAACAGAACTCCGGCGAAGGTGAAAAGGCGAAGACGACGCGCAACGGCCCGGGGTCAATCGGTCGAAGGCTTCCGCTCCGATAGTGCTCCTAGCTGGCTCGAGGCGGTCGGCAGCGATAGGCTGAACCACAATGAAAAGCCCGGCGAGCAGATGGACGTTCCGAACCTTCGCAGAGGTGGAGCGGTTCTGGGATGAGCATCGCTCCGTTCCACCGCGAGGCAATGGTCGTAAACACTCCCATGAGGAGCGCTACTGTTTGGGACTTTACCTCTTGGCTTTGGGAAGGCATGGGCGCTTGGAATATCCAGCTCGAGTCGAGCAGGACGAATCGCCGGATTTCATGTTTACTTCGCCGTCGGCCAAGGTAACGGGACTAGAAGTCACAAGAGCCACGACCGAGGACGCGCAGCGCTGGTTGACAAATGCGCAACGTGAGTTCGACCGAAGACTGGCCGAGGCTCGGCGTTCGGGCCGTGCAGCCAAGCCGGTGATCGGAATGCTCAATCAAGCGGGATGGATGGGCGACCAACCTGAACAAGAGTGGTATTCACTGGTTCGACTCGCTGTCGAGAAGAAACTCGCCCTGCTCGCTTCCTACAAGCCGGCTTCACGGCACGACTTGCTAGTCTACGACGACACCGACCTTCCCGCGGTGGATCGTCGCAAGGTCCTAGCCCGGCTGAGACCCTGGGTTCTTGACCTGAGACGGCGGGCGCCTGCGCTCGGCAAGGTTTCGGTGATCATCTCGCTCGATCTGCTGTACGACATCGGTCGAACCGCTCGTATTCTGCCCTATGTTGAGCCCATTCAGCCGGAGACAGCCGATCAGGCGGTGGCCTTATCAAAGTCCGCGGAGCAGGCTGGCCAAGTCGAGGTGCAAAAGGCGTTGAACCTTGCTGTTGCGAAAAGACAGTCGCTGTACTTCATCGACAGCCGGGGGAGACTCGTCAAGGAAAGCCCCGACGGGCGTTTCGAGGTTAAGATCAGAGAAGACGGCGAGGAAACGGTGGTCAGAAGGATCTCGCCGGAATGACCCAAACGGATGCCTTTCGCGCAGCGTGAATACGGATGCACTCGACGCGCAGCGTCACTATTGACAACCTCGCGCAGCTCTGTTGTTCCTATTTGTAACTAAACCGCAGTTCGGGAACGTCCGCGAAGAGGCCCCGTGATGCTTGTGGGGCCTTCTTTATGGCGTTCGCAAATCTCAGGCAACGCTCCCTTTTGGCAAGGCACTCGCCGTGGCTCTGGTTCGTTGCCGGACCAAACGGCGCGGGCAAGAGCACGTTCCTCCTGAGTTTCGCAGCCAGCGTCGAAGACATCGTCGGACCCGACGCGATCGCCACAGAAGTGCTACCAGGTGCACCTGAGAAGGCGGCGCTCGCTGCTGGCAGAGAATCCATTCGGCGCATGCGAGCGCTGATCGTTGCACGAGAAAGTTTCGCCGTCGAGACGACCCTCTCCGGAAAACTGCATCTCAAGATCGCTAGTCAGGCCACGAAGCAGGGCTGGAGTCTGGGAATAATATACATAGGCTTGGGGAGCTCAGACCTAGCTATTGAAAGAGTTAAGCAGCGGATGGCCAAAGGTGGCCACGACGTACCGCCTGCCGATGTGCGCCGACGATATGAACGCAGCCTGAGGAATCTAGCCAAGATCTACAGCCAGGCTGATACACTGATCGTTTTGGACAATTCGTCGGTCACGATGCGGAGGGTTCTGGTCGCGCGGCAAGGGGAGACCGTTTTTAGACGGCACTCGCTTCCGAAGTGGCTCCAGTCAGCCCTAAGGGCAGTGCTGCCGAAGAGGCCAAGGACTTCACCCCGAAGACCAGACTCCGGGGCTACCGCTCGGCGATGACCTTGAGCAGGCGCGCCGGATAGTCGCTGATCAGCCCGTCAACGCCGAGCCCCAACAGCTCGCGCATCTCCGCTTCGTCGTTCACCGTCCAAACATGCATTTCCATTCCGAGCTGATGCGCGGCAGCGACACTCTCGGGTGTCACCAGCCGAAACGATTCGTAATCGACCGGAATTTGGATCGCATCACCCGGCGGCTGGTATCCCTCCATCCGGATGGGCAGCGCCTGCACGAAGAGCCCTACTTCGCGCGCCGACAGATTGGTCGGAATATCGGGTGCGGTCGCCCGCACCTCGTCCAGCGGCGCCTGATACTCCGAAGCAATCAATACGCGCCGACGCATCTCGGCTGCGTCGATCACCGCGAGCAACGGGCGAACCAGGCTCGGCTCAGTCTGCTTCACCTCGACAATGAAGCGGACCTCGCTGAATTGCTCAAGGACTCGGACGAGCGTCGGGACTGCCAGCCCCTTGCCTCGAAACGGAAAGCTGCCATCGGGCGCGGCGAAGCCATGCCCGGGGTCGTATGCTTCGAGTTCAGCAAGGTTCAGCTGCTTGATAAGCGAGGGCCGGCCGCAGGTCCTGGCGAGATCCTCATCATGGGAGACAACCACTGCGCCGTCGCGCGTCATGTGGACATCGAGCTCGAAGTACCGTGCCCCGATCTCGCAGGCAGCCTGGAACGACGCAAGCGTGTTCTCGGGACAGGTTGCGGCAGAGCCGCGATGCGCTATCGCGCGCGGCTTGGGAAGGCTAAAGAAATCGGTTTTGATCCGCGGGCGCATCGAGCCCAGACTGCAGCGGGATAAGAAGCGCGGTCGGCGAGCTCAGAGTCCGCTCGAGTCGGCCGCGACGCGAGTGGTCGGCGGCTCCGCACGCACCGAGTCGACTCCAAACAGCGCACGAACGCGGCGAGTACGCGCGCCGGTTTCGCCGGTCTTCCTCACTTCGACGTGGTAACGGTCGCCGAGGCTCGAGATCGCGGGTTTTCGATCCCCGGCGCTCAGGCCGCGCGCACCCAAGTCCGGCAGCTTCGCCAGTGCGAGCTGATGCTGCTGCTTCATGCGACTAAAGAAGGAGCGCAGCCGCGGAGCTATTTCATGGCTTTGCTCGAGCTTTACGGTCAGTGGATTCACGTAAGCGCCGCGCTTGAACAAGGCGAAGTGCAGATGCGGACCGGTCGAAAGCCCGGTCGTCCCGACCCATCCGATCACTTGGCCGATTCGAACATAAGAGCCCGGCTTGACGCCATCGCCGACCCTAGACAGATGCCCATAGATGCTGATCAGGTCGCCCTGATGCGAAACCCGAATACATCTGCCCAGCTCACCACTCCATTCGGCAGATTCAACCCGACCATCCGCTACCGCTCGCACCGGTGCGCCGTACTTCGCGACTAGGTCGACCCCGACGTGGGGCCGATAGCGATGGAGCAGCGGATGGTAGCGCGCATTGGAAAAACCCGATGAAATGTACTCGAAAGGCAACGGAAAGCGCAGAAAATTCGGCCCCAAGGGTTTGCCGGTCTCGTCGTACAGATGCGTGCGGCCGCGCTCATCGCGAAACGAGAAGGCGCAGTACGTTCTGTCACCACAGCGCAGTTGCGCAGCGCGTATGTCGCCGGTCAGTCGATGGGTACCGTCGGCACTTACCTGCTCTTCGTAAATCAGCTTGAGAGCTGCCCCGGCTCTGAGCTGGCTGCCGGTCAGATTCTGGCCGAATGCTTCCTCAAGCCGTTCCGAAACCTGCCTTGGAATCTTCTGGCGGGCGGCCTCGCGCTCGAAGCCGTCGCGCAAAGCCAGCGCTCGGGTGACAGGCCGTATGAAGTACTTGATGAGCTGCTGGGTAGCCAGGACAACGCCACCGCCCAACCCCTTCGCTTCGACCGCGACGCGGTCATCTACGTCATACTGCAGTCCCCGTAGTTCGCCGGTCTCGGGATCCTTGTATATCGCGACCTGATGCCCACGGCGCATTAGCTTCGTGTGGGCGGCGCCGCCAAAGACCTCGGCCCATTGATTGGCTTGCTTGGCATCGAGGCCGGCGCTCAGGAGGTAGTCTTTGATGCTACAGGTGTGGTCAACCGTCGTTCGAATTACGAGTGGCTCGGGAGCAGGTTCCAAGGATTCGCCAGCGTCTTGGTCCGAACTGCTAAAACGGGGGCCTTCGGCGGCATCGTCTTGGGGGGTATAGATCGCAACGGCAGGTTCGAGGTTCGTGCGCCCGCCGACCACAAAAAGGTACAGTGAACTGGCGGTGGCCAAGGCCGCTACGCACAGGGCGGTCGCAACCCGCCTCATCCGCTGGTCCAATGGCAGCGCAACCCGCATCGCGGGGCAAGTTATGGCATTTTGAAAGTTAAATCAAGCTTTTCAGGCGTTCTAGACAGCATAACGCGTGCGATCAGGTATTAACACTAACGAGCTTAAACTTCAGGACTGCTAATGATTGTTGCAGCAATAGACTTCGGCCGTCGTAGAATCGGAGTGGCCGCAACGGACGAACTCGGTCTGGCTGCTCATCCGGTGGGCATCGTCGAACGGAGCTCGCTTAGAAAGGACATCGAAGCGATTCGCAAAATGCTCAGTTCGCGCACAGTCGGCCAGATCATCGTCGGCTTACCCCTGAATATGGATGGGACCGAGGGCGACTCGGCCCGATCGGCGCGGACCTTCGCTGAAGCTCTCGGGACCGCGTTGGGCATTTCGGTTGGGCTGTTCGACGAGCGGCTTAGCACTTTCGAGGCCCGCAGTCGCTTGAAGTCCAAGCGCTCCGGGAATCGGGGCAGCCCGCGCGTCGATGCCATTGCGGCTGCGATAATCCTCGAGGGCTGGATGGCGGCCCAGCTTTGATCTATCGCCGGAGCGCGGTTCGTGCCGATGAACTAGAGGAGCGAAAGTTATCCCGGTAGTCTGCTCTGGTCGTTGGGATCTCCAAGCGATCAGCGATCATTGGTGGGCAGGTACAGCTGGCGGTCGGTAGTGTGATGTTGGGCAAGACCATTTCGTGGGCTTTACCAATCGCGGCGATGTCGGGGCTTATGGGGATAGGCTTCGTGCTTTATCACAGATTTGTGGTCGCCCCTGGCCCAGAGCTTCGCGAGCCCGCGCTCGTATCGATTCGCCGCGGCGACTCGCTGCGAACGATCGCGGGGAAGCTCGAGGAAGGCGGTGTCGTCCGCAGTGCGCTCGGACTACGCCTATACGCCCGAGCGACCGGCAAGGCCCAAGAAGTGAAGGCGGGCGATTATGCGTTCCCGGGCGGGGAGCGCGTCGCGGAGGTGATGCGCCGCCTGGTGGCGGGCGACTTCGGGCTGGCTAACATAACCATCCCCGAGGGGCAGACCGTCCATCAGATCGCTGAGCGCCTTGAGTCCGCCGGGCTGGCCTGCGACAGCGACATCGAACGTGAGGCACGCAACGGAGCGATCGTGCGCGCACTGGGGCTTGGCGAGTTGGGCGCGGAGGGCTACCTGTTTCCGGCAACCTATCGTTTCTCGCCGCTGGCCGGCCAAAGCCGCATCGTCGAAACGATGCTGGCGCGGTTTTTTGAGATCTGGACACCAGCGGTCGAGAAGCGCCGCTACGAGCTGGGACTGAGCACGCGTGAACTGGTCACGCTCGCGTCGATCATCGAGAAGGAAGCCAAAGCGGCGGGCGACCGGCCATTGATCGCAGGCGTATTTTATAATCGGCTAAGGTTGCACATGCCGCTGCAATCGGACCCCACCGCGCAGTACAGTTTCGAAGGCGTGACTGCGGCGCCGCTGGAGGCGGTCCATTCACAATCGGCGTTCAACACCTATGATTTCGCCGGACTGCCACCCGGGCCGATCGCGAATCCAGGATGGTCTTCGATCAACGCGGCGCTCTATCCAGCGGCGACTGGCTGCCTATATTTCGTCGCGCGCGCGGACGGAACTCACATCTTCTCGCGGACGTTTGCAGAGCACGAGCGCGCGATTGCGCAAATAAAGCGCGAAAGCGTGAAGCAGGTCCCTGCCGCGATGGCGGCGGGCTCGAGTCACGACCCTCGGGAGACGCATCGGCAGTGACCGATCCGGTAAAGGTAATCGGCTCCAGTGCGCGGCGCATCGCAGCGATAGCCGCGATAAGAGCTGCGCTTCAGGGACTACTGCCGACAATCATTGTGCTCGCCGCCGGGCTGATGCTGGGCGAGATCGGAATGCTCACATGGGCTCGCTTGGACCGCGAACTCGCTCCCCACGCGACCGGTGTGATGCGGGCCGTGCTAACCGCCTGCGGCGTCGCGGGAGTCACCATTACGGCATTCGCGGCATGGCTCGCATGGCGCAAAGCACAGGACTTCATCGTTGTCGCCGAGCGAGTGGACGGTCTGGTCGGCGGCAAGGAGGAAGTCCTGACGCTGGCAACCCTCGCCCATCCCTCGCCGAAAGGCCGTGCGCCCGAGCGCAGCCCGCTCTTCCCGATCCTGTGGCGGCGCGCGAGCACGCTTCTGGAGCGATTCGATCCCTCCCGCGCCTTCAAGCTCGACCTCGGCAGTGCTCTCGCGCGCCCTACGCTGGCATCGCTGGCGATTGTCGCTGTCATCGCACTGGCAGTGCTCCCGATGCTGCGGGTGCCGTCGCCGTACGCGGTCGAAGCGCACAAACTCCGCGTGGCCGCGGATGACATCGGCGGATACGGTGCGTCGCCCGAGAGCAAGCTGCTCGCCGAGCGCCTGCGGGCCGCCGCGGACGCACTCGAGGATCGGCAACTCGCTGCCGGCCAGAAGCTCGAGCGCCTCGCGGCGGTAGCGCACGAGCTCGAAGCCCTCAAGCCACCGCCCGAGGCACAGAAAGGCAAGAGCGCGGGAAGCGCCGCATCAGCCGCTGGCAAAGGTAATTCATCGGGCAGCGGTGAAGGCAAAGGCGCAGGCGATTCAGCCAAGGGCCAAGGCACGGGCAAAGGCGAGGGCAAGGGTGCTGAAAATGGCCGCGACGCGGGCGGCAAGGAATCAGGCCAGGGGGGCGCGAATTCCGAACGGGGCAAGCACGACAACGATCAGCTCGCCGAGCTGCGCAAGGATCTTCAGAACGCCCAAGCCAAAGTCGAGACCGAAGGCGCCGAGCCCGACAAATCCCGCGCGAAGGCTGGAGATAATCGCGGCCAGGGTAAAGCCCCCGCACCGGGCCGGGACAAAAGCAAGCGCGGTTCCGATTCAAGCAAGGACAATCAGGATCTGAGCGGGTCGAAGAAGCTCGATTCCGCCGGCAATCAACCCAAAGGCTCTGAGCGCGCCAACGGCGAGCAGCCCAAGGGCAAGGACACCGGCTCGACCTCGGGCGACACGCACTTGGGAGAGTTTCCCGCGCCCGCCCGATATGAGAGATTTTACAAGCCGGGAGAAAACGGCCCGCCGCTCGAGATCAAGGACGCGCGCTACGTGGTTTTCCGCATCCCGCCTGCCGCCCCGACGGGCGGCGGGGGCAAGACGGTGCTCGATACGGAACGCCCGGTGGCCAGCACGCCCTACAGCAACGCGCCGCTGAACGACGAGCGGATCAAGGCGACTCCGGACGAGCGGCAATTGGTTCCACCACGCTATCGCGATTTGATCCGATAGCGGAACGCGGGGCACCGGCGGGCGCGACAGAAACAGTCCTGACGGGAAGGAGTAGGGATGGGAGCGGCTCCACAAAGAAACCCTGACGAACGCGTACAAGAGTTCCGCGAGACCTTCACGCAGGCCGAAAGGGAAGTTCAGCGGGTTATCGTCGGCCATCACGACGCGATCCGAAAGATCCTGACCGCGCTATTCGCCGGCGGTCACATCCTGATCGAAGGCGTCCCCGGACTGGGCAAGACCCTGATGGTCAAGGCAACCAGCGAAGCGATGGGCCTGTCCTTTCGCCGCATCCAGTTCACGCCCGACCTGATGCCCTCGGACATCATCGGCACGCAGGTACTGACCGAGTCCGACGGCCATCGTGAGTTTCAGTTCAAGCGCGGTCCGATCTTCGCCCATGTCGTGCTGGGCGATGAGGTCAATCGCGCAACGCCCAAGACCCAATCGGCGGTGCTGGAGGCGATGGAAGAGCGGCAGGTGACCGTTTTCGGAGTGACCTATCCGCTCGAGCCGCCCTTTTTCGTGCTCGCCACCCAGAATCCGATCGAATTGGAGGGAACTTATCCGCTGCCCGAAGCGCAGATGGATCGCTTCCTGTTCAAGGTCGTAGTCGGTTCGCCCAAGCCCGACGAATTGCGCGAGATCCTCGATCGCACGACCACCGCGGCCAACTATAAGATCAAGTCAATCATCGAGCCACGGACCGCGCCCGCCACGATCGAGCGTCTCAAGCAGTTGGTGCGCGAAGTGATGATCGCTGAGCAGCTGCAACGCTACATCATCGGTATCGTGTCGGCGTGCACGCCCGACGGCCCCGCCACCACCCCCGAAATTACCCAGTACGTACGCTTCGGGCCTTCCCCGCGTGGCGCGCAATCGCTGGTGATGTGCGCGAAGGTCAACGCGCTGCTGGCCGGGCGCGTCAGCGTCAGCTACGAGGATATCGACGACGCCATTCTGCCGGCACTGCGCCATCGCTTGCTGCGCAACTTCCAAGCGGAGGCAGAAAACGTCACCTCCGAGGCGCTGCTCGAACAGATCATCAAGCGGCTCAAGCGGCCGCGCTAGCAGGGCGTTGAAAAACCCTTAGCGACGGCAAGATGGCCATTGTTTCGCTTTCAACGCCCTGCGTGAAAACTGGCTTCCTTCCTAAGCTTCTCCCCCTCTGCGGGAGACAAGAGAGAGGGAGCAGGCTGTTGAAATTGCCTTTTTCAACAGCCTGCTAAGGCCCGATGTTCGGATTACCGGCGGAGTTCACGCCGAATTTTCTGGCCCGCCTGGAACATCTGCGGATTCGTACGCGGCGCGAGTATGCCGGCATGGGCAAGGGGCAGCATCTGTCGCCCCGCCGCGGAGCATCGCTGGAATTCGCCGACTATCGTCATTACTCGCCCGGCGACGACTTTCGCTACATCGACTGGGGACTCTACGCACGCACCGACAAGGTCTACATCAAGCTCTTCAAGGAAGAGGAGGACCTGCTCACCTACATCTTCCTCGATGCGAGCGCCTCGATGGCCTATCCGCCGGGCGATCGCAAGTTCGAATCGGCCATCGCGATCGCGCTGGCGCTGGCCTACACCGCGCTGGCTCAAGGCGATCGCGTGATGGTGCGCGTGATGGGTGGCGCGAAGGAGTTGCAGGGCGGCTTCCTCTATGGCCGACACCGGATCGTTGAACTCGCGCGCACTTTGGGCGCGCTCAAAGCGGCCCGCCAGCTCGATCTCGCACCCGCACTGGCGCGGGAATTGGTCTCAATCCGCCGCGCGGGCAAGGTGTTCATCATCTCGGACTTCCTGATGATGCTGAATTCGGTGACGCGAGGGCTCGGACTGTTCACCGCGGCCAACATGGATGTCACCGCGGTGCAGGTGCTGGGGGCGCTCGAACTGGAAGGCCATGGCCTCGACGGCAACGTCGAACTGGTCGACGCTGAGAGCGGCGAGCGCTTGAAGGTCGCGATGAGCGCGCGCTCACGGGCGCGCTATGGCGAGACGCTGACGCGGCTCGCGCGCGAGATCCGCAGCTTCTGCCACAAACGCGGGATGCGCTACACGCTGTACACCACCGACAAAAAGTTCGACGAATTCTTCATCCGCGCCGCGACCGAACTGGGCCTGGCGCGCTGATCGC
>JBGPUE010000046.1:0-27694 GCA_041491005.1 Binataceae bacterium (SeqCode) | reverse complement strand
CAAGGAAGGCATGTTGTTCACCGACTACTACGCCGAGGCAAGCTGTACGGCGGGTCGCGCGAACTTCATCACCGGCGAGCTGCCGATCCGTACCGGCATGACTACGGTCGGCCAGGCTGGCGCGTCGGTTGGCCTGCCCGCCGAGGCGGTGACCATTGCCACCGTGCTGAAGTCGATGGGCTACGCCACCGGCCAGTTCGGCAAGAATCACCTTGGGGACAAGAACCAGTTCCTGCCCACGGTCCACGGCTTCGACGAGTTCTTTGGCTATCTATATCATTTGGACGCGATGGAAGACCCGGCACATCCCAACTATCCGCAGAACCTGTTGAATGTCGTCGGCCCGCGCAACATGGTTCATAGCTGGGCCACCGACAAGGATGATCCCACCGAGATGCCGCGCTGGGGCAAGATTGGCAAACAGAAGATCGAGGATGCCGGCCCGCTCTATCCGAAACGCATGGAAACGGTGGATGACGAGATCCGCGACCTTGCTATCAATTTCATGGACAAGGCCAAGAAAGACAGCAAGCCGTTCTTCGTCTGGCTCAACCCGACGCGCATGCACATCGTCACGCATCTCTCCCCGAAGTATGAAGCGCTGCGCAACTCGAAGAATGGCTGGTCGGAAGAGGAAGCCGGCATGGCCCAGATGGATGACGACATCGGCCTGGTGATGAAGAAGCTCAAGGACATGGGCGAGAACGACAACACTATCGTCGTCTTCACCACCGACAACGGCACCGAAGTCTTCACCTGGCCCGATGGCGGACAGACACCGTTTGCGCAGTCCAAGGGAACGGTCCTCGAGGGCGGCTTCCGCGTGCCCGCGATCCTGCGCTGGCCCGGTCATGTGCCGGCGGACTCGGTGCAGAACGGCATCTTCTCCGGCCTGGACTGGTTGCCCACCTTCGTAGCCACGGCAGGCAACCCGAACATCAAAGATGAACTGCTGAAGGGCAAGCAGATTGGCGACCGGACGTACAAGAACCATCTGGACGGCTACAACCAGATGGACGCCATCACCGGCAAAGGTCCGTCCGCACGTCACGAAATCTTCTATCTCGGTGAAAGCACGGTCGGCGCGGTGCGCATTGACGATTACAAGTTCCGTTTCATCGACCAACCGCAAGGCTGGCTGGGTGAAAAGACCCATCCTGACGTGCCTTACATCACCAACCTGCGCCTCGATCCGTTCGAACGCACGGGCTGGCCCAACAACGGTACGAAAGACGGAGCGCAGGCATACTTCGATTGGTTCAAGTATGAATTCTGGCGCTTTGTTTTTGTCCAGCAGTTGATGGGCAAGGAAATCCAGACCTTCCTCGAATTCCCGCCGATGCAAAAGGGCGCGAGCTTCAACCTTGACGCGGTGAAAGCGGAGATGGGGAAACGGATGGCCGAAGCAGAGGCGGCGGCAAAAGGCCCCGGCCGGTAACCGGAATGACCTTCACGGCGGGCGGTTAAGGAGAAGATCGAAAGAGCCATCCATGAGCAGCACGGCTCCCAATAGGCAGGTATCCGGACGAGCAAATCGCGTCGGCTGACCAAGCGCCGAGATCACGCCGAGTACCGACCGCTGGAGCGTGATTCGCTGAGAGTTGCGCCAAGGCGCGCTTGGCTTGCAGCGGTTGGACGATGATGCTCGCGAAGGTAGCTCGACGCCGAGGAAAATCCGCTCGCTGGATGCGGTCGTCGCGCCTCGTGCGCGGCGCCTGCGCTGGTCTCCTGATTCTTGTCGTCGCGGAACCTGCTCGTGGTCAGACTGCCGCAGCCAACTCTCTCAGCGCCGAACCCGAAGAAGAGCAACTCGCGGAGAAGGTGCAAGATCCAACTGCGATCCTGACCCAGCTAAAGTTCCAGGACCTCTACACGCCAACCAACTTCCGGACCACAGCGCAGACCAACACTTTTCAGCTCCAGGCAGTGCTCCCGATTTCGTCATTCTCGCTTCTGCCGGTGGAGCAAATCGTCAGACCGACCCTGAAGGTCGATACGATCGCGACCGGCCCGGGTAGCTCGACGATCACGGAGCTAGGCGATATCGAGTTGTTCGATCTGTTCGTCTCGCGATGGCCCGACCCGGAGCGCTGGGGCTTGGGATGGGGCGTGGGTCCGACGTTCGTTTTTCCGACTGCGAGCGATCGCCGGGTGGGCAAGAGGGCCTGGCAGGCGGGTCCCGCCGCGGCTGTTGTTTTCCGCGGCGTGCCGCACCTGCTGCTCAGCTTCTTGTTTCAAAATCCCATCTCGTTCGCGTACAGCAGTCCGACGGCGAAGCCCCAGAGTGCGATGCTCTTTCAGCCCGGCATCTCTTATCGCTTCGCCAGCGGTTGGTACCTGAAATCATCTGACTCCACTTGGACCGTCAACTGGAGGCATAACACTTCAACGACCATTCCGATCAGCCTTGGATTCGGGCGCGTGTGGAAGTTTGCAGGCCCGGAACTGGACACTTGGGTATCCGGCGAATGGATGGCGTATCGGCAATTCGCAGACATCACGCCGATGTATACCGTTCGCTTTGGACTGTCGTTTCTGTTCCCGCACTTCGAACTCTAGATCGATCTGTTCGACTTCAATCGGGCGATTGCTGCAAGACCGACGCATAAGACCTTGGTCTGATTGTCGTGCCGCATGGAACCACCGCATCATAGGACGGGCTTTGGGCGGCTGGAGCTGAAGGCGGGCACGATTCGGAGGCAATTCGAAGGGAGCGCAGCAATGTCTGATCAGAGATGTAGATGCGGCAGAGACGCAAGTGTGAACCGGCGCGGAATCATGGGTTGCCTGGCGTCCGCCATTGTCGGCGGATTGCTGATTGTCGCGATTGTTGCCGGAATTCCGGGCAGCGCGCTGGCTGATTCTCCGGCGTCTCTGATGAAGCGGGTCAATGCAGCCCTCAAGGCTGACGTCAGATTGAATGGCGCGAATGCCTACACCGCAACCGCGGGCGTTGTCGTGCTGTATGGGACTGTGTTCGACCAGAAGGACAGAACCTTGGCCGAAGCCACCGTTCACAAGCTCCGTGGCGTCAAGCAAGTGGTAAACACACTAAGGACTGAAACCGGTCAATGGCTGGAAGAGGAAGTACGAATCAACGACACTCTGCAGATCAACGGCTTTGAGGGTGTCGCGGTGCGGGTCGTCGGTCCCGAGGCCTATCTTTCGGGGCAAGTGAAGAGCGAATCCGAGGCCCAAAGAGCGGTTCGCGTCGTTTCCTCAGTGTCGAAGTTGCAGGTGGTTAATTTCATCAACGTGGCCCGGGGTCCGATGTTCTGACTCTCGGTGCAGGGGCAGTACATGCCCGTCCATCCGGAAGTATTCGGGCAACAATGGAATCTGCAGGTTGCGATCACTCCAGTCATCCCGACCCTGATCAAAGGAAATCTCTTCGGCTCTTGAGGAGTGCTTCGGGAGTATCGCAAGTGGGTGATAACAACTTGCAATTGATCTACGATGATCGGTGGTTCCGCGCGACTCGTTCTGACAAATGAAGTCTAGCCATGGGAGGAATGCTATGAGGTCCAGGATTTTCAATCGGCTGTACGTGGTGCTTGCAGTGGCGATAGCCGGATGCGCGGGGGCATCTGTTACCCAGCAGTCCCAAAGCGCGCCGGTGAACGCCGCCCCTCCGACGCAGATTGTGGTCTATCCTTTCGCGGTCGACGCCTCCGACGTGACGCTGAATCAGGGCATCGTGCAGAGGCTCTATAGAAACGCCTCCGGCGAAAATCAAAACGTGCAACAAAGTCAAATCGCGCATGAGACCGCCCAGAACGTTTGCCTGGAGGTTGTCTCGGCGCTGACGCAGAAGGGTTACAGCGCGATATGCCAGAAACGCGGCGTGCCGCTGACCGGCAACAATGTGGTGCTAGTGGATGGCGAGTTTACCGATATCAGCGAGGGCAATCGGTTGCGCCGCATGGTGATCGGTCTCGGTGCGGGAGCATCGGTCCTCGAAACCAGCGTCCAGATGTATCACCGGACGGACGAGGGTTCCAATCAGTTGCTGGAGTTCGCTACTCATGCAGACAGCGGCAAGATGCCCGGTGCAGGCATAACCGGGCCGGCTGGCGCGGCCGCCGGTGGAGCCGCAGCCGCCGTTAGCCTGGGAGTTAACGTCGCGGCGGCGGGCGTGAAGACGCACACTTCGGCGACTGGCTATCTGGGAGACAAGACCGCAGCCCAAATCGTGGACAAGATAACGCAGTACTTTGGACAACAGGGCTGGGCTCCACCGACCTCACCAGCAGGAGGCATATGAGCGCGGCGCACCGCTCCTGTCGCGTGAAGAGCCGCCTTATCCGCGTTGTTCAAGAGGCTCCAACTGCATAGTCAGGTGACGCGACCCATGAATACAAGTCGAATGTCCGTGATCTCCCTGATGCTGATCGGCAGCGCCCTGCTCGCCGCTGTCCCTGTTTCCGCGCAGCAGGTGATCGGCCCGCCGGGCTCGCCTGACGCCACGACCGTGATCGACGGGAAGAACCTTCCGCCGCCGCCATCAGAGTTTGGAGGTGTGATCAAAGAGCGCGCAACAGAATCCAAGCCATACTGGCCGCCCAAGGTTGTGCCGCCGAAGGGTGCACCAAACGTACTGCTGATCATGACCGACGACGTTGGCTTCGGCGCGCCGAGCACGTTCGGCGGCGTAGTCCCCACACCTGCGCTTGATCGGATCGCAAAAATGGGGCTGCGCTATACGCAGTTCCATTCCACCGCGCTATGCTCGCCGACACGCGCTGCGCTGATCACCGGACGCAACCATCACTCGGCCGGCTTCGGCGTCGTTTCGGAAGTAGCGACCGGTTTTCCCGGCTACGACTCGATTATCGAGAAGAGTAGCGGAACGATAGGCGAAATTCTGAAGGACAACGGTTACGCAACTTCGTGGTTCGGCAAGGATCACAACACGCCGGCGTTCATGACGAGCCAGGCGGGACCGTTCGATCAGTGGCCCATCGGCATGGGCTTCGAGTACTTCTATGGCTTCGTCGGCGGCGACACCAGCCAGTGGCAACCGAATCTGTTCCGCAACACGACTGCTATCTACCCTTACCAGGGTCATCCTGAATGGAATCTGACGACCGCGATGGCCGACGACGCGATCGCGTACCTTAATCAGCTCAACGAGCTCGCCCCGGAGAAGCCGTTTTTCGTCTACTACGTTCCCGGCGGCACTCACGCGCCGCATCACCCGACTCCGGGATGGATCAAGAAGATCAGTGACATGCACCTGTTCGACAAGGGATGGAATGTCACTCGCGATCAGATCATTGCGAACCAGAAGCGGCTCGGCGTCATCCCGGCCAACGCGGAGTTGACGCCATGGCCTAAGGACTTGCCGCAATGGGATACCCTAAGCGACTTGGAGAAAAGACTTTTCGTGCGCCAGGTCGATGTCTACGCCGCCTACCTCGCGTACACGGACCACGAGATCGGCCGCGTAATTCAGGCGGTCGAAGACATTGGCAAGCTTGACAACACGCTGATCATCTACATCAGCGGCGACAACGGCGCGAGTGCGGAGGGGACGCTGTACGGAACTCCCAACGAGGTTGCCCCGCTGAACGGCGTCACGATCCCGGTCAAAGACCAGTTGCTGTTCTACCCGTTCTGGGGCTCTGACAAGACCTATCCGCACATGGCAGTAGGATGGGCTTGGGCCTTCGACACGCCATTCAAGTGGGTCAAGCAGGTCGCTTCGCATTTCGGCGGTACGCGCCAGGGAGTGTGTATGGCGTGGCCCGCGCGCATAAAGGACGCCGGTGGCGTCCGCACGCAATTCCACCACGTAATCGACGTTGCACCAACGATCATGGAAGCCACCGGCATTCCGGCTCCAGACGCGATCGACGGCATCAAGCAGAACCCGATCGAGGGTGTAAGCATGGCGTATACGTGGGACAAGGCCAACGCCGACGCGCCGTCGAAACGGGATACCCAGTATTTTGAAATGTTGGGCAACCGCGCCATCTACCACGACGGCTGGATTGCTTCGACGACTCCCGTGACCGTGCCGTGGGAACTGAGTAGCAAACCGGCGCCCGATGTTCTCACTGGGTACAAGTGGGAGCTTTACAAGCTCGATTCGGATCCCACCCAGTTCGCCGATCTTGCCCCGAAGATGCCGGACAAGCTGCACGAGATGCAGGATCTCTTCATGGGGGAGGCAAAAAAGTACCACGTTTTGCCCTTGGACAATTCGACGCTGACGCGCCTGTTGACCGCACGTCCCAGCCTGACCGCGGGCCGGACCGTGTTCACCTATACGGGTGAACTCGGCGGCGTCCCGGCGGCCTCCGCGCCCAGTATCATCGAGCGCTCGTACAAGATTACCGCCGACGTCGATATACCCGACGGTGGCGCGGAAGGCATGATTGTCACCGAAGGCGGCCGTTTCGGCGGCTACGGATTTTTTCTGAGCAAGGGCGTCGTGGGTCTGCGCCGGGGCCGACCAGTCTTTCTCTACAATCTCCTGGACCTCAAACGCTTTGTATGGTCCGGCGACGAGCTCAAGCCCGGAAAGCATACGCTAGTCTTCGACTTCAAGTTCGACGGCGGCGGCTTTGGCAAGGGCGGCACCGGTACACTGATCGTCGATGGGCGAGCGGTGGACACGAAGCACATCGAGCACACGGTCCCCTTCATTTTTCAATGGGACGAGACCTTCGACGTCGGGACCGATACAGGCACTCCGGTCGCGCTCGTCGACTACCGGTACGACGTCCCGTTTCGCTTCACGGGAAAGTTGAACAAGCTGACATTCGAGCTTGGTCCGCAGCAGATGACGGCGGCAGATCAGAAAGCCGCTGAAGAAGCACTCAAGAGTGCCAATAACTAGGCGCCCGCCCACGACATATCCGCCCGGCAGGCGGTCCGAAATGACCGCCTGCCTGGCATCCGAAACGCGATGAACCGTTTACTCACACTCACAGCCATCATCGAAGCGGCCACCGGACTGGCATTGTTGGTCGTGCCCTCCGTCGTCGTCAGGCTGCTGCTCGGTTCTCTGCTTGAGACGTCTGCTGCAGTAACGCTCGGACGCGTGGCCGGTGCTGCGTTGCTCGCGTTGGGCGTCGCCTGCTGGCTCGCACGCGGCGACGCGCAAAGCCGCGCCGCGAGAGGATTGGTCGCCGCGATGGTGCTCTATAATCCCGGCGTAGTTGTGATCGTTGGGGCTGCCGGCATCCGGTCGCAGCCGGTCGGCGTCGCCCTGTGGCCGGCCGTTGTGCTGCACGCGGCCATGACCGTCTGGTGCATCGTGAGCCTTCTGAGTGGGAAACCAGGAGGGGAAACCCGCTCCCCAGAACGGTGAAAGGTCATCCAACAAGAACTCGCCAAAGCGAGGGACTAGGCGAGCCAGTAAGCCGGGATTCTTTTTTTGCTCTCGATTCAAAATTGGTGCCCCGCAGGTCACCAGCTGGTTCTTCAATGCGTGAGACGCACACATGAATCCCCTTGAGGTAGGCGCATGGACCGGCGACTGGGCTTGGAGCCTGCCATTGATCGTGCTGACGGTCGTCATACATGTATGTGGCCTTGCGATCATCAGTGAGAGAGTCGTCCGCGTTCTGAGCAGCGCTATTGAGCGCCGCCGCTTCATGCCTATGTTCGCGCTCGTGATGGGCGCCGCGGCCTTGCTGGCTACCATCTTGCACGCAATCGAGGGAGCGGTCTGGGCGGTGGCCTACCGCGTGCTGGGTGCATTGCCCGATAACAAGTCCGCGATGCTCTATTCGCTCAGCGCGATGACGAGCTATGGCCACGCCAACCTGTTTTTGCGCGCTCACTGGCAGATGATGGGCGCTCTGGAGGCGCTGAACGGGATGCTGCTGTTCGGGCTGACCACCGCCTTTCTGTTCGCCATGATCCAGCAGGTCTGGCCGCTCGGAAGCCGCCAACCGCACCAACACACTCATCAATAGTACGTGTTGGCAGAGTGGCGTTGCGGGACTGACGGATTCAGATGCGGCGGATGCCGCAGTCTGTTTAAGCGTTTTTCCGCCTCCCATGCAGCGGTAGCTCGGTTCGATCGTTCAGCAACGATTACGCCGTGAGTTTCGGCGGCTGGCAGCCAATTGACGAACCGCTCGACGATCCCAGGGGCAAGGAAGGCGAGACGTAATGATCCGGCTCACGTCGTTTGCCGACCTTCTCTCGTTTTCGACCATCGAAGCGGCGCGCCCGCGACCAGCTCGTCAAACCAGCAATGCGCTCGTGCATCATTTGCAGGAACGCGGGGTCGGCTCTCGGAGGAACCTTGGAGTCGCCGTTGACGCCGAACTTCATCGCGCCGTTGGCTTCTCGTCGAAGCAGTTTCGCGGGGGCGGGTCACTGTGGTCTCTTATAGTCAAGTGTACAACCAGCCGATCGCCGACTCTGCGCTCGTCGCTTGCCCGCACTGCGACCTGCTGCAGCGCCTTCCGGATCTTGCGGCGGGCGCGTCCGCGCGCTGCCCGCGATGCGACAAGGAGCTGTGGCGCCGCCGTGAGGACTCACTCAATCGGACGCTCGCGCTGACGCTCGCGGCAGCAGTGCTCTACGTGATCGCGAACTCGGTGCCCATGCTCGGCCTCACCGTCGTCGGGCGTGAGGCGTCCACCACGGTGCTCGGAGGCGCTGAGCACCTCTGGGACGACGGGCAGGAGATCGTCGCGGTGCTGGTGCTCTTCACCGCCGTCATCGCGCCGGCGCTACAGATCGGCTTCATGCTGGCGATTGTGCTCGGGGCCCTGCGCGAACGCCCGCCGAGATGGGTGGGGGCGTTGCTGCGCCATCACCCCACCACCCGGATCTGGAGCATGATCGAGGTGATGATGGTCGGCGTGCTGGTCGCGCTGGTCAAGATTGCTGATTACGCGACAGTGATCCCAGGAGTGGCGCTATTCGTGCTCTGGGTGCTCGTCTTCCTGCTGGCCGCGATCCAAGCGAGCTTCGATCCTCGAGAGGTGTGGGAGAGGATCGTGTGGGCAGACACAGCGCGGCGCGCCGCCGCCGGTGACCAAGTGGCTGAGGGGACGTCGTGAGCCCGACCGCCATGACCGCGATGCAACAAGGCCTGCAAAGTTGCGACGGCTGTGGCCTGCTTTCGCGTCCCGCGCCCGGCGAGGACGAGGGGCGCTGCCCGCGCTGCGACGAGGAGCTCGTCTTCCGCAAGCCCGCCAGCTTTCAGCGCACTTGGGCTTACCTGATCGGCGCCGCGATCTGTTACGTCCCTGCAAATGTCCTTCCGGTGTTGACGACAACCACGGCCGCCGGCGCCGAGTCCGACACCATTTTGCAAGGCGTCGTGCTGCTCTGGTCGCCGACGGGATGGCCGCTGTCGCTCATCGTGCTGGTCGCAAGCATCATGATCCCGAGCGCGAAGATCGTGGCGTTGGTATACCTGCTCATCACCGCGCAGCGCGGCTCGGTCGAGAACAGCGAACAGCGCGTCCGGCTCTACCGGATGGTCGAGTTCATCGGACGCTGGTCGATGGTAGACGTGTTCGTCGACACCTTCACCGCAGCCCTGATCCAGCTCCAGCCGCTCATGTCGGTGGAGCCGGCGCCCGGCCTGCTCTTCTTCGCGGCGGTGGTGGTGCTGACGATGCTGGCCGTCGAGTCCTTCGACCCACGGCTGATCTGGGATTCCGCAAGCCCGAAAGAGGTTCGACATGCCTGATCGCGGAACGCTACTCCCGTCAGTCCCTGACTCGAGGATGGTCCCTACGAAGCGTACGCGGCTGTCGCTGGTCTGGTTCATCCCGATCGTGGCGGCGCTGGTCGGCGCCTGGGTCGCGGTGACGAGGGTCCTAGGCGAGGGGCCCAAGATCACGATCGTCTTCCGATCGGCCGAAGGACTGGAGGCCGGCAAGACTAAGATCCACTACAACGGGGTCGACATCGGTACCGTCACAACCATCCGGCTCTCGGATGACCACCAGCGCGTGATCACCACCGCGCAGATGGCCCCCAAGACGGAAGGATTTCTGGTCGAAGACACGAGGTTCTGGGTCGTGCGGCCACGGATATCTGGCGCCAACGTGACGGGCTTGGGCACCCTCATCTCCGGGTCCTACATCGGAATGGAAATCGGAGCTTCGAAGGAGAACAAGCGTGACTTCGTGGCGCTCGAAACGCCGCCGGTGATAACCGGCGATGTCCCCGGCCGCTTCTTCGTGCTGAAGACCCCCGACCTGGGTTCGCTCGACAACGGCACACCGCTGTATTTCCGGCGGCTGCAAGTCGGCAAGGTCGCGTCGTATGAGCTCGACAAGGACGGCAAGTTCCTGACTGTCAAGGTGTTCGTGCGGGCGCCCTACGACCAGTACGTCAACCCGGACACGCGCTTCTGGCACGCGAGCGGGATCGACGTGTCGCTCTCCGCAAGCGGCCTCAGCCTGCAGACCCAGTCGGTTTTGTCGATCCTGATCGGTGGCATCGCGTTCGAGACGGCCGCGACTGGACCGCTCCTGCCGCCAGCCGAGGCGAACGCCGTCTTCACCTTGTTCAGCAACCGGGCCGAGGCTTTCAACCCGCCTCCGCGGAGTCCTCAGACCTATCAGCTGATCTTCAAGGACTCGGTCCGTGGGCTCGCGCCCGGCGCACCGGTCGAGTTCCGCGGCATTCCGATCGGCGAGGTCGCGGATGTTCGAGCACAAATCGACCTGAAGACCTTCGATTTCTCGGTGCCAGTGACTATTCGCCTAGACCCACAGAGACTCGGGGTCAGGATTCTTGACACGTCTTCTGCCGTGGATCTTGAGACTACGCGCAGGAAGTTGATCGACGCCTTGGTGTCCCACGGGGTCCGAGCGCAGCTGCGGACGGGGAACCTGCTGACCGGGGCAGTGTACGTGGCGCTCGACATCTTCCCCGGTTCGCCACCGGCGACCGTGGACTGGTCGCAGAAGCCAGTGCAGCTGCCGACCATTCCTGGGCAGCTCGCGGCGATCGAAGCGAGCGTCGCCAACATCATAAAGAAGCTCGACAAGATGCCGTTGAAGGAGATCGGCGATGATCTGCAGAAAGCGATCGCCGAATTGGATCGGACGCTGGTGAGCGCACGCGGCACGCTCGACAACGCCAACAACCTCGTCGAGCCGAATTCCGTGCAGGGCCAGCAGCTGGGCAACACGCTCCAGGAGGTTAGCCGTGCGGCCCGGTCGTTGCGCGTGCTCGCAGACTATCTCGAGCGCCATCCCGAGACGCTCATTCGCGGCAAGAAGGGGGAGGCGAAGTGATGGCAGGCCGTATTTTGCATCTGATCTTGATCGCGTTCGTCGCGGCTGCAGCAGCTGGTTGCAGCGCCTCGGCGCCGGCTCGGTTCTACACGCTGGACTCCACGGCGGCCCCGGACGGCGCGCCGGCTGCACGCGCCGCCGTGATGGTCGGCCCGGTCTCTATCCCAGCTTCGGTCGACCAGCCGCAGTTCGTGGTCCAGGTCGCGCCGAACCGTGTCGAAGTCGACGAGTTCGACCGCTGGGCCGCGCCGCTGAACGACAGCATCGCGCGCGCCGTCGCCGGCGACCTCGCGGTGCTGCTCGGCACGCCTGACGTGGCCACGGCACCGCTAGCGAACTTCAATCCGGCCTACCGAGTCACGATCGACGTCCAGCGCTTCGAGTCGATTCGCGGCCAGGCGGCGCTCGTCGAGGCGGTGTGGGCTGTGCGCAAGACCGCGGGGGGTGAAACGCGCTCGGGCCGCACGGTCGCGCGCGAGGCCGTGCAAGGCGAAGGCTTCGACGCGCTCGCCGCCGCGCACAGCCGCGCGCTCGCGAGGGTGAGCGGCGACATCGCCACGGCGATCCGGGCGGAAGCCGACGAGAAGCCGTAGCGACCACGGCCTGCGCGCATATGCCGATGGAGGATAGCGTATTGGAACAATTGCGAGAGACCATCCGCCGCCGTTTCCTCCCGCGCAGACACACGGTGCTACTCGCGGCAATCGTGACGACGCTTGCGGTCCGGCCCCTGTTGGGCGACGCCGGAAATGGCCCGGTCATATTCAGTATTGCGTTGTTGGCCCTGATGCTCGTGTCCCTCTACACCATCCAGATCGATGAGTTGACCGGCGAGAGGAAAACTCTTCTGGCCGAGAAGAGGAGGCGCAGCATCATCGGTTGGGCCCTCGCGGTGCCCGCCATCGCGGATCGATTGATCGTCATCTTCCGGCCAAGCCATTCGCTCTACGTGGCCGGTTCAGTAGTCTGGTTTCTGCTCTTTGCCTTCATTACGTGGAATGAATTGCGAGGAGTGCTCAGGCAAAAGGAGGTCACGCGGGAAACCATCAGCTGGTCAATCTCGATCTATTTGCTGATCGGATTCACATGGGGACTTCTCTACATTGTACTTTATCAACTGCAGCCGCACGCCTTCAGCTTGGGCAGCTTCGAGACTCCGAATTCTGGCTCGCCTACTGAGCAGCAGGTATTCCCGGTTCTCCTCTACTTTAGCCTGACCACACTGGCGACTATCGGGTACGGCGACATCACACCAGTAACTCTGCAAGCGCGCTACGCGGCGGTCGCCGAGGGTATCACCGGACAGTTTTATCTGGCGATTCTCGTCGCGCGATTGGTAGGGATTTACATGAGCCAGTCGGCAGATTCTCGCGAAGGGAAGACAATGAATGGGTCCGAGACAGAAAGGGCGGCGGGCCTGAGGAACTAATCATGACTCCCATCGCAATCAGTTCGATCGTGTTCGCGTGTGTTTTTGGAGGCGCGCTGCTCGGCATACTTCTTCATCTGATTCTACCCGAGCATCATCTGAGTACAGAATCCAAAGACGTCATCAAGCTCGTGATGGGACTCATCGCGACGATGTCCGCGCTCGTCCTCAGTCTGCTGATCGCAACCGCGAAGAGCTCATACGATACACAGAGCACAGAATTCACGCAGATGGCTGCCAATTTCATCCTGCTCGACCGCGTCCTGGCTCACTACGGATCTGAGACCAAGGACGCCCGTGATCTGCTACGCCAGACCGTAGCCCACGCTGTCGATGGAACTTGGTCTAACGCCCGTGACAGAGCGAAGCATCTGGACTCAACTGACGTAAGGGCTGGCGGTGACGCTTTCTTCGTCAAGATTCAAGGACTGTCGCCGCAAGACGATTTCCAGCGCTCGCTGCGTGCGCAAGCGCTTCAGATCAGCGCCGACATCGGGCGAGTGCGCTCCTTGTTGTTGGAGCAGAATAGCAGCGCGATCCCGATGCCATTTCTTGTGGTGCTGGTATTCTGGCTGGCCATTCTCTTCATTAGTTTTGGTCTTTTCGCGCCATCGAATGCGACCGTCGTCGCAGCTCTCTGCGTCGGTGCTCTATCCGTTTCCGGCGCGATTTTCCTGATTCTTGAGCTCGCCCGGCCGTTCGAAGGGATGCTGCAGATCTCCACTGCGCCGCTGCAGAGCGCCCTCACTCACCTCGGCCAGTAGTGTCATGGGTGTCGGGGTTGATCGATGAGACCGTATCGTCCCGTCGTCAGCGGATCGGAACGGTAAGGATCCCATACCGGCGACTTGAGTCCAGCGATGAAGCTGGTTCGATCTCGATAGCCTTTTTCCATACACTTGAGCCCGCGATCCCCAATCCGAAATAGATTCCAGCGACGGCAACGGCCAGGACGCAGCGCTGTTTGGACATTTCCTCTAGCTGACCCAGGATCTTCTCTGCCTCCGCCCGCCTTCCCGCGACCGCATATATCTACCGTATGAATTCGAACTGACGGACAGCGGCCTGCCGTCAGCGTCCATCCGCGGAGAGTCGCTCCGACCGCTGAGGACTGGAGACGCTTAGAAACGCGCCCGGATGAACTCCGAAGCGAGCGGCCAGCGCCCGAATCTGGCGCACGTTGAGTGACCGGCGGCCGGAGAGCACCTCGGAGACGACGCCTTGGCTGCCGATCTCAGGCAGGTCATTCTGCGTCAGCCCATGTTCCTGCATCAAGAAACGGATCACGTCAACGCCCGAGGCTTCGGGCAGGCCGTGATGCTCCCGATCGTACGCCTCGATCAGCACGCTCAGCGTTTCGACTAGCCGATAACGCGGCTGCTTGGGATTGTCGCCGATCTCGTCCACCAGAGTGTTGAGACGCTCGACGGCCCTGTCGTACTCCTGCTCTGTACGGATCGCGAGGAACGGACCCGGTGATTCGCGCTTCTTGATGGTTCTAATCATGGTCCGAGTCTTCATTTCCTCCACCTCCCGACGTCGTAATCCGCGTGCGTTAATATGCAGCGCACGAATAGCCTCTGGGTGTTGAAGTGGATGGCGGCGACCAACCGGTACTTGTTACCGCCGATGTCGAAAATGTAGAAGTCGCGGCCTTTCGCCGGGACCATGTCCACGCTGCCGAAGGTCTGCTTCAATTCAGCAGGGTTTTGAAAGCGCCCATGCCGTACCAGCTTCAACCACGCCCTCAGCGGCATTGAGGCATCCGCGTGCTTGTTCGCGAAGTCCCGCAGCGCCTTCTGCGAGATTACATGCACCGACAGCCAGTGTATCTCAGATTGAGATAGTGCGCAAGCCGCGGTTCGTTCATCTGCGCGTAAGCCTGCCCGCCTACTACCGATGCGCTCGGACAGTTATAATTGCATCGGCAGCGCCGATGGACCTCAACAAGGCACGCGAGCGGATGGTGACCGAACAGCTCGAACGCCGCGGGATCAGCGACCCGCGCGTGCTGGCCGCGATGCGCGCGGTCGAGCGCCATCTGTTCGTCGATCCCCGCCTCGCTGAGCACGCCTACGACGACCAGCCGTTGCCAATCGATGCCGAGCAGACCATCTCGCAACCCTACATGGTCGCCCTGATGAGCGAAGTCGCCGCTCTGACAGGCGCCGAGCGGGTGCTCGAAGTCGGCACGGGATCCGGCTACCAGACTGCGATTCTCGCGCGGCTCGCGGCCGAGGTCTTCTCGGTCGAGTACGTCGAGCAGCTCTATCTGCGCGCTCTCGCAATGTTCGAGGCGCTCGGCATCGCCAACGTCCACCTCAGATGCGGCGACGGCTCCGAGGGATGGCCGGAGGAATCGCCGTTCGACGTGATCATGGTGACGGCGGCGATGCCGGGAATCGCGCGCCCTTTGCTCGAGCAGCTCGCCCCGGCCGGACGCCTCATCGCGCCGGTGGGCGAACCCGATCTGCAGACCCTGGTACGAATCGATCGGCGCGGTGGCGAGTGGCGCGAAGAATATTTCGGCGAATGCCGGTTCGTGAAGATGGTCGGGCGATGCGGCTTTATGGAATGAGCACCGCCGGCGCGGGGGTGGATGCGGGGTGGTGGCTGGAACGGGACACAATTGGCTCAGACTGGCGAGCTGCCTGACGCTCGCCTGCTGGATCTCATCGGCACTCGGCGGATGCTCGATGGGCAGCGGTGTGCGCACTCGCGATGCGCATACCGCGTCGCATATCGTCGCGCCCGGCGAGAACGTCTACCGCATCGGCCTGCGCTACGGGATCAGCCCCGAACGCCTGATGGCCGCCAACGGGATTAGCGACCCGCGCGAGTTGCGCGTCGGCCAGGCGTTGATCATCCCGGGCTCCGACGATGGTGTCGCGCTCGGCTCATCGGCGCTCGCCTATCAGCGCGGCCCACAGACCTACAGCGGACCGAGCGATCGGCGCTTCGATTGGCCGGTGAACCAGTTCGTGATCAGCTCCGGCTTCGGCATCCGAAACGGCGTGATGCATGACGGGATCGACATCTCAGCGCCGCTCGGCACACCTGTGCATGCTGCCGCCGCTGGCGAGGTGATCTATGCAGGCGAGCTGCGCGGCTACGGCAACGTTGTGATCGTGCGCCACGACGATCGCTGGGTGACTATCTATGGCCATAACCAGAGCAATCAGGCCTACGAAGGCCAGCGCGTCGCGCGCGGGCAGGTGATCGCGCTGGTGGGCGAGAGCGGGCGCACAACCGGGCCGAACTTGCACTTTGAGGTGCGGCACGACAATATCGCGCGCAATCCGCTGGAGCATCTGCCAACAATGGAGGCGCGAATCGGCCCGAGCATCGCGCGCGAAGGCGGAATGTAGTTGGGAGTCACATGAACGTAGCCGATCTCAGAAGACTCGTTCGCGATATCCCCGATTTCCCAAAGCCCGGAATCCTGTTCCGCGATATCACGCCGCTGATGGCCGACGCACGCGCGCTGGCCACCACGGTCGAACAGATGGCAGTGCCATATCTCGGCGCGGTCGATCAGGTGCTGGGAATCGAGTCGCGCGGCTTCATCTTCGGCGCGGCGGTCGCGTATCGATTGGGCGTCGGCCTGACCATCGCGCGCAAGCCGGGCAAGCTGCCCTATCGCACGCTCGAGCAATCTTACGATCTCGAATATGGCAACGCAGCGTTGCAGATCCATCAGGATGCGATTGCCAGGAATTCGCGCGTGCTGGTAGTCGATGATTTGCTGGCCACCGGCGGCACCGCGCATGCGGCGGTATCGCTGGTACGCCAACTTGGCGGGCAAGTCGTGGCGTGCGCATTCATCATCGAGTTGACGGCGCTTAGGGGCCGCGACCGGCTGGCGCCGGTGCAGTGTTCAGCTCTGCTCCAGTATGATTGACGTTGCCTGATCGTTGCGCGCCGCTGGCGGCGCAGCATTGATGCGACATCGTATGCAGCTCTCCGAGCGCAAGCGCCTTGGCATCGTGCTCGCCGTCACGGCGCTGTATTTCGTGGTCGAGTTGGCGGGCGGCTTTCTGACCGGCAGCCTCGCGCTGCTATCCGACGCCGTCCACATGCTCACCGATATCGCGGCGCTTTGCCTCAGCCTCTTCACCCTATGGATATCGTCGCGGCCCGCGACTTCGTGGAAGACCTACGGCTACCTGCGCGCGGAGATCCTCGGCGCGCTGCTCAACGGGTTGCTGCTGTGGATGCTGGTCGTATTCATCGCGATCGAGGCGATCGAGCGCCTGCGCAATCCGCATGCGGTGCAGGGGCTGCCGGTCATCGGGATCGCGCTGGTGGGGCTGGCCGTCAATGCGTACTCGGCCTGGATGACGCGCGACAAGCAAGCGCATGGGCGAGCCGGAATAGCGGTGCGCGCGATATTTCTGCACGTGATTGCGGATCTGGTCGGTTCGGCAGGCGTCCTGCTCTCAGGTGCGATCATCTTCCTCACCGGCTGGACGCAAGCTGATCCGTTGGTCAGCCTGTTCATATCGGTCCTCATCATCATCGGCTCATGGGAGCTGGTGCGCGAAGGGGTGGACATCCTGATGGAGTCGACGCCCTCGGACATCGACCTCGACGAGCTGCGCCGCGATCTGCTCTCGGTCGCCGGCACAGAGGAAGTCCACGATCTGCACGTATGGTGCCTCACCAGCCGCGAGCTGGCGTTGAGCGCGCATGCCGTGGTGGTCAACGGGGCCAACTCCGATCGCGTGCTCTCCGAGATGTCGGAGCTGCTCGAACGAAAATTCAGCATCCGCCACATGACGGTGCAGATCGAGCACGATAGTCGGCGCCCGATCGAACCGGACCATTTCTGACCTCCCCGCCCGCACCGTTTTGCGTTGCATTGGATCTGATCAAGGATGGGGTCTATGCGCGCGGATCGCACCCTGTTTTGGGACGTCGACACGCAGCGCGACTTCATCCTGCCTGATGGCGCGCTGCACGGACCGACGTCGCTGCGCATTGTGGGAACGCTGGGAGCTGTGACGCAGTTGGCGCGCGAGCGCGGCGTGCGCATCGTCGCCACGGTATGCCGCCACTTCCCCGGCGACGCCGAACTCAAGGCGAGCGGCGGCTTGTATCCGAACCATTGCATGAACGGCACGCCCGGCCAGCTCAAGATCGATGAGACCCGCCCGCTCAATCCAATCTTGGTCGAGAATCGGCAGATGAGCGATGGCGAAATCGTGGCAGTGATCGCGGCGCCCGGCGACCTCGTGATCGAGAAGCAGGATCTCGATGTCATGCGCGGGAATCGAAACGCCGCGCGGCTGCTGCCTTTGCTGCTCGAGCGCTATGACGACGTGGTGATCTATGGCGTGTTCACCGATCTCTGTGTGGATATCGCGGTGCGCAACCTGATGCGTTACGGACGGCGGCTGCATGTCGTGAGCGACGCGATCGCGCCGCTTGACGAGCGCGAGGCCGCCGAAGCCGTCGTGCATTGGCGGCGCGAGGGCGTCGAGCTGCTGACGCTGGCGCAGCTCAGGGAGCGGCTGTCGGCGTGACCGACGAGGCAGCCAAGCTGACCGACGATGCGGCGATCCGCGCGGCGGACGAAGCCGCCTCTGATGACGAAGCGATGGCCGGCCGGTGGCGTCCGCCCCCGGCGCAACCGATGCGAATCGTTGCAGCCCTCGCGCTCACGGCGATCGGCTTTGCGCTGTATGGCTACACGATGGTGAATTTCTGGGCGTCGTCATGGCTCGGAATCCATGCGCGCATCCCGTGGCCCGCGTATGCGCTCATCGCGCTTGGCTTGGCCATGAGCATGGGAGGCCTCGGTGCCGGGCTTGCGATCGCTTCGCCGCATGCGAAGCTCGGCGTCTCGATCATCGCCTTCCTCGCCGCTGCGGCACTCGCGATCGGCGGCGCGCGATTCTACCTGTACACGATGCGCGGTACGCGCAACCCGCCCTTCACGCTCACGGTCGCGGCCGGTGGTCGCTTTCCCGATTTCGCGCTCAGCGATCAGAGCGGCGTGACGCTCACGCAGAATGCACTGGCGTCGGGACAGGTGCATCTCGTGATGGTCTATCGCGGCGACTATTGCCCATTCGCGCGCTATGAACTCGAAGAGCTGACCGCGATGAGCGATGAGTTCACCCGCGCGGGAATCGGAATCGTCGCGATCAGCGCCGATCCGACCGCGCGCTCGCGGATGCTCGCAGACTTCACGCGTACGCGGATTCCGCTGCTATGCGACCCGGCGGGCCGCTTGCTGGGTCCGCTCGGCCTGCTTCAGCATCATCGCGATGCCCAGCCGGCTAACGCGATTCCGGCGTTCTTCCTGATCGATCGCGGCGGCGTCGTGCGATGGATCTTCACGTCGCCGTACTACCGCGAGCAACCAGCGCCCGGTGCGATACTGGCTACCGCGCGCCGGCTCGAACTCGCCAACTAGCGCCAGCCGGCGACCGCCTCGAGCAGCGAGCGGACCGCAGCGCCGGGATGCTCGGCGCCCATCACTGCGCCGATGGCGGCCACACCGGCTGCTCCCGCTCCTGCGAGTTCGCGTGCGCGCTCAGCATTGATACCGCCCAGCGCGAAGACCGGGATCGTCGATCGCGCGCAGGTCTCCCGCAGCGCATCAACTCCCTGCGGCGGGCCATACGACGATTTCGAGATCGGCGCGAACACGGGTCCGTACACTACGAAGTCGGCGCCTGTGTCCGCAGCGGCGAGCACTTCATCAAGTCCGTGCGTCGAGACGCCGATCAACCGATGCGGGCCGAGCAGCTTGCGCGCGTCGGTGGGAGAAAACGAATCTGCCGGCAGATGGACACCGTCGGCGCCAACCGCCATCGCAACGTCGATACGATCATTGACGAACATCGGCGCGCCGTATCGGCGGCATAGCTCGCGCAGCTTGAGCGCCAACTCATACAGCGCGCGCGCCGTGAGATCTTTTTCGCGGATTTGGATTGCAAGCTGGCCGCGCGCGCCCGACTCGTCAGCCGCACGCATCCCCGCCTCGCAGGCGGCGATCAGGTCGCCATCGCGCGCGAGTTTGCGATCTGTAATCAGGTAAAGGCGGAAGCTCGCGCGACGCGCGCTCATCGGAACTCGCGCCGCGCGCCTACTCGATGAGGCCGCTGAGCGGGCTGGATGCGGTCGCGTAAAGTTTGCGCCCGATTCGGCCGGCGCGGTATGCGAGCCGCCCGGCCTCGATAGCGAGCTTCATCGCGCGCGCCATCGCGATCGGATCCTTCGCGCCAGCGATTGCGGTGTTCATCAGCACACCGTCGCATCCAAGCTCCATCGCGACCGCCGCATCCGACGCCGTGCCGACACCCGCATCGACGATCACCGGCACCTTCGCCTGTTCGAGGATGATGCGCAGGTTGTAGGGATTGCGGATGCCGAGCCCCGAACCGATCGGCGCCGCCAGCGGCATCACCGCCGCGCATCCGAGTTCCGCCAGCCGCAGGCACGCGATCGGATCGTCGGTGATATACGGCAGCACCTTGAAGCCTTCCTTGACCAGCACCTTCGCAGCCTCGATCGTCGCCGAGGTATCCGGGAACAGCGTAGCCTGATCGCCGATCACTTCGAGCTTGACGAGATCGCCAACTCCGGCCTCGCGCGCCAGGCGGCAGGTGCGAATCGCCTCCTCCGCCGTGTAGCATCCGGCGGTGTTGGGCAGGATCGTGTAGCGCGCCGGATCGAGATAATCGAGCAGGTTCTCGCGCCCGCGATCGGTGATATTGACGCGGCGCACCGCGACCGTGACGATCTCCGCGCCGCTCGCCTCGACCGCCTCACGCGTCTGCGCGAAGTCGCGATACTTGCCGGTGCCGACGATCAGCCGCGAGCGAAAGCTCTTGCCGCCCAGTTCAAAGCGATCCTCTTCCATGATGTGACTCCGGGCGCGATGCGCCGTTTCATCTCCGCGCTATCCGCCGCCAACGAAATTGATGACCTCGACCTGGTCGCCATCGGCGATCCGCGCGGTCGCGAAATCCGCCTTCGGCACGATCTCGCGATTGATCTCGACCGCGACCCGGTTCGGGCGCAGCTTGAGCCGCTCGATCAACGCGGCCACCACGATCTCCGCCTCGAACGAGTAGGGCTCGCCATTGAGCTGGATGGTGATCATCGTGGCTGCGCCCGGCATTGAAAAAGCCGCTTCCCTTTGGCTGGGGGAAGCGGCTTCGGACGGAACCGCCGATCGTCCCGTCGCTCAGGCTTCCCTACGCCGGCATTACCCGGATCAGGTTCGAGGGGTTCTCTTGCGAGTTCTCAGTGCGCTGTGACGCACACCCCCAGCCCACGGTGATCATACTCCCGCCCGGAGCGAATAGTCAAAAAACGCCGCCGTGCTCGATTTGACTGCGCGTCCCACGGCCATCTAACCTCGATTTGCCTCCGCGACTGGCGCGTATTGTGGATGGAATTAACCATCGTGGAGCGGAGGCCGTTGAGAAGTGCCGAGCGCCTGGGCCATCATGAGGCTCAGGCGTTTTTTTTCGTCCTGAAGCCCGCATCGGGAAGAGAATCGCGCGCCGCCGGAGGGCTTCCATCGAATGACAGCACGCTTTGAGCGGCCCACCGTGGCCGAGATCGATCTCGGCGCGCTGCTGCGCAACTATCATGCGCTCAAGTCGCGCGCTGACGGCGCGGCGGTGATGGCGGTGGTCAAGGCCGATGCGTATGGCCATGGCGCGGTAGCCGTCGCTCGTGCGCTCAGCGCCGCCGGATGCGCGCATTTCGGCGTCGCGACCATTGCCGAGGCGCGCGAACTGCGCGACGCCGGTATTCGCGGACGCATCTACCTGATGGGCGGATTCATGCCGGAGCAGGCCGCCGGGATCATCGCGCTCGACGTCACGCCATTCATCTTCGACCTGGAAGCGATCGCTCCCCTGCAAGCGGCAGCGCTGACCGGCGGACGAACCGGCTTCCCGGTGCATCTGAAGATCGACACCGGCGCGACACGCTTGGGTATCCTGCCCGATGAGCTCGACGAGGCGATTCGCCGGCTGAAATCGAGCGGCGCGCTGATGGTCGAGGGCGTCGCGACGCTGCTGGCCAATGCAGGCGATCCTTCGAGCCCAATCACTGAGGCTCAGCTCGCGAGATTCCGGTGCGCCTGCGATCGGCTCGAAGCTGCCGGCATCCGTCCGGCCTACTTGCATGTCGCCAACTCCGCCGCCGCGATCCTGCGCAACGACGCGACCTTCAACATGGTGCGAATCGGCTTGGCGCTGTTTGGTCTGCCCCCCGTGCCAGCGGTGCGCGATGCGGTCGAACTAACGCCGGTGATGACTTTCAAGACGCGGGTGATGCAACTCAAGCGTGTACCGGCCGGCACCGGTGTCAGCTATGGGCATACTTTCGTTACGGCGCGGCCGAGCACCATCGGCATCTTGCCGGTCGGCTACGCCGACGGTTACCGCCGCGGCCTGCAGCATGGCGGCGAGGTGCTCATTCGAGGCCGGCGCGCGCCGGTGGTCGGCGCCGTATGTATGGACATCACGATGGTGGATCTGACCGACGTCGCAGATGCCGCAGTCGGCGATGAGGCGATCCTGTGGGGCGGCGCGGGCGATGCAATGATCAGCGCCAACGACGTGGCGCGCCTGGTGCAGACGATTTCGTACGAGATGCTCTGCACGGTCGGCCGCCGCGTCCCAAGGATCTATCGGAGCTAGGCGGATGAGCGCGGAAATCACAGTGAGGCGGGCGCTGCTGGGCGTCTCAGACAAGGGCGGATTGGCCGAGTTCGCAGCCGAGCTGGCGCGCCATCGAGTCGAGTTGCTCTCGACCGGTGGCACTCGGTCGGCGCTGGAGAAGGCGGGATTGAAAGTGCGCGCGGTCGAAGACTTCACCGGCTTTCCGGAGATCCTCAATGGCCGCGTCAAGACGCTTCATCCCAAGGTCCACGGGGGGATTCTGGCGCGGCGCGGCCTCGAGTCCCATCAGCGCCAGATGCGTGAGCATCGCATCGAGCCGATCGATCTGGTCGTGGTCAATTTCTATCCGTTCGAACAGACCGTCGCGAAAGCGAACGTTGCTCTCGACGACGCGATCGAGAACATCGATATCGGCGGGCCTGCGATGGTTCGAGCGGCGGCAAAGAACTACGCCGATGTCGCGGTGGTGGTCGATCCTGCGGATTATCCTGCGCTGGCGGACGAGCTGCGCAGAAGATCGGGGGCGCTCAGCTTGGAAACCCGATGGCGTCTGGCGCGCAAAGCCTTCGCACGTGTCGCACAGTACGATTGCGCGATCTCCAACTATCTTGGCTCGCTAACGCCCGAGGGCCGCGAGCGGCCCGGCGAAACGTTCAGCATCTCGCTGGATCGCGCACAGGCGTTGCGCTACGGCGAAAACCCGCATCAGAGGGCCGCGCTCTACGGCGATTTCCTCAAGATTGCGGAGCAACTCCACGGCCGCGAGCTGTCATTCAATAACGTCGTGGATATCAACTGGGCGATTAACTTGATGCTCGATTTCGCTGACTATCGCGACGCGGTGGTCGCCATCCTCAAGCATAACACCCCGTGCGGTGTCGGCGTCGCCGACACGCTCAAGGGGGCATGGGACAAGGCGTTCGCGACCGACCCGGACTCGCCGTTCGGCGGGATCATCATCAGCAACCGGCCGTGGGATCTCGAGTTTGCGCGCGCCGTCGATGAACTGTTCACGGAAGTGCTGATCGGCCCCGACTTTCCGCCCGAGGTGCTTGAGTTCCTGCGCAAGAAGAAGAACCGCCGCGTGATGCGGTTCCATCCGGAGGCCGTCAACCGCCATGAACCCGATATCAAGCGTGTGCTCGGCGGATTGCTCGTGCAGACGCCCGACCTCGGTTATGAAGATGCGCATCGGGCGAAGGTCGTGACGCGGCGCGCGCCGACCGAGACGGAACTGCGCGCGCTCTCCTTCGGCATCCGCGTCTGCAAGCATGTCAAATCCAACGCGATCGCTTTCGTGAAGGAAGATCGCACGCTCGCAATCGGCGGCGGCGCAACTTCGCGCATCGATCCGGTCCATGCCGCGCGCGAGAAGGCCGCGCGGCTCGGCGTGTCGCTCAGAGGCACGGTGCTGGCTTCCGAAGCGCTCTTCCCCTTCCCCGATGGGCCAACGCTCGCCGCCGAAGCCGGCGCAACCGCAATCGCGCAGCCGGGCGGTTCCGCGCGTGACGATGAGGTGATCGCCGCGGCCGACAAGCTCGGCCTTGCGATGGTCTTCACGGGCGTGCGCCACTTCCGGCATTGATCGTGATGCGCTTCGTCGCATGAAGGTGCTCGTAATCGGCAAGGGCGGCCGCGAGCATGCGCTCTGCTGGCGGCTCAATCAGAGCCCGGTGGTATGGGGACTTTTCTGCGCACCGGGGAACCCCGGCACCGGTCAACATGCGAAGTCCGTGGCGATCGACCCCAAAGATATCGCTGCGCTCGCGTCGTTCGCGCAGGACGAGCGCATCGATCTCACCGTGGTCGGCCCCGAAGATCCGCTCGCTCTCGGCATCGTCGATGAGTTTCAGCGCCGGGGCCTTACGATCTTCGGACCGACAAAAGCCGCCGCGCAGCTCGAGACCAGCAAGTCGTTTGCGAAAGATGTAATGCGTGAAGCCGGCGTGCCAACCGCCGGGTGGGCCGCGTTCGACGATATCGACGCGGCACGCCGCTACGTCCGTCAGCATGGTGGCGCGATGGTGGTCAAGGCCGACGGACTCGCGTTGGGCAAGGGCGTCACCGTCTGCGACACCGTCGACGAGGCGCTCGCCGCGATCGACGAAGCGATGTCACGCAAGGCGTTGGGCGCGGCCGGCGCGCGCATCGTGATCGAGGACCGGCTGAACGGCCAGGAATTGTCCTTCTTCGCGCTGTGCGACGGCGAACGCGCAATCGCACTGGGGTCGGCGCAGGATCACAAACAGATTTTCGACGGCGATCACGGACCCAACACCGGCGGGATGGGCGCATACTCGCCGGTGCCGCAGTTCGACGCCGCGCTCGACGCGCGCATCATGCGCGAAGTGATCGAGCCGACGCTGCGTGAAATGGCTGCGCGCGGCGCACCGTTTCGCGGCGTGCTGTTCGCCGGCCTGATGATCGACGGCGAGCGCATCAACGTGCTCGAGTTCAACGTCCGTTTCGGCGATCCCGAATGCGAAGCGCTCATGATGCGCTTCGAGGTTGACGTTGCGGAAGTTCTGCACGCCACCGCCCGCGGCGCACTCGGCTCGGCGCCGACGGTGCGGCTGTCGCCACGCAGCGCGGTCTCAATAGTGCTCGCCTCGGGCGGCTACCCCGGCAGCTACGCGAAGGGATTGCCGATCGCGGGACTGGAGCTGATCGAAGGCGCCCAGCCGAGCGACATCAAGGTCAAGTGGGCGCTGGACAAGTCGCGGGTGAAGGTCTTCCACGCGGGTACCGCGATGCGCGGCGGGCAAATCGTCACCGACGGAGGCCGGGTGTTGGTGGTCAGCGCGCTGGCCGATACGCTGGAGAAAACGATCGCGACCGCATACGAAGCCGCGGACATGATTTCATTTGAGGGGATGCAGATGCGGCGCGATATCGGTTTCCGGGCGCTCGAAGCGTTGCGGCGGGGAAGTTGAAGTATCGGTTGAATATTGATCAGGCCATCGAGGCGCTGCGCGCGGGAGAGCTGATCGTCTATCCGACCGAGACCTTCTACGCCATCGGAGCCGACGCGCTATCCGCCGCCGCCGTCGAGCGGTTGTTCGCATTAAAGCGCCGCGAGCCGGACAAGCCGGTTGCGCTCATCGCCGCCGATTCAAAGATGGCATTCGAGTCGGCGGCTGAGGTACCACCAGCTGCGCGAACCCTCGCCGCGCGTTTCTGGCCGGGTCCGCTTACGATCGTCATCCCGGCGCGTGCGGGACTTCCTGCGGGGCTGCTTGGACCCACGGGCGCCGTCGGCATGCGGGTATCGCCTCATCCGATCGCACGCCAACTCGCATCGACGCTCGGACGGCCGATCACGGCGTCGAGCGCGAACTTCAGCGGCGCGCCGCCGGCCGCCACAATCGACGAAGCGCGTATCGTCTTCGGCGACCGGATTCGCGCCTATCTCGACGGCGGCCCGCTCTCTGCGATGGCGCCGTCGACGGTGATCGCATTCGAGAGCGGGCGCGTGCGGATCCTGCGCGATGGCGCGATTGCGCGCGAGCGGATCGCCGATGCGCTCGGCGATGAGGTGTGCGTTTGAGCGGCGCGCGCATCCAGCCGTTTCGCGGGCTGTTGTACGATCAGGCGAAATGCGGCGACTTGGCAACGGTCGTCGCGCCACCCTACGACCTGATCGGCCCTGAGCGCCAGGCGCAGCTCTATGCGCGTAGCCCGTACAATATCGTCCGCCTTGAGCTGGGCCGCGATGTTGATCGCTATGCCTCGGCGGCTCAGACCCTGAACGCATGGATCGCGGCGGGCGTGCTCGAACGCGCCGCGGCCCCGGCGATCTACTTCTATTCGCAGATCTTCGAAATCGAAGGCCGGCGAATCCGGCGCGACGGACTGATCGCGCGCGTCCAGCTGGAGGAGTTCAGCGCCGGCCGCATCGTCCCGCATGAGCGCACCTTTGCCGCTGCCAAGGAGGACCGCCTGCGCCTGCTGAGCGCGACTGCGACGCAGCTGAGTCCGATCTTCGGCCTCTATACGGGTTCGGACCCTGAACTCGAGCAGTTGCGCGAGCGGCTTCGGGAGCGGGCCGCGATGCTGACGGTTACCGACGATCTCGGCATCGAGAACCAGCTCCGCACGATCGATTCACCCGGCGAGATCGCGGCCGTACAGCGCACGCTCGAAAACCCGCGCATCCTGATCGCCGACGGCCATCATCGCTACGAAACCGCGCTCAACTATCGGCGCCAGCGCCACGCCGCCGAGCGTAACCCCCCGGCGCAACAGCCATACGACTACACGATGATGACTTTGGTCGGATGCGAAGATCGCGGACTGGTCATCCTGCCGACGCATCGCGTGGTCCATACGCTGCGCGACGAGCAAACGGCCGGGTTCGCGGCGCGCGCATCGGAACTGTTCGAGGTTGAGAACTTCAGCGATGCGACAGCTCTGTGCGCCGCGCTCAAGAGCGCGGGCCACGGGTCGATCGCAGCTGCGATTCACGGCGATGAGCGGCTGTATCTGTTCAGGCTGCGGACGCCGTCCATCATCGAAGAGACCCTGCCCGTTGCGACTCCGGCCGTGCGCGAGCTCGACGTCTCGGTACTGCACGCAATCATATTCGAGCGCATCCTGGGCTTGCGCGACGCCGAGGTTCGCCGCGGCGGCAACGTTGAGTACACGATCGACCCCGGCGGCGCGCTCGCCGCCGTGACTGGCGGCGATGCCGCGGCCGCGTTCCTGATGAATCCACCCACGATGCGCGAGATCGAGCGGGTGTGCGATGCGGGCGCGACCATGCCCGAGAAGTCGACCTACTTCCATCCCAAGCTGCTGACCGGGCTCGTGATGAATCCGCTGTCCGACTGACGCCGCACAAATTGCGTGATGGCAACCGACGCAAGCCTCATCCTCGTGCGCCACGGCGAGACCGAGGGTCAATCGAGCATCCGATACTACGGGCGCACCGACGTGCCGCTATCGGAACTCGGCCGCGCGCAGATGCGCGCGGCCGCGAGGGAGCTCGCCACGCTGAACTTCACGCATGTCTTCGCAAGCCCGCTGAGCCGGGCGCATGAGGGCGCGCGAATCGTCGCCGGCGATCGGCTCCAGGTGATCACAATTGACGAGTTCGTCGAAGTCGATTTCGGCCTGTTCGAAGGGCTCACGGCCGATGAGATTCGCTCACGCCATCCCGAGGAACACGCGCGATGGGATCGCGAGCGGATCTCACCCCACTACGCCTATCCCGGCGGCGAAAGCCGCGCCGCATTTAGCGCGCGCATCGAACGCGGGGTGGCCAGGATGCTGAGGTTGGCCGGCGCAGCGCCGGCCAACCTCAGCATCCTGGTGGCTGCGCATCGCGGCGTGATCCGTGCGATTGCGCGCATTCTGGCAGGCGTCGAGCCGACCGCGATCGCGCT
>JBGPUE010000045.1:0-27956 GCA_041491005.1 Binataceae bacterium (SeqCode) | reverse complement strand
CGATTGGCGGCTCGATGCAGGACGCGATCGCGCCCGTCTGGAAGCGGCTGTTCGGTGGATGCCATCCGAACCGCGACACGATCTCGGCGTTTCGTGCTGCTGGGTTCGCGCCGGCCAAATTGAGCGGCGGCATTATGGTGCGTGGCGAGGCCACGGCGGCATAGGCGATGGCGCTTCGCCGCCGCCGCGAAGGAGTCCTGAGCATCGAGCAGACGCGTGATCTGGATCGCGTCGAGGCGATGCTCGCCGCCGCCGGCATGGTCACCGACGGCATCCGATGGCCCGGCGCATGCTACCTGATGGCTTGGATGGGTCACGAACCGGTCGGCGCCGCGGGCATTGAGCCGCGAGTGTCCGCGGCGCTCGTTCGTTCGGTGGTCGTCGTCGAGTCGATGCGCGGGCGTGGCATCGGCAAGGCCCTGGTTGCTGCGGCGCGCAAGGCGGCCGTCACGCGCGGCGCGCGCGAGTTGTATCTCTTCAGCACCGACGCGGGCGATTTCTTTACGCATCTCGGGTTCAGCGAAGTGCCCGTCGATCAACTGGTCGCCGCGCTGAGCGGTGTGCCGCAGGTCGAATATTATCGCGCGCGCCCCGACGAACTTGCGCACGAGGTCGCATGGTGGCTGGACGTCTCGCGCGACGGGGTGATCGAGCGATAAGCGCGGTGCGCTGTCACGCGCTGAACAGATTTCGGTAGCTGCGCGACGCGCGGAATGCGATCGCGGCGGGGTCAGGTGGCAGCTCGTCAATCGGGCCGAGGTCGAGAATCATGCATTTGATCGACCCGCCGCCCTTGGCGAGAAACTCGCTCACGTCAATCAATTGTGGCTCAACTCCTCGCGTGCGGACTCTCTCCTGGAGTTCGCCGCTGACGCCCTCGGGCATGAACAGATGGAGCTTCCCCTCGAAATCGACCTGAAACGCATTTGCCGCATAGAGCGCCGCGTCGTCGGCTGAAAGCTCGATCAGATTCGGACCGAGAGCGGCGCGCAGACGATCGCGCGACTCCGGTGCGAGACCATCCATGTATGCGAGCAGGTAGCGGCGTTCGGGCCCGAAGGAGCACAGCACAGTATCGCCGTGATAGTGCGCTTCCAGCGTGAGTTCGAGCGACAGGATGGGGCGTTCGCCGACGGCTGATTGCAACTCGCTCTCAGCACGCGTATCGGAGCGAAAGCCGTAGATCCGCTTCCATGGCGGGATTCCGAGCCGCGGCACGAATCGCTGCCGTTCCAATCGCCCATGCGTGAAGATCATGTATCGTCCAGCCGGGAAGAAGTCGGCCTCGCCTTCGAAGCGATGCCCGATCTCACGCGTCTTGAAGCCGAGCGAGCGCATGAAGGGCCCATAGACCTCGCGCTCGCGGGCGCGCGTCGGCAGCAGATTGGCGAGGTAGAACGTCTTGGCGGCGGTACGATCGCCGCTCAGTTCAAGCGGGAAGAGAAAGCCTGCGTTGGCCGGATAGACCAGGCCGGTCAGTTTGGGATCCGGCGCGATGACGAAGACCTCCGCGCCATGCGCGATCAGCGCGTGCGCCATGCGATGCCATTGCTCTCGCGCCTGCGCCGCGTCGACCCGCTTACGAATCCCCAGCGCGTTGCGGGTGTGCGGATTAGCGCCGCCCAGAACCGAAAAGTGCCGGGGGTCGCCCATCACGATCGCACGTGGCATTTCGCCTCCGCCTGCCGCTTTCCGCCTTGGGCTTTAATCGTCTGGTAACCGGATCGCTTCCACACCGGACGATTATCGGCGATTATGGCAAGGGGGGACAAATGCGGCTCGTACCGCCATCAGGGGCCAGCGGGCCCGGGGAGCCAAAATCTTGGACCTTCAAGCGGCGCGCGATGAAATCTGCCGAATCGCACGCGATCTGTTCTGGATGGGTCTGCAGAGTCCTCGCAGCGGCAACCTGAGCGTGATGCTCGACGACGGCGCCGGATTCCTGATCACGCGCCGTGGCAGTTCGTTCCGCTCGCTCAAGCCCGATCGCGATGTGATCACCGTCGAGTTCGGCCACGAGTCGCCGACCGAGGCGTCATCCGAGGTCGCCGTCCACAGCGCGATCCTTCAAGCCACCAGCCATCGCGCGGTAGTCCATGCGCATCCGCCTTACGCGATCGCGCTGGGCTTCAACTCTTCGCTCATCAGGCCGATCCACAACGAAGGGCGCGCGATTCTCGGCGACGTCCCGGTTACAGTCTCGGTTGCGGTCGAGGGCGCAGGCGAGGATCCCGCGCCGATCGTGGGCGCATTGCGCGACCGGCCGGCGATGGTGGTGCGCGGACACGGCGCATTCTGTGCCGCCGCGGACCTCGAGACCGCCTTTTACTTCATGGGGGTGCTCGAAGCCTCGTGCAAGATCATCCACTTGGCGTCGCGATCGCGCCCCGAATAGCGGTCACGCCGCATCAGCTCGTTTGCGATTCTCGCGCCGCGGGCGCAGATGGTATGGTGCGCGTGCGATAGTTCGAATCCGAACGTTTCGGAAAGCGAGGTAACCAGAGTTGAAAGCGATCGTCTTTGACAAAATCGGCGGTCCGGACGTCCTCAAGTTGGGCGAGGTGCCCAAGCCGCAGCCGGCTCCCGGCACCGTGCTGATTCGCAACCGCGCGGCCGGTATCAACTTCGCCGATACGCTCTTTCGCCAGGGCCAATATCTGGTCGCACCCAAGCTGCCCGATACACCGGGGTTGGAGGCGGCGGGCGAAATCGAAGCGCTGGGGCAGGGTGTTTCGGGATTGCGCGCCGGGATGCGCGTCGCGGCACTGGGCAGCAAGGCCTACGCGGAGTACATGCTCGCGCCCGCCGCGCAGATCATCCCGTTGCCGGACTCGGTGAGCTTCGAGGAAGGCGCGGCGTTTCCCGTACAGACGCTGACCGCATGGCACATGCTGCACACCGCGCATCGCACCGCGCCCGGACAGACTGTGCTGGTTCACTCGGCGGCCGGCGGCGTCGGCATCGTCGCGATTCAGATCGCCAAGGCCGCGGGCGCGCGCGTGATCGGGACGGTCTCCAATGAAGCGAAGATGAAGCTCGCGAAGCAATACGGCGCGGATGAAGTGATCAATTACGCGAGCGGAGATTTCGCCGCCGAAACGATGAAGCTGACCGGCGGGCGTGGCGTCGACCTCATCTTGGACGCCGTGGGCGGACCAACCCTCACCAAGGGTCTGACCTGCCTCGCGCCGTTCGGCCATCTGATTCTCTATGGGCGTTCCGGCGGCGTGCCCGAACCGCTCAACTTGTTCAGCCTGTTCGAAAAATCGATCAAGGTCAGCGGCTTTGTACTCTATACCGCCAACGCGCTGCCCGATGTGATGCGCCGCGGCATCGAGGAATCGTTCAAGCTGATGCGCGACGGCAAGCTCAAGATGCTGGTCGGCAAGAGCTTCCCGCTGGCGCAGGCGGCCGAGGCCCATCGCTTCATGGAATCGCGCGCTTCGGTGGGCAAGCTGGTGCTGATCCCATAGCCAGCTTCCTTGGCACCCTCGCCCTTTCAAGGGAGAGGGTTAGGGTGAGGGTCAGCAAGACCCTGAGTTTCAGTCCCCGGTTGCTGATCAGACAGGATGGGCGGCGCATCGGATGCGCCGCCCGTCGCGATGGAAGTTACTTGCGGGTGACTTCGCCCAGCACGTCGATCGCCGGACGGCCATCGAGCAGCGCACCGATCTTGCCGCCGAACTCGGCCATATGCGGCGTCTTGCCATGCGCGTCGAACGCCGCCTGGTCCTGATAGACCTCGTAATAGACGAACGTGGTCGGCTCCTTGACCGAGCGATGCAGGATATAGGTCTGCGTGCCCGGCTCGGCGCCGCGCACTTTCTCGATCATCGCGCGCGCGGCGTCCTCGAACTGCTTTTCGCTGCCCGCCTTGACCTTCAACTTTGCGATCACGGTAACTGCCATGCGTTGCTCCTCTCGGGTGTCATTTTGCGATGCGGCAGCCTGTTCAATGCGCCGCCCGCGATCACGGGCTCGGATTCCAGCTAGTTAGCATGCGCATCGCGTTTTGCAAGGCGCGCCAGTGCGAGCCCGCCATTTATGGTCCGCCAGCCTTTATCTGCTCGACGATCCCGGAGTCATTGAATGTGAACTTCCTGGTTCCCAGGCGGTTCAGATGCGGCACCAGCCCGCTACCGTAAGAATAGGGATGTTTCCCGTTGAAAGCGAAACAGCTCCGGAGTTCTGTTGTTTCGTTGAACGCTGAAATCAGGCCGTCGATTTGACTGCCAGTCAGGTGCTCGATGGCAGGCAATACGTCCCCGAGCATGTTTCCGGTGTGAAAAGTCGGACATCCCCGCAACGCGCGCACGTAAGCGGCGAACATGCGGTCGTGTTTGATCAGGAGCTTGACGAGCTCCAGAGCGCAATTGTCCCAAGTGGCGGCAAGGCCCTGGAACCTTCCGATGAATCCATAAGGGTCACTGCCCAGGCGGACCGCGATTATGGGCACCCCGCGTGCGAGGGCGAATCCTACTTCCTGGTCGGTCCAATCACTTTCGTGGAATTTGTCCGTCAGCAGCGCGACGAAGCCATCCATGCTGGCAAGGGCGCTTTCGATCTCGTCTTGCCATTCTTTCGTAGGATGAATATCCACGTGGGCCACGAAGCAGGACACACCGAACGCCTCGATACGCTCTTTCAGGGCGCCGGTTTCTTTCTTGACTTCAGCCTTATGGCTGAGGAACAAGCGAAAGTCCTGGTGGCTCCCCCAAATACGCTGCGCCGCCCCCGATGAGACGGTTTTGGCTCCGGAGATGAGCAACCCCGATTCTTTCCGCCAATCTCTTTCCTCCGGAAGATCCAATTCAAGAAACACTTTTTCGATAAATTCATCTTGAGCCGTTTTTAGCTCATTCAGGTCACTCCGGATTTTTTCCTCTAACTTGCTTTTTTGTCGCAGGGAGAAGGCGAACAGACGCTCTGGTACAACTATGTACAGAGCATGGCCGTATGTGCCGCCATGCCAATCATCGTAGCTCCATTCCTCATGAACGCGGGTCTGCGAATTGACGACTATTTCCTGGAGCTGTCGCTGGCCCTCCCGCTCGTACATTCTGGAGAGCACCGCCATGTACCGCTCAATGTTCTTCGGAATTTCAAATCGTGATTCTTCACCGTTCATATGCGCCTTCGTGCAACCCCGCGAGGGGTAGGGGCAACGGAGCAAACCCTGCAACTCCCCCTTATATCGCTATCTGCAACACCCGGAACCCTGCGAGCAACTTACTCCGCAACTCCCAAGGGACAGGAGCGCTGGTCAGGCCATCCTGGCCGGTGGCCTCTTCCATTGATGCGCGCGGTCGATTAACTCCAACAATTGTCCGCCCGCGCGATTGACGTGGCGAACCAGGAGCGATCAAGACGATGCTGGGCTTCGATCTCACCGACGAGCAGCTCGAACTCAAGGCGCTGGCGCACAAATTCGCCGAGCAGGAGATGATCCCGCGCGCCCGCGAATACGACGACAAAGAGACTTTTCCGCTCGACGTATGCCAGAAGGCGTTCGACGCGGGCCTGATGAACTTCGGCGTGCCGAAGGAATTCGGCGGCCCGGGCCTGAACATCCTCGACACCTGCCTGATCGTCGAGGAGTTGAACTGGGGATGCGCCGGGATGTCCAACGCGGTCGCGGCCAACGATCTCGGCCTGCTGCCGCTGTTGATTGCCGGCAGCGCCGAACAGAAGCGCGAATACCTTGGCGCGCTCATGAAGCAGCTCACGTTCTGCGCATTTGCGATCACGGAGCCAGGCGCCGGCTCGGACGTCGCCGCGATGTCGACGAGCTACCGGCGCGAAGGCGATCACTTCGTCATCAACGGCACCAAACATTTCATCTCCAACGGCTCGCGCGCGAGTTGGTACACGATGTTCGCCACGTCCGACAAGCGCCTCAAGCACAAGGGCATCTCGTGTTTCGTGATGCCCTCGGACCTGCCGGGAATCACGAAGAATCGGATGCATGGCAAGCTAGGCCAGCGCGCCGCCGACACCGGCGAGATCGTCTACGAAGATGTCCGCGTGCCGGTCAGCGCATTGGTGGGGCGCGAGGGCGAGGGTTTCAAGTATGCGATGGGCACCTTCGATCGCAGTCGGCCGCAGATCGGCGCAATCGCGATTGGCGTATCGCAGCGCGCGCTCGACGAATGCCTGAAGTACTCGCGTCAGCGCAGCGCGTTTGGCCAGCCTATCGCCAATTTCCAGGCGATCCAGTTCATGATGGCCGACATGGCGATCGATCTCGAAGCGATGCGGATGCTCACCTACAAGGCGGCGTGGCAGGTCGATCGCGGCGAGTTCCCCAGCGTCACCTCGAGCATCTCGAAGGCGTTCGCCGCCGACGCATGCATGAAGATCACCATCGACGCCGTGCAGATCTTTGGCGGCTACGGGTACATGAAGGAGTATCCGGTCGAGAAGCTGATGCGCGACGCGAAGCTCTTGCAGATCTACGAGGGCACTTCGCAGATCCAGCGCGTGGTCATCGCACGCCATCTGCTCAAGGAGTAGCCGGCGTCGCGCGCTGTCACTGCCCGCCGGGTGTGCTCTGGGCGGGCTTGCGCGGCATCGGCGGGTCCTCGTTCTCCGGCTCATCACCGGTGATCGAGCCCACGTAGGCGCCATCGCGATAGATGTCGACTAGCCCGGTGGTCGGATCGGGAAAAATGTTCCAATCGGGCTTGGCCGCCGCGATTGGCGCGGCGGGCGGCGGTGTGACGATGGCGGGTTCAGCCGGCGGTTGCGGCGGACGCGCGCATCCTGCGATCGCCAAGGCAATCAGTGCGGCGACGCGCAGCCGCCAAACATGATCATCACAGCTCATGCGCGGGCGAGGCCGAGTTGCTGGCGGAAGTGCTCCATCGTGCGCGCGAGACCATCGCGCAACGGGATGCCCGGCTGCCATCCGAGACGCTGGCGGGCGAGGGTGATATCGGGCCGGCGCCGCGCCGGGTCGTCGGGCCGCGGCGGCGCGTAAACGAGCTTCGATGATCCCTTGGCCAATTCGATCGCGAGCGCGGCCAATTCCATTATCGTGAACTCGTCGGGATTGCCGAGATTGACCGGCCCGATGAAGTCCGGCGCGTCCATCATTCGCACCATTCCGTCGATCAAATCATCGACGTACACGAACGACCGCGTCTGTTTACCGTCGCCATAGATCGTAAGATCCTCGCCGCGCAGTGCGGCGACGCAGAAGTTCGACACAACCCGGCCGTCATTGATGGCCATCCGCGGGCCGTAGGTGTTGAAGATGCGCACGATCTTCACATCCACCTTGTTCTGCCGGTGATAGTCCATCATCAGGCACTCGGCGACGCGTTTGCCTTCGTCGTAACACGAGCGCACGCCGATCGGATTGACATTGCCCCAATAGCTCTCGGTCTGCGGATGCTGCTCAGGGTCGCCGTAGACCTCGCTGGTGGAGGAGAGCAGGATGCGCGCGCGGACCCGTTTGGCCAGCCCCAGCATGTTGATCGTGCCCATCACGCTGGTCTTGGTCGTTTTGACCGGATTGTACTGGTAGTGGACGGGCGAAGCCGGGCAAGCCAGATGAAAGATGCGATCGATTTCGAGCAGGATCGGGTTGACCACGTCATGGCGGATCAGTTCGAAGTTCGCATTGCCCAGCAGATGAGTGACGTTGGCGCGCCGCCCGCTGAAGAAATTGTCGAGGCAGATTACCTCGTGGCGATCGCGCAGCAGCCGTTCGCAAAGATGGGAACCCAGAAACCCCGCACCGCCCGTCACTAATACTCGCACTGCGAATTCTCCTTCGTCCTGGCCCGGCTAGCGCCGGTTCTCCCGCACGATCGCGCGCGCCGTCTCGATCACATGATCGACATCGCGATCGGTCAACGCCGCGTAGATCGGCAGCGAGAGACATCGGCTGAAGACGTCCTCCGCGACCGGGAAGTCGCCGTCATGATAGCCATAGCGCTGCTGGTAGAAGTGCATCGTGTGCAGCGGGATGCAATGAACCGAGGCGCCCACGCCCCGCGCGCGCAGCTCCTCGACGAACTGGTTGCGCCCAATACGCAACCGCTCGGGCCGCATGCGCAGCACGTAGAGATGCCATGCATGCTCGACGCCGCGCTCGACGTACGGCGTCAGCAGCGCCGGCTCGTCGCGGAACGCTTCGTTGTACGCGCGGGCCACCGCGGCGCGCCGGTGCATGAAGTCGTCCGACTTTCGCAACTGCACCAGCCCGATCGCGGCGTGAACGTCGGAGAGGTTGTACTTGAAGCCGAGATCGTGGATTTCGTAGAACCATGAACCGCTCTTGTCGTAGCGCTTCCACGCGTCGCGATTCATTCCATGCAGGCTGGCGACCGCTATCTTGTCGGCCAGCGCATCATCGTCGGTCGTGATCATCCCACCTTCGGCGCTGGTGATGTTCTTGGTGGCGTAGAAACTGAAGCAGGTCAGCTCGCTCATCGTACCCACCTTGACCATCCCGCGGCCGTCGAGATGGCGCGCCGAGCCGACCGCATGCGCGGCGTCCTCGACGATGCGCAGCCCGTGCTGGCGCGCGATCCCGCCCAGCCGCTCCATGTCGCAGGCTTGGCCCGCGAAATGAACCGGCAGGATCGCGCGCGCCTGTTTGAGCCTGCCGCTCTCGAGCACTTCCTCGACGCGCGCGGCATTGATGTTGAACGTCGCGGGATCGATATCGACGAACACCGGCCGCGCGCCAAGATAGGCCAGCACCTCGGCGGTGGCCGTAAACGTGAACGGCGTCGTGATTACCTCATCGCCGGGGCCGATGCCCAGCGCCCACAGCGCAAGGTGCAGCGCCCCCGTGCAATGCGCGACCGCCAACGCGCGCCGCGCGCCGACGTACTCGGCGAACTCCTTCTCGAAACGCTTGGCCCGCGGACCGGTCGTGATCCAGCCCGAGCGCAGCGTGTCCAGAACTTCCTGCTCCTCCTCAGGCCCAAGCGAGGGGCGATGAAAGGGTACTTCGTACATCTTGTGTGTCTGAAGCGCCGGAAGGCGGTTGATGCCGCCAGCCCGCGGTCAGCGTACCGCCCGCCGCGGCTGAATGCCCGAGGGCGTCGTGAGATGTGAACGCGGCATGCTCCAGTTGCGTTTATGCGCGATGCACGGAGTATAGAAGATCGCTCGAAAGCAGGGCAAGGTAGCGAGACTCTTGGGATGATGCGGCGTGCGGAAGCTGCGGTGGCAGCGCTCGCGATACTCGCCTGGTATGGCGCAGTTTGGCTGATCGTGCGACCGCTGGCGGACGGCCCGGTGGTCGACAGCTGGATCTACGTGCGGGCGGTACACCGCTTCATCGCGACCGGCCAGATGGCATTCGCCGGTTTCACGCAGGCGATGCCGGTGAGCCAGGTGCTGTACGGTGCCGGGTGGAGCCGTCTTTTCGGAGCCGGTTACGCCTCGCTCGATCTTTCAGTCGCGGCGCTGGGCGCGATCTGCGCATTCAGCTTCTATGTGCTCGTGCGCCGATGCGGCGCGCGCCGCTATCAGGCGCTGCTGGCGACCGGGCTGCTCGCGGCCAATCCGTGCTACCTGTTTCTGAGCTTTTCCTTCATGACGGAGGTGCCGTTTCTCGCCCCGTTCATCGGATCGATCCTGGCCTTCGCGATTGCGGATAGTCGTCGCCAAGCGCGATGGCGATGGCTGTCGGCGGGACTCGCCACAGTCGCCTTCATGGTCCGTCCGTTCGGCGGCGCGGCGATCGCGGGATGCGCGGGCGCGATCCTGCTTCGCGCGGCGCCATCGATTCGGGCGGGTCGTGCCAATTACGCGCATCTTGGAAAGCAGTTGCTGCCGTACGCCGCCGCGCTGATCGCATGCGCATTCGCATGGACCTGGCTTACGGTTCTGCGTCCTGAGCCGTACTACCTTGCGCTGGCCGAGCATCAACTCGAATTCATCTTCGATGTTCGCGCGGCGACCTACTTCCACGCGGGGCTGCTCGAGCCGCTGCTCTATCTCGGGCTGGTGCTCAGCCCGCTTGGCATCCCACGGCTCTTCACACGTGATTGGCGGCGCGGCACGGTGATCGCGGCCGCTCTGTTCGTTGTCGCGGCGCTGTTCGTGCGATTCGATCCGACGGCGAGCCAAATGCCATGCCTGAGCTGTTTCGGCGGATGGACGAGTGCGCTCGTGGTACGCCCGCCGACCTACTTCGAATGGTGGGGTCACTGGCAACTCGCGGCGATCGCGCTGGGCAGCTGCGGCGCGGCCGGCTTGATCCTCGCTGCGATCCGCGCCGCGTCAAAAATGCGGCCCGCAGCGGCTGCCATGCTGATCGCGAGCGGGCTCTACTGGGTGGCAATCCCGATTCTGTGGTTGTTCAACGATCGCTACGACCTCGTGCTGGTGCCGGTGGGATGCATCCTGCTGGCGATGGCGCCGATGCCGCGCAGTCGCTGGCCGCGGGTCGCATCGGCGGCAATGCTTGCCGCGCTGGCGCTGTTCTCGCTCGCTGGCGTGTACGAACAGCAACGCGGGCTCGCAGCGATTAGAACGGCGCTCGATCAGCTCGAGCGCGAGGACGTCGCGCGCGGCCGGATCGATGCCGGCTATCCTTTCAACGGAGCCGACCTGTACCGCGCCGGCGACGGGAAGGAAGAGCTGAGCTTTGAAGCTGGTATCCCGATGGTTACGTCGCTGGCGATGAAGGAGTACACGATCGCGACTTCGCCGCTCCCCGGTACGCATATCGTGCGTCGCATGCGCTGGGCGGGCTTCCTCGGTATCGGCGAACGCGAGTTGTATGTACTGCGCAGGAGCGATGTTTCGAAGATTGCACCTGCCGCCACCGGCGCTCGATGACCCGCAACCGAAGTGAGCGAGCCGCGGGTTCACCGCGAGCATGGCAGACGGCGGTGGAAGCGTGAAGCCGGCGGCTAGCCGGCGCTGCTGGGATCGGCGCCCGACATGATGTAGGTGGGGATGCCGGTCTTCTCGACCACGGCTTTCTGCAGCTTGCGAAAATCGATCTGATCGCTCAGACCCAGCCGCTGCGCTTCCTTGGCGGCGAGGCTCCACAGCCCGGGATATTTGCCGTAGAAGTCCTCGTGCACCTCGACGTAAAGCGCATCGCCACGCCATCCGAACTTGACCGGCTGATAGACGAACCTGCCGGGCGTCCCGACCTTGATCTTTTTGAACAGGCGCTCGATGTCCTCGGGATAGAGCCGGATGCATCCGTGGCTGACGGTCATCCCGATGCCCCACGGAATATTGGTGCCATGCAACGCATACTCGGGCAGCGTAAGCTCGATGCGATACAGCCCGAGCGGATTGTCCGGATCACCGCCCTTGACCACGTGATCGGCTTCGCCGTCACGCTCCAGGTGCTCGTCGTAGATATCCTGCGGCACCACCCAGGTTGGGTTGTGCGTTTTGCCACGAACGGTGAAATCGCCCACCGGCGTCTTCCAGTCGAAGCGGCCCAGCCCGACCGGGAAGGTATAGACCACACCCTCGCGCACATAGGCGGCGGGCGTCAGCTTGCCCTTGCGATGGTGGCGCGGACCGTAATCGCCGGGGAAGTAGTACAGTCGCATCTCGGGGATGTTGAGGATGATCCCTTTGCGCTCAACTGCGGGCAGGATGTGTTCGGTCGGCAGGATGAGTTCCTTGCCGAGCGGAGGGCTCCACCAGTCGATGCCGCCGTTGGCGTCAGAGATTTCCTTGCCGCTTAGCCCGTACCATCGGCCGACGTCGAGCAGCGTGTCACCCCTCTGAACCTTGTAGCTGAGCAGCTGGCCGACGATGTCGTCGCGTCCCGAAGGCATCGGGAACGCGACCATCGGCCGATGGGCGAACTCATCCTCGGTCCAGGCCGCCGCGCGCGAGGCGAGACTGATTAACGTCGCAGCGATCAGAAAGAAGATCGCAAGCGCGAGCGCAGTGCAGCGCAGGAGATGCATCGGGGCGAGGCTTCGCCCGATGACTTCACGACCGACTCTGTTCGTAGGTTCAGACCGCACTCAGATACCCGCCCGCCATCAGCTTCCGTGCTGATCATAAACGACGGCAAATTACCGAGCAATTGCCCTAAGATGGGCGAATTTCAGAACCAACAGCTTGATTCCACCGCGTTCGAAGTCGACCCATGCCTTGGCTGCCTCGCCCCGACCTTCGCGCCGCCGCACGATTCCCGCGCCAAATGTGGGATGCGTTACTCGTGCCCCAATTCTTAGCTCGTCGGGGCCGTCGTCATCAGGCAGCTGGCTCTCGGTGTAGTCGACGTAGGGCTCGCGGGGCATCGTCGCATGCGACCCGGCCATCCGCAGTGGCGGCATGCGCAGGTCGGGGGCGATGCGCCGGATCAGGCTGGAATCGATCTCGGCCAGGAATCGCGATGGCCGCGACTCCAGCCTGATCCCATAGATCTCACGCGACATCGTGTTGGTTAGGTAGAGCAGCCGGCGTGCCCGCGTCATCCCGACGTAACACAGCCTCCGCTCCTCCTCGACTTCGATGCCGCTGTCCTGGGCGCGGCTGTGCGGAAACAGCCCTTCCTCCATTCCGCCGATGAAGACGACCGGATACTCGAGACCCTTTGAAGTGTGCAGCGTCATCAGGGCGACCCGTCCGCTTCCCTGCGCGCCAAGTTCATCGCTGTCATTGACCAGCGCGATCCGCTCGAGGAACTCGCCCAACCCACCAGGACCGTAATCGTTGTCGAAGATCGCAGCGGCGGAGAGCAACTCGCCAACATTCTCGCGGCGCTCGGCTCCATCCTGCATTGCGTCCAGATAGGCGGTGTAGCGTGCCTGCGCGATGACCTCTTCGAGGATCGCGCGCACGGTCATGGCCGGCGCGCGCCCGGCCAGATCGCGCATCCACAGATATAGCGCTCCCGCCAGCTTGGCGATCCGCAGCGCGATGGCCGACAGGGCCTCGGCGCGGCCGAGCGCATCGAACATGGTGATGCTCTCGCGCGCTGCGGCCGCCGCCAGCGCTTCGAGCGTGCGCGCGCCGATACCGCGCGGCGGCGCACCGATCATCCGCTCCAGGCTGAGCGCGTCGGCGGGATTGGCGATCACTCGCAGGTAGGCGATTAGATCCTTTATCTCGGCGCGTTCGTAAAAGCGCAGCCCGCCGACCACGTAGTACGGCACTCGATGCCGCATCATCGCCTCTTCGATCGCCCGCGATTGCGCATTGGTGCGGTAGAAGACCACGAACTCGCCCAGGCGGAACTGGCCCTCGGCGGCCAACCGCCCGATTTCGCGCACGATGAAATCGGCCTCGTCGCGCTCCGTCAATCCAGTGAAACAGACCACCGGGTCGCCCGTCGGGTTCTCGGTCCATAGCCGCTTGGGCTTGCGCTCGCTGTTGTTGCTGATGACGGTATCGGCGGCGGCGAGGATGGTCTTGGTCGAGCGGTAGTTCTGTTCGAGCTTGAAGATGCGTGCGGCGGGGAAGTCGCGCTCGAAGTCGAGGATGTTGCGGATGTCGGCGCCGCGCCATCGGTAGATCGACTGGTCCTCATCGCCGACCACGCACAGATTGCCGGTATGCGCCGAAAGCGTGCGCACCAGCTGATACTGGACGCGGTTGGTGTCCTGATACTCGTCGACCAGCAGATGCGTGAAACGGCCCTGCCATCGCGCGAGCACCCCGGCGTTGCGCTCGAACAGCCGCGAGCAGAGCAGTAGCAGGTCGCCGAAGTCGAGCGCGTTCATCGCGCGCAGCCGTTCCTGATAGAGGCGGTAAAGCTCGGCCATCGCAACTTCGCGCTGGCCGCCGGCTCGCGAAATCAGATCCTCGGGGAACAGCCCTTCGTTTTTGGCTTGATCGATGCGGCTCCGCGCCTGCTCGGGGGCCGGCGACTCGGCGAGATTGGCCTCTCCGATCAGCCGCCGCAGGATCGACAGCGTCTCGCTGTCGTCGAAGATTGTGAAATTGCGCGAAAGCCCGAGCGCGCCCGCCTCCTCGCGCAGGATGCGCGCGCAGGCTGAATGAAACGTGCTGATCCATGGCCAGCGCGCATTCGCTCCCAGCAGCGTTCCGATCCGCTCGCGCATCTCCGCCGCAGCCTTGTTGGTGAACGTCACCGCGAGCAGTTGTGCGGCGTCCAGCTTGCGCTCGGCCAGCAGGTACGCGATACGATAAGTAAGCACGCGCGTCTTGCCCGAGCCCGCGCCGGCCACGATCAGCATCGGCCCGTCGCCGGCCGTCACGGCCTCGCGCTGCGCCGGATTCAGATCTTCAAGCCTGATTGATGCCATCGCCGATGGAGACGCGCGCCGCGCTCCGAACCGATCAAGATAACGGCTTTGCCGCCACGCTGCGAACGCGGCGCCTGTTGATGAGTCCTTAGGGAGCGCGCTGATCTGATGGCCCGCTACAATCCGCGCGACAAGTACTACCGCAAAGCGCGCGAGGCGGGATTGCCGTCGCGCGCGGCGTACAAGCTCGAAGAGCTGATCGCGCGCTTTCGTCTGGTGCGCGCCGGATCGCGCGTGCTCGACCTCGGATGCGCGCCGGGTGGATGGCTCGCGATTGCGGCGCGCGCAGTTGGACCGCAGGGAAAGGTGGTCGGTGTCGATCTCGTGGAATGCGTATCGCCAGCGGTGGGTGTCGTCACGATCGCGGGCGACATCCGCGATCCGGCGATCCTCGATGCGGCCAGAGTCGCACTGGGCGGGGCAGCCGACCTCATCGCGAGCGATATGGCTCCCAAGCTCAGCGGGATTCGCGATCGCGACGATGCCCGATGCGCCGAGCTGATCGACGTCGCGCTGGAGGCCGCGGCAAGCATCCTGAAACCGGGCGGTGCGATGATCGCCAAGACGTTCATGAGCGGCCAGTTCCCGGCGATTCAGCGGCGGTTCACGGATCGGTTCGACAACGTAGAGAGTGTGCGGTCGCAGGCGACCCGTCCGGGATCGTCGGAATTGTACGTCATCGCGCGCGGATTCATGGGTGCCCAGTGAGCGCTGATGGCTCCTGGAGCGGCCTGCAAGATATCGCGCCGGCGCTGGAGTATTTTTCGCAAGGCGCGTAAGTTGACTTCATGACGCGGCTTGGCTCGGCGCGGCACTGGATTTCATTTCTGCTCGCGGCGGCGATCACTGCGGCCTGCGCATGCCGGCAGGCTGCTCCCGGCCCCGCGCGCGATCAGGTCGAGGTCGAAGTCAGGACGGTTGATGTGGACCGCGTAACCGGCGGCGCGTATGTGATGCTCGAGGACCGCGCCCGGCGCCGCGGTCTGCCGATCTGGATTGGCGACTCCGAGGCGCGCGCGATCCTGCTCGAACTTCATGGCGTCGATCCGGAACGTCCGCTGACGAACGATCTGCTGCGCAGCGCGATCGAGAAGACCGGCAGCCGCGTCGACCGCGTGGTGATTACCGCCCTGCGCGACAAGACCTACTACGCCGACATCTATCTCGACGGCGATCGATTGAAGCTCGACAGCCGGCCCAGCGACGCGATCGCGCTTGCGCTCGGCGCCAAAGCGCCCATCTACGTCGCCAATCGTTTATTCGAGGATGACAACGCCGTCGATCTGGGCAAACTCGAGCCCGGTCCGCATGCGGCACACGCATGGGGATTGACGGTGCAGGAAATCACTCCCGATATCGCCGGCTACTTCGCCAGCTATCCTGGTGAAGGCGTGTTGGTGGCGGACGCCAAGGCCGCCGCGGCCGATGCCGGCGTGCAGCGCGGCGATGTGATCCGGAGCGTAGGTTCGCACACGGTTCGCAGCGTTGAGGACTTCGAGCAGAGTGCGGCGGCGTTAAGGAAGGATGACACGGTCTCGGTGATGCTGGAGCATTCCGGCGTGACGCGCACCGTAACGCTGCATCCCGGACACGAAGTCCGCGCGCATCGCTAGTCCTGCCGCAGCAGCAGGCTGCGCACAAAACGCGGATCGATCGGACGGCCCGCCTCGAGTTCGGCGTATTCCTCCTCGAACACGTTCAGGCACGAGTTGACGAAATCGGCGCCGTGTCGGCGCATTTCGGGCGCAAGCCGCGCTTCGAGCGTGCGCGCCACGAGATCGCGGAAACCGTCGCCGAGCCTGGCAGGCACCGACTCGGTCAATAGTGCGCGCACCGCGCCCAGCCGGCTGGCAGCGATTGGCGCGGGCGTTAGGCGGCGATCGAGCGCAAGGTTGACCAGCGCCGTCAGCAGGATCTGGCTGAGCTTGATGTCGCGTCCGGCGACTGCTGCGCGAAACGCCGGGGCCGCGACCTCCAGCCCCAGTAGCCCGCGGAACACGCCGGGTACCGCATCGATTTGATCGAGCAGCGCATAGCCCAGATGCAGATCCCGCATCGAGGAAAAGTCGCGCAGCTCGACCGATCCGCCGCGATCCAGCGCGGCGTGGAAGCGCGGCAGCCGCTGGAGGAATCCCGCCAGGCCCTCGGCATAAGGTGAGTCTAGATAGGGCAATTCGGTCGAGCGCTCCGCGCTCAAGCCCAGGCGCTTCAAGCTCTCCTGCGCGCGCGTGCGCAGATCGATGGTGAGGCTGATGCCGAGGCGGAAGAGCAGCTTCAGATGGGTGTCGCGCAGATCGTCGATCGCCGTATGCAAGTCGCCGCCGGCCAAATTCTCCAGCCCGAGGTTCAGGTAGTGATGGGTCATCTCGACGGCGGTTCGCACCGCCTCCGGGTCGCCGAAGTCGATTGAACGCGCGACCAGCACCTGGTTGGTCACCATCGCCATCTCGCTGCGCAACTGGCGCTTGCCCTGCATCGCAAAGCCCGCCATGAGCGCCGCGTTGAACAGCGAATCGTCGCCACCCGGCGCAGTCAGCGCCACGTCGATCGACGACTGGTCGCCGCCGATCGGCAGATCGTCGCGGTTTGGCGCGACGTGCTGGGTGCGGATTTCGCGGAAGCGGTGCGGGTCGAGATAGGTGAAGACGTTCTGTGCGTCGAAATAGTCCGGGAAACCTCGATCGCTCAGCCGCGCGCGGCGCAAGGCGAACGCCTGTTCCTCCAGTTCGGCATCGACGCCACAGTAAATCTCTTCGAGCAGGCTGGCGTAGTAGTTGTAGTCGCGCTCGAAGACTTCTTCCAAGAACTCCTGCACGAGCTGGGCGAGGCTGTCGGCGCCCGTGAACTCGATCACGTAGTGCTCGTCGAATTGGACAACGCTGCTCGAGGCCAGATCGAGCGCCGCCTCGGTCTCGTCGAGCCGATGGACCTTGATGAACTGGCGGATGAAGAGCGTGACCAGCTCCAGGTCGAGATTCACCAGCGCGTCGGCGATGCGCTTGCGCCCGCCCTCGGCCATCGCCTCGATCCATTCGCGCATCCGCGCCAGATTGGGACGATCCTTGTCCCAGCAATCGAGGTCGACCAGCCCTTTGACCTGCTCGGGAATCGCCATCGAGAGCAGATCGCCCGCATCGGCGCTGCCGATCTCCTTGAGCGTGTAAAACAGGCTTTCGGGCGTGAACGATTGAACCAGCCGCTCGGCCTCGGGCGCGGACAGGATCAGGTCGAGCTTGCGGCGCGCGGGCAGGCCGTAGAGGAAGTCAAGCTTCTCGTGAAAGGGGAGATTGATGAATTCGCTTTCGGTCCGGGTTGCCATTGCGCCGCGCGGCGGACAGGCCGCTTTCGCGCACAAGCTACTCCGCGCTTCTCCGCCGAATCAAGCGCACAAAACGTTGATGGCGTATGCGGGCATAAGCTATAATCTTTTGTTGTTGAAGCGTTTTCCGAACGCTGCGGCCCGCCTGGATCGCCAATCGATCGTCCCGCTCCCCACCTTGCTTGCGTTCATCGAGCACCTTCCCTAGGCACAGAACCAGAGCGGTGCATTTTGAGCCGCTGGAGGTGGCGCGATGAAATTCGCGATCGATACGCCGCTTTTCGGCGACTACGGCGATCCTCGCATTTTGGCCGAACTCGCGCACGAAGCCGAGGATTCAGGATGGGACGGCTTCTTCATCTGGGATCACATCCTCGCGTGGGAGCCGATTCCGGTCACCGATCCCTGGATCGCGCTGGCCGCGATTGCGATGAAGACGGCGCGCATCCGCATCGGCGCGCTGGTGACGCCGATGGCCCGCCGCCATCCGTGGAAGCTCGCACGCGAAACGGTCGCGCTCGATCATCTGTCGGGCGGACGACTGACGGTCGGCGTCGGCAACGGCAGCGACATGTGGAAGGAATTCAGCACCTTCGGCTTATCGACCGGTGATCGCGTGCGGGCCGCGATGCTGGACGAGGGCCTCGAAGTGCTCACGGGCCTGTGGAGCGGCGAACCGTTCCGCTTCAGCGGCGAGCATCATCAAATCAACGAGACGGTCTTTCTGCCGCGGCCTGTCCAGTCGCCCCGCATTCCAGTGTGGGTTGCAGGAACCTGGCCGGTCGCGAAACGGCCGTTTCGGCGCGCGGCGCGATGGGACGGTGTTGCCCCGATCAGCCCGGACATCGAGAAGCCGATTGGACCAGCGGAGCTGCGCGCAATCGCCGCATACATCGCAAAGCACCGCACCAGCAGCGCGCCCTTCGATATCCTCGCCAGCGGACGAACCACGGGGCTTCGCGCAGGCGAGGACGCCGCGATTGTTGCACCGCTGGCGGAAGCGGGCGCTACCTGGTGGCTCGAGAGCGTGCTGCCCTGGCAGACGCCATTTGCCGACTTCCGTGCACGAATCCGCAAGGGGCCTCCGCGCGTGACGCGATCGCGCTAGCCGCGCCGATGCGGGATCGTCACCAGATGATGGCGGAGGGCGAGGGCGCCTGCGGCGATCAGCATCAATGATACGAGCGACGCCGCGGGGCCGCGCGCAAGAATGATCACGACAAGCGGCGCAGCGAGCCCGGCGATCGCGATGAAGCTGTAGTATGCGACGAAGCGGCGGCCGCGCGCCGTGCTATCGGCCAGCTCCGGGCTCATTGCGTAAGCGACCATCGCCGTGAGGATCATGCTGATCGGGATCAGCTCCAACAGTGCGATGCGCATTTCGATGGCCGCACGTCCAAGGCCGAGCAGTTCGGCCAAGGCCAGCAGCAGCGCGCATCCCAGCGTCGCCGAGGATATGGCGAGCAATGCGCCGAGCCAGCGTGCATCTTTCCATCCGGGCTGCGCGGTCGCGCTGAATAGCACGCCCTTGTAGGCCATCACCGCGAGTGCCGGTCCCAACGCGATCATCGCAACGAAGCGCCGTGCGATCGTCGCGGGGGAAATCGGAATCAGGGCCAGCGCCGCCGCGACGAAACAGAGAATCGAGAAGATCGCTATCGACCAGGTGCCAAGCGACATCGGCGAGCGCGGCTTGAAGGTCCGCAGCATGTGATGGAAGCGCATCGGGTCGCCGAGATCGAAGATCAGGCAGACCAAGTCTGCGACAATCGCGAGGAATGCCGCCGCATACGCGATCGGGACGAGCGCGGCGAAATCAGACGGGCGAATCAGATCGCCGAGCGCGGCGACGGCGAAGGTACCCGCCGAGAGCGACGAGAAGAACATGTCGCCGACGACCCATCCATGCCACGGCGGCGGCTTGGTCGCCGGCGCCGCGTGATGCGCACCCGCGTCGGCGTCAGCCGCCATAGCTGAGGATTGCGATCGCGACCGCCAGCATCGATGCGATCGCGCCCGCCACGGCCCGCGTCCAGTCGCCGAGCAGATGCGCCTGCGGCATTCGCGGATTGTCCGGCAGGCCATACACGGAAGGCCGATCAAGCAGCAGGAAGAATGCGTGCAGCGCGGAATAATCGGCGCTCGGCTCCGCGCCGTAGAGATACGCGCCGCGTTCCCCGCGCGAATGAAGCTGATCAACGCGCCGCTGAGCGCGCTCGCGGAGTTCGTCGAGCGGCCCGAACTGGATCGATTCGGTGGGGCAAGCTTTCGCGCATGCGGGTGTTAGCCCATCGCGCTGGCGGTCGTAGCATAGCGTGCACTTGTGCGCATGCCCGTCGGCTGGCGCGCGGGTGATCACGCCGAATGGGCACGCCGCGACGCAGTAGCCGCATCCGTTGCAGATATCATTTTGGATATAGATGTCCGCGTATTCGTTCTGCACGATCGCGCCGGTCGGGCATGCGATTTGGCAGGGCGCGGCGCTGCAATGCTTGCAGACGTCGCTCATCATCAGCCAACGGCCGTCCTTCGGTTGCGCGAGCAACTCGTCGAGCGAGAAGCCCCCATCGGGCGGCGCTTTTTGTTCGCGGGAACTGCTCGCGAACTGCTCGATGAAGGTGACGTGGCGCCAAGTCGTCGCAGACAGCGCGATCGTGTTGTCGTAGCTGAGCCCGGAAAAATTGAACCCGTCCGAGGGCAATTGGTTCCATTGCTTGCACGCGACCTCGCAGGCCTTGCATCCGATGCACAGTGTCGTGTCGGTGAAAAAACCCATCGGCGTGCGCGGCGCGGGCGGCTTCACGCGGCGGAAGGGATAGATCGTTCGCTCGAGCAGGTTCATCTCAGCGATCGCGCGTCATGCGGCCCTCGGGCTGCGCATAGTCGGGCGTATCCGGAATCGGCTCCTCGCGATTTGCGCGCGTAGCTGCGGCAATCGCGCGCGGACGCCGGACGCCGCTCAGACGGCCCGCGCGCACCTCGCATGCGAACGCCTTGGTCTCATGCATGCTGACGTTGGGATCGAGCACGATCGAGGTTAGATCGTTCGCCATCGCGCCGACGGTCTCGCCCGCGTATCCCCAGTGAATCGGGATCCCCACGTGATGCGCGATGCCGCCGCCGACTTGCACTGGTTTCATCCGCGGCGTGACCATCGCGCGCGCCTCGATCTCGCCGCGCGGCGTTGTCACGACCATCCAGCCCCCGTGCTCGATACCGCGCTCACGCGCCAGCTCGGGGCTGATCTCGAAGAACATCTCGGGTTGCAGTTCGTTGAGCCAGCTGTTGAAGCGGCTCATCGGCCCGCTGAGATAGTGCTCCGTCAGCCGATAGGTGGTCGCGATCAGCGGATACGCAGGATCGCCCGGCGCAGCCATCGGATTGAGCGCGCTATCCGGCACGCGCAGGGTTGGACTCGATTGCATCCGATGCATCCGGTTCTCGAATGGCGATTCGCGCGGCTCGTAGTGAACCGGCAGCGGCCCATCTTTGACGCCGAACGGCGCGAACAGCCATCCGCGCCCATCGGGATGCATGATGAAGGGTGCGTCGCCCGCGATCGCCGCCATCCCGCGCGCATCCGGAGGCGGCCGGTAATCGGGCGGCTTGGTGAGCTCGAAGTCGGGCACATCGAAGCCGGTCCAGCGTCGCTCGCGCTCATCCCACCAGATGAGCTTCTTGCGCTCCGACCATGGCCGGCCTTCGGCATCGGCCGAGGCGCGGTTGTACATGATTCGGCGGTTCGCTGGCCATGCGAAACCCCACTCCGGATAGAGCCACCCGCTCAGTTTGCCGTTGCGCGATCGCGCGCGATTGTTCGCCGCATCGGGAAACACGCCGCTGTAGATCCAGCATCCGCAAGCCGTCGAGCCGTCGTCAGCGAGATCGGCGAAGCCTTTGAGCTGGATGCGATCGGCGACCCGATAGCCGTTGATCTCCTTGAGCACCTTCTCGAGGTCGGGTTCATCAGCGATGCGGCTGGGCTTGCCATCCGGCAGAATCGCCGGAGCATCCGCATCGTAGTCCCAAGTGAGATTTTGAATCGGCGCATCGCGTTCGAGCTTCGAGTCGCGATACAGCTCCTTGAGCCGGCGCCCCAGATGGAACATGAACCACGCATCGGAGCGGCAATCGCCGGGCGGGTCAGCTGACTTATCGTGCCACTGCAACATCCGCTCGGTGTTGGTGACCGTGCCATCCTTCTCGGCCATCGCCGCCGCCGGCAATAAGAACACCTCGGTCGCGATGCTGTGCGGATCATCGACTTCAGGGTCGGCGTACCAGAAGCTCGCGCTTTCGTGCTCGAACCAGTCGCGGACCACGAGCCAATCGAGCTTGCGCATCGCCGCGCGATGGAGCCGCGCGTTGGGACCGCCAGCCGCCGGATTTTGCCCGATCAGGAACATCCCGCGCACCTCACCCTGAAGCATCTTCATGAAGCAGTTGAGATGCGAGTAGTCGTCGTCGATCTTGCCCAGCCATCCGTAGCCGAAATCGTTGGCGGGCGTCGCGGCGTCGCCGTACCACGCCTTGAGCAGGCTGGTCATGAACTTCGGCAGGTTCGACCACCATCCGCGAAGCGCATCCTCGCGCCAGAAGCCGTCGGCGGCACTGCCGCGGCGCGCAGGCAGGCTGCGCCCGTTGCGAATATAGTCGGCGAGCGTCGCATGCTCCGGTATCGCCGCCGGCTGAGGAAGATAGCCGGGTAGCAGGTCGTACAGCGTCGCGATGTCGGTGGAGCCCTGGATGCTGCTGTGGCCGCGCATCGCCATGATTCCGCCGCCGGGCCGCCCGACGTTGCCGAGCAACAGCTGGATGATCGCGGCGGCACGGATCATCTGGACCCCCGACGAATGCTGTGTCCATCCGAGCGCGTAGACCACCGAACTGGTGCGCTCGCGCCCCGAGTTGCGGCACATCAGCTCCGCGACACGCACCACGTCGTCGGGCGAGCATCCGCAAGTCTCGGCGACGCGCGCGGGCGTGTAGCGCGCGATGTGCCGCCGCAGGATCTGCATCACGCACATTGGATGTTCGAGCGCCGGATCGGTGCGCGGCAATCCTCGCGGCGCAGACCCATCGCTCGACAGCTCGCATACGTAGTCCCACGCCGACTCCATCCGGTCGTACTGGCCGGTCGATGCATTGAAACCCGCGAACAGCCCGTCGATTGGCTCGTCGGCGTTGTATTCATCGCGGATGATGGTCGCGGCATTCGTGTAATGCAGCACGTACTCGCGAAACCAACGATCATGCTCGAGGATGTAGTTGATGATCCCGCCGAGGAACGCGATATCGCTGCCCGCTCGGATTCGCACGAAGACGTCCGCCATCGCCGAGGTGCGCGTGAAGCGCGGATCGACGTGGATCAACACGCCGCCGCTCTCCTTCGCCTTCAGCGCCCAGCGGAATCCCACCGGATGAGCCTCGGCCATGTTCGAACCCATCACGAGGATGCAGTCACTGTTGGCGAGGTCGCGCTGGAAGCCGGTTGCCGCACCGCGTCCGAAGGAGGCGCCCAGACCGGGCACCGAGGCGCTGTGTCATATGCGGGCCTGGTTCTCGATTGAGAGAATCCCAAGCCCTCCATTGAACAGCTTCTTGATCACGTAGTTCTCTTCGTCGTCGAGTGTCGCGCCGCCCAGATGCGCGATGGTCTTGAGATGGTTGACCAGCAGGCCGTTTGCGTCGCGCTCGATGAAGTCGCGATCGCGCGTCTCCTTGACCAGTTGCGCGATTCGTTCCATCGCCCAATCCAGCGGGCGTTCCTCCCAATGATCGGAATGCGGCGCGCGATACTTGACGGTCATCAGCCGATGCGGGTTGGACACGAGCTGGAAAGTGTTCGCGCCCTTGGGGCAGAGCGTTCCTTCGCTGATGGGACTGTCGGCATTGCCCTCGATATCGATGACCTCGCCCGCCTTGGTGTAGACCAGCTGGCTGCATCCGACCGCGCAATAGGGGCAGATGCTGTGCCCGAGCGCCGCGCCGCGCAGGCGCGAATGCTTCGCCGCGGTCATCGGGCTGAAGCGCTGGGCGGAGAGATCGTCAGGTTCGCGTTCGGCCATGTCGGCTCCTCAGGATGCGGTTGGCGCGCCAGCGATAGCTTTCGCGCTCCAATCCGGATGAAACTATACTGACACTAGCGGAGGCCGGGTTGAGATCAAGCGCATCGTCGTCGCGAGCGGGCGAATCAGGCGGGGACTCATCATCGGCGCAGGTTCGCGCGCGTCAGACGCTGAAGTGGCGCGCCGGTGCGATGCGCTCCGAGGCGGACGCCCTTGCAATCGAGGAGCCGCTCGAGATTCGGTTCGCCGGGAAGCGCTTCACGCTCACCATGCGCACCCCCGGCCACGATGAGGAACTCGCCGCAGGCTTTCTGCTGGCCGAGGGGTTCATCCGCTCGCGCACCGAAATCGATGAGATCCGCCGCGTGATCGATCGCAAGGGTCATGCTGAGCCTAACGCGATCGACGTAATCCTCAAGGTGCCGGCCGATGCGATCCGCCAGCGGATGCGGCGTAACTTCACGATTTCGTCGAGCTGCGGCGTTTGCGGCAAGACCAGCATCGAGTCGCTGATGCGGCGCATCGAGCCGGTGCAGTCGGCGATGAAAGTGCGGGGCGTTACAATTTCCTCGTTGCCGGCCCGCATGCGCACGGCCCAGGAGGCATTCGCGGCGACGGGCGGTCTCCATGCGGCGGCATTGTTCGATCCCGCCGGCACGGTTCATGTGATCCGTGAGGACGTCGGACGGCATAACGCCGTGGACAAAGCGATCGGATGGGCGGTCTTCGCCGGGAAGCTGCCGCTGGATGAGACCCTGCTGATGGTCAGCGGACGTTTGAGCTTCGAGATAGTTCAGAAGGCTGCAGTAGCAGGAATTGCGATCGTTGCGGCGGTCTCCGCGCCGTCGTCGCTGGCGGTCGAATTGGGTGAGGAATCCGGCGTGACGCTGATCGGATTTCTGCGCGAATCGGGATTCAACGTGTATACGCATCCGGAGCGCGTTAAAGTGTGACCCATCCCTCGGGATGCTGTCTGCCTTCGTTTCTGAAGCAGCGGGGGAGTCGATGAGCGAATATCTTTCCTATTGCCGACCTGACACTGTCGCGAGAGTGCTGGGCCAATTCTGTGACCACTGGGCCGGGGACCAACTCGTCAAAGTCAGACCGGGAGACCATCTGTGGATTGTAACCTTTGATGAGAAGCTCTTCTTGTGTGGACACATGGTGGTTGCAGATGTTGTCTCTCGCCGAGAGGCTGAACGCCGACTGGGGACGGACGACTTGTGGGAGGCGAAGTATCACGCTCTGGCCACGCCGGGTCACAGAGAGTTGATACGCAGAGTCGATATCTCGTCACGCGCTCTGGAACTGCGATTCCAGGGCGGAAGGGACCGGCTGCCTTCCGACTTTTCAGCGTCGAACCTGCAGACCATGCGCTTGCTGTCGCCGGAGTCCACTGCGCTCCTGAGAAAAGAATGGTATCCACGCAGCGCCAAAGGCCTCTGGGACACGGTGCGGCAAGAGGCTGCTGAGGCAGAGAAGAAGCACCCGTTCGTGCCCCAAGACATGGAGGACTGCCGCCTGCGTACAATGCGCGAGATCGTCAGTCGCCAAGGGCAGCAAGCGTTCAGAAATTCTCTCCTTGAAGCATACGACCAGCGTTGTGCAATCTCCGGCTGCGAAGTCGTCGAGATACTGGAAGCCGCGCACATCTATCCCTACAACGGGAACGAGACCAATCAGGTCGCCAACGGCCTCTTGCTGAGGGCGGATCTGCATACACTGTTCGATCTAGGCCTGCTCGGGGTAGTCGCGGTAGACGCGGACACGTATCAAGTGATTTTGTCTCCAACGCTGCTCAACTCAGAGTATAAGACCATCGCGGGGATGCGCTTGCAGGTACCCTTGAATCCAACCTTGCGACCAAGCATCGAGGCCTTGGACTGGCACCGGAAGGAAATTGCGAAGTTATAGAGTCTAGGCAAACGACGCGAAGAGAGCCTGGAGATGCGGCTGAATTCGATTCTCGTCAGTGGCTAACAGACGATTGGCGTCGGGTTAGGCGCCCACGAGGTAGGTTGATGAAACTCGCGACTTTCACTCACGGTGGCGCAACTCGAATCGGTGTCGTGGTCGGCGAAGAAGTCGTCGATCTCGCCGCCGCCGCGCCAAGTCTGCCGGCTGAGATGCCGGCCTTTCTCGCCGCCGGTGCGTCGGCTCTCGATGCCGCCCGCAAAGCGGTTGCCGGCCGTGGACCGCGAATCAAACTCGCGGCAGTGCATCTCGAAGCGCCCGTGCGATTCCCGTCGAAATTTCTCGCGCTCGGACTCAACTATGCGGCGCACGTCGCCGAGTCCGGTCGCCCGCGCCCCGACTTTCCGCTCTTCTTCAACAAGCAGGTGAGCTGCGTCACCGGCCCATTCGATCCGATCTGGATACCGCACATCGCGCCCGACATGGTTGACTACGAAGGCGAACTCGCATTCGTGATCGGCCGCCGATGCCGCTACGTCCCGGCTGCCCGCGCGACCGAGGTGATTGCCGGCTACATGATTTGCAACGACGTGAGCGTGCGCGATTGGCAGCGGCGCGCCGCGACCATGACGCTGGGCAAATCGTTCGACACTCACGGTCCGATCGGCCCGTGGCTGGTCACACCCGACGAGGTCGGCGACCCGCAGAACCTCAATCTTCGCACCTTGGTCAACGGCGCTGAGCGCCAGCACGTGAACACCCGCGAGATGGTCTTCAGCTGCTTCCAGCAGGTGGAGACCTTGTCGGCGGCCTTCACCCTGATGCCGGGTGACATCGTTTCGACCGGCACGCCTTCTGGCGTCGGAATGGCGATGAAGCCGCCCGGGTTCATCAAGGCGGGCGACGTGGTGCGAATCGAAATCGAGAAGATCGGCCATATCGAAAACCCGGTTATCGCCGAACCCGCCAACGTCACCCGCATCTGAGGACGGCTGGGTTCGACTAACGGCTTGTTAGCCGTCGAAGCGGCGCGTTAAGCTTGATGGTCTTGCAAGACGGCACACATGCATATCCGTAGTCGCGCGCTCGAGCGCATCGCCAAGGAACGGGTGCTCTTCGAGCGCCATGCGCCCGGCGACGTGAGCGTCTGCCTCGCCTATCCGAACACCTATCCGCTGGGGATGGCGAATCTCGGCTACCAGGCCGTCTACCATATCTTCGAGCGCGACCCGCATGTCGCGATCGATCGCGCGTTTCTGCCCGATCCTTACGAGCGCAAGACGATTCGTGCGCGCGGAGAGCAACTGGTTTCGTTCGAGGGCGGCCGCCCGCTCGCGGATTTCGAGGTCATCGCGTTTTCGGTTTCGTTCGAGACCGACTACCTCAACTTGCTCGCGATCCTGGAGATGGCCGGAATTCCGATCCGACGCGCCGATCGCAGCGTGCGCACCTATCCACTGATCATTGCGGGCGGCTCCGCCGTCTTTCTCAACCCCGAGCCGATCGCCGATTTCATCGATTTGTTTCTGATCGGCGAGGGCGAGGAGATGGTTCCCGAGTTTCTCGTGCGCTATCACGAATGCCGCAGCCGCGGCCCAGCGCGCGATCAGCTACCTGAACTCGCGCGCGTCGAGGGTGCCTACCTTCCGGATCACTACGCGCCGCGCTACGAGGAGTCGGGGCGGCTGATTGCAGTCGATTACCGCGGGCCGGGCGATGCGCACGTCAAGCGCAGGTTGATCGCCGATCTCAATCGCTTCACTACCAGCTCACTGATTCTCACCGAGGAGTCGGTGTTCGGCGATATGTTCCTCGTCGAGGCGAGCCGCGGATGCCAGTGGGGATGCCGCTTCTGCGCCGCCGGCTTCATGTACCGTCCGATTCGCTACCGCGCTCCCGAGCAGCTGATCGCGGAGGCGCAGCGCGGACTCACCGAGCGCGACGTGATCGGATTAGTCGGCGCAGAGATGGCGAGTGTACCGGGCGTGGCGAGCGTGGCCGAAGCGGTCGCGGATCGCGGCGGGCGCCTCTCGCCGTCATCGATGAAAGCCGATTGCATCTCGCCGCAGCTCGCGTCGGCGCTGGCGCGCAACGGCAATCACAGCGTCACGATCGCTCCCGAGGCGGGCAGCGAGCGGATGCGCAAGGTTATCAACAAGAACCTCACCGAGGCCGAGATCATGGGAGCGGCCACGATGATGGCCGGTGAGGGTGTCGAAAATCTAAAGCTTTACTTTATGGTGGGCCTGCCCGAAGAGCATGATGACGACGTGCTCGAAATCGCGCGGCTCACAGGCCGGCTCCTGCAGCGCATGCACGACGGGCGCTCCCGAGTCGGTCGCGTCACGGTCTCGCTCAATCCGTTCGTACCCAAACCGTGGACGCCGTTTCAATGGGATCCGATGGCCGACGGCGCATCGATCCGGCGCAAGATCG
>JBGPUE010000044.1:0-28051 GCA_041491005.1 Binataceae bacterium (SeqCode) | reverse complement strand
CTGGTTCAATTGGTGGTAACCGCGACGCTGGTTTGGCCGCGATTGAGGGCATTTTGGTCCTTGAAGCGCACATAGACGCGGTTGTTGGCGGGATCAAATGGTATTGGCATCAGCGCACCGGCGAAGATTGCAAAGGCCGGGGTGTCATTGTGATTGACTTGTAAGGTGACGCTGGGTGCCGGCGCAGCCAGGCAGGCGCCAAGCGCGGTTTGACAGATCGACAGCACGAGTTGAGGCAAGTTGGTACTACCGGTGTCGGCCGCGGCGGTGATCATACTGGCCACTCCGATGTTGATTGTGTTGACGGCGAATGGTCCGGTGTTCGGAAGCGGCCCGGGGACGTGCTCGGTGGCATCGGGGGTGACGGTGGCTTCGAGCGCGATGATGTCTGGCGGGGCTACCGTGGAGGCCGAGAACAACAGTGTATTGACGCCGTCAGTGATCGGCGCCAGCAGCGTGTTGGTGCACTTGAAGCCCAGCACGAAGTCGGTCGGCGCAATCGGCGCAGCAGGCGTCAGGGCGAAGATATAGGTCTGCGCCCCGCCCGCGGCGATATCCGCAGGCGTGTTCGCCATGCCAATCGGCACGTTGGTCGAGGGGTCGGTCTGTTGATACAAAAACGCGCTCGCCGACGCCGTCAACGGCATGATCGCACAGCCGGTGGCGGTGCCCGGACCGGCATTGGCGATGGTCGCATAGACCGTGGCCAGCGTTCCGGTCTGCACCGAACGGCTCTCGGGCAACAACGCCGCGAACACCGACGGCGAACCAGGCATCGTGGGCTGGGTGACGGACAGGTTCAAGGTGTTGACGCCCGGGGTGACCGGGGCGGAGGAGGAGTTGGAGCATTTGAAGTTAAAGCTGAGACCATTGGCGGTGAACGCCGCGGTCGGAATGAAGGTCAGCACAAAGCTTTGCGCAGCGCCGCCGGCGATATCCACCGGGCCATTGAGCGTGCCAATCGGATTGTTGGATAGGTCAGTGGTCTGGAAGTCGAAGATCGCAGGTACGCTGGTGCTCGGCGCGATCGAACATGAGGTTGCCGTCGTCCCGCCGCCGTTCACGATGCTGGCAAACACCGACACCGGCGTCCCAACCTGCGTATTCGCAGTGCTCGGCGCTATCGCCGCGGCGATCGAAGGCCCGGTCGCCACCGAGAAGAAGATTGGGTCGCTGCTTGCCGAGGCGCGCCCAAGCGCAGCACCGTTACCGGTGAATACGCCGTAGAAGTTGGAACCCACGGCCTTTAGCTGCTGATAGTCGCCAAGTACGCGTTGCCTGCTATTGCCGTTGTCGACTACCGGAGAGAGAAACGTCAGCAGCGGCTGGTCAGTGAAAGTCGCGCCTTGATCGGTACTTGTTGCGAAGTGGGCAGTAAACTGCGGGAAGCCACTCGCGATTCCATCGAAGGTCGTGTACAGCACTCCCACTACCCCGTTGGCCACCGCCACCGAGGGTAAAGCGGCGTTGACCAAGCCGGTGACGAAGTGCTCGGCACCGATAGTTAGTCCGCTAGTTAGTCCGCCAGTATTGGTTAGTCGGCGAATTGCGATGCGCTGCTTGGTGTTAATCGCGTCACCATTACCATAAACCACGTACACATCGCTGTTGGCTGGATCGACTGTTACATGTTCGATTCCACCCAGTAAGGCATTGACGGTTCCGAACTTCGGTTGGGGCTGCGTGCTCGTAGTCTCCGCGACGACCGTTCCGGCACCCCACGTCTGGCCGCCGTCGGCTGAGCGACTTAGCACGTAGTCGATGGTCTTCGGGTTGGACGCGAGGGTACTGCAGTTCGATATGCAGTTCTGGAACAGGCTGTAGACGGCACCACTGGTGGGATCGACCGCGAGCCGATGGCCGGGATTGATCGCGCCGGACATGGAACCGCTGGTCTGGTCTCGTGAAAAGTTGGGCGGATTCGATGCCGGCGCGACCGCGATTCGCATTGCAACAGGTGACACGCCGAAATTGTCCCAAGCGACGTAAACATTGTCTTGGGAAGAAGTGGCAGGATCGCGGTTGACGAGCAGCCACGGCTGGTCGGGGTTGGAACTTGCCACCAGATGATTAGTCGTCTGAGTTGGGGGCGAGCCTGGGAACCATCCCCAACCTGCCGGATCGCCAAAAACACTCGTAGTGCCGCTATAGAGGAAGCCGTTGCTGATGCCTTCCGCGAGGAATACACCTGAAAAAGTCGAGGTGCGGCCGAAGTCAATCGTAGTGTCGCATGGACACCCCGATAGTCCTGATCCTCCCGGCGGTGGCGAAACTGTGCTCTGTCGCGACCATGTGTGGCCGCCGTCGGTCGATACATAGAGTCCTACATCCGAACTGCCGGAACCCCATCCGCCGAATCCGCCGTTCACGATGATCTCAAGCGGGTTGCTCGGGTGGATGGCGATCGACGGTTCGCTGCCGTCATTGAAGTCTTCGTGGTTCACGTCGATAACAAACGGCGTCGAGGATCCCGCCGGCGCTTCAAACGCACGCAGGTTGGCCGCGGAGTAGTCACCCGCCACCAACGGCCTGGAGTGTGAGGATAAATCGGGCGGAAAACTGCTGCGCGGGTCAAACCCCGAGGTTTGCTGTGCTGTGGAACTGACTATGAATCCAAGCGAGAGCAGGACCGGAAGCGCGAGCCACCGCACCAACCTTCTTAACACGCGCTGTCCTCCATACGATGCTTCATGTTTCGACCACGCGTGAGTGGAACTATCGGGCAAAGCAGAGAATCATCAGCTACCTTCAAGCGAGTCGGGTGGTTCTGGTCCTTTGGTCCCGTGACCGTCTGAGTTGACGCCGGGCGTCGGCGAGCCATGCGGGATCAATTTCGTTGCGACGCCCGCTGGAATCGCGGGTTTGCCGCCTGGATTGAGGTCCTCTGGAATCGCCGGCCGTGTGTGAGAACTCCGGTCGGGTGGAGCGCTGCGGACTGACAGGCTTTCATTGATCGTATTCGCTGACTGCATCGCCGCGGCCTGATCGGGCTGCCGGGAGCAATTCGACGTTGCTGCCAGGAGCGCTCCGGCGAGGACAATCAAGGCGGCAGTCGACGCCCACGTCATTCTTCGCTTCCTTTCCTTCGCACGTTCGACCGGAATTCCGTGGTAAAATTACCCACAATACGGGCCGGATGCTCAAATAAACGCGCCTCAACTGTCAAGAGTCAGAAAGAAGTAACGAAAGCTAAAATGCCTTGCACTCCTCAAGGGGCATGCTCGCCGAGACGGCGTGAAGGGTGGATTGAGGGCAAGCACGCGGTCTTCGCCGCGATGCCGCGCCGCCCCGCTGACCGCCAAGGGTAGGGCACTTTTCAACCATCTGAGTTTCAAATAGACCTGAATATTCGCGGAGTATGCTCTAGCTGCTCCAAGGCGAGATCCAATGCCCAACGGCCCGAAAATGGACTTTCCGCGAATCAAGCGGCTTCCGCCCTATGTCTTCAATGTAATCGGCGATCTCTGCCTCAAGGCGCGACGCGCCGGCGAGGACATCATCGACTTCGGGATGGGCAATCCCGATGAGGCGACGCCACCGCACATCGTCGCCAAACTGGTCGAGGCTGCGAGCAAGCCAGCCAACCATCGCTACTCGGTGTCGCGCGGAATCTACAAGCTGCGGCTGGCGATCACGGACTGGTACAAGCGCCGCTACGGCGTCGAACTCGATCCTGACTCCGAGGCGATAGTTACGATCGGTTCGAAGGAGGGTATCGCGCATCTGGCGATCGCGATTCTCGATCATGGCGACGTGGTGCTCGCGCCAACGCCGACCTATCCGATTCATCAGTACGCATGCGTGATCGCGGGCGCCGAGGTGCATGGGGTGCCGCTGCTGCGCGGCGAGGAGTTCTTCGATCATCTGGTCGAAGTGGTGACGCGATGCTGGCCGCGGCCCAAATTCCTGATCATCAATTTTCCGCACAATCCAACTACGGCGACGGTCGATCTGAACTTCATGAAGCGGATCGTCGAGTTCGCGCACGAACACGAAATCATGGTCGCGCACGACCTCGCATATGCCGACCTGTGCTTCGATGGCTATCAGGCGCCGTCGTTGCTGCAGGTTCCCGGTGCGAAGGAGATCGGCGTTGAATTCTTCACGCTCTCGAAGAGCTACAACATGCCGGGATGGCGGGTCGGCTTCGCGGTCGGCAATCGCGAGATGATCGGCGCGTTGGCGCGGCTGAAGTCGTATTTTGATTACGGGATCTTCACGCCGGTGCAGGTCGCGGCGATCGCGGCGCTCAATGGCCCGCAGGATTGCGTGCGCGAGATCAACGATCTCTACCGCCTCCGGCGCGATGTGTTGGTCGAGGGGCTCAATCGCGCCGGATGGCCGGTCGAAAAGCCGCGCGCCACCATGTTCGTATGGGCGCCGATCCCCGAGCCGTTCCGCGCGATGGGATCGGTCGAGTTCAGCAAGTATCTGCTGGCCGAGGCCAAAGTCGCGGTCTCGCCGGGCATCGGCTTTGGTGCCGACGGCGACGGCTTCGTGCGATTCGCCCTAATCGAGAATGAGCATCGTACGCGGCAGGCGTTGCGCGGCATCAAGCATGCGCTGGGCGCGGGCGAGCGCCCACGACTGGTGAAAGTGGCCGGGCGCTAGCCCGCCTCGGGATTGCGCGCGCCGCTGTGGACTCCCGCAAAGTACGCATTGGTTTGCTCGGCTGCGGCACGGTGGGCAGCGGAGTCGTCAAGCTGCTGCGCGCCCATCGTTCGATCTACGCGCGCAAGCTCGGCGCGCATCTCGAACTCGCCGCGATTGCCGACCGCAGTCTGAAACCCGATCGCACTCTGGGAATCACGCGCGATCTGATCACTCGCGATGCTTCGCGGCTGGTCGAGCGCCCGGACGTCGATATCGTGGTCGAGCTGTTCGGCGGATATGAGCCAGCCCGCAGGCTGATCCTCAAGGCGCTCGCCGCGGGCAAAGACGTCGTCACCGCGAACAAGGCGTTACTTGCCGAGCACGGCGAACAGATCTTTCGCGCCGCAAATCGCGCCGGCTTGGCCGTCGGCTTCGAAGCGAGTGTCGGCGGCGGCATTCCGATTATCCGCACGCTGCGCGAAGCGCTGGCCGGCGATCGCCAGCGCGCGGTTTATGGCATCGTCAACGGCACCTGCAACTTCATCCTCGGCACCATGACCGAGCAGCGCCGCGAGTTCGCCGACGTGCTCCGCCAGGCGCAGCGCGAAGGGTTGGCTGAGGCCGATCCGGCGCTCGATATCGACGGCCATGATGCGGCCCACAAGCTCTGCGTCCTGGTCTCGCTGGCTTTCGGTGCGATGCTCAAGCCGCGCGAGGTCTATACCGAAGGAATCCGCCGTATCACGCTCGGCGATATCGCATACGCGCGCGAGCTGGGCTATGCGATCAAGCTGCTGGCGATCGCCAAGGATGACGACGGCGCGATCGAAGCGCGGGTGCATCCGACGATGATTCCGGCGCGCCATCTGCTGGCTGGCGTGGCTGGCGCATTCAACGCCATCTACATTCATGGCGAGGCGCTGGGCTCGACGATGTACTTCGGGCAGGGTGCGGGCCAGATGCCGACGGCGACCGCCGTGATGGCCGACATCCTGGAGATCGCGCGCCATCGGCTGGCCGGCGCCGCGGGCATCCGCAGCCATGCGCTGGGCTACCCGGTGGCGGGAATCAGGCGCGCGCGTGTCAAGCCGATGGACGATCTGATATGCGAGTATTACCTGCGCTTTCAGGCGCTGGATCGTCCGGGCGTGCTGGGAGCTATCGCGTCGGTACTCGGGCGCAACGCGATTTCAATCGCGTCGGTAATCCAGCCTGAGCGCGGCGCGGCGGCGACCGTACCGGTGATCATGAGGACTCATGAAGCGCGCGAGAGTAATCTGAAACGGGCGCTGATGCAGATCCAGCGGATACGAATGGTCAAGGCGATGCCGGCCTTAATCCGGATCGAGGAGCGGCTGTAGCCGCGATGGCCACGCGGCAAGCCCGTCCCGCTATCGCGCCCGCGGCGCGCCTGACGCGGTGGCCCGGGCTGATCGAGCATTACCGGCGCTTCCTGCCGGTCACCGACGAAACTCCGGTCGTCACCCTCAACGAGGGCAACACGCCGCTGATCGAGAGCCCGGCGCTCGCCGACCGGATCGTACCGGGCATAAAGCTTTACTTGAAGTTCGAGGGAAGCAACCCGACCGGCTCGTTCAAAGATCGCGGCATGACGCTGGCGGTCAGCAAGGCGCTGGGCGAGGGCGCGCGAACCGTGATTTGCGCCTCGACCGGCAACACCGCCGCGTCGGCGGCGGCCTACGCTGCGCGCGCGGGGATGCGTGCCTTCGTGCTGCTGCCGCGCGGCGCGACCGCGCTCGGCAAGCTCTCGCAGAGTCTGATGCATGGGGCGCGCGTGTTCGAAGTGATCGGCAACTTCGACATCTGCCTCAAGGTGGTGCGCGATCTGGCCGAGCGCGATCCGCTGCGGATTCGGCTGGTCAACAGCATCAACCCCGATCGGATCGCGGGGCAGAAGACCGCCGCGTTCGAGGTGTGCGATCAGCTCGGCGACGCGCCGAGCCATCATTTTCTGCCGGTCGGCAACGCTGGCAATATCACCGCGTATTGGGCCGGCTACAACGAGTACAAGGCGGAAGGTCTCTCCACACGCTTGCCGAAGATGATGGGCTATCAGGCGGCCGATTCCGCTCCGATCGTGCTCGGGCACCCAATCGATGAGCCGAAAACCGTCGCCACAGCGATCAAGATCGGCAATCCCGCGAGCTGGAAATCGGCGGTCGCAGCGCGCGACGAATCGGCTGGTCTGATCGACATGGTGACCGACGCCGAGATTCTCGCTGCGTATCGTCTCGTCGCTGGGCAGGGAATCTTCGCCGAGCCGGCCTCCGCGGCAGCGCTGGCCGGCGCCATCAAGTACGGCGCGACCGGCGCACTCAAGCCGGGTTCGATTGTGGTATGCACGCTCACCGGCCATGGGCTCAAAGATCCCGACACGGCGCTCAAGAACCTCAGCAACACGGTCGTCGTCGAGCCCGACGTGAACCGGATTCTCAGGCTCCTGGAGAGCGAACGATGACGCTCACAGAGAGGATTGCGTGAAATACGTAATCATCCACGGCGACGGGATGGCCGACTGGCCCTGCGAGGAGCTCGGCGGCAAGACGCCGCTTGAAGCTGCGTACAAGCCCAACATGGACCTGATCGCAACTCGCGGCGAGTTGGGCTGTGTGCTGACGATCCCGCGCGGGATGCCCTCTGGGAGCGACATCGGCACTATGACGATGCTCGGCTACGACCCGGCGCGGTATCACACCGGGCGCGCGCCGATCGAGGCCGCCAGCCAGGGCATCGCGATGGGTCCGCAGGATGTCGCCTTCCGGATGAATCTCGTGACGCTGGCATGCGAGGGCTCGGCGATGGTGATGAAGGACTTCACTGCGGGCCATATCACCAGCGATGAAGCGGCCGCCATCGTGCGCGATATCGGCGCGAAACTGGGCAGCGACGAGATCGAGTTTTATCCCGGCGTCAGCTACCGCCATCTGATGATCTGGCGGCGCGGATGCGACAATACGCGGCTGACGCCGCCGCACGACATCACCGGCCAACCTGTCGAGCCATGCCTGCCGCAGGGCGAATGCGCCGAACGGCTGCGTTCGCTGATGGCGGGTGCGTCCCAACTGCTGCGCGACCATCCGGTCAATTGTGCACGGCGCGAAGCCGGCAAACCCGAGGCGAACTCGATCTGGTTTTGGGGGCAAGGCAAGCGGCCGGCCGTGCCGACACTCGAGCATCGCTTTGGCGTGCGCGGTTTGGTGATTTCAGCCGTCGATCTGGTCAACGGGCTGGGACGGCTGGCGGGGCTGGAAGTCGTCAAGGTGCCGGGCGCGACCGGCTTCCTCGATACCGACTACGCGGCCAAGGCGCGTTCCGGGCTGGACGCGCTCAGCCATCGCGACTTCCTGCTGCTGCACGTCGAAGCTCCCGATGAAGCCGGCCATATGGGGCGTGCCGATCTGAAGAAAGAAGCGATCGAACGGATCGATGAGTTGATCATTGCGCCGATGCTCAAGGGACTCGACGCGATGGGCGATTTCCGCATCCTGTTGATGCCCGACCATTCGACGCCCTGCCAGCTCAAGACTCATTCGAACGAACCGGTACCATTCGCCATGCTCGCTCGCGCATCGCTTGGCAGTGCCGATCGGCCCGCGCGGCGCTATACCGAGTCGGAGGCGGCGCACACGGGGTTGGTAGTCAAGGAAGGGCACCGGCTGATCGAATCGCTCTTCGCGCCCGCGACATCCGGCGGCGGGGTCTGAAAGGAGGGGCGGAATTGGAACGCAATCTGGCTCTGGAAGCGGCTCGCGCCACCGAGGCAGCGGCGCTCGCCTGTGCCCGTTTCATCGGCAAGGGCGATGAACAGCTCGCCGATCGCGCGGCGATCGAGGCGATGCGCAAGGCGCTCAACTCGGTTGCCGTTGACGGCAAGATCGTAATCGGCGAAGGCGAGGAGGGCGAGGCTGCGATGCTCTACCGCGGCGAGATCGTCGGCACCGGCGCCGGACCCGAGGTTGACGTGGCGCTCGACGCGCTCGAAGGCCCGCTCATCTGCGCCACCGGCGGCACCAACGCGCTGTCATGCGTGGCGCTGGCCGAGCGCGGGCAGTTGCTGCGCTGTCCCGACACTTACATGGATAAGCTCGCATGCGGGCCAATCGGCCGCGGCGTGATCGACCTCGAACGCTCTCCCACCGACAATCTCAAGGCGCTGGCCGAAGCCAAGAAGGTCTACGTCGAGGATCTGCGAGTCGCGATCCTGGATCGCCCGCGTCATGACAAGTTGATCGCCGAAGTGCGCCAGACCGGCGCCGGCATCAAGTTGCTGTCAGCCGGCGACCTTGCGGCCGCGATCGCGACCACGCGCACCGAGAGCGAGATCGATCTGTTGATCGGCACTGGCGGTGCGCATCAGGGAATCTTGGCCGCGGCCGCAATCCGTTCGGCCGGCGGTGACATGCAATGCCGCTTCCGTCCGCGCAATCAGCAGGAGACCGAGCAATGCCTTGCGATGGGCGTGCTGGACCTGAATCGCCGCTACACGCTGGAGGAGATGGCGGGCGACAACGTGATGTTCGCCGCGACCGGGGTCACCAGCGGCGATTACCTGCGCGGCGTGCGCTTCTTCTCTGGCGGTGCGCTGACCAACAGCGTCGTGATGCGCTCCAAGACCCGCACCGTGCGTTTCATCGAGGCGACGCATCACTTCGACTTCAAGCCGGAGTACTAGACGAACGAGTATCTGCGGGGTGGTTCTCTTCGGGTTCGACCACTTCACCCTCACCCTGACCCTCTCCCTTCAAGGGAGAGGGAAGATCCTTTCTGTTTTCGAGTTTTTCCTCGAACGAGTGCCACGAGAGCCCCATGCTCGCGGCGAGTGTTCCCCATTCTCACCCTCTCCCTCAAAGGAAAGGGAAGATCTATTTTCTGTTTTCGAGTCGCCCGGGGAGTGTTGCCATTCTCGCCTTGTCCCTCGGAGGGCTCGTATTCTCACCCTCTCCCTTGAGGGAGAGGGGAGGGTGAGGGTGAGATCTCCGCGTAGCGCATGCGTTTGCCCCAGCGAAGGAAATCGCACATAAGCTGGATGCGAGGTCACGCCGATGGAACTCAAGCATCTGATCTTCGATAAGGCCGAGACCGCCACGCTCACCGTCAATCGCCCCGACGCGCTCAACGCGCTCAATCGAGCCGTGCTGGAAGAGCTTGCCAAGGTTCTGCGCGATGTCCGGCATGACCCATCGATTCGGGCATTGATTGTTACCGGCGCGGGCGAGCGCGCGTTCGTCGCGGGCGCGGACATCGCGGCGATGGCGGAGATGTCGGCGGTCGATGGACTTGAATTCAGCCGCCTGGGCCATCGCGTGATGCAGACCATCGAAGACCTGCCGATTCCGGTGATCGCCGGGGTCAACGGCTTCGCGCTCGGCGGCGGATTGGAACTCGCGCTCGCTTGCGATCTGATCGTCGCATCGGAGAAGGCGCGCTTCGGCCAGCCCGAGATCAATCTCGGAGTGATTCCCGGCTTCGGTGGCACCCAGCGTCTCCCGCATCGAATCGGCTATGCGATCGCGCGCGAATTAATCCTCACAGGAGAGATGATCGACGCGAAGCGCGCGCTCGAACTGGGGCTGGTCAACTCGATCTGCGCGCCCAGTGACCTGCTCAATGAAGCGCGCAAGCTCGCGGCGAAAATGACCAGCAAGTCGGCCATCGCGATTCGCCAGGCCAAAGCAGCGTTGCGAGCGTCGTTCACGATGGAAGAGGACGCCGGCCTGCGCTTCGAGCAGGAAGCGTTCGGCATCGCGTTCGCCAGCGCCGATCGGGTCGAGGGCACGAATGCATTCGTGCAAAAGCGACCACCCAAATGGCAGCATCGATAAACCTCTCCCCCAACCCCTCCACTGAAGCGCGAGGGGAGCGAGACAGCGAAGCGCGACAGATTTGCCCATGACCGTTCTGACTTCCACCCTTCTGGCTCCCCTTCCTTTTAGGGAAGGGACCGAGGGTTAGGTCGGTTTTGTCGATCTCACCCACCAGCTAAGCTACAAACGGAGTGAAGCCCAGCGCATACCGGCCGTTCAGCGGACGGTGTGCCTGGCCTTTCGGAGAATGGAATTCGATCTAACCGAAGCGCAACGCAGCGTGCGCGATACCGCACGGCGATTCGCCCGCGAGCGCCTGGAGAGGGCCGGCGTCGAGACCGATCGCACGCATCGCTTCCCCGCCGAGACGATCGCCGAACTGGGCCGGCTCGGGATGATGGGTATTTTCATCCCGGAGCAATACGGCGGCGCCGGTTTCGATCACGTCAGCTACGCGCTTGCGATCGAAGAGCTGGCGGTCGAGTGCGCATCGACCGCCGTGATTCTCTCCGCGCATGCGTCGCTGGCGTCATGGCCGATCCTGGCGCTTGGCAACGAGCGTCAGCGGGATCAATGCCTGCCGAAGATGGCATCCGGCGAATGGCTTGGATGCTTCGCGCTGAGCGAGCCGCAGGCCGGCTCGGATGCGGCCAATCAGAAGACGCGCGCGGTCCGCGATGGCGACTGGTACGTAATCAACGGTGCAAAAAACTTCATTACCAATGGCCCGCAGGCGCACGTGGCAATCGTGTTCGCCTCGACTGATTCCGCCAAGGGCCACAAGGGCATCAGCGCCTTTGCGGTCGAGACGGCAACGCCCGGATGGCAGGTCGTGCGGGTCGAAGAGAAGATGGGCATTCATGGTGCGCACAGCGCCTCGCTGAGCTTCACCGATATGCGTGTGCCGTGCACCAACCTGATCGGCGAGGATGGCGACGGCTTCAAGGTCGCGATGCGTACGCTCGACGGCGGGCGCATCGGCATCGCCGCGCAGGCGATCGGAATCGGCCGCGCCGCGCTCGAACAATCGCTCAAGTATGCGCAAGAACGACGCACTTTCGGCGCACCGCTGGCGAACCATCAGGCGATCCAGTTCAAACTCGCCGATATGGCGGTCGAACTCGACGCCGCGCGATTGATGACGTTTCACGCGGCCGCGCTCAAGGATGCCGGCCAAAGCTGTACGCGCGAATCCGCGATGGCCAAGCTGTTCGCCTCCGAAGCCGCGATGAGTGCGGCGATCGAAGCCGTGCAGATTCATGGCGGCTACGGCTACACCCGCGAATTCAAGGTCGAGCGCTATTTCCGCGACGCCAAGATCACGGAGATCTACGAGGGCACCTCGGAGATCCAGCGCCTGGTGATTGCAAATCAGCTGCTCGGTGCCGCTTGAGAGGTTACGCGTGAGCAACAAGAAGAAATGGCGGGAGACAACCTTCCAGCAGGCGGCTGAGCGGCCGGCGCGCTTCTCCACGGTCTCCGATATGGAGCTCGAGCCGCTCTACACGCCCGAAGATGTGATCGGCTCCTACGACGAGAAGATCGGCTATCCCGGAGAATACCCGTACACACGCGGCGTCTATGGTTCGATGTATCGCGGCCGGCCGTGGACCACACGCCAGTTCGCCGGTTTCGGCTTAGCCGAGGACACCAACGCGCGTTTCCACTTCCTGCTTGCGCAGGGCCAGGATGGCCTCTCGACCGCTTTCGACATGCCCACCCTGATGGGTTACGACGCGGACCACGAGCGCGCGCGCGGCGAAGTCGGGCGCGAGGGCGTCAGCGTCACGTCGATTCACGACATGGCGCGCCTGTTTCAGGGTATCGCGCTGGATCGAATCACCACGTCGATGACGGTGAACTGCTCGGCGTCGATCCTGCTCGCGATGTATCTGGTGCTGGCGGAGCGCCAGGGTGTGCCGTGGGACAAGGTCGGCGGCACCATCCAGAACGACATGCTCAAGGAATTCATCGCGCAAAAGGAATGGATCTGTCCGCCGGTTCCCGCCGTGCGCATCGTTACAGACATGATCGAGTTCTGCGCGCGCAAGGCGCCGCGATGGCATCCGGTGTCGATCTCCGGCTACCACATCCGCGAGGCCGGCTCGACCGCGGTGCAGGAATTGGCATTCACGATCGCCGATGGTCTCTGCTACGTCGAAGAAGCGATCAAGCGCGGGCTGGCGGTCGATGATTTCGCGCCGCGCCTGTCGTTCTTCTGGAACCTGCACAATGATTTCCTGGAAGAGGTCGCCAAGCTGCGAGCCGGGCGCCGGATGTGGGCGCGGCTGATGAAGGATCGCTACGGCGCGCGCAATCCGCGTTCGATGATGCTGCGCACGCATGCGCAGACCGCCGGCGCATCGCTGACCGCGCAGCAGCCGCTCAATAACGTCGTGCGCGTCGCGCTTCAGGCGTTCGCTGGTGTGATGGGTGGTGTACAGTCGCTGCACACCAACTCGATGGATGAGACGCTGGCGCTGCCGACCGAACCGGCGGTGATGCTCGCGCTGCGCACGCAGCAGATCATCGCCGAGGAGACCGGCGTCACCAACACGATCGATCCGCTCGGCGGCAGTTACGCGATCGAGGCGCTCACCGACCGGATGGAAGCTGAAGCGACGGACTACATCCGCCGCATCGACGAGCTGGGCGGGATGATTCGAGCGATCGAGATCGGCTATCCGCAGCGCGAGATTGCCGAAGCCGCGTTCCATTACCAGCGCCAGCTCGAACAGCGCATCAAGACCGTGGTCGGCGTCAATAAGTACAGCTCGCCCGAGGAAGTTGTGATTCCGACGCTGAAGATCGATGCGGACATCGAAGAGCGCCAGGTGCAACGCGTGCGCCAGATCAAGCGCGATCGCAATGCGGCCGCGGCGCGCGAAGCGCTCAAACGAATCGGCGAGGCGTGCCGCTCGAGTGAGAACCTGATGGAACCGATTTGCGAGGCTGTACGGCGCGACGTGACGGTCGGCGAGATTTGCGACATTTTCCGCACCGAGTTCGGGGTCTACGAAGACCCGGGCTGGATCTAGCGATGGCCGATAAGAGACTCAGGATCGTGGTGGCGAAACCGGGCCTCGACGGCCACGACCGCGGCGCAAAGATCATCGCACGGGCACTGCGCGATGGCGGCTTCGAGGTGATTTACACCGGGCTGCATCAGACGCCCGAGATGATCGCGGAGGCCGCGGTGCAGGAGGACGCCGACGCGGTCGGGCTGAGCATACTCTCGGGCGCGCATCTGACGTTATTTCCGGAGGTCATCCGGCTGCTGAAAGAGAAGGGCGCTGGCGATGTGACCGTCTTCGGCGGCGGAATCATCCCCGACGATGACGCCGCGAAGCTCAAGTCGATGGGCGTCAAGCAGGTCTTCACGCCCGGCGCATCCACCGAAGACATCATCAAGTGGGTGCGCGAGAACGTGCACCCTCGCGCCTAGCGCGAAGGCGCGTTCGGAAGGCCGGGGCTGAATGGACTTTGAACTGACCGAGGAGCACCGCCGCATCCGCGACACGCTTGATTCGTTCGCGCTGCGCGAGATCAAACCGCATAGCGCGGCCTGGGATCGTGATGAGACCTTCCCGCGCCATGTGGTCGAAAAGCTCGGGGCGCTGGGCTTTCTCGGCGTTTCATTTCCTGAACGCTTCGGCGGCGGCGACGCCGACACGCTGTCGCAAGTGCTGGTGGTCGAAGGACTCTCGCGTTACGACGCCTCGATCGGGCTGTCGTGCGCGGCGCATATGTCGCTGGCGTCGGGGCACATCGTGGCGTTTGCCGGCGAAGAACTTCGCGCGCATTACCTCCCCGACCTGATCGCCGCGCGCAAGCTGGGGGCGTGGTGCCTGACTGAACCGGGCTCGGGCTCGGATGCGGCGGCGATGCGTACGCGCGCCGTCCGTAGCGGCGACAACTATTCGATTACGGGTTCCAAGCTCTTCATTACTAACGGTAGCGTCGCCGAGGTCCTGGTCGTGATGGCGGTGACCGATACGCAATCCGCCAAGGCCGGCATCTCCGCGTTCGTCGTCGATCGGGGCACGCCGGGGCTGAGCAATGGCCGAAAGATCGAAAAGCTCGGCCTGCGCGCTTCCGACACCGCCGAAGTGGTCTTCGACAACGTCACGGTGCCGGCGCGCAACCTCATCGGCAAACCCGGTGAAGGTTACCGTCAGACGCTTGGCGTGCTCGAAGCCGGCCGCATCGGAATCGCCGGGTTCGCCGCCGGAATCGCGCGAGGGGCGATGGAGGAATCCGTCGCCTATGCGCGCGAACGGGTTCAGTTCGGCAAGCCTATCGCGGAGTTCCAGGCCATCCGGTTCATGCTCGCGGACATGGCTACTCGCATCGAGGCGTCATGGGTGCTGACTTGCCGCGCCGCGCGGCTGCGCGATCAGAAGCGGCCGTTCGGACGCGAAGCCTCGATGGCCAAGCTGTTCGCGTCCGAAACCGCGATGTGGGCTACCACCAAGGCGGTGCAAATCCATGGCGGTTACGGCTACATCGCCGATTTCCCGGTCGAGCGCTACATGCGCGATGCCAAGCTGGCTGAGATCGGCGAGGGCACCAGCGAGGTGCAGCGCATGATCATCGCCAAGTCATTGCTGCGCGACGGCTACATGCTTACGTGACGATCACTCAACCTAACCCTCGGTCCCTTCCCTGAAGGGAAGGGATGGCGGGCGGCGGCCGCTCGCCACGGCCACGCCGCCGCCAAGTGTTACTTAGATACTGTGAATATCTCATCGGGAAATCCACAGCGAACAGATCGAGCCGTTCCTGTGTGATCTGTGTATCGAAATATCAATGCAAGATTGCCAGTCTTAAGGGTCACAGGTAGCTCCGCCAACATTGTCCGTGCTGTTTCTGGCAGTAACCATTGCCGGAAATCGACTTGGCAGTGGTTTCCATGAGATACAGCGGCCAAGTTGATAATCTGTGGTACCTGCTGAAGGGGGCTGTTCCGATATTGAATACGGCCCTCCAAATGATCGACACGGAGTTCGAATACTGTCGCGTTCACAAACTCGACTCGCAGAGTGATGTACGGCTCTATGGCGTCGAGTTGAGGGTATGTGCTGGCGGCCCCCCAATAGAATTGGACTCCCTGCTCCATATTTCGTGAGTCCTCTTCCGCGATGTTCCAAAGATATTTGCTAAACGCAAGTTGCTGTCCGCTTTCCTGTTGCCCGATGGATTGGGTCGCATCTGTATGTGATTCAAGCGCAGGCTCGGCCTTTCGCTTTACCCGAGTCCATAGCCACACAGTTCCACCAGTCGTAAGCAGAATCAGAGGAACGAAATTCCATCGTGGGCTTGTCGCAAAATTAGGTAGGTGTGGAGTAATATTTGTCGCTCCCGCAAGGGCTTGCTGCAACGCTTCGACAATTGCCGCTATGCTAACGCAAGTGATAAGCACAATATTCGACCAATCTTTCACAAGGCGCACCTCCGCAATCCCGGCAGCGAGCGGTTTCGCGGAGGATACGCCCTTCGAAATCGGTAGTCACGTCCCGTCACATTCCGCGCTTCAGGGGATGTGTGGGGAGGGGTTATTCCTTCGTCGCGATCACGAACAGATAGTCGCCGCCATCGTGCCGGTACGATTCGATGATATCGTCGATGCGCCCTGACGCGATGTCGTCAGCCAGCCGTGCGCATCCGGCCTCCACCTCCGTTTGGTTTTCGAGCCGCGCGAAGTTCGAGATCCCCGCCCGAATGCGCGGGTCAAGGTAGAGTTGGGGCCGCTGTTTGCCTGCGTAGATGAAAAGATCGTCGAGGTCGGGCCGCACTTCGTAGATTTCCGTGCGAATTGTTTCGAAGCCCGCGGCTCTCAGGGTATCGGCGACTTGCGGCAAGTCCGGCATCTGCGCGATCGCGTCGGCCATCAGAATCGGGAAGTACTCCCGCAGCCAGTAGCGCTTCATCTGTTCCGGATCGGCGGTTAAGATCACCAAGCGGCCATGGGCGACGACGCGCGCAACGTCGGTGAAGGCGCGGCGCAGATCAGTGAAGTGATGGATTGCCAGGGTGCATATCGCGCCGGCGAACGCTCCGTCGCAAAACGGCAATGACTCGGCTGCGCCAAGCGCCCATCCGGCAATGCCCGACTTGACCCGCGCCGCGGCGAGCATCACCGGCGAGACATCAATACCGTAGATGCGTACGCCGGCCGCAGCTATCGCGGTGGTATAGTTGCCCGTTCCGCACGCGAGGTCGAGATAGCGGGCGCCGGGTTGCGGATCGAGCAGCGCGAGCAGCCGCGACGCAATGTAAGGATCGGCGCGCCGCGTCGTGTCGTAGCCGATACCGATCGTGTTGTAGAGCGCCACTGCGGGCAGATTTGCCCGAGTGGTGAAGCGGGTCAAGTGTCGAGCAGGTCCTCGCGGATGACGTCCAGCGCGTGGCGCTTCACCCCGATGACATCGCCCATGAAGTCGCGGATGCCGCCGGCTTCGTCGATCACCTCGAACAACGGATCGAGATTCGTTGAATGGAGCAGGGCGCGTGGGAACGTCGCGTTGCTCTCGAGGAAGTCGGCGACGATGCGATCGCGCTCGACGCCAAGCAGTTCGAGCAGCATCGCGGCGCCGACGCCAGTGCGATCGCGCCCGGCCGAACAATGAAACAGCAGCGGGTAGACCTTGCGTTCGCCGAGCAGGCTGAAGAAGGTGCGCCAGGCTTCCTTGAAGCCGGTTACGAGTGCGCGATGCGTATGGTTGGGATCATGCGCGATGACGGTGAACTTCGGATCCTCGAACCAGCGGTCGCCGATCGGGATGTGCTCCCATCTTACCCGATCGCGAAGCTCGCGATGCGGCGGGCCGAGGTGCGAGACCTCGACCCTGCTCTGCAGCGTGACTAGGGTGCGCAGGCGGATCGAGCGCAGCGGGCTTTTATCGGGAATCGCGGCCAGATGTGCGGAACGGTAGACCATCTTGCGCCGCACGCGGGCGCCCTCGCGCGTCGGGTGGCCACCGAGGTCGCGCAGGTTCGCACCGCCGAGTTTCCGCAGCAGCTCGAAATCGATGACCATCCGCTGCGGGCGTTTGCGCGGAGTGGCCGACTGGTTGTCTCTTGGGGCGCTCATCTATGCGGCGCTGGGCAAGCGCCGATCGCTCGAAACCAATTCCAGTTTACTGATCGGACCGCGATCAGGCGACTGCGAATTCCGCCCGCGAGCAAGGCGTGAGGCGGTCAGCCAAGGAGGATTAGTCGGCGGTGCGCGAAGGCGGTGTCAAACTAATGTCGTCCAATTCCGGCAGGGGTAGTTGGCTCACGAATGCGTCGACGTAGAGCCAGCCGTCCAGCGCGTCGAAGAGTTCATTGCGGGCATCTTCCATGGTCGCCCCCGTGGCCCACAGCCCTTCGAAGCCCGAGATACGGCCGTAGTAGCCGGAACCATCTTCGAGCCGCTCGTAAAGAGCCCGACGCATCGCCTCTTTGAGGTATTGAAGGTACGTCACGATTGGAGCTTATCAAAACCGCTTGAGCGAAGTCAGGTCCAGGAACTGGGCATCCGCCGGCGAGCGGCATATCTCGTCCCCGTTGTCTTGACTCGAAGGTACTCAAGTCGACCAATAGACTTGAGTAATCATGGAAGCCGCCCGACCGCCGACTGAATCGGCTAAGGGAGCGCGAGATGCGGGCAGAGCGCCCGAACTTTGAAGGTGAGGAACTGATGGCATCGAGCAGAGCAATCGTAATTGGCGGCAGCATGGCAGGCCTGTGCGCCGCACGCGTGTTGAGCGATTTCTTCGAGCGGGTGACGGTCGTCGATCGCGACAGCTATCCCGATGGCGCACTGGAGCGCGCCGGGGTGCCGCAGAGCCGGCACGTCCATGCGCTGCTGGCGGGCGGACGCCATGAGCTGAACGCGCTGTTCCCGGATTTCGATCGGCTGATGATCGAGCGCGGCGCGCATGAGCTCGACTTCGGGATGGATTTTGCCACGCTGCGCGGTTTTGGCTGGGCGCAGCGCACTCCCGGCAGCATCCCGGTGCTGTTTGCGAGCCGGTTGCTCATCGAATCAATCGTGCGCGAGTTGCTGCGCAGAATTCCGAACGTCGAATTGATCGAACGCACGGAGGCGGCAGGCCTCATCGCGCAGGGTGGCGCGACGCTTCGCGCTACGGCACTGAAGCTGCGCTCGCGCGATGGCGCTGGTTCATCGGAGCTGGCGGCGGACCTGATCGTCGATGCGAGCGGGCGCACTTCAAAGGCCCCGTTGTGGTTCAAGGAACTGGGACTGAGTGCGCCGGAGGAGACCGTGGTCGACTCGTTCTCGGCCTACGGCTCGCGATGGTACAACGCACCGCCGCCCGAGCGCCGGCCGCGCGATTGGTGGTGGAAGGGGCTTTGGCTGGAACCCAAGCCCCCCGAGAATTTCACCGCCGGAGTGCTGTTCCCAATCGAGAATGGGCGATGGCTCGTCACGATCGCGGGAATCGAAAAGCACTATCCGCCGACCGACGAAGAGGGTTTTACCGCCACGCTCCAAACACTGCGCTCGCCGATCCTCGCCGAGGCGGTCAGACTCGCCGAGCCGATCTCGCCCGTCTACTCCAATCGTGCGATGGCCAATCGCTGGCGGCGCTACGAGAAATGGAACGAGCGGCTGGACGGCTTTGTCGCGCTGGGCGATTCAGTCTGCGCCTTCAACCCGGTGTATGGGCAGGGGATGACCACTGGCGCGATGTCCGCATTGATTCTGCGCGACTCGCTCAAGACGCTCTCGCACTCGGATCCGAACTTCGCCCGCAAGTTCCTGGCCGCACAAGCCCGCTTCCAGAGCGGACCGTGGGGAATGGCGACCGGCGCTGATTTCCGTTTCGAAGGGACCGTGGGCCAACGTCCGCGCTTTGGATGGCTCTTCGCGCCGTACATGGCCGCACTTTTCGAAGGCAGCCTCGACGACAAAATAATCCAGCGGCGCCTCGACGAGGTGATCAACATGCTGCGGCCGCCGTCAGCCCTGTTCGGTCCGTCCATCGCGGCCCGCACCGTGCTCGGTGCGATGAGCAGGATGTTCCGCGCGAAGGCCGAGGCTCAGCCGATTCCCGCGATGCCGCCAGTGGCCGCCCCCGCGCGCTAGGGTGGTCTTCGCATTCAGCGGTTACGTTCGCGGCGGCAGGTTGAGCACCAGCATCCGCGGCTCAGTCATCGCTTCCATCGCCCAACGGATACCCTCGCGCCCCAAGCCTGAATCTTTCACGCCGCCGAACGGGTAGGTATCGACGCGGAACACTCCGGTTTCGCCGACGATCACCGCGCCCGCCTCAATCTCGCGAAATGCCATGAACGCGTTTTCGAGGTTCGAGGTGAACACGCCCGCCTGCAATCCGTAAGGCGAATCGTTGACTGCGGCGATGCCCTCAGCGAACGAATCGACTGACTCGATCGTCGCGACCGGGCCGAAGATCTCCTCGCACCACACGCGCAGCGCGTGCATCCGCCTGTCGCGCACTTCGATGATCGTGGGGGCGACCACCAAGCCATCGCGGCGGTTGCCGGTCAGGATGCCCGCGCCGGCGCGCTTGGCTTCGTCGATCCACAGCATCACGCGATCGGCGGCTTCGCGATTGATCAGCGGGCCGACCAGCGTCTTGTCATTCATCGGATCGCCCACCGGCATCCTTTCGGTCTCGTCGACAAAGCGCTTGAGAAATTCGCCATAGACCTTGCGATGCACAAAGATGCGCTGGACGGAGAGACAGACCTGGCCCGCATGCACGAAGGCGCCCCGCGCCGTCCGAGCGGCCGCCGTGGCCAGATCGGCGCTCTCGTCGACGATCAGACCGCCATTGCCGCCGAGTTCGAGTGCGACCCGCTTTTTGCCGGCGCGCGCCTTAAGCGCCCATCCGACGCGGGCGCTACCGGTGAAGCTGAGCATCGCGAAGCGCTCATCGACGGCGAGCCGCTCGGCGACCGGCGGCTCGGCCGAGATGACGTTGAATGCTCCGGCCGGAAGACCCGCGGCGAGTGCGATTTCGGCGAGCATCAGCGACGGACCGGGGCATTGCGGCGGCGGCTTGACAACCAGCGTGTTGCCGGTCGCGAGCGCCGGCGCGACCTTGTGAGTGACTAGATTGAGCGGAAAGTTGAAGGGCGCGATCGCAGCGATCGGGCCGATCGGAAAGCGCTCAACCATTCCGACCGCGCCGGGCCGCAATGGATCGAAGTCGAGCGGCTCGTAGTTGCCGCCGAATCGCTTGACCTCTTCCGCCGCCAGCGCAAAGACGCCGATGGTGCGGCCGACTTCGCCGCGCGAATACTCGATCGGCTTGCCGGTGCAGAGCGTGATGGCGCGCTCGAACTCGACCCGCCGATCGGCGACCCCGCGGCTCATCGCAGCGAGAATTTCGGCGCGCCGCGCGCGCGAGAACTTGCGCGTCTGGGCGAAGGCTCGCTGCGACGCGGCAATCGCAGTCTCCATCTCGGCCGCGCCCGCGCGCGCCACCCGCGCGACAATCTCGCCGTTGAACGGATATGCGACGTCGTAATGATCGGCGCTGTCAACGTGCTTGCCGTCGATGAAAAGACGGTTGAGTGTGGGTGCGGCCATCGTCGGACCTCCGCGCGATTGCAAGTATGTGCCGATGCGGGGCGGCGGTGAAGCACGATGCGAGCGACCGCTGTCAGGCGCGCATTTCGGAACCGGTCATCGCGAGATAGGCATCGTAGGCCGGGCAGTTCCGCAGCAGTTCGGTGTGAGTGCCACTGGCCACCAGCGAACCATCGGCGACAAAGTGGATCCGGTCGCATGCGGCCAGCGTCTGGGCGCGATGCGCGACGATCAATACGATGCGGGTGGCCGCCAGTCTGCGCAACGTCAGCATCAGCGCCGCCTCCGATGAAGGATCCAGCGGCGCCATCGGCTCGTCGAGGATCAGCACGTCCGGATCGCGCAGCAACGCGCGGGCGATCGCGAGGCGCTGCTTCTGGCCCACCGAAAGGCGCGCGCCGCGGCGCCCGAGCATCGTGAGGTAACCATCGGGCATTTGCTCGATGAACTCGGCCGCGCCGGTCATCGCGGCCGCGGCACGCATCGCGGCGTCGGAGGCATCGGGTGCGCCGTAGTGCAGGTTGTCAGCGATCGACATCGAGAACAGCGCCTCATTCTGAAAAACGAAGGCGACGCGGCGGCGGATCGCCTCGAGCGCCAAAGCGCGCGAATCGGCGCCATTGATCAGGATCATGCCGGCCAAGGGCTCGATGAAGCGCGGGATGGCGTGAACCAAAGTGGTTTTGCCCGCGCCGCTGGGGCCGGCAATCGCGGCGAGCTCGCCGGCCGCAAGAGAGAACGATACGCCGTCCAGCACGCGGTCGGCGCTGTCGTAGGCCAACGCGAGGTCGCGGACTTCGATCAGGCGTACCGCGTCCTCAAGCTGCTTCCCGGAGCCATCGAGATCGGGCGCCGGCAGCGCTTCCAACACGCTATGTATACGCCGCAAGCCGGAGATGGGCCCCTGCAGATAGAACCAGGTCATGCCCAATTCAGCCATCGGACGGCCCATCATCATTCCGTAAGTCGCGAGCAACACGACGTCGCCCAGAGTGATGCGCCCCGCGATGACCTCGGACATCAGGCGGTAGAAGCCGATCGCGACCAGCAGTCCAACCGCCGGCATCAGGACCAGCGCGAAAACCATCACCACCGCGATCAGGCGCATCATGCTGGCGTAGGAGCGCCAGCTTACCGCGTCGACCGCGACGGTTTCGCGCGCTTCCTGGCCGAAGGCCTTGATGGTCTGAACCTGCGCGATGCGCTCCTCGAAGGCCGCGAGCGCGTCGCTGCCTCGCTCGCGGGTGCGCTGGACCTGATCGCGCAGGACGCGGCCGAAGAGCGCCCCGCACAGAGCTATCAGCGGCAGCGCAATAGCGGCAAGAACCGGAATCAGCGGCTGGCTAAACTGGGCGGTCAGAACCGTGATCGCAAGCACGAACATCACGACCGACATCGCGGGCGCGAGCAGGCCGCGATAAAGCACCTCCGCGATGGTCGAACTGTCGTACATTACGCGGAAGATCGCGTCGCCGATCTTCTGATCGGTATAAACACGCAGCGGCGAGCGCAGGAACCGATCGTAGACCGTGGTGCGCACGGTCTGGTTCAGGCGCTGCGTAAGGTCGAGCGTCACCCAAACTTCGAGCAGGCCGAGCAGCCCGCTCCACAGGCTCCAGCCGTCATTGGCGTCATTGTTGCTGCCCCCAGCCTGATCCAGACCAAAGCCGACATCGGTATCGAGGCTCTGCGGAGTATCGCCAACCGTGCCGGTCAGGATCGCGGTCAGTGCAAGGAATCCGGCCACCACGGCCACCAGCGCGGTGCGATCCTCGCCGACCAGTGGGAAGAGGATCGCGCGCGGCAGCCCGGAGAGCGGCCGCGCGTTGATCACATTGTCGATGATGATCTTGAGTGGCCACGGCAGGGTCAGGACAAACACCAGCGAAGCGAGTGCGAGGGTGAACTTGAGCGCGACGCGGCGCCGATGCGGCCGGATGAATGGCCAGCTTCGCAGCAGCAGGCCGACCGCTTCGCGCATCGTCAGCGATCGATCCTCGCTGGCGTAGAGCCGGTTGGCGCGCGAGTCTCGCGCGACTGGATTGATGGCTGCATGCGCACCGCGGCCGTCGAGCTGGGCGCCGTCGAGTGCCGCGTCAGCCATCGAGCGACTCCCGCAATTGCGCTGGCTCGAACTCCGATCGATCAACCGGCGCGACACGGCCGTCAGCGACGCGGTAGATGCGGTCGGCGAAGGCGGCGGCGCTGCGCCTGTGCGTCATCATGATGATCATGCGTTGATCGGGGCGCTCGCGTAGCCACTCCACCAGGCGCCGCATCACCTGCTCCTCGGTTGCGATATCGAGGGCCGAAGTGGGTTCGTCGAGAATCAGTATCGGCGCGCCGCGGATCAGGGCGCGCGCCAGCCCGATGCGCTGGGCTTGTCCGGTGGAGACCTTCGCGCCTTTTTCACCGAGCATCGTGTCGAGGCCGGCGGGCAGCGAACGGATGAACGAACCAAGCCCGGCGATCGCGCATGCGGTGGCAATCTCCTCGGTCGAAGCCGCCGCGCGTCCGTAGGCGACGTTGTCGCGCAATGAAGCGGTGAACAGCGGATTCTCCTGGAGTACGACCGAGAACATCGCCCGCCAGGCCGCGAGATCGAAGTACGAAATATCATGGCCATCGAGCAGGATGCGCCCGCCGGATGGATCGACGAAGCGAAGGATCAGGCTCGCGATGGTGGTTTTACCCGAGCCGCTTGGACCCGCAATCATCGTCACTTTGCCGACGTGTGCCTCGAACTCAACCTCGTTCAGCACCGTAGCGCGTGAAGGATAGCCGAAGCTCACGGCCTCGAAGCGCAGCGAATCGTGCGGCGTCGCCGGCAGTTCGCGGCCGCCGTCCAGCGCGCGTTCCGGTACCCGATCGAGCATCTGGAAGACGCGTGCGAGTGCGACGCCCACATCCTGCAGATCGCCCCAGAGCACGGTCAGGGAGCGCGCGCTTGCGGTCATGCCCGCAAAGACCACGATCGAGCCCTGGAACAATCCGAGCGAGATCGCAGCGCGCGCGATGCCGCCGGGCGTTCCGGTCAGTGCCTGGCGCGCGCCGAGATAAATGACGAGTGCATAGGCCAGCCCGCGCATCAGGTTGGACGCGACGCGATAGCCGGCGTTGAGCATCCGCGCGCGCCTTGCCGCGATGAATGCGTCCCAATTTTCGCGCGCGTAGAGCGCGCTTTCGTGCGGCTCGCGGCCGAAGGCTTTGACCGTGCGGATCGAAGCGAGTGTTTCCTCGATCCGGCTGGTAGCCTGCGCAGCGGCTTCGCGCGCGGCGAGAAAGCGGCGCCGCAGTGGGCCGCTGAACTGCCACGCCAGCACCACGTATGCCGGCAATATCAGCAGGGCGACCAGCGCGATCGCATAGTTGAAGATGGCCAGCCAGATCAGACTCCCGATCAGGTAGGGCACCGAGCGCACCGGGACCAGCACCAGGCCGGTTATCACCGCGGAGATTGCCGCCGAATCCTGGAACATTCGAAAGATCGCGTCGCCGATCTTCTCCTCGACGTGAAAGCCCAGCGTCAGCTCCTGGAGCCGTGTATAGAGGTTTACGCGGAAGAGATTTGCGATGCGCTGGAGAATCCAGACCGCGTAGCCCAACGCGAAGAATGCCAGCGGGGTGCCGATCAGCACTTCGATGCCGGTCAGCATGCAGGCATGCCACAGCACATCCTGGCGGCTCGCGCTGATCGTTAGCCGCAGAATCCAGGCCTCAAACGCGGTCAACGGCTGGCCGTTGCCCACTACGTCGAAGAACACGCGTACCAGGAGCAGCCCGACCAGGGCGGTGACCACGCCCGGGATGAAAGTCAGCGCGAGTCTGAGCAGATGGCGCTTGTAAGGGCGGACGAACGGCCAGCATCGCAACGCCAGCCGGATGATGTCGCGCGAGCGGATATTTGCCGGTTCGGGGAAGGTCACGCGCGGGAAATGCGCTTGGCTGGCGCTGTCTGGCATTCGTGAAGCCGCAGCGAATGAGCGTATCCGATCCCGCCCGTGGCATCGAATGCGCTGGTGGGGTGGGTCTAATGCGCCATCAGCTGCGGATTGAACAGGCTCTCGGAAATCGCGCCGGTGTTGATCTTCTGATCGAAGTTCCCATGGGCCGGTACGAGCGAACGGAAGGAACCCGGCGTGGCTGAGGGAAAATAGAAGCTGCCCGCAAGATCGAAGAGGCCGCCGCCCTCGGCCGACGGATGCATCCGCCACAGCGGAATCGCGGTCCCTGTTCGCTCGGCGCCGCCGTAGAATTCGGCGGCGAGCCAGACGTAAATTTCGGAATCGATGAAAATGATCGTGCGCAGCGGGCTCGTTTCGCGAGGCGTCATCTCAATGACATAGGCGTGACGCATCTCGAACGGCTCCTCGGTCAGCGCGACTCCACCGCCGGTGGCTTTCAGTCCGGCCGGCTCGCTGGCGGCTTCGATACAGGCGAGGATCGGTACGCTGCCAAGCAGCTTGTACGAGTAGTATTCGGTTTTCGGCAGTGCATAAGCCCAAAATGGCTGATGGCATCCGCGGCATGATTCGCTGGGATAGCCGCGGTTGACGCTGCGCCGAACGCGGCGCGATATTCCGGTGACGCCGTAGAACTCGTCGCTGCGATGCGGGTCAAGATAGCGGATCCAGATCCCAGCGCCTTCGCCGGTGCCGGCGCCGGAAGCATCCGCGATCCACTTGTTGCACTTGGCCTTCCATTCAACGTCTTGCGCGGCGTCGCCGATCGTAGGACGCGGATCGACCTCGGTGCGATGCGCAAAGCGCAGAAAGTCGAAATGCTCACATGCGTAATCGCTGTCAGGCTGCGAGCGCAGCCTGCGCGCATCGGCCGGATCGGTCGAATAGGTGTTGACGCTCCAGGGTGCGAGCGAGAAGTCGTCGGGCATGAACGGTCCCATGTGCCAGTTGCAGGCAATTTTTACGGCGGCCTTCGGATCGCCAACCTCGATCAACGCGAACGGCATTCCGGCGATGTAGTTCTGAATGTTGTCCTCGGCATCCAGCGTGACCTGCCCCGAGTACTTCTCGGTCGCTTGTTGGAAGCCTTCTGACCATCGCAAGTGCCGGGCGGGCTTGATGTTCATCTTCAGGCCGAGCTTCAAAGCGGCGGCGCCCGCGACAGGAATATATCGCGCGTAGTCGCCCGAGTTGCCGCCATGAATGATCATGCCGGGTATCGGTTCACCAGCTCCCGCAGCCGATGAGCTCGATCCATCTGGACTCGGACCGGCAGAGGTTGAAGATGGCGCTGCTGCCGCGCCGCTGGCGGCGAAGATAGCCGCCAGCAGAATACTCGAACAGAGACCCTGACGACGTAACACCCTAACGACCTATCGCTTCCTTCATCCGCGTCGCCTGCTGGCTCATGCCGAAGCTGGTGTAGCAATCGTAAGCGCGTTGCAGGGCGGCGGCCTTCTCGGCGTGGCGGCCCTCACGATCGGCCAAGCGAGCCCGCAGCTCATGCAGCTCGCCCTCGAAGAGGCGAAACTCTGTGCGCTCCAAGAGCGCTGCGTACTCGTCGAGTGTGCGTGCGATGTCGGTCGCCGGCTCGCCCAGCGCGAGCTGGGCGCGTGCGAGCACGGCGTAGCTGTGCGGGTTGCTCGCGGACTTTGATTCGCGCATGAAAACGACTCCCTCTTCCGCCGCCGCGCGGCCGGCCTCCAGGTTGCCGAGTTCGAGCTGCGCGGCGCCGATATGCGCGAGGAAACTCGGCTCGTACAGCCGCGAGGCGCCGCGCTCACGGATCAGTCGAAGGGAGTCACCGGCCGCGTCCAGCAAGGGTTGCCACTCGCGGTCGCAGGCGACTGCGTCGCACAGGATGAGAGCTGCCAGGATCTCGTTTGCGACGCCGAGGTTCTCCGCCAGCCGTGCCGCTGCCTGCGCCAGTGCACGCGTTCCGCCGGAGCCGCCGAGGGCGCATTTGAACTCCGCTTCTCCACTCAAAGCCCAGAGAGCCTGTTCCGGGTAGCCGCTGTCCAAAGCGAACTGGCGCATGAGCGGAAGCTCCCGCAGTGACGTCGCGGGGTCGCGTGTGAAGCCGATGCAGCGATGGCGGATCAAGCGCGCGGCCAGCAAGGGACTGAAGCCCGCCACATGGGCGCCGAGGTGAGGATCTTCGCGGGCCAGCTCGATAATCTCGTCACAGACACGTTCCGCTTCCCGCAGCTGTCCACTCAACTGGTGCCCTATCAACAGATAGCCACGCGTCCCGCAGCGGAGCGCCGCGTCGCCGGTGCGGTCGGCGATCCGAACCGCCTCGGCGGCATAACGCACCCAGTCAGGGGCGATCCCCTGATTGTTACCGCGCACCGCGCTGTAGCTGGCGTTGAGCATCGCCAGTGCCGCCAGGTCCCCGGCGCGATCCGCGGCGGCGCAGCCCTCCTCGAACAGCTCCGCCCACTCCGTCGCCGACGCCCCGAGGCGCCACCCGTGGGTGAGGGCCTGTGAACATGCCACGATCGTGAGCGCGGCCGCTTCCGACCCGTGGCCAACTTGCCGGGCGAGCTCGCGCACCCGCTGCCAGTGACGCAGCGCCGCCTTGATGTCGTTGAGCCCAGCCCATTCGGCGGCGCGCCGGTGCCAGCGCGCCGCGGCGCCGGTCTCCGCCGCTTCCTCGTAGTGATGCGCGAGCAGCGCGGCGGTCTCGTCGAGACGGTCCGCATGCGCCGCTTCGAGCGCACGGGCCACGGCGGCATGCGTGCGCCGGCGCCGCTCCTGGAGCTGCGAGCGCAACGCCACCTCCTGCGTCAGCGGGTGCTTGAAGGTGTACTCCGCCACCGGATAGAGCGACTGCTCGTAGATGAATTCGGCGTCCTTCAGGAGGCGCAGCGCCGCGCGGAGATCTGTTTCCGACAGCGGCAACCGGCCGATCTCCCCGACTACGCGCTGGAGAATCGGTTCGGGAAAGTCCTTGCCGATCACCGCCGCTGCCTGCAGGAGCTGCTTCTCGCGCTCGCCGAGTCGATCGATGCGCGCCGCCAGCAGCGCTTGCACCGTGGACGGGACCTGCAATCGTTCGATGGGCCTCACCAGCCGGTAGCTGCCGCGCGTGCCCTCAAGCG
>JBGPUE010000043.1:0-28085 GCA_041491005.1 Binataceae bacterium (SeqCode) | reverse complement strand
GTACGAGGTGACCGGCCTGGGCCCGCTGCGGACGCGGCTGCAACGCTCGGCGGGCCGCGGTCTGACCAGATTCGTCGGGCGCGATCGCGAGATGGCGACGATGGAAGCGGCGGCCGAACGCGCGAAGTCCGGTCACGGGCAGATCGTCGCGGCGATGGCGGAAGCGGGGACCGGCAAATCGCGGCTGTTCTTCGAGTTCAAGGCCAAGAACCAGTCGGGCTGGATGGTGCTCGAGACCTTCTCAGTCTCGCACGGCAAGGCCAGCGCCTACCTGCCGGTGATCGATCTGCTGCACCGCTATTTCCGGATCGCTTCTGAAGACGACCAGCGTACCCGGCGCGAGAAGGTCACGGGGAGAGTGCTGGCGCTCGACCGCTCGCTGGAGGACACGCTGCCGTACTTGTTCGGGCTGCTCGGCATCGTCGAAGGCGAAGATCCGCTGGCCCAGATGGACGCGCAGGTGAAGAAGCGACGCACGCTCGATGCGATCAAGCGCATCCTGCTGCGCGAGTCACTCAATCAGCCGCTGATGGTCATGTTCGAAGACTTGCACTGGATCGATGACGAGACCCAGGCGCTATTGAGTCTGCTGGCCGACTCGATCGGCACTTCGCGTCTCTTGCTACTGGTGAACTATCGGCCCCAGTACACTCATCTGTGGGGTAGCAAAACCTACTACACGCAGCTGCGGCTCGACCCGCTGGGCAAAGAGAGCGCCGAGGAGATGCTGACCGCGCTGCTGGGCGACAGCGCCGAACTCGCGCCGCTTCGCCGCCTGATCATTGAGCGCACCGAGGGCAATCCGTTCTTCATGGAAGAAACGGTGCAGGTGCTGCTGGATGAAGGAGCACTGGTGCGCAACGGCACCGTCAAGCTCACCAAGCCGCTGGGCGAGCTGAAGATACCGCCGACCGTGCAGGCGATTCTTGCCGCGCGCATCGATCGGCTGCCAGCGGAAGAGAAGGACCTGCTGCAGACGCTGGCGGTTATCGGCAAGGAGTTCCCGTCGCGATTGATCAAGGAAGTCCTGCACCTTCACCCGCCGGACGCGCCCTCCGGCGGCCTCTCCCGCACGGGAACGGGCGAGGCGCCAGAGAGCCGTCCTTCCGCTCCCCTCGCCCGCTCAGTCGCGGTGGAGGGTCATCCCTCTACTCCCCTCGCCCGCTCCTTTGCGGGAGAGGGTCAGGGTGAGGGTTCCGATGACCCGGAGCAGATGCTCACCAACTTGCAGCTGGCAGAGTTCATCTATGAGCAGCCGGCGGTCGGAGACGTCGAGTACACCTTCAAGCACGCGCTTACGCAGGAAGTCGCCTACAACTCGATTCTGAGCGAGCGCCGCAAGATGCTCCATGAGCGCGCCGCGCGAGCGATAGAATCGCTGTACGCATCATCCCTCGATGATCATCTGGCCGACCTGGCGCGCCACTACGGCCGAAGCGAGAACGGGGCGAAGGCGGTGGAGTACCTGTGCCGCGCTGGCGAACAGGCGGCCCAACGTGCCGCCTACTCCGAGGCCGAGGCTTATCTCGATGCCGGGCTGGAGCGAGTCCGCGCGCTTCCCGAAAGTCCCGGGCGTTCGCGCGCTGAACTCCGCATTCAGATCGGCAAGGGCCAGATGATCCAAGTGACCACCGGACGGGCGGCGCCGGGAGCGATACTCTCCTTCAAGCGCGCGCGAGAGCTTTGCACGCTGATCGGTGACGACGCTCGGCTATATCTCGTGTTGGACGGACTACGATGGTCGAGTCTGTTCAGAGTGGAACTGGAGGAAGCCAGGCATCTGGCCGAAGAGCAAATGGCGCTCGCCGGGCGCTCGAGCGATCCCGGCAATTCAGCGCTGGCCAGTGGCGCCCTCGGCGAGGTCCTGTATTGGATCGGAGACTACGCGGCTGCGCGGCGCTACCTGGAGCCATTGGTCTCAGCAGGATTCGGCGATCTTCGCGGGCGAGCGCTCGAGAATCTGGTGGTGTCCCGTTCGCTTCTCGCCTTGGTGCTGCTGATGCTTGGGTTCAGCGACCAGGCGATCAAGCGGCGCGAAGAAACACTCGCTTGGGTGCGAGGTCTTGGCCTGCCGGATCCGACCGTGACCGCTTCTCATATTGCCAGCATGCTTGACTATTGGCGCCGGTCTCCACAGTCGGCACTGGAGCATTCAAGGCTATGTATCGAGACTTCGATTGAGCATGGATTGGGAGCGATCGTCGGGATCTCGACCATCATGAAAGGCTGGGCGCTGAGCTACCAAGGGCAAGTCGAGGAAGGCATCGCCGAGATGCGCGGAGGCATCAAAGCGGCCGAGTCAGCCGGCATGGTGATTCCCACCTGGGGACTCTTCCCATTGGCTGAGGGATACCTTCGGGCCGGCCGCTCGAGCGAGGCCGGCGAGCTGGTCGATCAGATGCTGCAACGCGTGCAGAGTAATGGCAACCGTCAGGATGAGGCTGACATTTACCGGCTCAAGGGTGAGCTTTCGATGATGCGGGATGCGCCGGACATACTGGCAGCAGAAAAATGTTTCCGAGCGGCCATCGAAGTCGCCCGACGCCAGAGCGCGAAGTTATACGAACTGCGCGCCACCATGAGCCTCGCGCGGCTGCTCGACCGCCAAGCCAAGCGCGATGAGGCGCGCGCGATGCTCGCGGAAATCTACGGCTGGTTCACCGAAGGCTTCGATACGGCGGATCTGAAGGACGCGAAAGCGCTGCTCGCTGAACTCGGATCGTAGTGTGGTCCCGCAAGAAAATCCAGCAGTTCAGGCAAATCGCTCCGCGTTGATTCCTTCGGAAGCCTCAGGACAGACTCTTCGACGCGGCTCGCGTCGCTCACCGGCTCAGGATGACAAGAACCGCAGTACCCCCCGTTGACAGTGCGCCAGCGGTCGGATACTTGTCATAAAGCATCCCGCACTTATGGCTGTCAGTACTCGGCGGGATTTCCACTTCACCAGTCCCCGAAGCGGCCCGTAGTTCTCGAACGCACGCGCCCTTTGTCAGTAGACCCGGCCGCCACAACCCAGGGGACCCAACCAGCCGCAACATGCGGCGCGGTTTAAATTCAGAGTTCTATACCAAGTACTGGAGAGTATCGTTTGCAGGCACCATCCGACAGGAAATTCCGGGGGAGACACATGGGCAGGGGTGGAAGAGGTCCGGTCCGCAATCACGACGGAGCGGATGCAATGATGGATGACCGTCACGAAGGTGGCGCGATGAACGCGCCGGAGAATCCCAGAGCGGCTGCCGCGATCGCGGCCAATGGCGCGCCAGCGGTCGTGCTGACCGAAGGCGGCGTGCTCAACCTCAAGGCGCTCAAGGGCGCGAAGATCACCGAACTGGCGCATACCGCGCGCGACTTCGATATCGAAGGCGCCACCGGGATGCGCAAGCAGGAGATGATCTTCGCCATCCTGCAGGCGCAATCCGCGCGCAACGGCTCGATCATGGGCGAGGGAGTGCTCGAGATCCTGCCCGACGGCTTCGGCTTCCTGCGCGCGCCCGATTACAACTATCTGCCCGGCCCCGACGACATCTACATCTCACCCAGCCAGATCCGTAAGTTCAATCTGCGCACCGGCGACACGATTTCGGGGCTGATCCGCCCGCCCAAGGAAGGCGAGCGCTACTTCGCATTGCTCAAGGTCGAATCGATCAACTTCGAGGAACCCGAGAAAGCGCGCGACAAGATCCTGTTCGACAACCTGACGCCGCTGTATCCCGAGCAGAAGCTGAACCTGGAGTACGACCACGAGGACTACACCACCCGCATCATCGACCTGGTGGCGCCGATCGGGAAGGGCCAGCGCGGACTGATCGTCGCGGCGCCGTTCACCGGCAAGACCATGATGTTGCAGGCGCTGGCCAAGGCGATCGCGCACAACCATCCCGAAGTCGTGCTGATCGTGCTGCTGGTAGATGAACGCCCCGAGGAAGTCACCGACATGCTCCGCTCGGTGCAGGGCGAGGTGGTGAGCTCGACCTTCGATGAGCCGGCCACGCGCCATGTGCAGGTCGCCGAGATGGTCAGCGAAAAGGCCAAGCGCCTGGTCGAACACGGCCGCGACGTGGTGATCCTGCTCGATTCGATCACGCGATTGGCGCGGGCTTACAACACGGTGGTTCCGCCCTCGGGGAAAATCCTGTCGGGCGGCGTCGATTCCAACGCGCTGCACAAGCCCAAGAAATTCTTCGGCGCGGCGCGCAATACCGAGGACGGCGGCAGCCTGACGATCATTGCCACCGCGCTGGTCGATACCGGCAGCCGGATGGACGAGGTGATCTTCGAGGAGTTCAAGGGCACCGGTAATCAGCAGATCGCGCTGGATCGCCGGCTGCTGGAAAAGCGCATCTTCCCGACTATCGATATCCAGCGCTCGACCACCCGCAAAGAGGAATTGTTGCTGCCGCGCAGCACCCTCAACCGGGTCTGGATCCTGCGCAAACTGCTCTCGCAGCTCAACGCGGTCGAGGCGATGGAATTCCTGCTCGACAAGATGCAAGGGACCAAGACCAACGAGGAATTCCTCGAATCGATGAACACCTAAGCGCAGCTCATCGCCAATGATCGTACTGAATCGGCGGCTGGCAGCCGGGCCAGCCGTCGATTAGTATCTGCAGCGGAGGAATCGAGACGAACCGTTATGACTGAAATCAGCATGAAGCAGCTGCTGGAAGCTGGTGTTCACTTTGGTCATCAGACCAGCCGCTGGAATCCGAAGATGAAGCAGTACATCTTCGGCGCCCGCAATGGCATTTACATCATCGACCTGCAGCAGACCGTCAAGATGTTTCGCACGGCGTACGACTTCGTGCGCGATCTGGCGGCCGACGGCGGGACGATGCTGTTCGTAGGCACCAAAAAGCAGGCCCAGGACATCATCCGCGAAGAAGCCGAACGCTGCAGCGGATTCTACGTCAACAACCGCTGGCTGGGCGGGATGCTCACCAACTTCGCCACCATCCGCGCCTCGATCGACCGGCTGCGCAAGCTCGAAGAAATGACGGCCGATCCCGAGATGATCCAGGCGTTCACCAAGCGCGAAATGATCGAGCATGGGCGCGAGCGCGAGAAGCTGCTGGGAACGCTGGGCGGCATCAAGAACATGCGCAAGCTGCCCGACGCTCTGTTCGTGATCGATACGGTCAAAGAGGAGATCGCGGTCGCCGAGGCCAATCGGCTCGGTATCCCGGTGGTCGCGGTGGTGGATACCAACTGCGACCCGGACCTGATCGCGCATCGCATCCCGGGCAACGACGACGCCATCCGCGCGATCAAGCTGTTCACCGCCGCGGTTGCTGACGCGATGATCGAGGGGCGGCGATTGAGTGAAGAGCGCCAGAAGGGCCAGTCCGACGGTGGGGCCGAGACTGCCGCATCGGCGCCCGAAGCCTCCCAGACGGTTTGAGCCGGCCGCGGAAGGGAGTGGCTGCCCTCGCCTGCGGAGTTCTGTCATAAATTGATCTCATGTCGGCGGCGGCGCTTTGGGCCGCGGTCGACGATACATCCAAAGGGAGACCGATGGCTGAAGTCAGTGCGGGAGTGGTCAAGGAGCTTCGCGAACGCACCGGCGCCGGGGTGATGGATTGCAAGAAGGCGCTGGGCGAGTCGGCCGGCGATATCGAGAAGGCGATTACCTGGCTGCGCCAGAAGGGTATCGCGCAGGCGGCCAAGCGCGCGACGCGCGCCGCTTCCGACGGCTCGATCGGATCGTACGTCCACGCGGGCGGCAAGCTGGGCGTGCTGGTCGAAGTCAACTGCGAAACCGACTTCGTGGCGAAGACGCCTGAATTCCAGGCGCTGGTGAAGGAAATCGCGATGCAAATCGCCGCGGGCAGTCCGCGCTGCGTGCGCCGCGAAGAGATTCCGCCTGAGGTGATCCTGCAGGAGCGCCAAATCTATGCCTCGCAATCAGCCGGCAAGCCCGAGGCCCTAATCGGCAAGATCGTCGACGGCAAGCTGGAAAAGTTCTTCCATGACGTGTGCCTCATGGAGCAGGGCTACATGAGGGATCCGGCGCGCACTATTTCCGATCTGATCACTGAATACTCGGCGAAGGTCGGTGAGAAGATCGAGATCCGGCGGTTCGTCCGCTTCCAGCTCGGCCAGAGCGGCGACAGCGGCAGCCCGCCGGCCTGAGCAGCACGGGCCGGAAAACGTCGCAGGGGGGATGGCGATGCGAACGGGGGACGGAGGACGGCGGCAATGAGCGACAGCGGCGGCGTTGCGGCATTGAAGCCGCGGTTCCATCGTGTCCTGCTGAAGCTCTCCGGCGAAGCGCTGGCTCCAGCGCAAGGCGCTGGCATCGATCATGAAACGCTGGCCGCGATTGCCGCCGAGATCAAGGAAGTGGTCGCGCAAGGTGTCCAGCTTGCGCTCATAATCGGCGCCGGCAACATGCTGCGCGGCAGCGACTACGAACGGCGTGGCATGGATCGCACCACCGCCGATCACATGGGGATGCTCGCCACCGTGATCAACTCGCTGGCGATGCAGGATGCGCTCGAGCGAATCGGCGTGCATACCCGCGTGCAGTCCGCGATCGAAATGCAGGCCGTATGCGAGCCCTACATCCGCCGCCGTGCCGTGCGCCATCTGGAGAAAGGCCGGGTGGTGGTGTTCGCGGCCGGCACCGGCAATCCGTACTTCACCACCGATACCGCGGCGAGCTTGCGCGCGATGGAGATCGGCGCCGAGGTGATTCTCAAGGGCAGCCATACGGTGGACGGCGTGTACGATCGCGATCCGGCGGTGGACAAGAACGCACAACGCTTTGACCGCCTTACCTATATCGAAGTGCTCCAAAAGGGCCTCAAGGTGATGGACTCGACGGCGATCTCGATGTGCATGGATTACAAGATGCCGATCGTTGTTTTTAATCTTCGCAAAGAGGGTAATATTAGACGCGCGGTGGCGGGTGAGCCGGTCGGAACGCGGGTCGACGGCGGATCCTGAACGATGAAGGACGAGGTAATCGAAGAAGCGCGCTCCGAGATGGACAAGGCGGTCGGCGCCTTCAGGCATGAACTGACGCGGGTGCGAACCGGACGCGCCTCGACCGCGCTGCTGGAAGGGTTGCACGTCAACTACTACGGCGCCAAGACTCCCCTGCGCCAACTGGCGGGACTGGCGGCTCCCGAGCCGCGGCTGCTGGTGGTGACACCATACGACAAGTCCTCGATGCATGAGATCGAGAAGGCGATTTCATCGTCCGATCTCGGCCTGACCGCGATGAACGACGGCAAGGTGTTGCGGATTCCCATTCCCGAGCTGACCGAGCAGCGCCGCAAGGACCTGGTCAAGCACATCCGCAAGGTCGCAGAGGAGTTCCGCGTCTCGATCCGCAATCACCGCCGCGACGCGAACGAGATGCTCAAAGAGCTGAACAAGGAGAAGCAGATCACCGACGATGATCTGCGCTCCGGCGAGGCCAAGGTCCAGCAGTTCACCACCGAGTTCATCGAGAGACTCGACAAGGTGTTGGCTGCCAAGGAAGCCGAAGTCATGGAGGTTTGAGGACGCCGCAACCGCATCCGCCCGGCGATCCGAAGGCCGCGCAGCCCGTGATCTCATCACTGCCGTTTAACGAGTTCCCTGAGCTCTCGTTGGATCCCAGCCGGCTACCGCGCCATGTGGCCATCGTCATGGATGGCAACGGGCGCTGGGCGACGCGCCGCGGACTGGCGCGTTTCGAGGGTCATCGCCGCGGCAAGGATTCGGTGCGCGCAGTGGTGGAGGCGGCGCGCGAACTGGGCATTCCTTATCTGACGCTGTTCGCGTTCTCCAGCGAGAATTGGCAGCGCCCCACCGACGAGGTGCGCTTCCTGATGGAGCTGCTGCGGCGCTATCTGCTCACTGAGACCAAACGCATGATGAAGCGCGGCATCAAGCTCTGTGCGATCGGCGATCCGCAGCGCCTGCCCGGACCCGTTCAGCGCGCGCTCGATGAGGCGATTCGCCTGACCGCCGGCAACGACTCGATGACCGTGACCCTGGGGCTTTCGTACGGTGGCCGCCAGGACGTGACGCGTGCCGTCAGACGCATCGCCACCGAGGTCGCCGCCGGGCGCCTTGAGCCCAACCAGATCGATGATTCGACTGTCGCGGCGAATCTCGATACCGCGGAATTGCCCGATCCCGACCTCCTGATTAGGACTTCGGGCGAGCAGCGGCTGTCCAATTTCTCGCTCTACCAGATGGCCTACACGGAGCTGTATTTCACCGAAACCCTGTGGCCTGATTTTCGCGAACGCGATTTCCTCGGCGCGCTGGCCGCCTACCAGCGGCGCGAGCGGCGCTTCGGCACGGTTGAACGCGCCTCGCCGGATTCCCGCCTGCGTGCTGCGAACTAGGGTCTGGACCGCGCTGGTCGCGCTGCCCGCGGTCCTCCTGATTGTCCTCTTCGCGCCTGCCTCGTTGTTCAGCGCCTTTATCGGAGCACTTACCGCCGTCGGTCTGTACGAAATCTGCTCGGTCGCTGCCGCCGGGCAACCGATGCTGGTCGCGATCGTCGCGCTGGCCGGCGGCGCGCCCGCTCTAGCGGTGCTGGCCACGGGCGCCGCGGGTTGGTGGATAGCGGTGCTGGTGATCCTCGCGATGCTGTCGCTGATCGTGCGTGTGGCAGCCGTTGGCTCCAAGGACGGCTTGCCCGCAACTGCCCTTTGTCTCATAGGCGGCCTCTACGTGGGCGTGTTGTTCCCATACTTCGCGATACTGCGCGATGCCCCGGGCGGCATCGCACCGCTAATCCTGATGCTTATATTGGTGGTGGTGAGCGACTCTGGCGCCTATTTCACCGGCTTGGCGATCGGGCGGGTCAAGCTGCTGCCACGCGTAAGCCCCAACAAGACGGTCGAAGGCGCCATCGGGTCGCTGATGGCCGCCATGCTGGCGGGGTTGCTGATACGCCCCTTGACCGTGCCGTCAATGGACGCAAGGCAGATAATCGAGGTGTCGATCGCGATCAATGTTCTTTCGCAGCTCGGTGACTTGGCGGGCTCCGCTTACAAGCGAATGGCGAAGGTGAAGGACTTTGGCGTGCTCTTTCCCGGGCACGGCGGGCTGCTTGATCGGACGTGTAGCTTGGTGTTTGCGGTTGTGTTTACTTACTACTACTTCCAGTGATGTCTCCAGCGGCGCCGCATTGTCTCGGGTGGGGTAACTGATGTTGATCTCGATCATCGCTGCGGCCGCCGTCCTCGGCTTGCTCGTCCTTGTTCATGAAGTCGGCCACTTCTTGGTTGCGAAATGGGCGGGGGTGCGAGTGGTCCGCTTTTCGATCGGCTACCCGCCGCGGATCTTCGGATTCCGCCGCGGCGAAACCGACTACTCGATCGGCGCCACGCCATTCGGCGGTTACGTCAAGATGCTCGGCGACGAGATCGGTGAGGACCACCCGGTCGCGCAGGATGTTCAGGCCTACCTTGAGGAAATTGGCAAGGATCTCCTTGGCAGCGCGCAGAAGTCGTTGATCGCGCCGCCGGCGGCCGACAGCGAAGAGGATCGATTACTCGCGGTAGCGCGGCTGGCGTGCGCCGATGCTCATGGCTCGGCAGGAGCAACGGCCATCGGGCTGACACGGCCGTTGCATTTGGATGAAGCGATCCTGCTCGAAGAGATCGCGGCCAAGGGCTCGGTGCGCGACGCTTTCAGTTCGATTGGTGAGCATCCGCCGGCTGCACTGGTCCGCCGGATGCGCGAGCGATCGTTCCCGAGCCAGCCGCTTTTCAAACGAGTGGCAATCGTACTGGCGGGGCCGCTGGCCAATGTCGCACTCGCGCCGGTGCTACTGACGGTCGTCTTCCTGTACGGGGTGCCGCGGCTGCTGCCGGTTGTTGGGCAGGTCAAGAAGGACCTGCCGGCAGAGCGCGCAGGACTCAAGCCAGGCGACCATATCGTATCTATCAATGGCAAGCCCATCGCAGCGTGGGACGATCTCTCCTCGATTGTCAAGTCCAGCAGCGGCTCGCCGATCGCGCTCACACTTGAACGCACCGAGGGCGGTCTGAAGCTCCCGATCAGCGCGGTGTTGCAGGCCGTGCGCGACAATCAGTCGACGGTGTACGGCGACACCGCCTCCGCCTGGATCATCGGGGTAACACCGCGGGGCGACTCTGAGCTGCATCGCGTGGGGCCACTGGGCGCGGTCGAGCGCGCATTTCTCGAAACCGGGCGGATTACATCGACGCTGGTGGTCGGAATCGTTCGCATCATTGACGGCTCGACGCCGGCGCGCCAGGCGCTTGGCGGCCCAATCATGATCGCACAGCTCGCTGGGCGCGAGGCGCGCGCGGGTTTCGCCAGTATCGCGCTGTTCGCTGTGATGCTCAGCATCGAGCTGGGTATCATCAACGTATTGCCGGTGCCGATGCTCGACGGCGGCCATCTGCTGTTCTTTCTGTTCGAGGGCGTGCGCGGACGGCCGCTCCAGTTGCGCCATCGCGAGATCGCTCAACAGGTGGGGTTGTTTCTACTCGTGACGTTGATGGCCTTCGTCATCATCAATGATATCTCGCGGATTGTTCAGGGCTGAGCGGCTGCTGGCCGCTGGCGCTTCGACTGGCCCGGTTTTGGGCCTGGATACCGCAACCTCCATTGCCATCTTGGGACTTGTCTCGCGCGGACGGCCAATGGGCAGCCTCGCCCGGCCGGTCCGCTCGCATGGTTCAGCCTTGCCGGCGGCCATCGACGAATTGCTGCATGAGGCGGGGGTAAAACTGGTCGACTTGGCCGGAATTGCGGTCGGAATCGGCCCGGGATCGTTCACGGGCCTCCGGATCGGGCTCAGTTATGCCAAGGGAATCGCGATGGGTTGCGGATGTCCGGTCACCGGAATCGGCTCGCTGGAAGGCATGGCGGTGGCGGCGGCAGCGGATGGAACACTAGCGCCGGGTCAGCTGATCTGCCCACTGGTGGATGCGCGTAAGGGCGAAGTCTACGCCGGTCTTTACCGCATTGGCCCCGATGGGCTAGAGAAACTAACGAACGAACCGATCGTGAGGCTTGAGCAGCTACTGGCCGAGAAGGCCGGGGAAGCGGTGTTCGTGGTAGAGGAAATTGCCTCCGGCGACGGGTTACTGGTCGGCGCGATTGGCGGACGGGCGCGGACGGTGAACCTGTTGCATAGCGGCACTCGCGGGATGTGGATGGCGGCGCTGGGTGCGGCGCGAATTGCCGAACATGACGTCGATTCAGTCGCAAGTCTCCAACCGCTCTACGTTCGACCGCCCGATGCGCGGCTCGCGGCGGGGCGCGGAGCCATAACCGGCAAGGAGCCATTATGGAGCGCAGAGAAGAGGACCTCATCCAGCAGCATGCGGCCCACGACGAGGAGTTGAAGGCCCTCTATCAGGAGCATCTCGAACTTAAGCTTCGGCTCGATGACTTTCGCAACAAGGTCTGGCTGACCGCCGAAGAGGAGCTCGAAAAGAAGCGCATCCAGAAACTCAAGCTGGCTTCCAAGGATCGCATGATGGCGATCTTGGATCGCTATCAGCATCAAGCCAGCTAGTCGGCCGGTTCGGGGCGATGCGCGTCAAACGCTTACAGTATGCCAAGCCATACCATTTCCGTCCTGGTCGAGAACGAATTCGGCGTACTGGCGCGCGTCGCGGGCCTCTTTTCGAGCCGCGGCTATAATATCGAATCGCTGACCGTCAACGAGGATCCCACCGATCCGACCGTCTCGCGGATCGTGCTGGTGACCTCCGGCGACGACCAGATCCTCGAGCAGATCAACAAACAGCTCAACAAGCTGGTGTCGGTGATCAAAATCACCGACTTCAAGGATGTCGATACCGTCGACCGCGAGATGGTGATGATCAAGGTCGCAGTCGACGAGCGCACGCGCGCCGAACTCGACTCAATCGTGGCGGCCTTCCGCGCGCATGTAGTGGATATCGGATCGCGTTCGTTGACCGTCGAGATTACCGGCGACACCGACAAGATCCAGGCGTTCATCGCGCTGGTCCGTCCGCTTGGCGTCAAGGAAGTGGTACGCTCCGGCAAGATTGCGATGGCGCGCTCGGTGCAGCTCGGCAACCATAACCATCGCCGCCCCAGGGAGAACGAGTAGATGAAGGTATATTACGACCGCGATGCCGACTTGAGCGTGCTCAAGCCGAAGAAAATCGCGATCATCGGCTTTGGGAGCCAAGGCCATGCGCACGCGCTCAACCTGCGCGATAGCGGGATGGACGTCCGCGTCGGTTTGGCGAAGGGCAGTAAATCGTGGGAGAAGGCCACCAGCCAGGGGTTGAAGGTCTTCGAAACCGCCGAGGCGGGCCGCCAAGCGGACATCATCATGATACTGGTGCCGGACGAGGCCGGCGGCGACATCTATCAGAGCGAGATCGGACCCTTCCTGAAGCCCCGCAAGTATCTCGCCTTCGGCCACGGTTTCAACATCCACTACGGATTCATCAAGCCGCCCAAGGACGTCAACGTCTTCATGATCGCGCCCAAAGGCCCCGGCCATCTGGTGCGTTCCGAATACACCAAGGGGCGCGGCGTGCCATGCCTGCTGGCGGTTCATCAGGATCCCACCGGCGATACGGAGAAGATCGGTCTGGCATACGGATCGGCGATCGGCGGCGGCCGCGCCGCGATCCTCGAGACCTCGTTCAAGGAGGAGACCGAGACTGACCTGTTCGGCGAACAGTCGGTGCTATGCGGCGGCATCACGGAGCTGATCCGCGCCGGCTATGAGACTCTGGTCGAGGCCGGGTACTCACCCGAGATGGCGTATTTCGAGTGCCTGCATGAGGTCAAGCTGATCGTTGATTTGATCTATGAGGGCGGCATTTCGAACATGCGCTACTCGATCAGCAACACCGCGGAGTATGGCGATATGACGCGTGGCAAGCGCGTGATCGGCACGCAGGCGCGTGAAGCGATGAAGAAGCTGCTCGGCGACATCCAATCGGGCAAGTTCGCTAATGAATGGATCACCGAGTATCGCGCCGGCCTGCCGCACTTCCGCGAGCTGCGCACCGAGGGCGAACATCATCCGATCGAAGAGGTCGGGCGCAAGTTACGCTCATTCATGCCGTGGCTGGCGGGCAATCGGCTGGTCGACAAGACCAAGAACTGAGCCTTTGGACGGTCCGCATGACAGCGCGCCGGGCGCGATCCGCGCCGCGCTCTGGCGCATTGCCGCCATCTGCCGCGTCGCGCCGGAAGGCGCCGCGATGATTCTGGCGATCGCCGCGCTCGCGGCCGCGCTCTGGCTGGTTGGCCTGTCTATCCTCGCCGGCTCGATTCTTCTTGCCGCGGTGGCGACCGCGGCCTTCTTTCGTGACCCGGATCGGTTCGCGACCGCGCCCAAGGGTGCCGTGCTATCGGGTGCCGACGGGAGGGTCGTCGATGTCGGCGAAGGCGCGCCGCCGGGTCGTCCCGCAACGCGATGCCAGCGTGTGTCGGTCTTCATGTCGCCGCTCAACGTGCACGTCAATCGCGCGCCGATCGCAGGCGAAATCACCGCTGTCGAGTGGACGCCCGGCGAGTTCCGCGCGGCATTCAGCGACCATGCGAGCGAGCACAATGAGCGCAATTTGCTCGTGATACGCGATAGCGTGGGGCGCGAGCATGCGATGGTGCAGGTCGCCGGCTACCTCGCGCGCCGAATTGTGTGCCGCGTGCGGCCGCATGATAAGGTGCAGGCGGGGCAGAGGATCGGGCTAATCATGTTCGGCAGCCGCGTCGATCATTTTCTTCCCGCGGACTACCGCGTCACTGTGACGCGCGGCGACCGCGTACGGGCCGGGCTGACAGTGATCGGAGAGCCAGAGCCGTGAACCGGGCCGGCGGCCAGCATAGCCGCAATCGCGCCACGATGCGGCTGATATCGGGGCGCTTGCGCGCGCGCCGCCAGCGGGTTGCCGAGCCGTTGCGGCGCGGCGTGTTCCTGGTGCCAGCGACGGTCACTTCGCTCGGGCTGCTGGCCGGCTTCTACTCGCTGATCTCATCGATCAACGGACATTTCGAAGTCGCCGCCGTTCTGATCGCGATTGCCTTCATGTGTGATGGACTGGATGGTCGTATCGCTCGCGCGTCGCGAACTTCCAGCCAATTCGGACTGGAGTACGACAGCCTCTCCGACATCGTGGCTTTCGGCGTCGCACCAGCCGCATTGGTCTACATGAAGGCGTTGAAGCCAATGGTTCCCTGGTCATGGACGGTGTGCGGGATCTTCGTGGTATGCGCTGGACTCAGGCTGGCGCGCTTCAACGTGCAGGTTGCCACTACCGACAAGCGCCGCTTCGTCGGTCTTGCAGTGCCGGCCGCGGCGGCGGTGATCGCGTCGGGGGCGCTAGCCTATAGCTACTTCGAGCTTGAGTCGCCGCGAACACTTGCCATCGTGTCGGTCGCGATGACGCTGGTGCTGGCGGGACTGATGATCTCGCGCGTGCCCTATCCCAGCTTCAAGACGCTGGATCTGCGCCAGCGCGCACCGGTCGAGATCGTCGCGATCGTGCTGGTTGCGATCGCACTGGCGATCGCGATACCGCAGGTGAGCGCCTTCGCGGTATCCGTCGCTTATATGCTGTCAGGGCCGATCCTGTATGCTCGCGGCGAGCGTATCGGCGAGGTCGCACCGATACTGCGCCCGGTCGACCCATCGACGACCGACAGCCAGTCGAAGCCCTCCGCCTGAACGCGTTTCGCAAGGTTCGCCCTGCGGCGAGTTCCGAGCTGACAACTACTACTCAACCCGCCTGAACATCACTTCTCTGAGCAGTCGGCTGGCCGCCAGCAGTTCGAACCGCATTGCAGTCTTCGCCAGGAACTCATCAAACGCCCTGAGCTCGTTGTTGCGATCGAAGAACTCGTCGAAGTACAGGTACGTGCCTACTTTGATATGGCTGCGTAAGGAGTTCAGGACGAAGATCGTGGATGAATACAAATCCGCATCAAGGTTGATTACCAGCTGTTCATGCTCTGGCGGCAGGTATTTGGGGAGCGTCTCCTCGAACCACCCCTTGAAGAATTGCACTCGCGGATCGTCAATCTGCGGGATCTGCCCGCCGGTCGAAAAATGGCCCTTCCGGTAGTTCTGGTTCCAAGCTTCGGGCAGCCCCTCGAAGCTGTCGAATCCACTCAGGCGCGAGGCGGGGTTGTGCAGCGCGTTGCTCCAGTAGCGCATCGAAACGCCCTGCCACACGCCAAACTCCAGATACAGAACCTGCTTGTCGCGGATTGCACTCGCGACCGCGGCGAATACAGCCTCTCTGGTGGCGACCCTGGAGGGAACCGCCAATCCTTTCTCGCGAAGCCATCTGCCGACTTCGAGATAGTTTAGTGTCGCGTCCAGCTGGCGAATGGTCTCGCGAGAACATCTCGCCCCGATGCGAGTCAGGAAGTGTTTTACGGACAGCTGCACGTCGAGCCGAGACGATCGATACTACGACAAGTCTAGACCCGCCGCCGGAATCAGGGAATAAACAATCTTCGTCCGCCGCCTGTTACGGAGTCCAAACTTGCCCGCCCGCGCCGGCGGGCCGTGCCACCTTGACTCGGCCAGCGCGATTCGACTACGGTCTTGACAATGCTGAAGATCCTGCCCATCGGACTGCTGCTTAGCTTGGCCCTTAGGGGGCCCAGCGCCAGGAGCGTCGTGGAGCAGGCATAAGCCGCCGACAAAAGCTTCGCGAAGACGCCCCGGGTGATGGGCCAAACCAGCACCCGGGGCGTTTTCTTTTTCACGCCGCGGGTCTGGCTGGCGCACATCGGCGGGGCGCAGGGGAATGAAGATGGATAGCAAGGCCGATTCGCAACCAGCCGAAGACTACGTGCGCATTTTCGACACCACCCTGCGCGACGGCGAGCAAGCGCCCGGCGCGACGATGAACGTTGAGGAAAAGGTCGCAATCGCGCGCCAGCTCGACCGGCTCAACGTCGACGTGATCGAGGCCGGCTTTGCCGCGTCGTCGCCCGGCGAGTTCGAGGCGGTGCGCCGCGTCACTGAGGCGGTCACAAATCCGATCGTGCTGAGCCTATCGCGCACGCGCGATGAAGATGTCGATCAGGCGCTGCGCGCGGTGGACAAGGCGCCGCGGCCGGGGATTCACATCTTCATCGCGACCTCGGAGATTCATATGAAGCACAAGCTGAATATGAATCGCGAGGACGTGCTCAACGCGGCAACTTGGGCGGTGACGAGAGCGAAGAAACACCTCGACTACATCGAGTTCTCGTGCGAGGACGCTTCGCGCAGCGACTGGGATTACATGGTGGCGGTCTGCACTGAAGCGATCCGCGCCGGCGCCAAGATCATCAACCTGCCCGATACCACCGGCCACGCCATACCGGAGGAATACGGCCAGATGTTCGCCTACATGCGCGAGAAAGTGCCGGGCGCCGACCAGGTGATTTGGAGCGCGCATTGCCACAACGACCTCGGCATGGCGGTTGCCAACTCGCTGGCCGCGATCAAGAACGGCGCACGGCAGATCGAATGCACGATCAACGGGATTGGCGAGCGCGCGGGCAACACGTCAATGGAAGAAGTCGTGATGGCGCTGAAGACGCGCAAGGATCTGTTCGGCATCCAGAGCCGCATCAACACCCGCCAGATTTATCCGGCCTCACGCCTGCTCTCCCAAGTCATCGGGCAGCCGGTGCCGCCTAACAAGCCAATCGTGGGCGATAACGCTTTCGCGCACGAGGCCGGAATTCACCAGGACGGCGTGCTCAAGTACAAGCTGACGTATGAGATCATGAAGCCCGAGGAAATCGGGATTCCCTCGAACAAGCTGGTTCTCGGCAAGCATTCGGGACGCCACGCGTTCGTCGATCGGCTGAGGCATTTGGGCGTCGATGCCAAGTCGATCGACGTCAACAAGGCATTCGCCGACTTCAAGACGCTTTGCGACAAGAAGAAGATGGTTTACGACGACGACATTCTGGCGCTGATCACTGAGGAAGGCCGGCGCGCCGATCATTTCGAGCTGGTCGACTTGCAGGTGCGCTCGTCGAGCACCGAGACTCCGCACGCGACCGTCACGCTACGCGTCGATGGCGCGGACAAAAGCGCGAGCGCCAGCGGCGACGGGATGGTCGATGCGTGTTATAAGGCCATCTACAAAATCGTCGATATCAAGCCGACCCTCGAGCGCTATGCGGTCAAAGCGATTACCGGCGGCACCGATGCGCTCGGCGAAGTCAGCTGCCTGTTGCGCGATCGTGGCATGACGGTGGCGGGCCAGGGCGCGCATAGCGATATCGTGATGGCCAGCGCACTGGCGCTGGTCAATGCGCTCAACCGCTTGGCGACCCGCAATCGAACCACACCGCAAGCCGCGAGCGAGGGACCATAGCCGGCGGCCCGGTAGACCCGTGCCTGACGCAAGCGGGACTTGCCGCGACCGCGCCCGATGGGGTAATTGCATGGGCGAGTGCGCTAACGCTGTATCGAGCAGTCCGCATCGCTTCCCGGTCTTCAGTTTGCACGCATATTGATGCACGCATGAGCGACCCACCCGTGGCCTGTCCACAACATCCGCTCCGAATCGGCGGCAGCTATCGGAGTTGAACAGCTCCCGGCGCGCCAGCGCCTGACTTGGAACATGGCTTACAAGATTCTCGTTCTGAAGGGTGACGGCATCGGACCCGAGGTCGTCGGCGAAGCTCTGCAAGTGCTCAAGATGATCGGGCGCGACGCGGCGCTCGATCTCGAATTCAAGGAGGGCGCCATCGGCGGGCATGCGCTCGACGCGCATGGGACACCGCTGCCCGACGATGTGCTCAAGCAGGCGCAGGCTGCCGACGCGATTTTGTTGGGCGCGGTCGGCGGGCCAAAGTGGGACAATCCCAACGCCGAGCAGCGTCCCGAGCAGGCGCTGCTGGGACTTCGCAAGGCGCTGGGGTTGTTCGCCAATTTGCGCCCGGTCAAAACGCACAAGGATCTGATCGCATCCTCGCCGCTGCGGCCTGAGATCGTGACCGGCGTCGATTTGGTCGTGATTCGCGAGCTGACGGGCGGCATTTATTACGGAAAGCCGAGCGAGAAACGCAAAGGCCCTGCTGGCCGCGAGGCGGTCGATACCTGCTTTTACACCGAGGCCGAGATCGAACGCGTGCTGCGCTTCGGCTTCGAGCTGGCGGGCAACCGGCGCAAGCATCTGACGTCGGTCGACAAGGCCAATGTGATCTCGACCTCGCGGCTGTGGCGCGAGATCGCCACCGAGCTGGCCGCGCAATACAAGGATGTCGCCTTCGAGAGTGTGCTGGTCGATTCGATGGCGATGCATCTGATGCGGCGGCCCAAGGACTTCGACGTTATCGTCACCGAGAACCTGTTCGGCGACATCCTGACCGACGAGGCCTCGATGCTGGCGGGATCGATGGGCCTGCTGCCGTCGGCCTCGCTGGGCGAAGAGCTCAACAGCGCGGGCTTCCGCGTGGGACTCTACGAACCGATTCATGGCAGCGCACCGGACATCGCGGGCCAGGACAAGGCCAACCCGCTGGCCGCGATTCTGTCGGCGGCGATGCTGCTGGAACATTCGCTTGGGATGCGCACCGAGGCCGAGGCGATTGAGCATGCTGTCGACTCGGTCGTGCGTGACGGCTTTCGCACACCGGATCTCGCCGCACCTGGCGCCAAGCTCATCGGCTGCAAGGCCATGGGACGGATGGTGCGCGAGCGACTGGAGAGCCTCGAGCCGCGTGAGTAGATGAGCACGCCGGGCGCCGGGCCGCGGGTCGCGGTGGTTGGTGCGACGGGCGCGGTCGGCAGCCAATTGCTCGAGCTGCTTGCCGAGCGCGAGTTTCCGCGCACCGAACTGGCGCTGTTCGCCTCGGAGGGTTCGGCCGGATCGCGTATTGAGGTCTCCGGCAATCACATCAAGGTTGCCGAATTCAACAGTCCTGCGGAACTCGCCCAGTTCGACGTCTCGTTTCTCGCCGTGCCGCGCAGCCTCGCGACTGACGTCGTGGCCGCACGACCGGGAGGACTGCTCATCGACATAAGTGCGGCGACGCGCGCGCCATCGGCGGTTCCGATGGTCGCGGCGGGATTGACGCCGCGCGAACAGATTGCCGGCCTCGGCGAGGGCGGGGTGCTCTGCGTTCCGCATCCCGCGGCTCATGCTATCGCGACTCTGCTCTGCGCTCTGGGAGCCGACGCGCGTTTCGCAAGCGCCACGGTCATGCTCGGCGCCAGCGCCAGCGGCAATGCGCAAGTCGGCGAGCTGGCGCGGCAATCGGCCGACCTGCTCAACGGACGCCTGAGTATCGAAGAAGATGAGCGGCAGCTCGCGTTCAACATCGAAGCCGAAGACAGCAGCGAGGAAATCGCATCTGCGATCGGCGCGCAGGTGGCGCATCTGCTCGGCAGCCAGGCATGCGATCTGGCCGTGCGCGTGATGACCGTGCCTGTCCTGCATGGGACGATGATCACGCTCACGCTGCCAGCCGGTGCCATCGCCAACGATGCTGAAGGCAGGTTGCGCGCCGCGCCGGGCGTTATGCTGCTGGACAAGGGCGAACGGGCCAGCGTCATCGATGCGGTCGGACAAGAGGCGCTGCTGGTGAGCTTCGGCGCGGGCCCGCATGGCGTTTCGCTGGTCTGCGTATTCGACAACGCGATCAGGGCCGCGCTCAACGCGCTGTGGATCGCCGAGACGATGCTGCCGGCGCTCACGCCCAAGATGAATTGAGGCGGGCGCAGCTCGATGCGCGTCAGGCTCACGCTCGAATACGACGGCGGCAACTATTGCGGATGGCAGTGGCAGCCGACGCAGGACTCGATTCAGGCGCGACTCGAGGACGCGCTGCGCCAAATCTTTGGCGAGCAGGTGCGCGTCGCGGGCGCCGGACGGACTGATGCCGGCGCGCATGCGTTGGGACAGGTTGCGGCCTTCACCGCGCCCCGCAGGATGCCGCCTGATGAGCTGCGGCGCGCGCTCAACGCGTTGTCGCCGCCTGACATCGTGGTGCGCGAACTGGCCGAGACGAGCGATGACTTCAATCCGCGGCGCGATGCGATCGCCCGCGTCTACGAGTACCGGATCCTGAACCGGGAGTGGCCTTCGGCGTTCGACTACCGATACGCGTGGTTCATCCGCGAGCCACTGGCGTTCGAATCGATGCAGGCGGCGGCCCGGGAGTTTCTGGGCGAACATGACTTCGCGGCGTTTCGTACGCTGGGTTCCGAAGAGAAGACGACCCGGCGCTGCGTCAACTTCAGCGAATGGCTCCGTGACGGCGACCATCTGATCTACCGCGTCGAGGCGAATGCCTTTCTGCGACATATGGTGCGAACGATGGTCGCGACGATGGTCGAAGCCGGGCGCGCGAAGCTCGGGCCGGAGACGGTGCGCGAGTTGCTCGCGTGCGGCGAACGCATGCGAGCGCCTGCATCAGCGCCAGCTTGCGGGCTGTGCCTGGTCGAAGTCCGCTACTGATCGCGGCACGCCGCGATCGCGAAGCGGCCAGGATCGAGTCGCGCGCGAGTTGGGGGTTGTTCAAAAGATCGCTTTTAGCCCAGAAAAAGCCGGTTTTTCGATCCGTTCTCACTTGAAAAACGCGCGCCAGTCGTTCACCCTCATGCACAACCCGTAACGCGGGCAATCCCAAGGAGGATGCTGATGACGCAGGCGCAAGTTGCAGCCCATCTCGCCGAGAAGTCCGGAATCAACAAGAAGCAGGCCAAGGCCACTCTCGAGCAGTTGACCGATCTCGTAGTGAAGGAACTCAAGAAGGAAGGAACGCTGAGGCTCGCCGGATTGGGAATCTTCCGCAAACGGAAGAGCAAGGCGCGCATGGGACGCAATCCAGCTACCGGTGAGGCGATCAAGATTCCAGCGCGCACGCGCTTGCGCTTCACGCCGGCCAAGGCGCTCAAGGACGCGGTGCTGGGCGCGCGCTGAGTCAGGAAACCCTCTTCCTGATCTCAATTGACGATCGAGCGGCGGGGCGCGGCACCAGGACGACTCGCGATTCGGACTCCGGATTGCATCCCCGCCGGGTGAACGCGGCGCGGCCAGCCGCGCCGCGTTCACCCGATCCGGGGCTTCTTTTCAACCCGCCCCGTAGCCCGGCGGGCTTGGCGGTATCGTTCGAGAAACTCGCGAATGCGGCTCTCATAGCCGCGCTCAGAGGGCTCGTAATAGCGGCGACCGAGCAGGTCGGCCGGCAGGTAATCCTGCTCGACTGACGCGCCTTCGTAGTCGTGCGGGTAGCGGTAGTTCGCGCCGTAGCCGAGCTTCTTCATGAGCCCGGTGGGCGCGTTCCTGAGATGCATCGGCACGGGCAACGTGCCGCGCGCCGATACGTCCTCGCGCGCCGCCAGCATCGCGCGGTACGACGCATTGCTCTTGGGTGCGCTGGCGAGATACGTCACGCCCTGCGCCAGCGGGATAACGCCCTCCGGCAAGCCGACGAAGTCGACTGCGTCTTTGACCGCGAGCGCGATCTGCAACGCTCGCGGGTCGGCGTTGCCGACATCCTCGGCAGCGAAGATCACCATCCGGCGCGCGATGAACAGCGGCTCCTCGCCCGCCTCGACCATCCGCATCATCCAGTAGATGGCGGCATCCGGATCGCTGCCGCGCATACTCTTGATGAACGCGGAGATGACGTTGTAGTGCTCCTCGCCCGCACGATCGTAGAGCAACCCCCGATGCTGGCTCGCCTCGCGCACGTGATCGATCGCGGTTGCCTCGCTGGCGGCCTGACGCGCCAGCTCGGCCGCGACCTCGAGCGTACCCAAGGCGCGGCGTGCGTCGCCGTCGGCGATGCGAACGATTTCATCAAGTGCGGCGGCATCGAGCTTCAGCCCCGATGCACCGAGGCCGCGTTCGCGATCGTCCATCGCACGCCGCACCAGCGCCGCGATGTTCTCCTCGCTCAGCGGATGCAGCACCAGCACGCGCGCACGTGACAACAGCGGCGCGATTACCTCGAAAGACGGATTCTCCGTCGTCGCGCCGATGAGCGTGATTAGCCCGCTCTCGACGTGCGGCAAAAAGGCGTCCTGCTGGGCCTTGTTCCAGCGATGGATCTCGTCGATGAACAGCACGGTGCGGCGGCCACCCATCGCGAGCGCGCTACGCGCGGCCTCCGCAGTCGCCCGCAGATCGGCGATTCCGGCGGTGACCGCTGACATCGACTTGAAGGTGGCCTCCAAGCTTTGGGCGAGAAGCAAGGCGATGGTGGTTTTGCCGGTACCCGGCGGCCCCCACAGGATCATCGAATGGAGCTTTCCCGCCGCAGCCATCTGCGTGAGGAGCTTGCCAGCACCGAGCAGATGCTCCTGGCCGACTACCTCATCGAGGCTCTGCGGGCGCATCCGCTCCGCCAGCGGCTGCGCCGCGGGGCGGGCCGCGGCGAACAGCCCATCTTGGAGGGTCTCCTTGCGCCGGGCCATCGTCATTGAACCTAGCACAGGTGCGCGCCCCGGCGATCGATTGTAGCTGCGGCCGTTTGCACGGCCGGTGGCATCTGTTTTAGCCTCGTTGCGGGCTGGACAGGAGCCGGCACCACCTATGATCGTAGGGATTGATATCGGCGGTTCGACCACCGATGCTGTCCTGCTGACTAACGGCGACATCCGCGTCGTCACGATCGAAGCAAACGATCCGGTAGCGGCAGCCGCCGGAGCGTTGGGAAAGCTCGTGGCCGAATTCGGGCTTAGTCTCAATTCGGTCTCGGCCGTTGCAGCAACCGGTGCGGGGGCGCGGGCGCTCGGCGACGAACTGCTCGGACGCCCGGTCACCAAGGTCGACGAGTTCACCGCGATCGGCATCGGGGGCACTTCACTAGCCGGCAAGAGCAAGGCGCTGGTGGTGTCGCTCGGCACCGGCACCGCGATCGTCTCGGTCGACAAGGATAGAATCGAACACGTCGGCGGCACGGGCGTGGGCGGAGGCACTCTGCTCGGGCTCGCCAAGCACATCCTAGGCGTGTCGAAGCTCGAGACGCTCGAAGCGATGGCGCAACGCGGCGACTTGAGCCGCGTCGATCTGACCGTGCGCGATATCGCGGGCGGCCCGGTCGGCGATCTTCCGGGCAGCACCACGGCGGCCAACTTTGGCAAGGTCACGGGCGATGCGTCACCCGAGGACAAGGCGCTGGCGATCATCAACATGATTGTCGAAGTCATCGGCGTGCTGAGCGTCGCGAGCGCGCGCGCGAGCGGGCAGGAGACCATCGTGCTGACCGGCAAGCTAACGCGAATGTTTCGCTTCATGCAGCGGATGCGGAAGATGGAGCGGATGTTCTCGCGCGGCCTGATAATCCCCAAACACGCCGACTACGCCACCGCGATTGGCGCCGCGCGGCGGATCTCTCAGTCGACGCACTAGATCCTTCAACTCCCCGGTGTCGCGGGCTGCGGCGTCCGGCAGCTCCCACAGCTTCATCGCGCAAGCGCTTGGTTTTCCTTAGGCGTTCCACATCTGGCGCGCTTGGCGCTAGTATGCATCGCTCGATCCTTAAAACGCGGCGCTGCGCTGGCGCGGCGATGCCATGGACCCCACGCGTCGAGGTTCGCGATGACCTGCGAGTTGCTCAAGGGATACCGTGCGCTCGACCTGACTGACGATAAGGGCGCGCTATGCGGCAAGATCATGGCCGACCTCGGCGCCGATGTAATCAAGGTCGAACCGCCGGCTGGATGCGCAACGCGGACCATCCCGCCGTTTCTCGAGGATCGCCCGGGACAAGACCGCAGCCTTTACTTCATCGCTTACGAGGCGGGCAAGCGCTCAATCACGCTGAACCTGGAATCGGCTGAGGGCCGCGGATTGTTCGCCGATTTGGCCGCACACGCCGATTTTCTGGTCGAATCCCATCCGGTCGGCTATCTCGATTCGCTGGGGCTCGGCTACGAAACATTGGCCAAGCGCAACCCGCGGCTGATCCATACATCCATCACTCCGTTCGGTGACACCGGTCCGGGCAAGGATTACAAGGCGGCGGACATCGTGACGTGGGCGGCCGGCGGCATGATGTACATGATGGGTGAAGAGGGCCGGCCGCCGCTGCAGATGAGCGCGCCGCAGGCTGGATTGCATGCCGGCGCGGAAGCCGCAGTGGCCTCGCTGATCGCACACTACGCGCGCGGTTCCAGCGGCGAGGGCCAGCGCGTTTTGATCAACATGCAGGCCTGCATCGTGTGGACGCTGATGAACGAGCAGGCGATGCCGATCCTGCATGGCGACCATCTCAGGCGCAGCGGCGTTTACGTCGGTTCGATGGGCATCCGCCGCAAGATGGTCTTCCGCTGCCGCGATGGTTACATCTCCACGCTGCTGACAGGTATCTCACTCAAGGCTCTGATCGACTGGATGGCCGAGATGGGATTCGCGCCGGAGTCGATGGTCAAGAAGGACTGGTTGTCGTGGACGCCGGGCATCTTCATGAAGGCGTCCGAACAAGATCGACTCGAAGCGGCCGGTCTGGAGGAAGCCGTCGAACGATTCTTCATGACCATGACCAAGGGCGAGATCTACGCCCAGACGCTGCGGCGCAGGCTGCTGCTCGCGCCGGTCTCCACCGTCGCCGATATCGCCGCCGACGAACAGCTCAGGGCGCGCGAATTCTTTATGCCGGTCATGCACGAGAATCTCGGCCGCACCCTCACCTTCCCTGGCCCATTCGCCAAGATGAGCCTCACTCCGATCGGTACACCGCGCCGCGCGCCGCAATTGGGCGAGCATAACGAGGAGGTTCTGGGCGAAATCCTGGGGCTCGGCCGCTCGAGAATCGCCGAGCTCAGAGCTGCAGCGGTACTGTGAGGAAGACGCGGTGAGTTACGCATTCGACGGCATCCACGTTCTCGATTTCGCATGGGTCGGCGTCGGTCCGATCGCGACCAAGTATTTGGCCGACAATGGCGCCGATGTGATCCGCGTCGAATCAGCGGCGCGGCCCGACGTGCTGCGGCTCGCGCCGCCGTGGAAGGACGGACAGCCCGGTCCGAACAACAGCCAGTTCTTTGCCAGCTTCAATACCTCGAAGAAGGGAATCACGCTGGACCTGAGCAAGCCCAAGGCGCGCGAGCTGGCGTTGCGCCTTTTGCCGTGGGCGGACATCGTCAGCGAAAGCTTCACGCCCAAGGCGATGCGCAACTGGGCAATGGATTACGAGCATCTACTCGCGATCAAGCCCGACCTGATCATGTTCTCGACATGCATGCAGGGCCAGACCGGGCCCAATGCGATGTACCCCGGGTTCGGCCAGCTGATGGCGGCATTGTCGGGCTTTTATCACATTTCGGGTTATGGCGAGGGCGAGCCGCCCTCCCCGCCTTACGGCGCGTACTCGGATTTCGTCGCGCCACGATTCCTGGCATGCGCGCTGATCGCGGCGCTCGACTATCGGCGGCGCACCGGCAAGGGCCAGTATATCGACATGTCGCAGTTCGAGGCGGCGCTGCATAATCTCGCACCCGCGCTGATCGACTACTTCGCTACCGGACGCGTCCTGCAGCCTCGGGGCAATCGTTCGGTGCGCTACGCGCCGCATGGATCCTATCGATGCCGCGACGAGGACGGCCACGAACGCTGGATCGCGATCGCCGTGGCCAACGATCAGGAATGGGAGGCGTTGCTGAATACGATCGGCGAGGTACGCCGGGAAGCGCGCTTCGCGACGATGCGCGGCAGAATCGATCATCAACCGGCGGCTGATGAGTTCGTGGCGGCAAAAATCCGCGAGCATGATGCATGGGATCTAACGCGGCGGCTGCAGGCCGCCGGCGTGTCGGCATACCCGGTGCAGAACTGCGTCGACCTCCATCAGGACGAGAATCTCGAGGCGTTCGGCTTCTGGCATTGGCTCGAACATCAGCAGATGGGCCCATCGCCATACGAGGGCCTGCAACATCGGTTGAGCCGGACGCCCGGCGAGCTGCGCAGCGCAGCGCCGGTTTTGGGCCAGCACAATCACGAAGTGCTGAACGGAATCCTCGGGCTGAGCGCTGCCGAGATCGAGCAGCTTCAAGCGGACAAGATCGTCTTCTAACGCCGCTTCGGCGCGTCTCACGCGGAGCATATGATGGGAGTGCGCTGCGCGCCTGCGCGCGGCGTATTGCACAATGGCAAAGGGCGGAAGAACGGGCACGAGCGCGCGGCAGGTGATCGAGCTGCAACTACTCGGCTTCAAGGCCGGATCGGAGAGCGAGGGGATTCGGCTGACACGCGAGTTCTGGGAGATCCTGCGCCGCAAGCCGGGGTGCGCTGCGCATCGCTTATATCGACCTGCGGATGGCGCTTCGAACTGGCTGGTCTATTCCGAATGGCGCAGTATCGCAGAGCTGGGCGGCGCGCGCCGCGAGCTGGCGCGGGCGCCTATCTACCGCCGAATCCATTCGATGATCAGGGACAGCAGCGAGCGCGCCTACGAACCGTTCGGAGCGGTGCAGAGCATCGCGGGCGCGAGCGCCACGCCGGCCTCGGTCCTGATCGCAGTTCCCGCAGACAGCCAGACGCCAGAAGATTCACTCGCGTTCCTGAGCGAACTTGCCGGCCATCGCTACCATTTGCTGATGCGCGAAGTGACGGGCGCGAAGGAAATCCGCTGCCTGGTGGGCTTTGCGGACGAAGCCGAGGCGCGCGCCGCGATCGGCACAATCAAGGAGCGGTTGGGCGACAGCGGATCGGGAACCGGCGCTGAACTCTACCTGGGCCAGGCCTGATGCCCCGCCCACGGATCGCCTGAACTTGCGCTACGAGCTGCTCATCGCGCTGCGCTACCTGCGGGCGCGCCGCAAGTCCGCCTTCATCTCGATCACCACGATCTTCACCGCGGTCGGAGTGACGATCGGCGTCGCTGCACTGATCATCACGCTGTCGGTCATGAACGGCTTTCAGGCGAGCTTGCGCGAGCGCGTACTGAGCCTGAGCCCGCAGATCCAAATCGTCAAATATGGTGGCTCCATCGCGAACTACAACGAGATCGAGGCGAAAGCCGATGCGATTGAGCAGGTCGAGGGCAGCGATCCCTTCGTTGTGGGGCAGGCGATGATGAGCGCGGACCATCGCGTCAGCGGCGTCGTGGTGCGCGGGATCGATACGGGCAAAACGGCCGGCACAGCGCAACTGCGGCGTTTCATCACATCTGGCGATCTCACCAGCCTGGCGCCCCACGCGAACCGCGCCGCAGATCCTCCGCTGATCGGCGCGGTGGCGATTGGCCGCAGCCTCGCGGACAAACTCAAAGCGGGCTTGCATGATCGGATGCGGATGATCGCACCGATCCTGGCCGCCGGAGGCGGCGAGCTCACCACCCGTACCGGCGAGGTGGAGGTTGGCGCCATCTTCGACTCCGGGGTCTCATTTATCGACGGCAGCGTGGTGTTCATCGGGCTGGCGCAGGCGCAGCAGTTCTTTGGCCGCGAGGGCAAGGTGGACGGCGTTGAAGTGAAGCTCAAAAATCTCGACGACACGGCGGCCGTCGCCGAGCGGCTGCGCCGCCTCTATCCGGCTCCGTACCGTGTGCGCAGCTGGATCGAATTCAACCAGGCGGCATCGGCCGGCTTCGCGATGCTCAAGCGGGTATATGCGCTGGTGTTGCTGATGCTAATCGGGGTCGCGGCGTTCAACCTGGTCGCGACCTTAATCATGGTCGTGATGGAGAAGCGCAAGGACATCGCGGTGCTGATGACGATGGGCGCGACGCGGCGCGACGTGCGGACAATCTTCGTGCTCAAGGGGCTGGTGGTGGGCGGCGTAGGGACCGCAGGCGGGCTGATACTCGGTTCGCTGGGATCCTACCTGCTGGCGCACTATCACTTCATCGAGATACCGCGCGAGATTTACGGGATTTCGACGCTGCCGATCGAGGTCGAGCCGCTCAACTTTGTGCTGGTTGCACTGGCGTCGATCGCGCTGTGCCTGGCCGCGACACTCTATCCGGCCCGCCAAGCATCACGCCAATCGCCGGTGGAGGCAATCCGCTCCTAGGAACCGCCCGCGAACGAGCGCACGAACCTGCGACGTGCTCTCCGCATCCGCCGCCAGCTCAACACGATGCGGGGATCGTGCGGGCTATTCTTCGGTCTGGGCAGGCGGAGCGGTCGGACCGGCCTTGGGAGCCAGTTTCGACTTTCTCAGCACCAGCGTTTCGTGCCCGCGGACTTTGATCGT
>JBGPUE010000042.1:0-28206 GCA_041491005.1 Binataceae bacterium (SeqCode) | reverse complement strand
CAGCCGGCGAGGCATTCGCCGGGCCCGCAGGCGGCTTATCGGCTCCCAAGCTGGAGGTTGCCGTAGCAAAAATCAACGCAAACGAAATCAGGCGCAGCTTTTCACCTATCGCTTCACTCCTCCCCATGCCACACGCGGAGCGCGTGCTACTTTTCAGAGCGCAGCTCGATCGTGTTGCCGTCGGGATCGAGGATCCAGAGCTGCTGGCCGCCCATGTTTGGCGGCGCTTCGAGAAATTCGATGCCGCGTGCCTTGAGATCAGCCTTTGCGGCTTCATAGTCGTCAACCTGAATCGCAAGATGTGGTCCGAGCCGGTTGATGCCGCCGGTGCGCGCCTCGGCCGATATCAGATGAATCTGGTTCTCGCCGACGCCGTACCACGCGCCGCCAAACTTGAAGTCCGGGCGCGGGAGCGTCTTGAGCCCCAGTACGTTTTCATAGAAGTCGCGCGCCCGCGTGACGTCGCTGATGCGAAGCCCGCAGTGACTGAAAGATTTCGCCTTGATCATCTCGGAACCTCCTCGCACGGCCTGGCGGCGTTGCCGCCGAAAACGGGCTTCACATTTGGCATATTCGCGTAATTAGCACGCTCCGCACGGATCGCAAGGTTACGGAGCCGCAGCAGCGTCTATTCGAAAGCGTTTTCCCCGGTGATGTCGCGACCGAGGATCAACGTGTGGATGTCGAACGTGCCCTCGTAAGTGTTGACCGTTTCGAGATTCAGCATGTGCCGGATCACCGGATACTCGTTGACAATACCGTTGGCGCCCAGGATGTCGCGCGCCATGCGTGCGATGTTTAGCGCCTCGCTGACGTTGTTGCGCTTGGCGAAAGAGACGTGCTCCGGCCGCATAGTACCCGCGTCCTTCAGCCGTCCCAACCTGAGGCACACCATCTGTGCTTTGGTGATCTCGGTGAGCATCTCGACCAGCTTATTCTGAACCAGCTGGTAGCCTGCGATCGGACGCGAGAACTGCTTGCGCGATTTCGCATAGTCCAGCGCGCATCGATAGCAACTGCGCGCCGCGCCGATCGCGCCCCATGCGATCCCGTATCGGGCTTGGGTGAGGCAGGCCAGAGGCGCCCGCAGTCCGCGCGCCTCGGGCAGGCGATCGCTGTCGTCCAGCCGAACCTCGTCGAAGACCAGCTCGGAAGTGATCGACGCGCGCATCGAGAACTTGCCTTTGATGTCGTGGCTGCTGAAGCCGGGCTTGCCCTTCTCGACGAGGAAGCCGGTTAAACCCTGGTCAACCTTCGCCCATACCACCGCAACGTCGGCGATCGAGCCATTCGTGATCCATCGTTTGGTGCCGCTCAGCACCCATCCGTGACCATCGGGCCGCGCCCGAGTCTCCATCGCGCCCGGGTCGGAACCGTGATCGGGTTCGGTCAGCCCGAAGCATCCGATAAGCCGTCCGCGCGCCATCTCAGGGATAAAACGCTGCTTATGCTGCTCTGAACCAAAGGCGTAGATGGCATACATCGAGAGGGCGCTCTGCACCGAGGCGAACGATCGCAGGCCCGAGTCGCCTGCTTCGAGTTCCTGCATGATAAGTCCGTAGGCAACGTTGTTCATGCCTGCGCAACCGTAGCCCTTAAGATTAGCGCCGAAAATCCCCAACTCGGCCATCTGTGCAATCAAATCATGCGGGAAGGTCTCCGCCGCGAAGTGCTTCTCGACGTTCGGTAGAACCTCGCGCTCGACGAACCGCTTGACAGTGTCGCGGGCGGACTTTTCTTCCGAGCTAAGCTCTTCATCGAGATTGAAGTAGTCAAGATCTTTCAATATTTCTGGCATGTTAGGGCTCCAGGACAGGCTGCGTCGACCGGCGTTTCTCTCTCTAAAACCGTGGTTCCAAATTACTCTGAACGGTGTTCATGGCCCGGTGAGCACGATTCGACCATATGTTCGGCGACTGGCTCAGGTGTCGCTCAGCTGAAATCGTTCCACCCGATGTATGCTGCTTCTTGCCCGATAACGACGCATCAGGCATCCTTATACAAAAGTCAAGCCTCATGCATATCGAAACGCTAAAGGTATTCTGCGACATCATCGAAAGCGGCAGCTTCTCTTATGCCGCATCGCAGAACTTTGTGACCCAGTCCGCGGTCAGTCAGCAGGTCCGCAGCCTTGAGGAGAAGTACGATTGCCGTCTCATCGAGCGCGGGCGGGCCGGTGTCAAGCCGACTGCGGCAGGTCAGATTCTTTACAACTCCAGCAAGGATATCGTGCGGCGATTCCTGGAGTTGGAGAACAAGCTGCGCGAGATCGGCTCGGTGGTTGCCGGCTCGATTCGGGTCGGTACAGTGTACAGCGTCGGCCTGCACGAGCTGCCGCCTTATCTGAGCGATTTCCTGCGCCGCTTTCCCGACGTGAATGTCCATCTCGAATACCTGCGCTCCAACAAGATCTACGAGGACCTGATCGAAGGCAAGATTGATTTGGGGGTGGTTGCTTACCCGGCCAAGCGCAGCCAGATCGTGTCGATCCCCTTCCGCAACGATGAACTGGTGCTGATCGTTCCTCCAGACAACGCGCTGGCCAAGCTGAGCAAAGTTCACTTCAGCCAGCTCGAAGGGCAGCGCTTCGTCGGCTACGAACGTGACATCCCCACGCGTAAGGCCGCCGACCGTATCTTGCGCGAGCACGGCGTAAAGCCCGTCTACACGATGGAATTTGACAATATCGAGACCATCAAGCGCGCGGTCGAAATCAGCCTGGGTGTTGCGATCGTGCCGCGGCTGACAGTCGAGCACGAGACGGCGCGCGGATCGTTGAAGATGCTAGAGTTCCTCGAAGGCACCTTTTTGCGTCCGCTGGCGATCATCCACAAGCGGGGCCGCGAGCTTTCACCTGCGGTCCGCAAGTTCATCGAAGCGCTGACCGCTGGACCGGGCACTGGCGTCCCGCGCCCCGCAAAGGGCGAGCGAGTCGAACGCAATAACGATCGCCCCGAGCGCAACGACCGATCAGCAGACGCCGATCGAACCGAAAAGGCTGAAAAGACGGCCTAGTTGGCCGCTCCGCCTAATCCCGACAGAGCGCCCCCAGTCAGCGATGTCCGAAGCCTATAGCGGCGGGCGCTGATAGCCGCCGAGTTCCTTTTCCAACGCCAGAGCAACCGCGAGCACGTTCTCCTCGTCGAACGCACGACCGACGATCTGCACGCCGATGGGCAATCCCTTGCCATCGCGTCCGGCGGGGACGACCGCGCCCGGCAATCCCGCGCAATTGCCCCATAAGGCGGGCCAGTTGGCCGAGAACAGTGGATAGCGCGTTCCGTCGATATCGACATCGAGCTCTGCATGCCGTGGCGCGCTGCTGCAAAACGGCGCGCAGATGATAATCGGATAGCGCTCCATGAAGCGCGCCAGTTCGATCCGATAGATGTCGCGCTCGATTGCGATCTTGAAGAAGTCGGCGGCCGACTTCTGCGGGATCTCCGCCAGCGCGAAGTTGCGCAGACGTTCGCGCGAAAGCTTGACCTTGTCGCCAAGCGCCTCGAGCATCAGGCGGTTGCCGTCAGCGGTCGCGTAGTTCATCCAGTGTTCGGCGGCCTTCTGCACCGGCGGGGTTTTCGCTTCGACTGTCACGCCGAGCTTCTCCAACGCACGGCCGGCCCGCTCCACTGCCGCCCGGATGTCGGCCGCGACCGGCACCGCGCCGGCATCGGTAAAGACCGCGCATCGCAGGTTGCGAATATTGACCCGTTCAGGACGCGCCTCCTGCGTCGGAGCCGTGTAGGGCGTGTCGGGATGCGGTCCGCGGATGACGTTGTAGGCCAGCGTCAAATCGTCGACGTAGCGCGCCAGCGGGCCGAGCGCTGCCATCTGCGCGATCGGCGGCGGTGCGGCGGGTCCGCCCGGCATATGCCCCTTGTTGGGCACCGTGCCCCAACTCGGTTTGAGGCCGGTGATGCCGCAGAAATGGGCTGGTACGCGTATCGAGCCGCCGTAGTCGCCACCCATCCCGAGCGCCGCAAAGCCCGAGGCGAGCGCGGCGGCTTCGCCGCCACTGGATCCGCCGGGGACGTGGGCCGGATTCCACGGATTGTTGGTACTGCCGAAGACCGGATTGTCGCAGTCGTAGTCCATCGACATCTCCGGCACATTGGTCTTGCAGATAATCACCGCGCCGGCGGCGCGCAGCCGCGCCACGATTGGCGCATCCTCTGCTGGCACGTTGTGCTCGAAAATCTTCATCCCGTTGGTTGAGCGGATGCCAGCGGTCTCGATCGCGTCCTTGATTGTGATCGGCAGGCCCTCCAATGGGCGGGCATTGCCAGATGCTATACGGCGGTCGCTTTCTTCAGCCTCCTGCGCAGCTCGTTGCTCCACCAGCGTGACGACAGCGTTGAGCTTGTGATTGTGCGACTCGATTCGTTCGATGAAATCATCGGTCAGTTCGACTGAGGAGATCTCTTTTTTGCGAAGCAGCGATACGAGGCGGGTGGCCGACGCAAAGCACAGATCATCATTGGCCATTGCAGCACTCCTGAAGGGAATTGCTACGCTTTAGCATCGCGCGGCGCGCATTGCACGCGCCGCATCTTCCGGTCAGCCCAGCGCGGTCTTGAGGCGCTCGCGGTCGAAGCCGGCGATCAGTTCGCGGCCCACGATCACAATCGGTCGCTTGATCAGGTTGGGATCCTCGGCCATCAGCTTGATCGCCTGGTCCGCCGTGAGCGTCTTGCCCGCAAGTCCACGTGCCTTGAAGGCCGGGCTCTTGGGATTCAGAAAATCGCGCGGGTCGCGGCCTTTGAATAGTTCCTTCAGCTCGGCCGCGCTCAGCGGATTCCTGGCATAATCGCGCTCGTCGAGTTCGGCCTTCAGCTCATCGCGCAAGAAACTTCTTGCGTTGCGGCAGGTCGTTCAGGTCGATTTCCAGAGGAAACGCGCCTTCCTCATATCATTCCTCTGTGCCGATGCTACTCGATGCTGCTATCGGGCTTGGGGGGCGGGGGAACGCCCGTCAGCGAACCAGCGCCGCCATCGATTGGCTGGGAGACCCCGCTGGCCGGATTGGGCGCAGAACCCGCGCCCATCGGAGCTGCCGTCCATGAAGCCGGCGGCGCCGGCGCTGTTCCGGCAGCTGTAACAGGCGGCGTCCCGCCCGCAGCGGTTTGCGTCTGGACGGTCTCAGTGGGTCCGGAGAAGTGAAGCGGGGCGTTCCCTTTGAGCATATCGGGCGTGATCACATAGTCGCCGCCCAGCGAACTGCGAAAGATGGTATCCGAGACCTGTGTGTTGCCGGCCGTCGCCAGATACGCGCCGCCGCCAACCAGCGAGCCACCGAGCGCGTAGACCAGTTTGCACGGTAGATAGAGCAAGTTGGAAAACAGCGCGCCGACCCCGTAGCCGACGTCACCCCATCCGACGCTGCCATCGGCCGGTTGCGGAACCTGCGGACTGGTCTGCGCCATCGTATTGACGGACATTGCAAGCGTGAGCACCGCGGCCAGTGCGAGCGGGCGTTTGATCGTTCTCATCGCATTCCTCCTCGTCGTCAACTTCAGCCTCTGATTCTACTCGGTCTTCACGACGATCTCCGTCGGCATCAATGCCAGCAGATGGTTGAAAGCCTGTTCGAGATAATCCCGATCTTTCGATTCAAGTGTCAGACGGACCCGGTACTCGGGATTGTCGATCTTCGGATATGACCCAAGCAGCAGAGCGGGGAAGCGCGCGAGGCAAGCGTTGAGATGCTCGGCGATCGCGCCTTCTCCGGCTCGGGTGTAAATCGCACGCATGTAATACGGGTCGCTGGCGAAGCGCCCCTTCAGCGCGGTGAGCTTGGCTTCGTATAGCTGGGGTATGCCCGGCAGCATGTAGACATTTTCGAGCTGAATGGTGGGGAAAATTATGTCGCCGCCGGGATTGAGAATCGCGCCCTCGGGCACTTCGGCCATCTTGAGGGCTGCGGCATTGAGGCGCTCGGCGAAACGCTCGCGGATCACTCGCTCGAGCTCCGGATGGCGCATCAGCTTGCGGCCAAACGCGGCCGCGACTCCCTCGACTGTGACGTCATCATGAGTCGGGCCGACACCGCCCGACGTAATCACGAAACCAAAGCGGCTGGCGCAGTAGCGAACTTCCTCGGCGATCATCTCAATTTCATCGGGTACTACCGCGATACGTCTGAGCGACACACCGACTGAACGCAGCTCGCGCGCGGTGAAATAGGTGTTGCTGTCGTGCACCTTGCCGGAAAGGATCTCGTTGCCCACGACGACGAGGGCACAGGTGCGCTCTTGCATCGTTCGCATCCCCGCGGCACCGCCCGCATCGAGTGTATTCGCGGCCCGCGGGCGGCGGCAAGCCGCGTCAGGCGCAGTGTCGCGGATGATCGTTCACAAACGCGCCGGTCGCCGCGTGATCAGGTGCGGGCCTGGTCGACGTCGATGTTCTGCGCCTTGATGAACTCCTTCAGTCGGCGCTTGAGCCGGGTTTCGATCTGGCGGACACGCTCGCGGCTGATGCCGAAACGCTCGCCGATCGCATGCAGTGTCAGGGGCTCTTCGGCGAGCATCCGGGCGCGGAAGATCTCCAGCTCCTTGTCCTTGAGCGTGGCGGCGAATCGCTCGACCTTGTCATGCGCGAAGTCCCGCCATTGGCGGGCCGCGACAGCCTCTTCGGGATTTCGCGCGCTGTCGGGTAGCGCATCCATCAAGGTGTCGTCGCCATCGGCGCCGGCCGGCTGATCGAGCGAGACCTCGCTCTGCGCCAGCCGTTGCTGCATCTCGCGCACCTCACCTTCCTTGACGCCCATGCGCTGCGCGAGCAGCCGCGGTTGCGGCGAAAAGCCCTCCGCTTCGAGCCGTTCGCTCTCCTTGCGGAGGTTGAAGAACAGCTTGCGCTGCGCCTGAGTGGTGCCGATCTTGACGAGGCGGAAGTTGTTGATCAGGTAGCGATAGATATACGCGCGTACCCACCATACCGCGTACGAGGGGAAGCGAATCCCGCGGTATGGATCGAAGTTCTTGACCGCCTCCATCAGCCCGATGTTGCCCTCCTGGATCAAGTCCAGCAGGTTGCGCGTCGCGCGGGCGAACTGATGGGCGATCTTCACGACCAGCCGCAGGTTGCCAGTAACCAGCTTGAAGGCGGCCTCAGGGTCGCCGGTCTCGCGATAGCGCTTGGCGATCGCGGTTTCTTCTTCGCGTGAGAGCAGCGGAAAGCGGCGAATCTCGGCCAAATAGCGTCCCAGCGGATCGACGGGAACCAGCGCGCCTTCCTCGGCGGACGCAGGCTCATCCGGCGCAAGCTCTAGCGGTGAATCGTCGGCTGTATCGATCTCAGGAGCGGCCAAGTCGCGGGGCGCTTCGCCTTCGGGCAGTTCTTCGTCGACCAGGCGCGCTTCGACGTCGACGGCTTCGTCGTCGCGGGGTTGCAGCGCGGCGGCTGCGGGCTTGGCGCCCATCCTGAATTTCTTGGCGGAGCTACGACGCACGTGAAATCAGTAATCGCTCAGGCACTGAACGTGCCCGCCAGAGATAATAGGCCGCCGGGGAACGCGGCAAAGCCGGGGATCAGAATATCTAGTCTGGAGGCGGGCGCTCGACCGTGATGTGGCCAGCCGCGATCTCGCGCAACGCCGTGACCAGTTCCTTGTTGTCGGACTCGATCAGCGGCGGCGCGCCCTTGAGCAGTTGTTTGGCCCGGCGGGCGGCAGCCAGGACAAGTTCGAAACGATTGGGAACCTGCTTCAGACAATCTTCAACTGTAACGCGCGCCATTTCGTATCAATCTTGTAGGCGATCTCTGTGGTTGTCAAACGCGGCCCTGGAACCGCATCCGCCAATCGCGCCAAGGGTGGCCGCAGCGTGCCAAGGCGTCACTCATCTTCGAAGTAGTCGCGTAGCTGCCTATCCTCAAGCCCGTTGCCGAGCGCGACCATCAGCTTGAGGCGCGCCTTATGCGCGGGCATCTCATGGGCCGGGATCAGGCCTTTGCGCAGCAAATGGCCCGCGCCGCCGTACCCGTAAGGATCGCCTATCGCTCCAGCACCGGTACGGGAGGCCAGCACCACCGGCAATCCGCGCGTTACCGCTGCTTCGAGCGCCGCCGGCCATGACAGCGGCACCCGCCCGCTGCCGAATCCGTCGATCACGAGCCCTTTTAGACCGGGGCGCGCCAGCGCGGCACCCAGTGCGTCAACCTCGCCGCTCAATGCGCGCACCATCGATACCACGCTCTCGACCTGCGGCTTGAGTACGCGGCGCGTCAGTGCTGGACGCGCGAACAACATCGGCGCGCCATTGTAGATGCGGCCCAACGGTCCGCAGGCGGGCGAATGGAAGGTGCTCAACGTCAGGCCGTTGCCCTTGGTGACGAAGCGCGCCGAATGGATCTCCTCGTTCATCACCAGCATCGCGCCCATCGCAGCCATGCGTGGATCGGCGGCGACTTTGAGCGCGTCGAGCAGGTTGCGCGGCCCGTCCCATGACATATCTGAGCCGGTGCGCATCGAGCCGGTGAACACGATCGGCTTGTCGCCGGAAACCGTGAGATATGCGACGAAAGCGGATTCTTCGATGGTATCGGTGCCGTGAGTGACGACTGCGCCGGCGACGTCATTCGCCTCCAATTCATGCTCGAGCGTGGCGGCAAGGTTCGCCATCATTAGTGGCGTCATCTCGCATCCCGGGACGCGCGCGAACTCGATCACTTTGATGTCCGGCAGTCCGGGCGGCGATCCCAGTTGTTCGATCAGTTCGGCGCCGGTACGGCTGACGACCGCACCTTTGCCGGAATCGCGGGTCGAGATGGTTCCGCCGGTGGTGATGAGGACGACTTTTGCAGCCATTTGTGAGGTCCGTAGCGGATTGCGTGCTGCGCGCGCAACCCGCCGATCGCGCGGGCGGCTATACTGTTGGCATGAGCGACCCGCGCCGCCCGCATGTTGTCATAGTTGGCGGAGGATTTGGCGGGCTTAACGCCGTCCGTGCGCTGCGGCGCGCGAAGGCCGATATTACGCTAGTCGATCGCCGTAACCATCACCTGTTTCAGCCGCTGCTCTACCAGGTGGCCACCGGCGGTCTGGCGCCCAGCCAGATTGCCTATCCGATCCGCGCTATCGTGCGCAGGCAGCGCAACACGCGGGTGCTGCTTGACGAAGTGCTCTCGGTCGATGTCGCAGCGCAGGAGCTAATCCTGCGCGAAGGAAAGATCAGCTATGACTACCTGATTCTTGCAGCGGGCGCCGAGGATTCATATTTCGGCCATGACGATTGGGAGCGGAATGCTCCCGGCCTCAAGAGCCTGGAAGACGCGCTCGAGATTCGCCGCAGGATACTGCTTGCCTTTGAGCGGGCGGAGCGCGAGACCAGCGCCGTTCGCCGCGCGATGTTGCTGACCTTTGTAATCATCGGAGCGGGGCCAACCGGCGTCGAGCTGGCGGGCGCGATAGCGGAGATCTCACGGCGAGTGATGGTCAGTGACTTCCGCTCAATCGATCCACGCCAAGCGCGCATCGTGCTGGTCGAGGCCGGCCCACGGATCCTGCCTTCATTTCCGGCCAGCATCTCGGCGGCCGCGAAGAAATCGCTCGTAGGCCTGCAGATCGAGGTATTGACCGATAGGCCGGTGACTTCGGTCGGAGTGGATTCGGTCGGCTTCAACGATCAGCGCATCCAGGCCGGGACGATCCTGTGGGCGGCGGGCGTGAAGGCGTCGCCGCTGATGAAGACGCTGGGCATTCCTCTGGATCGCGCCGGGCGTGTGATCGTTGCGCCGGATCTGTCGGTGCCGGGGCATCCCGAAATTTTCGTGATCGGCGACGCAGCCGCCGTCGGTCATCAAACCGGCAAGCCGGTTCCGGGAGTCGCGCCAGCGGCGATTCAGCAAGGACGCCATGCAGCGCACAACGTCATGCGCGCGCTTGAGGGGCAGCCTTGCGAAGCGTTCCGCTATCGCAACATGGGCAATCTCGCGACGATCGGACGCTCGATGGCGGTCGCGGAGTTCGGCCGCATTCGGCTGTCGGGCTTCGTCGCATGGATTTTGTGGCTGTTCGTCCACATCCTGTACCTGGTTAGTTTCCGCAACCGAATTACCGTCACGTTCGAGTGGGCATGGGACTACTTCACTTTCCAGCGCGGCGCCCGGCTCATCACCGGTGACATCGATCGCGTCGGGGCGGGCCGGATGGTGCAAGACGCCGATACGCGCAAAGACTAGGCCCCCGGCGCATCGATTCGAGCACTGAAGGACCCGGTGGGGACATGGGTGAAGACGCACGTGGGCCATGGTAGCCTGCCTTTATGCCCAACAATATTGCCCACTTCGATGTCCAAGCGGACGACGTGGAACGCGCCCGGCGTTTCTACGAGCGGGTTTTCGGCTGGCGCTTCGAAGCTTGGGGGCCGCCAGACTTCTACATGATCCACACCGGGACCGCCGAGCAGCCGGGCATCCACGGTTCCGTCAGCAAGCGTCCCGAGCCCGTCGCCGGGCGGGGACGAATCGGCTACGAGTGCACGATCTCCGTGGATGATCTCGGCGCGATGAAAGCCGCAGTCGTCGCGAACGGCGGGAAGATCGTGCTCGACGAGTACGAGATCGTCGGGGTGGGCAGGATGATCCGCTTTGAGGACACCGAGGGAAACGTCGTCTGCGCGATGCGCTACTTCTAGCTTGTGAAGTAAGTTTTGAGCTGGAGGTTTCAAGTATGCCACTCCAACTGGACCATCTGATTCTCGCGGTGAACGACCGCAAGAAGAGCATCGAGTTCTACACGCAAATCCTCGGATTGACGTACGAAGGGGAACGGGAGCCCTTTTCGGTGATTCGCGTGACGCCTGACTTCATGTTGCAGCTGGCACCGTGGGGAACGAAGGGAGGCCAGCATCTGGCGTTCTCGATGACGCGCTCCGAATTTGAGCACGTCTTCCGCCGCATCCGCGACGGTGGCATCGAGTATGGCGACTCGTTTCACTCGGTGGGCAACCTGCGGGGGCCGGGTGAGGAGACCTGCGCGAAGGGATCTGGGAAAGCCGTGTACCTCTTCGATCCGAGCAAGCATCTGATCGAGATCAGGTACTACGACGCGGCATAGCCTGCGGGCACTCGACTACAAGTAGGACTTGTCAACGAACGGAATTGGCGAACGTCGACAAAACAAAGAAACGCGCGTATGGGAATTCAATGACGAAGTTGAAGTTCCTGCCGGGCGTGCCTGCGACACATGTCCTTGACCGTCTCGCCAAGGCGGGCGGCAATGAAGTAGAAAGCGGCAAGCTGGCTAGCCCGGAAAGCTCGGCTGCCTTGGCGGTAAACTGTTTCGGCTGGTTCTATCCGTGTCCAAAGCTGCTACCGCCTTTTCCGGGGTTGGACGCCGGTTTCCCGCCAATACTGGTTGACGTGGAATATCAGGCCAGATTTCCTTGGCCGGGAGGAAAGCACCCATGGCTTGACGCAGTGTTGATCACTACAAGCCATTTGATTGGGGTTGAGTCCAAAAGGTTTGAACCATTCCGCGACAAAAAGAGCGTCTCATTGGCTGCCGCGCATGACGGCCCCGTTTGGGGAGATGCGATGAAGCCGTATGAGTTGCTTCGCGATAAGCTCCGATCCGGCGAAATGCGCTTTGAGTATTTAGACTCAGCACAATTGGTAAAACACGCCTTTGGCTTGGTCACGGATGCCAAGCGCAAGGGCAAGAAACCGGCTCTCGTCTATCTATTTGCAGAGCCTGCAAGCCTCAATGGGCGACCAATCCCGGAGATTTCGATTCAGCACCACCGGGCCGAAGTGGCCGCATTCGCGGATGCCGTTCGGGGAGCAGAAGTTGGATTTCACGCTAGCAGCTACCGCGAATGGATAGCGTCGTGGGCGCAGCTTGACCAGTCGGTCGTGCAACACGGCGAAGCGCTGCTATCTGAGTTTGTGCCTTAGCCGGTAGGCCAACCGGTCTCGCGGGGTCTTTGAGCACCGCGCCAAGGCGCGCAAGTTCGGCCCCAGACAGAACCGGTCGCAGTTGGGACGCTCAGCGATGTTTTCGCCAACGGCGGCCCAGGGCTTCCCGCACCCCGGCCGACATCGTCGGAAGACCCCATGACAACCAAAGATAGAATTAAACCTTGGGCCAAAGGCTACGGCCTGCTCCTAGTTATTTGGGTCTTTGCACCCTACTTTCGGCTGCCCTTATTCTTCTTGACCCTGGGTTGTTCCTTGAACGTTCTCGTGGAGGTAGCAAACGGAGGACGCATGCCCGTCAGAAACTGCTTCCGGCCCAAAGATAGGCGTCATGCTAGTTGGGACGGCGCAAAACTCCGGCCTCTATGCGATATCATCGAGACGCCATGGGGCTTCGCTTCCTTAGGAGACGCAATTATCTTCGGCGGCTTAGGATTGATGGCGATACAAATAGTGGGAAGGTCCTTCGGTTAGATCCAGAAGGCCAAGAAGTAGAACGCCGCAGGTGGATTCTAGAGGGCCGCCGGTCCGGACGTCCCGTCCGCGACGTCTCATGGAGCAACGACAAACTACCAGTGGCGAACTTCGCCAAACAGAAGGACTGAGGAAAAAATGAGCGCCCGGCCTTCTTCGAAGACCGGGCACCGTTGAATCAAAACGCAGCGTCTAGAGTCAGGCGCGGACTACTGATGTCTATCTCTTGGCGATCATGACTTGGGCTGCGGCACGATGCGAAGATACGGCTTTGGCGCCTTCCATCCCGCCGGGTAGATTTTCCGGGCTTCGTCGTCGGACACCGAGCCTGCGATGATCACGTCCTCGCCCGGCTTCCAGTTTACCGGCGTCGCCACCTTGTGCTTCGCCGTCAGTTGTATCGAATCGATCACGCGCAACACTTCGTCGAAGTTGCGCCCAGTCGTCATCGGGTAGACGATCAGCAACTTGATCTTCTTGTCGGGCCCAATGACAAAGACATTGCGTACCGTCTGATTGTCGGCTGGCGTGCGCTTGCCTTCAGCCGAAGCGGTGGCAGGAAGCATCCCGTACAGTTTTGCGACCTTCAGGTCCGGATCGCCGATCATCGGATAGTTGGGAGCGAAGCCCTGGGTTTCCTTGATGTCCGCCGCCCATTTGGAGTGGTCCTGAACCGGATCCACGCTCAGTCCAATGATCTTGGTGCTGCGCTTGTCGAACTCAGGCTTGAGCTTGGCCATGTATCCGAGTTCGGTGGTGCAAACCGGTGTGAAATCTTTTGGATGCGAGAACAGCACACACCACGAGCTGCCGATCCAGTCATGAAAACGGATGCGACCTTCTGTCGTATCGGCTTCGAAATCCGGCGCAACATCACCAATCTGCAGAGTCATCTCGCACCTCCTCCGTAGACAAACTAAGGAACTTCGTCTTTCGCTCTCGAGCCGAAGGGACTTCGGGAAATAGCCTGTCTTCGACCGAATCTCAAACTGTTGGCTTGAACCAATGGATCACAAAGTTGGCTTGATAAGTCATGTATTGGATTCCCGTCCTGAATACAAGAGTTTATAGCGTCGTCGTCGCCGCCTGCTATCGCGCGACCCGGCTGAAATCCGGCTTGCGCTTCTCCATGAAGGCCGTGACGTACTCCTTGTGCTCGGCGCTCGAGTAGCATCGCTCGATGGCGAAGCCCTCGTAATGCATCGCGGTCTCCAGCGTTCCTTCGAGTCCTTCGTATAGCGCCTGCTTGGTCAGCGCGATCGACGTGGGCGAGCATTGAATGATCTCGCCGGTCAGTTCGCGGGCCTTCGCGATGAGCTTATCAGGCGGCGTGACGTAGCTTAGCAGCCCCATGTTGAGGCATTCATTCGCGCTGAAGCGCCGGCCGGTGAGCATCATCTCGGCCGCCCTCGATACGCCGATCAGCCTCGGGAGGATGTAGGTTGAGCCGAGCTCGGTGATCAGTCCGACCCGCGGGAAGATCACGCCCATCATTGCGTTGTCTGACGCGATGCGAATATCGCAGAGCAGCGTCATCGTGCATCCAACGCCCAGCGCGTAGCCATTGATCGCGGCGATGGTGGGCGTCGTCAGTCGGCGCATCAGTTCCGGGAACGGCGTCGTCGGGCGGCGCCGTTCGGCGCGCGGGCCGTCGGATTCGCTCGCCTTGATCTGCTCATTGAAACCGGAGATGTCGGCGCCTGCGCAGAACGCGCGCCCAGCGCCGGTCAGCACGATGGCGCGCACGGATTTGTCGGCGTCGGCCGCCTCCATGGCCGCGTACAACTCGTCGCCCATCGTCGGGGTCCACGCGTTGAGCTTTTCCGGACGATTGAGGGTAATCGTCGCAACCTGATCTTTCACGTCATAGAGCATGGTCTCGTATGCCATTGCCGTATCCTCCTTCCAGCCGAGATGCCTGCGGCTCGTTGCGCGCCTCGCGGCGCGTGCGTCACGCCCGCTTCTTGCGATGCTTGCGTGCCTCGCGAATTTTGGCCTTGAGGCGCGTTTTGCGCCGTTTGCGCCGCCGTTTGAGTTCCTTCTGCCGCTCGCTTGCCATCAGTGATTCCGCCCGCCTCCGTCATTGGACGTGTGTGATGCGCCCGGCGCGGCGTCGAGCGCTATCTTGCGCTCGACCGTATCGCCGCCGCGCAGATGAATTCCGCGATCGGTCGCGTAGGGAGCTCCCGCTCCCGAATGGTTCTCGACGTACACGTCATAGTCGCCCGGCTCGAGCTTGAAGCGATGCTCGCTCCCGGGCTCGCTCGCCCCGATCTGGCTCTGCGTCCCAGCCTTGTAAACCACCACTCGCGTCTGTTTGTCGAGCGGGATTTGCGCGCGCTGGGGATGGACGATCAGCTCGGCTGGCACCACCTCGTTCAACTCGAGGTTGGCCCGCTCGCCCGGTTTAAGCGTGACGGCGTGCCAGTAGTAACCCTGCGGCGGCGCATCGACCTTTACGTCGACCTGTCCCGGCGCCATCAGGATGGCTTCGCCGCTCGGAAATTCAGCGACCTTCTCATGCGGCGGATTGGTACCCGTGACCGTGACGCCAAAGCCGGGCTCCTTGCCGTCGCGATCCTTGACCGCGACCGACAGCACCGCGGCGTTGGCGATGAGTACGGTACTCGTCCGGCCGGCCGCGATGATCACGCTGTCCTTGGTAATCCTGCCCCCCACCATCGGCAGCACGAGACGATACTTGCCGGGCGGCAGGGCGATGGTCGCGCCGGGAGCTACTTCGCCGGCCTTGTCGCCGTTACCCGCGTAGATTTCGGCAGTCCCCTTGACGCCTGCGCTGTTCGGGACGTCGAGCTTGAGGGATCCGGTGGCGGAGGCAGCCAGCGTGATCAGCGCGGCGAGCAACAGCGCACCGCGCCGCGACGCAGCTTTCGTAGAGATTCGGAACACGCTCGCTATCATAGAAGCCCGTCCCGACAAGCGCCAACGCGGATCGCCCGCGGCGCGTTCCTTGATGGAATCGGCGGAGGCGGCTAGAAGCGACACAGCATCCCCTCCGCCTGGAGCATCGCAATCATGCCTAGAATCATCGTTGACAAGGACATCGACATACAGATGCGCGACGGGACCGTGCTCAAGGGGGATCTCTATCGCCCCGACACGCCCGACAAGCTGCCGGTGCTGCTCAACCGCACGCCCTACAACAAGTCGATGCCGGCGATCTCGCTGATGACGCTCGATCCGTTCCGCGCCGCGGCGGCAGGCTACAATGTCTTGTTCCAGGATTGCCGCGGGCGCTTCGCTTCGCAGGGCACATTCACCTGCTTCGAAGATGAGGCGCGCGACGGCTACGACACGATCGAATGGGCCGCGCGCCAGCCATGGTCCAGCAGCAAGATCGGGACCTTCGGGCCGTCATATATGGGTGTGACGCAATGGCTGGCCGCCACCGAGACGCCGCCGAGCCTCAAGGCGATGGCGCCATCGATCACGGCTTCGGATTACCATGACGGATGGACTTATCAGGGCGGCGCGTTCGCGCTGTTCTTCAACCTGAGCTGGACGATGGTCGCGCTCGCACCGGATCGGCTGATGCGGGAACGGACGAGCAATCCGGGGGCGTCGTCGGAACTCGGCCAGGTGCTGGGCGGCATCGACGAGATGCGCAAGTACCTCGAAGTCCTGCCGCTAAGCGAGATGCCGCTGTTTCGCGGCGGCGCGCCGTACTTCTACGACTGGCTCCAGCATCCCAGCGACGATGCTTACTGGCGCAAGATCAATATCGAGGACCGCCACGGCCGCATCGATGTGCCAGCGCTCAACATCGGTGGCTGGTATGACATCTTCCAGCGCGGCACGATTCGCAACTTCGCCGGCATGGGCGCGCATGGCGGCTCCGAGAGCGCGCGACGCAATCAGCGGTTGGTGATGGGTCCGTGGAATCACGCGGTGCCGCTGGTCAATCTGGTCGGCGAAGTCGATTTCGGCTTCCGATCTGGCGCTGTTTCCGCCGATCTCGATGGGGTGCAGCTCCGCTTTTTCGACCGCTGGCTCAAGGGCGCCGACAATGGCGTCGAGCGCGACGCGCCGATTCGGCTCTTCGTGATGGGCATCAACGAGTGGCGCGACGAGAAGGACTGGCCGATTCCAGGCACCGAGTGGCGGCGCTACTACCTGCACAGCCGTGGCCGCGCCAACAGCGCATACGGCGATGGTGCGCTCGCGGCCGACGAGCCCGGGATCGAGCCGCCTGACTCGTTCATGTACAATCCGCTCGATCCGGTGCCGACTCGCGGCGGCGGACTGTGCTGCTATCCGGCGGCGTCACCCGGCGGCGCATTCGATCAGAGCCAGGTTGAGCATCGCGCCGACGTCCTGGTCTATTCGACCGAGCCGCTAGCGGAGGATCTCGAAGTCACCGGGCCGATCACGCTCAAGCTCTACGCCAGTTCATCGGCGCCCGACACCGACTTCACCGCGAAACTGGTCGATGTGCAGCCGTGCGGCTTCGCAAGGAACCTGACTGATGGGATCATCCGCGCGCGCTATCGCGAATCGCAACAGACCGCGAGTATGCTCACGCCCGGCAAGGTCTACGAGTACACCATCGATATGTGGTCAACGGCGAATGTCTTCAAGGCTGGCCATCGCATCAGGCTCGAAGTGAGTTCGAGCAACTTCCCGCGCTTCGATCGCAATCCGAACACTGGGCATGATCTGTTTGCCGATGCCGAGACGCGTCCGGCCCTGCAGAGTGTGATGCATCAGCGCGGGGCAGCGTCGCATCTGGTGCTGCCGGTCATTCCGGTGCGACGATGATGCTCTGTCCAAGCTGCAACGCCGAGGTGCCGAAGGGGATGCGCTTCTGCGGCGGCTGTGGCGCCGAACTTAAGTCGCGATGCCCGAAGTGCGGCTTCGAGAGCCCGCCGGCCTTCCGCTTCTGCGGCGCATGCGGTGGGCCGCTCAGCGCGGCAGACAAAGGCGGTGCACCGCGCTCGGCCTCAATCGGCAAGGCCGTTGGCCCGGCTGTCGTCTCGAGCACAGCAAGGAATCCCGAGTCTGAGGCCGCTGCGCCCCCCGATGGCGAGCGCAAGACGGTGACGGTGCTGTTCGCGGACATCAAGGGTTCGATGGAGCTGATCGAGGACCTCGACCCCGAGGAAGCCCGCGCGATCGTCGATCCCGCGCTCAAGCTGATGATCGACGCGGTCCATCGCTACGACGGGTTGGTGGCGCAATCGATGGGCGACGGGATCTTCGCGCTGTTCGGCGCCCCGATCGCACATGAGGACCATCCGCAACGCGCGCTTTATGCCGCCTTGCGGATGCAGGAAGAGAGCCGCCGCTACGCCAACCGGCTGCGGGCCGAGGGCAAATCGCCGATCTCGATCAGGGTCGGAGTGAACACCGGCGAGGTGGTGGTGCGCTCGGTGCGCAAGGATGCCGACCATTCCGACTATGTGCCGGTGGGCCATTCGACGGGGCTGGCGGAGCGGATGCAGGCGCTGGCGACGCCGGTATCGATCGCGATCAGCGAGCACACTCACAAGCTGGTCGAGGGCTACTTCGCCTTCAAGGCGCTGGGGCCGACGCGGGTGAAGGGGCTGAGCGAACCGATCAATGTCTACGAAGTGACCGGGCTGGGGCCGCTGCGGACGCGGCTGCAACGCTCGATGGGTCGCGGACCGACCAAGTTCGTGGGGCGGCAGCCCGAGATGGATTCGATCGCGCGCGCCGCCGAACCGGCGAAGGCTGGGCACGGCCAGATCGTCGCCGTGGCGGCCGAGCCGGGGGTCGGCAAATCGCGGCTGTACTATGAGTTCAAGGTCCGCAATCAGAGCGGTTGGATGGTGCTGGAGGCGTTCTCGGTCTCGTTCGGCAAAGCCAGCGCCTATTTGCCGGTGATCGACCTGCTCAACTCGTACTTCGGCATCGACATCGCTGACGACTCGCGCAAGCGGCGGGAAAAGATCGCGGGCCGGCTCTCGATGCTTGACCCGGCGCTGGATGATGCCCGGCCTTACCTTTTCCGGCTGCTGGGGCTGGTTGAAGGAGATGATCCGCTGGCGCAGATGGACGGGCAGACCCGGCGGCGCAAAACCCTCGATGCGATCAAGCGAATCCTGATTCGCGAATCGCTCAATCAGCCGCTGATGGTCATCTTCGAGGACCTCCATTGGATCGACGGCGAGACCCAGGCGCTGCTGGATCTCCTCGCTGATTCACTCGTGACGGCGAAAATCCTGTTGCTGGTGAACTACCGTCCCGAATACCGGCACGAGTGGGGTAGTAAAACCTCGTATACGCAACTGCGCCTCGAACCGCTCGGACGCGAGAGCGCCGCGGAGATGCTCACGGCTTTGCTCGGCGACACTACCGAAGTGCAACCGTTGAGGCGTCTGATCATGGAGACTACGGGTGGCAACCCGCTCTTCATGGAAGAGACGATACAGGCACTCCTTGAGGATGGAGCCCTGGTTCGCAACGGGCAGGTGAAGATTGCGAAGCCGCTCAACCAACTGCGGATCCCGCCGACCGTGGAGGCGATCCTCGCCTCGCGCATCGATCGGCTGCCCGCCGACGAGAAGCAGCTGCTGCAGACGCTCGCGGTGATCGGCAGGGAGTTACCGCTGCGATTGATCGAGGGAGTTCTGCACCCTCACCCGCCGGACGCGGCCTCCGGCGGCCTCTCCCGCAAGAGAGCGGGCGAGGTGTCGGAAGACCTGGAGCGGATGCTGGCCGACTTGCAACTGCGCGAGTTCATCCTCGAACAACTCACCGCCGATGACATCGAGTACAAGTTCAAGCACGCGCTGACGCAGGAAGTCGCCGCCAATTCGATCCTGATCGAGAAGCGCAAGCTGCTGCATGAGCGGACCGCGCAAGCAATGGAATCGCTTTACGCAGACCGCCTCGACGATCACGTCGATCAGTTGGCTCATCACTATGAGCGGAGCGCGAACACCCGGCAGGCTGTAAAGTATCTCCATCTGGCGGGCCAGCGTGCGATGCAGAGCTCGGCCCATGTAGAGGCAATCAGCAAGTTGAGCTTGGGTCTGGAACTGCTGAAGAGTCTGCCTGATACGCCCGAGCGCGACCGGCAAGAACTCGCATTGCAGATTGCGATTGAACCGCCGCTGCTCGCTACTAAAGGCTATACCGCACCCGAAGTGGAGAACGCTTCTCGTCGAGCGCTGGAATTGTGCCAGCGGCTGGGCGAGCGACCAGAGCTGTTCGCGGTACAAAGCGAACGAGTCGGCCTTACAATGATGCGGGGGAAGTTTAGGATCGCACAGGGACTGGCGAAGGACCTTCTCGAGTCGGCCCAACGTGCGCATGATCCGGCCCAGCTGCTGGCAGCTCATTTTCAGATGGGGATGTTGTCATTCTGGCTTGGAGAGTTGGCGCTTGCCGGTACGCATCTGGAGCAAGCGATCGCAGTTTATGACTCTCAGCAGCACCGCAATCTAGGGGGCGGCGTTGCAGGTGTTCTGACCTACGCAGCTTGGGCTCTGTGGTACGTGGGCCATCCGGACCAAGCTCTCGCGAGAATCCAGCGAGCCCTGACTTTGGCCCACGAATCCGCTAACCCCTTGACTTTGGCAAGCGTCTTAAGCCACTCGGCGCGGCTCCACGTATACCGTCGGGAACCACAGATTGCGCAAGAACTAGCGGAAGCTGCATTGGCCGTGACCAATGCGCAGGGGTTTGCGTACTGGGCGGCACAAAGCAAAGCGATCCGAGGCTGGTCGCTGGCTCAGACTGGTCGAGAGGCAGAGGGGATCGCGCAGCTGAAGGAAGGGCTGGATGGTTGGCGGACTACAGGGGGAGAAACACTAGCAGAACTTTCTTGCTGGCTGCCTCAGGCTTACGGCAAGACGGGGCAGAGCGGGGAGGGCTTGAGTGCGTTAGCAGAGCAACTCGAGCCACTGCACGAATCGTCGAAGCGCTATGTGTATGTGCCGGAGCTCTATCGGATCAAAGGCGAGCTGCTGCTGATGCGGGACTCTTCAAACGCAATCGAAGCCGAGGCTTGCTTCCGGACTGCCCTCGAAATAGCCCAACGACAAGCTGCAAAGTCCCTGGAATTGCGCGCGACGACCAGTCTCGCTCGCCTGCTCGCCCAGCAAGGCAAGCGCGATGAAGCGCGCGCGATGCTCGCGGAAATCTACGGCTGGTTCACCGAAGGCTTCGACACCGCCGATCTGAAAGACGCCAAGGCTTTGCTCGACGAACTCTCCGCCTGACTGGCTCCGGCCCCACACCAAGACATGAAGGATGCAGGCCGCTGAAATCTCCTTCAACGGCCTGCATATGAGTGACACGCCAGCGGGTTCGCCGCGATCTTCAGTGTGAACCGCCCGGCAGTGAGAGCACCCCTTCCGCGTGCAAGGTCAAGGGCCCCGACCCACTGCTGTTGTCGCTCCACGAGGTCCCACCCGAGGCCCCGGTCAGTTTTCCGGTGCCTCCTGTGACTACGCTGGAATCATGGTTAACCAGCGGTGCCCCCGGCGGGCAGGTGGTGGCAGCGCAGCAGCTGGTTCCTTGAAAATCACTGGTCAAGGTACTGCCGTCGCTAAAGGTATCCACTTCGGTGCCGACCTCAGGGGAGCAAAATCCGATCGGGTTGCCGTCGCCGTCGTGAGCGCCGCTCGGCGCAGGCGAACCAAACAGAACGGTAGCGGTTACCGCGGCATTATACGGCCCGAAGGGAACACTCTGGCCGGCTACAGTGCCAGTGAGATTGTAGAAAGAGCAGCCGGCGCCGGTGCTAGTGTTGCATCCAGCCGGGCCGCCAAAGGCGAAGCCGGTAATCGCGACCTGCCCGACAGCTTCGGTGTGAATCAGCTTCGGACCGTGAGGACCTCCGCCGTCCGCAAACGCCCGGCCTTGGCTCATGAGCAGAGCGACGCCGAAGGCCGCGACTACGAGTAGCTTTCCGATCGTGGGTTTTGACAGACTCATAAGGCTTCTCTCCCTCTTTTGGTCCGTGGCGCTGTCGCGCCTACGTTTGGACTATAAGCGGACCGTAGCCTCAGGCCTGCGCGAAGTCATAAAGGCTCGATATAATTTGGCTTTAATCGGCGTTTAATCCTTGCTAACCGATTGAGTGTGGTCGCCGATTTGCGTGTCTTTCCGCCCTTCCGGCTCGATTCGAACGAGCAACGGCTTTGGCGTGGGACCGAGGAAATTCGCCTTAGAGCCAAGACCTTCGCCGTCCTGCGGTATTTGGTGGAACACCCGGGACAGTTGGTAACCAAGGCGGCATTGCTCGATGCGGTATGGGCGGACGTATCGGTGAGCGACACGATGCCGGCCATCTCGGTGCGCGAATTGCGCAAAACGTTGGGTGATGAGGCTCGGACCCCGCGTTTCATCGAGACGGTCCATCGCCGAGGCTACCGCTTCATCGCCGCGGTCAAGTCGGAACCGAATCGCGGCTCGACTCGGACAGCTCCTCCGGAAATTTCATCTGCAGTGCCATCGCAACAGGGTTCCTTCGTCGGACGCGAACACGAGAGGTCTGAGTTGCGCGCCGGATTGGCGGACGCGACTTCCGGTCGCGGCCGGCTCTTCCTGATTTCCGGCGAGCCGGGCATCGGCAAGACCCGGCTGTGCGCGGAGCTGGCGCTTGAGGCTCACGCAAATGGCATGGCGGTGCTGGCCGGCCACTGCTCGGAGCAGGAAGCAGTTGCTTATTTGCCGTTCGTCGAAATCCTCGAGTGCTGCGTTGATCGCGCGCAAAGCCCGGACGACGTGCGCAGCGCGATGGGAGAGGAAGGAGTAGAGTTGGGGCGGCTGCTGCCAAAACTGAGGCGCATCCTGCCCGATCTCCCGCCGCCGCCCGAGTTACCAGACGAACAAGCCCGGCGACAGTTGTTCAACAGCTTCTGCAACTTCATCGCACGCCGCAGTCGCGAGCAACCCACGCTTCTAATCCTTGAAGACCTCCATTGGGCCGACGAATCGACCCTCGCATTGATTAGTCATTTTTCGCAGCGGCATTCGGACCTGCCGCTGATGGTGATCTGCACCTATCGCGCGAGCGAAATCGATCTCAGCCCGGGTCTGGCAAGGACATTGGAAGACCTGATCCGCAGCAGGCTCGCGACTCAGATCAGGCTCGAAGGGCTGCCCCGCGACGAAGTCGCCCTGATGCTGAAAAGCCTCAGCGGTCAGGCGCCGCCCGCAGCCGTGGCAGGCGAGATACACGCCGAAACCGAGGGGAATCCATTCTTCGTCGAAGAGCTGTTCCGCCATCTTGCGGAAGAGCATCGCCTATACGATCCGGCGGGCCAGTTTCGCGCTGAATTGAAGATCGGGGAACTGGAGGCGCCTCATAATGTGAAGTTGGTCGTCGGCAGGCGGCTGGCGCGGCTCGGCGAAGCCGCCAACAAGATCCTCGCGGTAGCAGCGGTGATTGGACGTTCGTTCACCGTCGAGCTTCTTGAAGCCTCGACGCCGGCCAAGACCGATTCGATGCTTGATGACCTCGACGAAGTCGCCAAGGTCGGGTTGATTCGTTCGACCACGGAGTACCCAAAAGCCCCATTTGAGTTCTCCCACGAGCTGATTCGCCAGGTGATATTGAGCCAACTATCGGCCGCGCGGCGCCAAAGGCTCCATCTTGACGTGGCCGACGCGATCGAGCGGAGCTACGCCGACACGCTTGAGGATCACTACGCGACGCTGGCTCATCACTATGCGCGAACCCACGATGCGCGGAAGGCAGTGAAGTATCTTCATCTGGCAGGCAAGCAGGCAATGCAGCGTTCGGCCCATGCCGAAGCAATCAGGATGTTGAACTCGGGCCTGGAACTGCTGAAGAGTCTGCCCGATACGCTCGAGCGCGATCGGCAAGAACTCGCACTTCAGACCGCCATCGGACCGTCACTGATGGAAACCAGAGGTGACGCATCTCCGGAAGTGGAAGCTTCCTATGGTCGAGCTCTGGAACTATCCCGGCGAGTGGGCGACACCCCTGAGCTATTCAACGCACAAGGAGGATTAGTTCTCTTCTACATGAACCGCGGGGAGCATCAGACCGCGCACGGACTCGCGAAAAATATGCTCAGCCTGGCCCAAAGCGCGAATGATCCGGCCCAGCTTCTCCTCGCGCATGGATTCATGGGGACAACCTCACACTGGCTGGCGGAGTTTGCACTTGCCCATGCACACTTCGAGCAAACCATCGCGTACTATGATTCTGATTCCCAGCGGCACCGCAACCTGGCGTTCCTTTATGGGATGGATCTTGGAGCTGGTTGTTTGGGGTACGCAGCTTGGCCTCTGTGGTACATGGGCTATCCGGACCAGGCTCTCAAGAGAACCCTGCGGGCCTTGGCCGTGGCCCGAGAATTGGGCCATCCAAGTACGATGGCGATGACCTTCAACCATGCGGCTTCGGGCTACAATCTCCGTCGGGACGCAATCGTTGCGCAAGAATTGGCGGAGGCCGGAATAGCTCTGGCCAACGAGCACGGATTCGAGTTGTGGATCGCATTGTGCACCCTTCAGCTAGGCCACGCGTTGACCGAGAGCGGTCAGGCAGCAAGGGGGATCATACTGTTGCAAGAAGGGCTGAAGGCCTCCTTGGCCACGGGTGCAAGAGTACCGACGAGTTGGCTGGTTGAAGCGTATTGGAAGACGGGGCAGAGCGGGAAAGGGTTGAGCGTGATCGCAGAGACTCTCGCAACGGTGCACGAACCTGGAAAGCTCGTCGGTGAGCCAGAGCTACATCGGCTCAAAGGCGAGCTTCTGCTGATGGAGGACTCTTCCAGCGCAACTGAAGCCGAGGGTTGCTTCCGAACTGCAATCGAAATATCGCGACGACAAGCTGCGAAGTCTCTGGAGCTGCGCGCGACGATGAGTCTCGCGCGGCTGCTCGCGAAGCAAGGCAAGCGCGACGAAGCGCGCGCGGCACTCGCTGAAATCTACGGCTGGTTCACCGAAGGCTTCGATACGGCGGATCTGAAAGACGCCAAGGCTCTGCTCGACGAGCTCGGCGGCTAGACCTCGCATCGCGCGATGAGGCTCAGCACGCACCTGTTCGGCACCACCAGACTTGGAGCTTCCTGCTGACAGGATCACAGAAAATGGGAACCCCCAAGCTCATGCTATTGGTCAGGCTCTTCGTCCGCCCTGGCCGCGAGAGCGAGTTTCGAGAGTTCGAGACCCAGGCCGCGCGAATCATGGGCGACTACCAGGGCCGAATCGAGTACGTGATCCGGCCGACAGCTTCGACGCCACCGGCCGAGCTTCCCCACGAAATTCACGTCGTCTCATTTCCCTGCATCGCTCAATTCGAGGCCTACCGGCGTGATCCGCGCCTGATCCAGCTTGCCTCGCTGCGCGAGTCCGCCATCGCAAGGACCGAAGTCACTAGCGGGGAAGAGCGCCCGTCGTATCCAACGGATTGAGGCGGGCCTCCTGTGCGACTCCATACCCGCCTGTTCGGAAAGACCTACCGCTTCAAGTCGGTGAAAGAACTGCTCGGGCGAGCCAACGAGGCGCGATCCGGTGATGAACTTGCGGGCATAGCTGCGAGATCCGAACGCGAGCGCGTCGCAGCCAAGATGGTGCTCGCCGTTCTGACGCTCGCCGATTTACGCAACAATCCGGTCGTTTCGTACGAGGGCGACGAAGTGACCCGCGTCATCGACGACGGGCTCGATCGCAGCGCATACGACCACGTCAAGAGCCAGACGGTGGGCGAATTCCGCGAATGGCTGCTCGGCGATGAGATCGACGGCGAGGCGATCCTCGCGATCAGCCGCGGACTCACGGGCGAGATGGCTGCGGCGGTCGCCAAGCTCTGCTCGAACCTGGACCTGATTACGATCGCAGCGAAAATCCGCGTGGTGACGCGCGCACGCACCACGATTGGCCTTGCGGGCCGGCTCTCGACGCGCCTGCAGCCCAATCATCCGCGCGACGATCTCGACGGAATCGCAGCTGCGATCTACGAAGGGCTTGCCTACGGCGCCGGCGACGCGCTCATCGGCATAAATCCTTGCGTCGACGATCCTGACAACCTCAAGCGGATGCATGAGCTGCTTGCGGAAATTATCGATCGCCTCAAGGTACCGACGCAGAACTGCGTGCTCGGCCATCTGACCACGCAGATACGGGCTCTGGAAGCGGGTGCGCCCATCGACATCATGTTCCAGAGCCTGGCCGGTACGCAGCGGGCCAACACCGGATTCGGAATCACGGTCGCAATGCTCGACGAAGCTGCGGCGGCCATTCGCGAACGCGGTGCGCTCAAAGCGCCGAACCTGATGTACTTCGAGACCGGACAGGGCTCGGAGCTGTCGGCCAACGCGCATGAGGACGCCGATCAGGTGACGCTGGAGGCGCGATGCTACGGGCTGGGGCGCCGCTACTCGCCGCTGCTGATCAACACGGTGGTCGGCTTCATCGGGCCCGAGTATCTGTATGACGGCAAGCAAATCATCCGCGCCGGGCTGGAAGATCACTTCATGGGCAAGCTGCTCGGCGTGCCGCATGGCGCCGACGCTTGTTACACCAATCATGCGCGCGCCGATCAGAACGATTGCGAGAATCTTGCGGTGCTGCTCGCCGCCGCGGGATGCAACTACTTCATGGCGGTGCCGATGGGCGATGACGTGATGCTCTCGTACCAGTGCACGAGCTATCACGACGCTGCGGCGCTGCGCGCGGTGCTCGGGATGCGACCGGCGCCTGAGTTCGAGCGATGGTGCGAAGAACGCGGCATCCTGCGCGATGGCCGCCTCGCACCCGGTGCGGGAGATCCACGCGAAGTGTTCCGCGAGTTCATTCGCTGATGCCCACTGACGCGAATGAAGTTGAGGGTGCGCGGCTGGACTTCGGCGCGATGCGCCGGCGTACGCCCGCGCGCCTCGGGGTGGGCCGCGCCGGGCCGCGCTACACGACCGTATCGTTGCTGAAGCTATGTGCCGATCACGCACGCGCAGTCGATGCGGTGCGAGGCGAGGTCGCGCACGGCTTCGCTGCGCGTCATGGGATGATCGAGGTGCACAGCCGCGCGGATAGCCGGGAGGAGTTCCTGCTCCGGCCGGAGCTGGGACGCCGGCTGGCGCTGAACGATGAGCGCGCGTTGCGGCGGATGGCCGTTCGCAATCGACGTGACGCGACTGCGAGGCGCGGCCGTCTCCGCGCCAAACCGCGCGCCACCATCCTGATCGTCATCGGCGACGGACTATCGTCCGCCGCCGTCGAAGCGCATGCGTCGGCGCTCGCGCGTGCGCTGCGGGCGCGCCTCGCGCGCCGCTATCGGCTGCTCGAACCGATCTTTGTCCGCAATGCGCGTGTGCGCATCGAAGATCACATCGGCGAGATCATCCGTCCCGATCTGATCTGCATGCTGGTCGGCGAGCGGCCGGGACTGGCCACCGCCGAGAGTCTCAGCGCCTATGTGCTCTACCGTCCTCGGCTGGACGCGGATGAACCCGATCGCACGGTGATCTCGAATATCCATCCGGGCGGGCTCGAGATCGCTGCCGCCGCCGCCAGGATCGCGGAAGTGATCGATCATGCGATCGCGCATCGCGCCAGCGGCAACACTCTCGCCGCGATGCTTGCGGGAGATGGCGATTGAATTGGCTTTGACACCATCGAATGGCTACGCTTACCGCGAGCCAGCCGGTTGCGCGATGTCCGATCAGGAAGCAGTGTTGCGCGCCAATCGCGCCTTCTACGAAGCGTTCGAAAGCCTCGAGCTGGAGCGCATGGAAGCGATCTGGCTGCAGGCGCCACACATCGTGTGCATTCATCCCGGCTGGCGCAGGCTCACCGGATGGGGCGCTGTCATGAACGCATGGGAGCGGATCTTCGAATCGACCTTCGAGATGCGGTTTGAGCTCGCCAATCCCGACGTGATGGTGAGCGGCGACCTCGCGATCGTGGTGGTGCAGGAGAACCTGACGCAGCGCGGCTACGACGGCGTCACGCGCAGCGGCGTGATGGCGACCAACGTCTTCGAACGCTTGGGCGAGCAGTGGCTGATGGTGCTGCATCATGGGTCGCCGATCGCGATGGCCGGCGACGACGAACCGCAGATCCAGTAGCGGCTGGGCGAATCGAGCGTGCGAGAAGGAGACCTGCGATGCTCAAGCGAGTGGATCGCGTCCAGATTGCCGTCAACGACCGCGCGGCCGCGCAGCGCACGATAGCGGCGATTCTCGGCGCAGAGGTCTTGCGCACTGACGCAGTCGATTGCCTCGCCGCGAAGCGCACCACGATGCAGGCTGGCACGAGCCTGATCGAATTGCTGGAACCGTCGGGTGAAGGCGCGGTCCGCAGTTTTATCAAGCGCTGGGGCGGTGGACTGTTTGCGGGCGGTTTCTCGGTCGATGATCTCGACAAGGCGGCGGCTCACCTCTCAGGCGTGGGCGGGCAGTTCATTCGCGAGGACGGGCAACTGCACATCGATCCGGGATCGACCTTCGGGATGCGCGCGGTGATAAGCGTCCATCACGAACGCGCACCGATCGGGCCGGTGCGTCATTTCTACGAAGTCACCAATGTTGTGAAGAACTGGCGCGCGGCAGCCAACCGCTACGCCACGATCTTTGGTCTCGATCAGTCGAAGTTCGTGCCGGTGACCAGCGAAGTCTTCGGCTATACCGGCACGCTCACGATGTTCGACAAGCCGGCGCGCCTGGATCGAATCGAGATCTCCGAGGTCACGCATCCCGAGTCCGCGATGGGCCGCTTCTACGCGCGGCGCGGGGACTCGCTCTACATGTTTTTTCTTGAGACCGACGATGTCGATGCGATCGCGAAGCGGCTCGACGCGAACGGCGCGCGCCACATGAAGGGCGCAACGGATGCGCGCGGGATGGACGGGCT
>JBGPUE010000041.1:0-28255 GCA_041491005.1 Binataceae bacterium (SeqCode) | reverse complement strand
TCGGAAACGACCTCGTGTGGCGCTCCGCCACCGCCTGCCCGACGATTAAGCTAGCCGAGATGACGATCGCCGGCGCCTGAAGCGCGCGAGCGTTCCCAGAGCTGACGCGTTGGCGCGTCATCTGCGTGCCGACAAGCCGGCTGCAGAGAGGCGCTGCCATGGATGCCGTCCGGTAGCAATCCGCTACAGAATGCAAACAAGCTATTCGCCACCAGCTTCCGCGCAGGCATGTGCTAATCACAGACTAGTAATGCCTATCAAAGCAAAAACGATCGACCGTTTCACAGAGAGTCGCTTGCGTCGATGATAACCATTGCTATACCAAGTAGCTATCTGTAGCGACTGGTCGCGAGGTCTTTTCAGAAGTCCGAACCGGCGAAGAGAGGGGTCACTCGTTGAGGGGGACGTAAAGGGGCCAATGGATACGGACCGAAGCCTGCCGGACAGCGCCCGCGAGCGAACGCGGCGAGAGGCGACGGGTTGGGCGCGTCCGGTATCCGCACCCCAGAGCGTCGCAGAGGATAAAGGCCCGATTTCGATGGCCTGCGTGGGGGAAGGGGTGACAATGATTCCACAAGTGTTTGCCCAGGGCCAAGCCAGGCTGCTGACGCAATTGGAGGCGTATGGGGTGCCCAAGGCGGTGATGAACGCGCTGGTTGGGCGCCATACGCTGGTGCGTTACCCGAAGGGCTCGCCGCTGTTTCTGCAGGGCGCGCCTGCGGACGTTCTGTTTGCAGTCTTCAGCGGACTGGTCAAAGTATACTGCCCGCGGCCCAATAGCAGCCGGATTCTGGTCGAGCTGGCCGGTCCCGGCGACCTGGTTGGCTACGCTGACTTCGTCGACCCCGACGGCGCGCGTTCGCAGATGTTCGAGGCACACGCGCTGACCAGCTGCGGCGTGGCGCTTTTCACGCGCCAGCATATTCTCGAAATTCTCAAGTCGCTCGAAGTGCCGGCGCTGCTCGCCATGCTGCAACTGGTCAATTCCTTCTGGTCGGCGCAGGTGCATCGATATGCGACTTTTCTTAGCATGTCTTTGCGCGAACGGCTCGAGGTCGTGCTGCGCGATCTGGCGACGCGCTTCGGAGTGATCGAGGCGCGTGGTGTCCTGCTCACACCCGAACTGGCACAGGAAGAGCTGGCGGAGATGATCGGGAGTTCCCGCCCGATGGTGAGCAAGCTGCTCACCGAGATGGCCGAGCGCGGTACGCTTGCACGACAGGGTCGACGCCACATTTTGCTCAAGCAGAATCATGAGGGTCAGGGACCTTCGGCAATCGGCATGGGGCCGCAAGGGCCTCACGACGGCCTCCGGCGCCACACGGAACGCGGTGGACTCGCCCCACGATCGAGGGCGCGGCAGGTGGACGCGATTACCACCACCCCAGCGCCCGCCACGCGCGAACAGCGCGCGCACTAGTTCCTCACATATCGCCACAGGCTGATCGGGATTCGGTGTGTCCCGACCGTGCCCTATGCCGCGGGGGTGTTCGGCGTGGCCACTGAGCGCCAGAATGCCGGGAGAGTCGAGCTATTGCCCGATACGAAACAGTGGTTAATTTGTCCCAAGACGCGCGTTGCAAGGCGGAGATATGAACCTGAACCGCTTAACCGAGAAATCACAGGAAGCGCTTGGCCGCGCACAATCCGCCGCTGTCAGCGCAAATCATCAGGGCGTCGATGTCGAGCATCTGCTCTCAGCGCTGCTGGAGGACGAACAGGGGCTGGTCTGGTCGATTCTGAACCTGGCGGGAGTCAATGCCGCCGCGTTGCGGCAGAAGCTCGACGATGAGCTCAAGAAGATCCCGCGGGTTACCGGCAGCGGGAGCGATGCCGGCCAGGTCTATGTCACGCAGCGATTGGGCCGCGTGCTGGCGCGCGCCGAGCAGGAAGCCGGCAAGCTCAAGGACGAATATGTATCGGTCGAGCATCTGCTGATAGCGATCTTTGAAGAACCAGGAGCGGCGTCAAAGAGCCTGCGCGAGGCGGGGCTCACGCACGACAAGCTGATCGATGCTCTCAAAAAAGTGCGTGGCAGCCAGCGGGTCACTTCCGCAAATCCGGAGGCGACTTACCAGGCTCTGGAACGATACGGACGCGATCTGACCCAGCTGGCGACCGCCGGCAAGCTCGATCCGGTCATCGGCCGTGACGAGGAGATCCGCCGCGTAATCCAGGTCCTGTCGCGGCGCACCAAGAACAATCCGGTGCTGATCGGCGAGCCGGGCGTAGGCAAGACCGCGATCGTCGAGGGCTTGGCGCAGCGCATCGTCTCCGGCGACGTGCCCGAAGGGCTCAAGAAGCGGCGCGTGGTTTCGCTCGATATGGGGGCATTGGTGGCTGGCGCGAAGTTCCGCGGCGAGTTCGAGGAGCGCCTCAAGGCGGTGCTCAAGGAAGTGCAGCAGTCCGAGGGCGAGATCGTGCTGTTCATCGACGAGTTGCACACGGTGGTGGGCGCGGGCGCGGCCGAAGGCGCGATGGACGCGTCCAACCTGCTCAAGCCGATGTTGGCGCGCGGCGAGCTGCACTGTATCGGGGCCACCACGATCAACGAGTATCGCAAACACATCGAGAAGGACGCGGCGCTTGAGCGGCGCTTCCAGCCGGTACTGGTCGAGGAGCCGAGTGTCGAAGACACCATTTCGATCCTGCGCGGACTCAAGGAACGCTACGAAGTCCATCACGGGATTCGCATCAAGGATTCCGCGCTGGTGACCGCGGCGGTGCTCTCCAAGCGTTACATCGCCGACCGCTTCCTGCCCGACAAGGCGATCGATTTGATCGATGAGGCGGCGGCCAAGCTGCGCACCGAAAAAGAATCGCTACCCGCGGAACTCGACGAAGTGAACCGCCGCATCATGCAGCTCGAAATCGAGCGCACCGCACTTAAACGGGAGACCGATGTCGGCTCGAAGGATCGGCTCGTCAAGCTCGAAAAGGAGCTGGCCGAAGAGAGCGAGCGCCGCGCCGCGCTGCAGGCGCAATGGGAGCGTGAGAAGGCGGGGCTGGAGGGCATCTCGAAGGTCAAGGCCGAAATCGAGCGCACCCGGATGGAGATCGAGAAAGCCCGGCGCGAGTACGATCTCAACAAGCTGGCCGAGCTCCAATACGGCAAGCTCGCGGCGCTCGAGAAGCAGCTTGCCGCCGACGAGGAGCGGCTACTCAGCAAGGGCGGCGGCGAACGCTTGATCAAGGAAGAAGTGGATGAGGAGGACATCGCCGAAGTCGTCGCGCGCTGGACGCACGTGCCGGTGTCGCGCCTGATGGAAGGCGAAGTGCAGAAGCTCGCCCATCTGGAAGAGCATCTGCATAAACGGGTGATCGGCCAGGACGAAGCGGTGAGCGCGGTTGGCGATGCGGTGGTGCGGGCCCGCTCGGGTCTCAAGGACCCGAACCGGCCAATCGGTTCGTTCATCTTCCTGGGACCGACCGGCGTGGGCAAGACCGAACTGGCGCGCGCGCTGGCGGAGTTTCTCTTCGACGACGAGGGCGCGATGATCCGCATCGACATGTCCGAGTACATGGAGAAGCACACGGTCTCGCGGCTGGTCGGCGCGCCTCCCGGTTACGTCGGCTACGACGAAGGCGGACAGCTCACCGAGGCAGTCAGGCGGCGCCCATACTCGGTGATCCTGTTCGACGAGATCGAAAAGGCGCACGCCGATGTGTTCAACATCCTGCTGCAGTTGCTCGACGACGGGCGGCTGACCGACGGCCACGGGCGCACGGTGGACTTCAAGAACACCGTGGTGATCATGACCTCCAACATCGCAAGCCAGCTGATCCTGTCGTTCCACGGCAAGGACTACGAGCGGATGAAGTCGCAATGCCTCGACATGCTGCGACAGAGCTTCCGGCCCGAGTTTCTCAATCGCGTTGACGAAATCGTGGTGTTCCATCCGCTGACCCGCGACCAGCTCCGGCAGATCGTTGATATACAGCTCAACCGGCTGCGCGCGCGGCTGGCCGAGCGCAAGATCGAGCTCGAGCTGACCGAAAAGGCGCGCGATTATTTTGCCGAGCACGGCTACGATCCGGTTTACGGAGCGCGGCCGCTGCGCCGGATGATTCAGCGCGAGCTCGAGACATCGCTGGGTCGCAAACTGCTACTGGGCGAGGTTCGCGACGGATCGAAGGTCGTAGTCGACGCCGGAGCGCGCGGGCTGCAGTTCGAAAGTCGTCCGGTGTCTGCGCCAAGCTAGGCCGGGCTGGATGTTCCGATCCTCGCGCGGGTGATTCCCCCGGCGCCCGCTTTCGCTGGAGCGGGCAAATCTGTCTAATAGTCGATCAACTGCCGACGCCGCGGTCCCTTTATGCAACATTTGTAGCATGAAGGGGCAGTTCGCAGGTTCGTTACTCCGAACTGCCGTCACGACCGGCGGAGGCAGGCAGGACAGCCAATGCGACGAAATGCTGCGATCCTCGGGGCCGCGCTGGCGTTCCTTTTGTTCCGTCCGATCCCGTGGGCATCGGCGGCCGACGCGGCGCTGGGGATCGGGCAACTAGTTGACCTCGCGCTGGAAGTGAATCCGCAGGTGCGCGCGGCGCGAGCGCGATGGGACTCGGCGGCCCATCAGATCAAACAGGCCTATGCTCCGGTAGACCCGGTCTTCACCTATTCCAGCGTCGACAGCAACACCAACGGCTTCTCTCGCGCTTCGCTTCATTCGCTGAATCTTTCGCAGCCGGTGCAGTTTCCCGGCAAGGCGTTGATCCAGGGCGATGTGGCCAAGCGCAATGCCGAGATCGCGCGGCTGGCCTACCGCGTCGCGGTCCGCGATACGCGCGCTCGTATCGAGGCGGCTTACTATCAATATGTGCTCGATGCGGCGCTGGGCGATCAGACCGCGGATAATGTCGCCAATCTAAAGCGGGTACTCAAAGTGACGGAGGTCGCATACTCCGCCAATCAGGTGACGCAGACCGACTTCATCAGCGCCGAGTTTGACCTGGCTGCGGCCCAGCAACTGGAGCGCCAGTTCCGCGCCAACGAGGCCAACGACAAGACGCTGGTCAACCAGATTCTCAACCGGGCGCCCGTCGAGCCGCTCGAACTCGATCGCAAGCTGGAGCTGGCCGCGATCGAAACAGCGCTCGATCCCCTAATTGACGGGGCGGCACAGGCGCGGCAGGAGATCCTGCAAACGGCTCTGGCCGAGACGAACTCGGAAGACGCGCTCAAGCTGGCGAAGATGGAATATCTGCCCGATTTCATCCTGGGCCTCACCTTCGATCACTATCTGCTGGTGCCGGCCGCGCCCGACACGAATCGTCTGGAGGATATCGGCGTTTCGATCGGTTTCAACCTGCCGATCTACTTCTGGGCGAAGCAACGCGAAGACGTGACGCGCGCGAAGTACGATCTGGCGGCGGCGCGTGACGATCTGGGCTCGATCCGCGCCCAGACCGCGGCGGCTGTGACCTCGCTCTACCGGCAGGCGGGGGTTTCCTATCGTACCGCGACGCTGTACCGCGACTCGCTGATTCCGCTTGCGCGGCAAGGCTTCGAAGTTGCGCTGATCGCCTATCAGTCCAGCAAGGTGGATTTCCTGACGCTCTCCACCGCGCTGCGGCGCAACTACGAATCGCGAGTCGCGTACATGCAGGCCGCCAACCAGTTCCTCGGGGTGCGGGTCGCGCTCGAACAGACGATCGGAGAACCGCTGCCCAAGTGAATCACCGGCTTTCGGCGGTAGTGCTGACTGTTGCCGCGCTCGCGTTGCCCGCGGTTGCGGGATGCGACGCTCCCTCCCAGAGCCGCGCCGCCGCGGTCGAGGACAAGCCTTCAATCCCCCAGCTGGTTCATCAGCCTGGCGGCGGTGAGCTGCTGGAGCTGCGGCCAGCGCAGGTTCCGGGAATGACGGTCGCCGAGGTCAGGGAGGCGCCGCTGCCGGGTGTGCTCGAAGCCAACGGCCAGGTCAGCTTCGATGACCGTCGCGTCGCGTCGATCATCTCGCGCGTCAACGGGCGAATCGAAGATGTGCGAGTCTCGCAATGGGATAGCGTTCGGCGCGGCGAACCGATCGTGATGCTCTACAGTCCCGACTTCATGACGGCGGAGGCCGAATATCTCCAGGCTCAGAGCACAACGCGAATCTCCCCGGCGCCGGATGTGGGCGATCAGGGGGAGCTGGCACAGAGCATGCTCTCCGCCGCGCGCCGCAAGCTCGAGTTGCTCGGGCTGGAGGATGCGGACGTGCGCGCGATTAAGACACCGGGGACATCGGTCTGGATGCGTGCGCCGATTAGCGGCACCGTGGTTGAGAAGAAGGCGCTGCGTGGCGCACAAGTTGCTCCGGGCGATGTGCTGTTTTCACTGGCCACGCTCGACAACGTATGGATCATGGCATCGATCTACGAAGATGACCTCGCACGCGTTCGTGTCGGGCAGCAGATGGAAGCCGTCACCACCTCATTTCCGGATCGCGTCTTCAAGGGAACGATCAGCCGTATCAGTCCGCAGGTCGATGCCGCCACGCATACGCTGTCGATCCGCTGCGCGGTGCCGAATCCCGGACTTGTGCTCAAGCCCGAGATGCTGGCCCGGGTGCGGATCGTCACGCAACCGGGCGCGGCATTGGTCGTGCCGCAGGAATCGCTGGTGTTCGATACCGACGGCTACTACGCCTTCGTGATCGAGGGCGAGCAGGGCGTGACGCGGCGGCGGGTTACGATCGGCTCATGGAACGAGCACGGCTACGCGCGCGTGATCGAAGGGCTCAAGGCCGGCGAACGCGTGGTGCGTGGCGAGTCGATCCAGGTCAACGCACTGTGGCGCGAGGCGCATGGCGAGAGTTCCTAGGCTGAAGAGAGTTCCCGGACTGAGATGATTCGCGCGTTGATCGGGCTTGCGCTGCGCGAGCGCGTGGTCGTGCTGGGCATGGCCGCCGTGCTTGTGCTGGTCGGTATCTACTCTTACAGCGAGCTCGACATCGAAGCCTACCCCGACCCGGTACAGCCGATGGTCGAGGTGCTGAGCCTGCCCAGCGGGCTAAGCGCGGAAGAGGTCGAGAAGCTGGTCACGGTGCCGTCCGAGATCGGCCTGGCCGGGATGCGCAACCTCGAGTCGATGCGCTCGATCTCGCTGTTCGGACTTGCCGACATCCGTTGTTACTTCTCGTGGGACAGCGACTACTACCAGGACCGCATCGAGACCATCAACCGGCTCGGCTTCATCAGCCTGCCGCAGGGCATCGCCGCGGGCATCTCGCCGCAGAACTCCATCGGCGAGATCTACCGCTACACGATCGAGAGCCCCGACCATGATCTGATGCGCCAGCGCGAGATCCAAGACTGGATCGTCGAGAAACAGCTAAAGACCGTGCCGGGCGTTTTGGACACCACCGGGTTTGGCGGATTGACCAAGGAGTATCATGTCGACGTCGATCCGCAGCGGCTCAATTACTACCAGATTCCTCTCTCGACGCTGATCGGTGCGATCGCGAACTCGAACACCAATGTCGGCGGCAACTATCTGGTGGTTGGCGAACAGTCTTTCAATGTTCGCGGGCTGGGCTTCATCCATTCGCTCGACGACATTCGTGCCGTCGTGCTTCAGACCAACCATGCGACGCCGATCCGGGTCGCGAACGTCGCCGGCGTGAACGTGGGCTACGCCCCGCGCCTTGGGATCGTGGGGCTCAACAACCGTGACGAGGTGACCAGCGGAATCGTCCTGATGCGCAAGTACGGCAACACGCTCGCGACGCTTGAGGGCGTGCGCGCGAAGGTCCGCCGCCTCAACACCTCGGGCATCTTGCCCAAGGGCTACCAGATCGTGCCGTACTACGATCGCACCAAACTGGTTGAGACCACGCTGCGCACCGTGATCGAAAACCTCTCGATGGGGATGGGACTGGTGTTCCTGGTGCTGGTCTTCTTCCTCGGCAACCTGCGCACCGCGCTCATCGCCGCGGTCAACATTCCCCTGGCCCTGTTCGGGGCGTTCGCGATGATGCGGCTGACGGATGCGCCCGCCAACCTGATCTCGCTGGGCGCGATCGACTTCGGGATCATCATCGACACCACCGTCATCGTGGCCGAGAACATCTTCCGTCATCTCAGCTCCGGCGAAGCGCCGCACGAGAGCACCGAATCCACGATTCTGCGCGCCGGGGTCGAGGTGGGCGGGCCGGTGTTCTTCTCGACATTGGTCTTCGTGATCGCGTTCCTGCCGCTGTTCTCGATGCGCGGAGTCGAGGGTGCGATCTTCTCGCCGATGTCGCAGACCTATGCCTACGCGCGCGCGACCGCGATCCTGCTGGCGGTGACGTTAACGCCGGCGCTGGCCACGATCTTGCTCGGCAAGGGGGTTCGCGAGGCGCATAACCCGGTATGGGAGGCGATTCGCACTTTCTACCGCAGGCTGTTCACCTTTGTTCTGGAGTGGCCGAAGTCCGTGCTGGCGGTCATCGTGCTCCTCGTGGCGTTCGTCCTGTCGCTCTTTCCGCGGCTGGGCGGCGAGTTCCTGCCCAAGCTCGAGGAGGGGAATATCTGGGCCCGCGCGACGATGCCGCTGAGCATCTCGCTGGATCATGGCGCCCATCTGGCGTCGCGGATGCGAGAGGTGTTCCTCTCGTTCCCCGAAGTGCGATCGGTTGTTTCGCAGGTCGGCCGCCCAGAGTCCGGCACCGAGACCACCGGCTTCTTCAACGTCGAGCTTGGAGTCGATCTGCGGCACGAGCAGTATTGGCGCAAGGGCCTGACGAAGGCCCGGCTGGTCCGGCAGATTGACGCGAAGCTGTCGCACGAGATGCCCGGCGTGAGCTTCGGCTACTCGCAGAACATCGAGGACAACATCAACGAGGCGATCTCCGGCGTCAAAGGTGCGAACTCGGTCAAAGTGTTTGGACCGGAGTTCGAGGTTGACGAGCATGTGGCCGGCGAGATCGTCAAGGCGATGGACACGGTGCCTGGAATCGCCGACACCGCGGTCTATCGATCGCTCGGCCAGCCCAACCTGCAGATCACGCCCGACCGCGACGCCTGCTCGCGCTACGGGATCAACGTTGGCGACGTGGCGTCGGTGATCGAGGCGGCGATCGGCGGGCAGGCGGTTACCCAGGTGCTCGAGGGCGATCGGCGCTTCGACCTGGTGGTGCGATGGAAGCCCGAGTATCGCCAGAGCCTCGACGCGATTCGCCAGATCCGCGTGTCAATTCCCGGCGGCGGGGTCGTGCCGCTGGGACAGGTGGCCTCGATCAAAACCGCGGAGGGCGCATCGTTCGTGTATCGTCAGAATCTCGAGCGCTATGTGCCGTTGCGCTTTGCGGTCCGCGGACGCGATTTGCAAAGCGCGGTGCAGGATGCCCAGGCCGTCGTCGCGCGAACGATCAAGCTGCCCGAAGGCGTACATCTGGAATGGGCCGGCGAATACGGCGAGCTGCGCCAGGCCAACCGACGATTGATGATCGTCGTGCCGTTCGCGCTGATTCTGATCGCGGGTGTGCTCTATGCGGCGACCAACTCGCTGATCGACATGGGTATCATCATGGCGCAGATTCCGGTCGCCTGTCTGGGCGGAATTCTCGCGCTGATCATCACCGGCACGCCGTTCAGCGTCTCGGCGGCGGTCGGCTTCATCTCGATTTTCGGCATCGCGGTGATGGACGGAATCCTGCTCAGCCATTACATCAGGCAGCTGTGGAACGAGGGTCATCCATTCGTCGAGTCGATCATCATGGGTTCGGATCGGCGGCTGCGCGCTACGATGATGACCGATCTGGTCGACGCGCTGGGCCTGCTGCCCGCGGCGATTTCGACACGCATCGGCGCGCAGACGCAGCGCCCGCTGGCAATCGTGGTGATCGGCGGTGCGCTTGCGATCCTGATCCTCACGCGTATCCTGCAACCGGTATTGATCTATCTGTGCCATCGGCGGCTGCGGCTGGCCGATGAACGCGGCGAGCTGATGGGCGCGCTCGGCCGCGGCCGTTAGTGCAGCATCCGCACTGCGGCCGCCGGGCTTCTCTCGCCCGCACGACACCGCATACGCTTGAGCTGTGAGCGTTCAATCGGCCCCTGAGGCGAACCATCCGCCCGAACCCGCAATCCCGGATCGCGCCCTGGTGCATCGGGGCGCGTATCGTGGCGGGATTAACTTCGTCGAGAATCACAAGGGCGACCTCACGCTCGCGCTCTCGTTCATGCTCTATCTTTCGAGTTGGGTCTTCTTCCGCGATCAGGCGACGTATGCTGGCCAGCTCGTGCGCGCGATGGGCGAGGCGGCGCTGGTGGGCGGGCTGTGTGATTACATCGCGCTCAAGATGATCTTCGAGCGCCGCTGGTATCTGCCCAACTCGGGCGTGCTACCGCGCAATCGCGTGCGGCTTATCGAAGGAATTGCCGCGACCATCGAGACGCAATGGCTGACGCCGCAGATGATCGGCGCCAAGCTGCATGAGCTCGACCTCGTCAAGCGGCTCGGACGGTACCTCGAAGATGCGTCAGTCGAGCAGATGCTGGGGCGGGAGCACTTTGCGCGGCTTTGCGCGAGTGCTGCAGGCTATCTGGATTCGCCGGCGTTTCTGGGCTTCATCGAAGAGCGGCTGGCGGCGCAGGCCAACACGGCGCTCAGGCTGGCGCATACGATCGGACTGGTGAACTTTCACGACCTCGCCGGCCGGATCGGACGGCAGTTGCGCCGCGCGATTGCCGAACTGCCCGCCAACACCGAGCTGCTGGGCAAGGCTGAGGGCTGGTTGCATCACCTCGGCGACGAGCTCCAGCAGCGCGACAGCACCGCGCGCGAGATGGCCTACCGGATCATGGACCTGATGGTGGAGCACGCCGTGACCAGCAGCCGCGGCCAGATTGCGCAGATGGTCAAGGAGAATCTGAGCCGGCTGTCGGATGACGAGATCCGCCGCCAGATCGAAAGCCGCACGCGAACGCATCTGGACTGGATCCGCGTCAATGGCGGCCTGTTCGGCTCGTTGTTCGGCGCAGTCTTCGGCTCCGTCAACTTCGCGATCGCCCATAGCGCGCAGCTGCTCCCGCTGATTGTGCGTTAGCCCTTGCCGCGTCTCGGCGTGCTCGGCTACAAGGGGCTCAGGCCGGCCAGTGACCGCATCGCGGCCGCCTTCGTGGAGGATTCCTGCATGCAGCTCGAAACGCTCGCTTCCGGCTATGGCCTGCTCGAAGGTCCGCGCGTCGACGATCAAAATCGCCTGTACTTCAGCGATGTGCCAAATGGGGGCGTCTACCGGCGCAACCCGGACGGACGCATCGAGACGGTCATTCCCAAGCGCAAGGGAGTTGGCGGGATCGCATTCAACCAAGGCGGCGGAATTGTAGTGAGCGGACGCGGCATCGTGCTGTTCGACGAACGCACCGCACAGACACGCGATCTGTTCGTGGAGTGGGAGGGCAAGGCCCTCAGCTTCAACGACCTGCAACCCGACGACCAGGGGAGCATCTACACCGGCAATCTCAACTTCGACCCACTCGCCCCGAATGCCAAGCCGGTGCCCGGTTCGCTGTTCCGCGTCGATCCGCCTGGCAAGGCAACCAAGCTGTGGGACGGGATCGAAGTGACCAATGGGCTCGGCTTCAGCCCCGATCGCAAGCTGCTGTACCACTGCGATTCGACAACCCAAGCCGTGTGGGCATACGACGTTGCGCCGGACCGCAGCGTCAAGGACCGGCGCATCTTCGCCAAGCTGCCCGAGGGATGGCCGGACGGAATGGCTGTCGATGTCGAGGGTGGGTTGTGGGTGGCCGCTGTCCGTATCGGAGAAGTGATGCGCTTCAAGGCCAACGCCACGCTCGATCGGCGAATCAAGGTTCCGGCCAAGATGGTGACCAGCCTGACCTTCGGCGGGCGCGACCTGCAGGACCTCTACATCGTTACGGCCGACAATACTGACAAGCCGGATCTGAAGGGCACCATCTTCCGCATGCGGGCCGACATTCCTGGGTTGCCCGTGCCTAAGGTGCGCTTTTAGGTCGGAACTCGATCGCGAAATTCGCCGCGAGCGACACAGCGGGCCGGGCGCTAGACGCGCCGCCGCATGAAGTCGAACATCAGCTTGAGTCCATCGCGGCAGGCGCTCAGCTCGTTCATTTGCATAAACGCATGCGGCATCTCGTCGAGTACGTTCAGCTCATGCTCGATGCCGGCTTTCGCGAGCGCCGCTGCCATCGATCGAGTCTCGCCGACAATCCCGTCGGCGGCGCCCACGATCAGAAAACTCGGCGGCAGCGCGCCGGGCTTAACCGCCCGAATCGGGCTGACGCGCGGATCTTCCATCGCAGCCGGGAAATTCGCACCGAGGTATGCGCGGGCCAGCGGTTCGAGGCCTTCTCTTGCCTGCGCGTACAGCGTCGGGAAGTCGAATGCACCATAGATCAGGATCGCGGCGCGGAACTTGGGCGCGTCCGGTTTCGCGCCGATCGAACCCAGCACGGCGGCAGTCAGATTGCCGCCCGCCGAATCGCCGCCCATCGCCATCCGCGAAGGGTCGCCGCCGTAGCGCGCCGCGTTCTCCCGTGCCCAATACGCTGTGAAGACGCAATCGTCGAAGCCCGCCGGAAAGGGCTTCTCGGGCGCAAGGCGATAGTCGGGTGCGATGGTCAGGTAGCCCGCTTCGGCAAACTGGCGGATTAGCTTGCGATGTGTCCGCGCGCTGCCAAGCGTCCATGCGCCGCCGTGGATGTAGAGCATCACCGGGAACGGGCCGTTGCCTTTTGGCACTGCGATCGCGGCAGTCAGACCTGCTTTCAGCGCAACAGCGTCGTGCCACGCTCCGATCTCGGGCGGGTCGGTGTTGAACTCCTCGAAGTAGTCGGCGAGCCTCGTGCGCTGGAACTCGATCGAACCCTCCCGCGGCCGGAGGTAGAAGTCGTTCCATCGATTGATGACGTCGCGTTCGCGTTCGGTCAGCATCGCCGATCTCTCCTTCATCAAGATGACAAGAGAACTACGCCTGCCCGGATACGAATCGCAACTGCCGCCGTCGATTTGATCTGCCGCCGCGCGATTGCGAAGATTTGCAGCGTGGCAGCTCAACGCTTTAAGAAGGGGGATCGGGTCAGGGTCCGTGCGCTGCGGCCCAAGCGGCATGTGCGTACACCCGCCTATATTCGCGGCAAGACGGGCACTATCAGCGCGACGCATGGCAGTTTCCGCAATCCCGAGCAGCTCGCATACGCCAAGGATGGTCTGCCGACAGTCCCGCTCTACGGCGTGACCTTCAAGTGGAGCGACGTGTGGAAGAGCCCCCGCCGCGCCAATAGCGACACCCTCGTTGTTGACATTTACGAATCTTGGCTCCAGCCGGCGGAGCGGACGCGCCCGGCAAGGCGGCACAGATGAACGAGCACGACGATCACGCACATGAGCATGAGCCAATCCGGATGGAAGAGCGCGAGCTCAGCTTCTACGAAAAGCGCACCGACGCCATCACCGGCATCCTCGCATCGGGCGGCATGCTGACGATCGACGAGACCCGGCGCGCGACCGAGGATCGCGGGCGGCCCGGCGCGCCATACTTCGAGAACCGGCTGGACTCGCTGATCGAAGTGATGGTCGAGCGCGGGCGCATCGCCGCGGACGATGTGCCGTGGCGGGCCGCCGCGGTGAGCGATTCAGGATTGAGCGGATTCGAGCAGCGCGTCATCGCATTCAGCCAGGCGCTGGTCGATCGTGGTTGCACCAGCTTCGAGTCGATTCAGTACGTGATGGACCACATGTACGCGGACACGCCCGGGCGCGGCGCACGAGTGGTCGCGCGGGCGTGGAGCGATCCCGGCTTCAAGCGACGGTTGCTGAAGGATGCGCGGTCGGCAGTGCGCGAGCTCGGAATCGAGATCAATACGACCGCTGATCCGGAGCTGGTCGCGCTCGAGAACACCGCGCGGCTACATCACGTGATCGTATGCACGTTGTGCTCATGCTATCCGCGCTCGCTGCTGGGCGATCCGCCGGAGTGGTACAAGAGCCTGGCCTACCGGACGCGAGTGGTGCGCGAACCGCGCATCGTGCTGCGTGAGATGGGACTCGAACTTAAAGCAGATGTTGAGATTCGTGTGGTCGACAGCACCGCCGACCTGCGTTACATCGTGATCCCGCGCCGGCCCGCGGGCACCGACGCGATGAACGAGGAACAGCTGGCGAAGCTGGTGACGCGCAACAGCATGGTCGGCGTGGCGCAGGCGCTTACGCCGAAGGGGCATCAATGAAACGAAAAGCAATCACCAAGGCGCCGTCCGCCGTTGCGCTAACGTCCGATCTCTGGTCCGCATGGCGATCGTCCGCGGTCGCCGCAGGCATCGAGCTCGATCTCTTCACGCCGATAAGTCAAGGCAAGACCACCGCGCAGGAGGTTGCCACCGCGGCCGGTACCCATGAAGGTGCGACGCGCCGGTTGCTGGATGCGCTGGTTGCGCTCGGCTATCTGCGACGCAAGGGCGAGAGATACTCCCTGCAGCCGCTAGCCAGAACCTACCTCGTGCGAGGCGGCGAGTTGTATGTCGAACACGCGGCGGAAGTAGCGCGAATGATTACGATGTTGTGGGGAAATCTGGCGCAGGCTGTGCGCAGCGGCCGGCCCGTAGTGCCCGCAGGGCCGCCGCAAGCTGCGGATCCTTTCATGCCGGCGCTGGTGAAGAGCATCTTTCCACTCAACTTCCCAGCCGCGAAGGCGGCGCTGGCGGCTCTGGGAGCGCCTGCGCGCAAGCGAATCAAATCGATACTCGATGTGGCGGCAGGTTCGGGCGCATGGTCGCTGCCATTCGCGACGGCGATCCCGCAAGTGCGGGTGACCGTGGCGGACTATCCGGCGGTCACGAAAATCACGCGCGAGTTCGCGAGCCGCTATGGCGTCGGCGACCGCTATGACTACATCGAGGGGAGTATCCGCGAAACCGACTTCGGCCGCGATCGTTATGACCTCGTGATTCTTGGCCACATCATCCACTCCGAGGGCGCCGAATGGGGCCGGCGGCTGATCCAGAAGTCGGCGGATGCGCTGCACGACAAGGGGATGATCCTGATCGGCGAGTTCATCCCGAACGACGAGCGGACCGGCCCCGCGATGGCGATGCTGTTCGGGCTGAACATGATGCTCGCGACCGAGCAGGGTGATGTCTACACGATGAAAGAGTACCGCGATTGGCTGAAGGGCGCGGGATTCAAGACGATCAAGACAATTCGCGCGCCCGCGCCATCACCGCTGATCCTGGCGTCCAAGTAAGAGGACGCGTCATCGTCGGTCACACGCAACAGCATGATTGGATTGGCTGAGGCGAAGGTGCACGGCTCGTGAGAGCCAAGCCGCCGGACAAGAGATGGAGTGGCTAAACACCAACGCGGGCGCGGTGCAGGCGATGTCGTCGGTTCTCATCGCAATGCTGACGGTCTTCTTGGTGTGCGTGACGTACAGGTACATGCGCCTTACGAGAGTCCTTGCAGAGGCGGCCACAGAGCAACTTCGCAGCCAGCGGGAGGCCGCGCACGCCAGGCAGACAGAACTGGCGGCTGAGATTGAATTTTGGCGCGCCGAGTTAGATTCATTTCCTCAGGATTCGCGGCCTGCCCAGCAAGAGCAGGAGCGGGAGCATGCCCTTGCTCTGCGTGACTACGACTTCTCTGGGTTCATCAAGTTGGCCTCCGAAGTCGGGTACCTCGCAGGCACCGAGGCTTCGAGATTCAAGGTCGAAATTCGCAAGCTCTTCACTCAACTGAACCAAGCTAGAGACACCAATCCAGAGTTCCCGAGTTTTCACAATTTCGCCTGGGGGACCTTTTACAAGCGCCGCATCACGGCGCTGACCTGTCTGAATTCGATCGAGACTGGACTAAAGGCCAAGTTAGCAGGGCAGCGCTAAAGATCGTTCGCGGTCCGCCCCTCGGTCACGCTTGCGGTCGACAACAGCGTGCCGGCGGCGATCGTGAGCGCGAACGCCCCGATGCGCAGTGCGGCCGGGAGTGGTGCGGCCGGCAGCCGCTCGCCGAATGCGAGCATACCACCGGCAATCGGCACGAGGTTGGAGAGCGCCGACGACAGCGGCATCGCGATCAGCCCGCGCGCGCGAGTGAAGGCATTTTGCAGCATCACAAGCCCGGATACATTGGCCGCAATCGTCAGATAGACCCACGGGCTGGCAGCAATGCGCATCGCGAGAGGCGCGGTTGAGTCCGCGTTCAGGATGCCGGTCAGCGCCTTGCCATACAGGCTGCCCATGCCGAAGATGATTCCCGACGCGATAGCGATTCCCGTACCTGTACGTCTCATCCGCTGCGATGCCATTGGCAGAGCGGCTGCGGCTGCGGCGGCCAGCGAGAAAAGCACAAGTGTTGCGACTTCGATCGTGCTCGATTCCTCGCCGCCTCCGAGCGAGAGCGCGAGCATCAGCATCGCTGCGAGCACGCCCGCCAGGCCGAGCCATTCGACATTGCTGGCGCGCTCGCCCAGGAAGATCACCGCGAAGAGCGCGAACAGAGCGATGCCACCCTGCATCGTGACCGCCAGCAGTGAAACCGGCGCGCGGGTGAGCGCGGTCAGATAGAGCGCGTAACCGGCGGTTTGGAGGCCGAGTCCGCCCAGCCAGACAGGATCGCGAATCCAGGCGAAGATCGCAGCGGGCGCATGCCATCCACTGGCGGCGGGAAGGACCGCGGCGCGACTCTTCATCATCAGCAGGCCGAGGGCGAGCAGCGCGCTGGCGATCGCGCCTAGCACCAAGTATGGCGCCATCACGGAGCCTGATTCTTGATCTCTTCCATCGCACCGCCGCGTCGCAGCTTGAAGCGCCGCCCGCCCCACAGGACCTCTCGGCCCGCCAGACTGGCGAACCAGACGCCGGTCATCAGCAGATCCTTGAGCGGCACCAGCCAGGCATCGCGAAGCAGCTGCGGGAGGCGCAGCACATATGCGAACATCAATGACGCCATCGCGATTCGGGCCGCCACGACGATGAACAGAACGGCGACAGCGAGTGGGTTGAAGCCTGAAGCGAGTATCAGGAGCAGCGCCCAGAACGGCCCATGCGTCAGGATCGTCCCGGCGCTGACCGGCCGCACGCTGAGATAAGTGCGCGCCCAGCGCAGCTGATGGTTCCAGAAGTCGGCGACGCGCCGCTCCTCGCACGTGATCGTGACCAGCTCGCCCGACAGCTTGACCTCCCATCCGCATTCGGCGGCGCGGCGGCCGAGAAAGAAATCGTCGGCCAACACGTTGCGGATTGCAGCAAAGCCGCCGATCTCGTCGAGCACCTTGCGGCGGATCGCGATGGTCGCACCGAAGGCATGGTGCAGTGGCTCGATCGCTTCCGACAGCATCGCCATCGGGACGAAGTCGGTATTGACGGAGAGCGCCTCGAGCCGCGATCCGAATGAGCCGGTGGAGCGCGCCCGATAGATGCAAGTGACGATGCCGGCGTGCTCATCGGCCGTAAGCTCGCCGATGATCCGCGTGAGGTAGCCGGGTTCCACCGAGATGTCGGCGTCGCTCAGCACGATGATCTCGGCGCGCGGCACGCGCTCGATCATCTTGATCAGCTTCGCCACCTTGCGATTGACGGCGTCGGGAGCCTCGCCAACCGACAGCGAGACATCGGCGAACTGGTAGGCGGCCTTGAGCGCCAGCGGCACTTCGGCGGCGCGATCTTCGTAGCCGGAGACGCCGAATACAAACTCGACGCGCGGATAGCGGGCCTCGAGCAGGCTCGTGGCGTTGTCGAGCAAATCGGAATTGAGCCCGTGCAGCGGTTTGAGCACGGCGACTCGCGGCGCGATTCTGGGCAGCGGCGGCGGGGTGGCGGCGGCACGGCGCGCAAAGCGAATCGCGGCCAGGCTGGCGGCGATGTAATAGACGAACGATACGACAACGCCGACGGCTGCGATGAATGAGACGATGTTCATCGCCCCAAGCACGGGCGCATCGGATCAGGCGGGCTCGGCGCGGCGCGGCGGGTATCGATCGATCCGGGCGCGCATCGCTGCGCGTTCATCGTGGCACTCTTGCGGACGCGGCGGATTCAGGCGGCCTGCGAGCGCCGCTGCCACATCGTGGAAAGGAATTGCGCGCCTTCCTTGAGCATCCGGCGGCGCTCGTGCGCGGAGTTCGCCATCTTGCGGACGGCCTTGAAGATGTAGCGCGGCCGGAAATAGAAGCTGCGGTAAAAGCGCTCGACAGACTTGTAGATCTCGTCGTTCGAAAGTCCCGGGTAGGAGACGGTGCACTTCTGGTAGCCGGATTCATCGAGCAGCGGATCGACCTTCAGCAGGCCGTTGGCCTTGACGTATTCGTAAAGCTCGGTGCCCGGATACGGCGAGGCGAGCGAGACTTGGATCGTCTCGCAATCCATCTCGCGCGCGAACCTCATCGACTCCTTGATGGTCTCGGGACTCTCGCCCGGGAGTCCCAGAATGAAGGTGCCGTGGATCAGGATGCCCAGTTCGCGGCAATCGCGGGTAAAACGGCGGGCGCGTTCGATACCGACACCCTTCTTGATGTTCTTCAGAATCTGCGCGTTGCCGCTCTCATAGCCGACCACGAACAGCCGCAGGCCGCCTTCCTTCAGAGTTTTGAGCGTTTCGAAGTCGACGTTGGCGCGCGAGTTGGTTGACCAGGTGATCCCCAGCGGTCCCAGCAGCTGCGCGATCTTGCGGGCGCGCGCAGGATCGGCGGTGAAGGTGTCATCGTCGAAGAACAGCTCGCGCATCTGCGGGAACTTCGAGCGCATCGCCGAGACTTCCTCTAATACGTTCTCCGGGCTGCGGACGCGGTAGCGATGGCCCTGCGTGACCTGCGGCCACAGGCAGAAGGTGCACTTCGCCGGGCATCCGCGACCGGTGTACATCGAAACGTAGGGGTATTGGCAATAGGGACTGTTGTAGCGCAGGTAGTCGAGGTTCTTTTCGTAAACCTCGGTGACGAAAGGCAGCTTGTCGAGTTCCTCGTCGGTCAGCGCCGCGCGATCGGGATTGTGATGCGTGGCGTCACCCTTGCGGTAGCTGATACCGCTGATCGTGCTCCAGTCGCGTCCCCCGGCAACCTCGACCATCGAGTGGTCGAACTCCTTGCGGCCGGCGATATCGATCGCGGCCGATGCTTGCAACGTCTCTTCCGGCATCGCGGTAGGATGGCCGCCGACGAAAGCGATGATGCAGTCAGGGTTGGCGTCCTTGATCGCCTCGGCGGTGCGGACATCCATGCGCATCGACGGCGTCGAAGTGTGAAGCACGACGAAATCGTAGTTCTTCGCCTCGTCGATAGTCTGCTGGACGGTGTAGTGATGAGGCGGAGCATCGAGCAGGCGCGCGCCGGGGATCATTCCCGCAGGATATGCGAGCCAGGTCGGATACCAGAATGACCAGACCTCGCGCGTCGCCTGATATCGCGATCCTGCGCCGCCGTCGAAGTCGTCGTAGGACGGCGGGTTGAGGAAAAGAGTCTTCATTGCGTCCATTCAGTCAGCTCCACACACCACGGCCCACGGGGCCTGTCCGCTTGGTTAGTTGCCGAGTATATGAACCGATCTCCAGTAAGGCAAGGTGTCAGGCTCGTTACGAGAGCAGGGAAGAACGATTAAACAGCCGTTCCGGTATGCGAAATCGCCTTGTGATCATGATGCGAATCCATTTCAGTGGCGTGACGGCGGCCGACCCGAGTGAAGAGAAAGGCAAGCGCGCCCACCGCGCCGCACACCACAGTGACGCCGAACCAAAGGATGCCCATTGCGATCGCGTCGAGTTGCGCCACACCAGCCAGCCCGAAGAGGTAAACATAAGCGCTCTCACGCAGCCCGAGGCCGTTGATCGTCACGGGAATGCTGGCGAAGAAGTTGCCCGCCGGGACGCACAAGATGAACACGCTGAAGGGTGCTTGGATTCCGAGTCCACGCGCGAGCAGAAATTGGCACACGACGAGCGAGAACTGGAGGATCAGGGACAGGATCAGTGCGGGCATCAATGCCAGACGGCTGGCGAGATAGGGCGCGACTACTTCAGCAATGCGTGCGATTCGCGCGGGCATTCGGGCGGCGACTGCGGCGCCGAGCGGCAGGGCGAGATAGCCCAGCATCGTGGCGGCGCCAAAGAGGATGATCGGAGTGCTCAACGCCGGCGGGAACAGATCGCGCCCCCACGCCAGCGTGCATACTGCGGCAAACCACGTAACCATGACCAGACCAAGGCTGCGGTCGGCGATCACGGAGGCGGCCGCTTTGCCGAGATTCTCAAAGCGTCGTGCGAGGTAAGCGGCGCGCGCGGCGTCGCCCCCAACCAAGCCCGGCACGAACAGATTGGTAAAGACGCCGATGAAGTAGAATGAAAGATACTCGGCAAAGCGGCCGCCGAGCTCGAGCAAGCGCGCCAGCAGCATCCATCGATAAGACGAGAGCACCTGTCCGGCGACATAGAGCGCCGAGGCGGCGACGAAGTACGCGGGGCGCTCACGCGACAACGCATCGAAGAGGCCGCGCCCGCCGTAGCGCCAGAGCAGCAGGCCAATCAGTCCGAAACCGAGCGCGGCGCGAACGATGTAGCCGATCATCGGCCGGGGCCCGCGCGGGGATGTGCCCTGTTCGGCCATCTTGGCGGAGTTGCGCTGTGCGGCGATATTACTCACTCTCAGTTGTCAGCCCTGACCACGGCGCGCTTGCGATGCTCGCTAGCGATCACCCTGACTTGACCCAAGGCGGGCGCCAGCCGCGCTAGATCAGGCTCGTCAATGACCAGAACGCGCGGCCGCTTCTCGTGCCATAGCTGTATCAGGTCTGCGTCTTTCTCGAAGAAATAACTGTGCGCATCGGGGCTTTGCCCCGCTCCGAAGCGAAGCTCGCTCGGCGGGCCAACCAGGATTACCCGCCGCCGCGCGTAGAACGGGAGCGCCTGAACATAGCGATGGTAGCAGATGAGGCCTGCGTCGGGAGCAAGCCGGGCGACATCGCGGCTCAGTTGCGCGTAGGAGCGTTTGGATTCGATCGCGAGGCGCGAATAGCTGCCTGCAATGAGAATTGCGGCGGCGGTGAGCGCCATAGCTGCCAGGCCCACATCGGACCGCCCGGCGAAGAATATCGCGGCAGTCGCGCAGCCGCCGATAATCATGATCAGGCCGATTGCCGTCAGCGAAGGTCGGATCAAGGCAAGATATCCGTCGCTGGCGTCGGGCGTCCAAACCGCGACCGCGATCGCGGCGATGCCAAGCACAACCAGTGGGAGGCCGGCCAGCATCGGCGGGCCAAGCGGCCGCCGATGCTCGGCGCGTCGCGCGTCCATGTATGAGATCACGCGATCAGCCAGCAGGATCGCGAGCGGTGGAAGGACAGGCAAGATGTAAGAGACGAGTTTGCCACTGGCGAGAGAGAAAAAGATGAAGGTCACGGACGCGGAAATCGCGGTGAAGGCGACGCGCGGGTCGCGCTCTCGCGGTGGACGGCAAAGAGGCGCGAGCAGCGTCCAGGGTACCATCCCGACCAGCAGCACCGGGACATAGAAGTAGATCGGTGCGCCGTGGCTGAAGCGCGGCTCAATGAAACGGCGCAGATGCTCGCCGATGAAGTAGAACTGCACGAAGCCGGGTTGGCGCATCGCGACAGCCGCGAACCAGGGATCGGTAATCGCGGTCGTGAGCAGAAGACCGCTGGGCAGGCCGAGCTTCCTTAAGCCGCCCCACAGATCGCGATTCCACCAGAGAAAGATCAACGCGACCAGGATTGGCAACACCACGCCGACCGGACCCTTCGCGAGCGCGGCGAGACCCATCGCGCCGTACATCAGCCATCGCCAACGGCGCCCTTCGCTCCAATGCAGGTAGAACGCGAAGATCGCGATCGTGATCAGCGAAGCGAGCAGCATGTCGGTGGTCAGCACCTGCGCCATCACGGCGTAAAGCGGACTGGTAGCCAAAATCGCGGATGCGAGCATCGCGCGGCGTCGATCGAAGACCCGCATCGTGAAGAGCATCGTGACGAGTACGCCGAGCACGGCGGAGCGCGCTGATATTAGCCGTGCAGCGAATTCGGTCTCACCCAAGATGCGGAAGTGGGCGGCGGTGAGCCAATAGAGCAGCGGCGGCTTCTCGACGTACGGCACGTAGTTGAGATGCGGGAGGACATAGTCGTGCGACACGATCATCTCGCGAGCGATCTCGGCGTAGCGCGCCTCATCGGGTTCCCACAGGCCATAGCTGCCGAGATGGAAGAGGAAGAGCGCTGCGGCAAGTGCGATGACTCCGGCCGGCGCAGCGGCCGCACGGGCCAACCGCGGCAATGCGGCGGCGACGGACTGTCCCGAGCGGGTCGCATCCCCCGCGCCGGCTTGCAGACCAGACATCGGTCGTCAGTGTAGCCCGCGCCGCGAATGGGGCACAGACTCCCGGCGTTGCGCATGTAGCAAGCTCTTGCCGTGCGCGCTCGGGAGATGCCTGGATTCCTCGCACGCTCGGAATGACAGCCGCGTCAGTAGCCGGCGGCGGCGCCACCCTTGCGCGGATCGCCGGCGCCTCGCAGCAACCCCGGCTGGATCACGATCGCGCTCACCGCGCCGAGCTGCGGGACTTCGCGGACCCTATAACCCATCTGGCCCAGCGCAGCGCGCGTCGACTGAGGCATCGCGGCTTCGACTGCGACGACATCCGGCGACGCCTGCTCATGGATGCGCGGTATGGCCATCGCGCGATCCGGCGCCATGTGGAAGTCGAGCACGTCGAGCAGGATCTGGAGCACGCCGCTGATGATGGTGGGGCCCCCTGAACCGCCCAGTACCAGCACCGGCCGGCCGTTCTTGGTCACGATGGTCGGCGTCATGCTCGACAGCGGACGCTTGCCGGGCGCGATCGCGTTGGCCTCGCTGCCGATCAGGCGATAGACGTTGGCGGCGCCCGGCGCGGCGGAAAAATCGTCCATCTCGTTGTTCAGGATAATGCCCAACCCCGGCACCATCAGCTTCGCGCCGAAGGCCGTATTGATGGTCGTGGTCAGGGCGACCACGTTGCCCTCGCGATCGACGACGCACAGATGGGAGGTGCCGTGATCATGCGCGCTGACAGATGGCCGCTCGGAGGGCGCGCCGGGAGCGCGATGCAGCGCCTCGTCGCGCGCTTTGCGAATATGCGTCGGTGAGAGCAGTTCATCCAGCGGCACCTTTACGAAGTCCGGGTCGCCGTAGGCCGCGCGATCGATGAATCCTTCGCGCATCACTTCGATCAGGCGTGCGAGGTAGGCGGGCGAGTCGACCCCCAGTCCGGCGGCCTTGCCCTGGTCGAGCATCGCAAGCATCTCGAGCAACATTCCACCACCCGAGGACGGTGGCGGCATGGTGTAAACCAGGTACTCGCGATACTTGCCGGCCAGCGGTTCCTGCCACTTCGCACGGTAGTCCGCCAGATCGCTGACGCTTAAGACGCCGCCTTTCGATGTGACGAACGAAGCGATCGCCGAGGCGATCTCGCCGCTGTAGAAACGCCGCGTTGGCTCATCGCCGAGACCTCCGAGCGTGTTGGCGAGGTCCTTCTCGACAATCCGATCGCCGGCCTTGCGCGGCGAGCCATCGTCGTTGAGAAACACGGCCTTGAGGCCAGGATCGCGAGCCAGCTGGGGCGCGGTCGCCGCGATTTCGCGTGCGAGATGATCGCCGCATGGGAAGCCGTTGCGCGCCAGTTCAATGGCGGGAGCAGCAACCGCCGGGAATTTCAGCGTGCCGAAGCGTCGGAGCGCGTCCGCGATCCCGGCGATCTCGCCCGGCACTGCGACGGCCAGCGGTCCATTGCGCAATAGTTCGTTGTCCGGTTTGCCGTCGTGGAGGTAGAGGCTCGGGCTGACCTTCATCGGCGCGCGCTCGCGATAGTTGAGCGCATACACCTTGCCGGTTTTGGCCATATAAATGAGCATGAAGCCGCCGCCGCCGATGCCGCACGAGCTGGCATTCGTGACGCCGACGGCGAGCGCCATGGCGCACGCCGCATCGACCGCATTGCCGCCCTGCTGAAGAATCTTCACACCGGCATCCGCCGCGAGTTCATGCTCGGCCGCGACCATCGCATGCGGGGTTTGGGCGGCGATCGAGGGTTGAGCCGCAAGCAGGAATACGAGAAGCGTGAGAATCGCAAACGATCGATCACGGCGAAACGGCATGGGCGACTGTCTAACATCGCACCCAGGCGATGCGCCAGAGGGCGGTGGCCGAGTGGTTAGATTTCGCGCGCGCGTCGTGCTTTGATTCGCCGCAGGGCCGCGACGGCGGCTCGAAAAGGAGCAGCGATGAACTTCAGCGACATCGTCTATGACAAGTCCGGGCGCATCGCGACCGTTACGATGAATCGTCCGGAGAAATCCAATGCGTGGACGCCGCGGATGGGCGCTGAGATGCGCGAAGCGATGACCGACGCCGATCGCGACGATCAAATCGGCGCGATCATCGTGACCGGCGCCGGCAAGAACTATTGCGCCGGCGCCGACATGGCCAACCTCAGCAGCATCGCCACCGGCGCCGAAAGCGCGGCGCCGCGCCCGCGCGAACAGCCAAAGCCCTCTGCGGGCCTGCGTCCCGACTTTCAGGGCCAGTTCTCATGGGTGTTGGCAATGCGCACGCCAGTGATCTGCGCGATCAACGGCGCGTGTGCGGGGCTGGGTTTCACGATGTCGCTTTACTACGACATCAGAATTGCGTCCGAACGCGCACGGATGGGGCTGATCTTCGTGCAGCGCGGGCTCGCGATCGAGCACGGCAGCAGCTGGATGCTGCCGAGGCTGGTGGGCGTCGGGAAGGCGGTCGAACTGGCGGTGACAGGCAAACTGATCGACGCGAACGAAGCGCTTCGGATCGGACTGGTCAACCGGGTCGTGCCTCATGAACAACTGATGCCGGCGGCCAAGGAGCTGGCGACCGAGATCGCGACCATGTGCTCGCCTCTGGGCGTCGCCGAAGCCAAGCGGATGATCTACGAGCATCTGTTCACCGATCTCGCCACTGGCATTCGCGACGACGACGAACTGATGGGCAAGATGACCCGGTCGGAGGACTTCAAGGAGGGAATTAAGGCCTTCCTGGAGAAGCGAGCGCCAAACTTCGTCGGCCGATAAGGAGCGCGATTCGTGATGCAGATTCGGCGCGCAGTGGCCGTCGCAATTCTATGCCTTGCTGCCGCACTGACCGGGCCGCTGACAGCGTCTGCCGCCGGGCCAAGCGGCAAGGCCGACTACCAGAAGTACTGCGCCGGATGCCACGGTGCCGACGGCAAAGGCAATGGCGAAGCGGTCAGAGTGCTGGCTGGCCTCGCGCCCGCCGATCTCACACTCCTAAGCAGGAAGAACGGAGGCGTCTTTCCGGCAGCAGACGTCCGCAGAGTAATCGATGGCCGCGACGATGTGGCGGGCCATCATCTGGGCGAGCGACGGATGCCGCTGTGGGGGCTGGCCTTCCGCGAGGAAGAGGGTGGGAGCGCGGCGATCGTCGATCCGCTCAAAAGCGATCCGTCAGCGGAGGCTCGAGCCGGGAGGCGAATCGATGCCCTGGTCGAGTACCTGAAGACGATCCAAGCGAAGTAGGAATTTCCGCGTCGGCGCCGGACGCGTACTACTTGTCGAGCGGATGCTTGAACTTACGGTCGGGGTGGCGGACGGTCAGCACCGGGCATCCGGCCTTGTTGACTACGCGTTCGGCGACGCTACCCATCAGCACATGGGCCAGGCCGCTGCGTCCATGCGTGCCCATCACAATCAGGTCGGCGCCTTCGCTCTGTGCGGCGTTGATTATTTCGAGGAAGGGTGCGCCGACGCGCAGCAGGCTGCGGGCCTTCAGACCGGCTTCGCGCAGCCGATTGACGGTCTTGTCGAGTTCCTTTTGCGCCAGCAGACGCTGCTCCTCGGCCAGCCGGCTCATCGCGCCCATGTCGAAGCCTGAACCGAACTCCGGCGCGACGATTACTGGCGCCAGCGGCTGGTCGACGTGAATCAAGATAATCTCGGCGCCGAACTTGCGCGCGAGTTCTTGCGTGTAGTCGAGCGCGCGAATCGAGTCTTCCGAGAAGTCGGTGGGGGCTACGATCTTGCTGAAGGTTACCATCAAAGTCAGGATGAACCATACGCCGATGGTGAGTGCGGGGGCAAGCGCGGGAGGTTCGTCCGCGCGGAGCCGAGCCCGGCATGGACGCTTGCCAGCCGCGGGAGTACGGCTATGATCACGCCAGGACAGGATTGAGCAGTGCCGAGGTTCTTTCCGATCACACTGGCAGACTTCGATCGCGCCTTTGACGAGCTATTCGATGAGATGCTCATCGGGCGATGGCGCATCAGCGCGCAGCGGGGCGAGCCGGGGGCGGCGACCGTAGCTGACCGGGGCGACCACTACGAGGTCAGTCTGCGCACGGGCGACGTTGATCCACGCCAGATCGAGGTGGAAGTGAACGAGCGACGGCTGACGGTGCGCGCGAATTCGGAGCAGGGCGGTTCGTGGGAACGATCGTTCGCCTTTGCCGAGGCCGTCGAGACCGGCGCAGTAGTCTCGCGCTGGGCCGAACACAAGCTCATCACGACATTGCCCAAGAAGGGCGGCCAGCCGCGCAGCCGCCGGGTCGAAGTCGGTCATTCCTGATTCCCGCATCCAGCGGCAGCTTCCATCAATGAGCGATCAGCCGCCCTCGACCGATTCACCGCCGAGCACCGAGCCGCGGCTTGCCGCGGCGGCGGCCGAGCTAACTGCGGTCGAGTTGCGCGGCATCGCGCCGCTGGTTCCCGCAGAATTGGCGCGGGCGTCGGCGACGGAGCCCGCTCTCGAGGTGCTGGGGCAGCAGCGTGCGCTCGACGCGATACGTCTCGCGATCGGGATCGATGCGCCCGGCTATAACGTTTACGTCACGGGACTGCGCACCAATCAGGAGCGCCAGTCGATCCTGCGCCTGCTCCGCGAGAAGGCGGCTTCGATGCCGACGCCGGGCGATTGGGTGTACGTCCACAATTTCCGCAACACCGAATCGCCGGTTTCGATCTCCCTGGACCCGGGGCAAGGGCGGGAGCTGCGCGACCGGATGGTTGAACTGGTCAACTTCGTGCGCGAGCAGCTGCCCAAGGCCTTCCGCGAGCAGGACTTCGACCAGGAGCGCAGCGCGCTCAAGGAAAAGTACAACAAGCGCGCCCAAGAGCTCTTCGGCGGTTTCGAAAGCCGCGCCCGCGCGCGCGGCTTCGCGATTCAGGGTACAGGCGGCGGCCAGCTTATCTTTATTCCGCTGGTCGGCGGCAAGGTGCCGGAATCGCCTGAGGTGCTTAACCGCGAGATGGCGCAGATGAGCGAGGAGCAGCGCCAGGTGCTGGCGAAGGCGCAAGGCGAGTTGCAGGACGAGCTCGGCGGCCTTCTACAGAAGCAGCAGGACTTGATGCGCGAGCTGATGAACGAAATCCGGCAGATCGAACGCGCCTTCGCCGGCCGCCTGATCTCACCCTCGATCGCCTCGATCGCGCAGCACTTCAGCAACCCGGCGGTAACCAGCTACTTGGGCGACGTCGCTGAGCACATGCTGGGCCATCTCGAGCGGTTCCGGGAACCCGCCGGGCCGCCGGAAGGACACGAAGCGATGTTTGCGGGATTGCCTGGCGCCACGGCGCCGGGTGTCGAGTACGAAGTCAACCTGCTGGTCGACAATGCCGATCGAACCGGCGCGCCCGTCATCGACGAGGACTCGCCGACGCATCGCGGACTGTTCGGCACGATCGAGCGCTGGGTCGATCCGATGGGCCGGCTTGGCACCAACTTCACGCGGATCGTGTCGGGTTCATTCATCCGGGCGCATGGCGGATTCCTGGTGCTCGATCTCGAAGAGGCGATGGTTGAGCCGGGTGTGTGGAAGACGCTCAAGCGCAGCCTCAAAACCGGCCGCATGACACCCGAGAGCTTCGAGCCGTTCCCGTTCCTGTCGGTGACCGGGTTGAAGCCGGAGCCGATCGCGATCCGCAACAAGCTGGTCGTGCTGGGCGGGCCGATGCTCTATAACCTGCTCTACTTTTACGATCAGGACTTCTCGGAATTGTTCAAAATCAAGGCTGAGATGGTGCCGGTGATCGACGCCAACCCGGGCGCAGTCCAGCACTATGCGGCCCATGTCGCGGCGCTCGCCCGGCGCGAGAGCCTGCCCGCATTCGACGGCAGCGCGCTGGCGCGGCTGATCGAGTTCGCGATGCGCGAGGCGGGCGATCGTGGCCGCGTGCTCACCCGGATGGAACCGGTCGATGATCTCGCGCGCGAATCGGCCTACTTCGCGCACGCCGAAAGCGCAGGCGAGGTGACCGCAGGGCATGTCGAGCGCGCACTCAGCGAGCG
>JBGPUE010000040.1:0-28485 GCA_041491005.1 Binataceae bacterium (SeqCode) | reverse complement strand
GCCGGAACGTCTGGTCATGGTCGGGAGCTGGGCGGATGCGGAAGGCAATCCCACCCGTCCCGAAACGGTCTTGACGCTGACCTTCGAGGATGTCGATGGCAAGACGAAGCTGACGCTGCATAACTCCGGCTTCGAGTCGGTAAGCGCGCGCGATTCGCATCGGGGCGGTTGGGCCAGCTCCCTGGATTGCCTCGCGGAATACCTGGCGACGGCCTGATCGCATCAATGCAACACCGGAGATCGAACGATGATGCACAATCGAATCGTATCGCAAGATGAGTGGCTCGCTGCCCCCAAGCGGAGGAGGCAATGAAGAAGTCGGAGATTCTGAAGGTGCCGGGCGCGCGACTCTATTACGAGGTTCAGGGATCGGGCCCGGTACTGCTGATGATCCCCGGCGGTCCCACCGACGCCGGGATCTTCGCGGGTCTCGCCGGGTGCTTGGCGAACCGCTACACGATAGTGCGCTATGACCCGCGTGGTAACTCTCGCAGCGTCCTCGACGGCCCGCCGGAGGACCAGCGGATGGACCTCCATGGCGACGACGCCGCCAAGCTGCTGGCGGGGCTCAGTGGCGAGCCGGCGTACGTGCTGGGCAGCAGCGGCGGCGCGCAGATCGGACTCAACTTGGCCGCCCGCTATCCCGAGCGGGTGCACACCTTGGTCGCGCACGAGCCGCCGTGCTTGGGCCTGCTACCCGACGCCGCGGCGCAGCGGGGCTTCACGGAGGGCATGTACGACACGTACCGAAGGGATGGGGTTGGTCCCGCCATGCAGAAGTTCTGGCTGAACGCAGGTCTGGGGAGCGGTCCTCAGCCACACGAGGCGGCACCGCAGTCTCCGCAGACCCCCGAGATGCAGGAGGCGTTTGGCCGAATCATGGGCAACTTGGACTTCTTCCTCGCCCATGGGGTGAAGCCGATTAGCCTCTACATCCCCGATGTCGCCAGACTGCGAGCGGGGTCCGCCCGGGTCGTGGTAGGCGTTGGAGAGACCTCCGCGGGACAGCTAGCGCATCGCGCCGCGGTCGCCCTAGCCGAGCGGCTCAGAACCGCCCCGGTGACCTTCCCCGGGGATCACAGCGGTTACGGTGGCCTGCCTGCCGGGTTCGCGGAAAGGCTGCACCAAGTGCTCCAAGGCAAATAACCCAGCGGCCGGCCCAAATGGAGGATGCAATGAAGCTATTCGAGTTCGCTCCTACTCGCTCGATTCGCGTGCGTTGGACGCTCCAGGAGCTGGGCGTCCCGTTCGAGTCCGTCACCGTCAACATGATCGCCGGCGAACACCGCCGCCCGGAATTCCTTAAGATTAACCCAGCCGGAAAGCTCCCCGTGCTCGTCGACGGCGACTTGGTCCTCACGGAGTCCGTGGCGATCGTCCTTTACCTGGCCGAGAAATACCCCGACAAAGGCCTGGTCCCCACCGACCTCGGGCAGCGAGCCCAACTCAACCGGTGGCTCCTGTTCGCGGCGACCGAGCTCGAGCAACCGCTTTGGCGCATCGCGCGTCACACTGCGCTGTATCCAGAGGACAGGCGCCTGCCCGCCGACGTGGTCCTTGCACGCGAGGACTTCGAGGCCATGGCGCGGGTGCTGGAAGAGCACATGAAAGGCCGGCAGTTTGTCGTGGGACACGGTGTGACCGTCGCCGACTTCGTGCTCGCCTACACTCTCGACTGGGCCAATGAGGTGCACCTGCTCGGCGGCTTCCCGCAGCTGCAGGCCTATATGGCGCGGATGTACGCCCGGCCGCATGCGGCGCCGCGCATCGCCGAGGCTTTCGCCAGCATCAACGCTTCAAGCAGCGGAGTTGCGACGTCCTGAAGCCGCGCCGCCGGTTGCCGATGAAGGAGAGGAAACATGGCCGCAAGAAGTAGCGCCGCCGTGGAATCGGCGGAGCGGGAACTGGTCATCACGCGCATCTTCGATGCACCGCGCAGCCTGGTCTTCGAGGCATGGACCAAGCCCGAGCACTTGGTGCACTGGTGGCGCCCAAACGGCTTCACGCTCCCCGTCTGCGAGATCGATTTCCGCCCGGGCGGCACCCATCGCTTCTGCATGCGGTCGCCCGAGGGCCGCGACTATTGGGTGCGCGGCGTCTACCGGGAAATCGTCGAGCCGGAGCGAATCGTCTGGACCGCCATCATGGACGAGGAAGGCAAGCCCGGCCGCGAAACGGTGATGGCGATCACGTTCGCCGACTATGAAGCGAAGACCAAGCTCACTGTGCATCAGACCTTCCCCGAACCGATCACGACGCGCAGTGCGCATCAGGGCTGGAACGAAAGCCTGGACCGTCTCGCCGAATACTTGGTGACGGCCTGACGGACTCCGCGCGATTTGCAAGTGGAGGAGAAAAAACATGGCCGCAAGAAGTAACGCTGCCGCGGAATCGACGGAGCGCGAGCTCGTCATCACGCGCGTCTTCGACGCACCCCGCCATCGGGTCTTCAAGGCCTGGACCAAGCCCGAGCACTTCAGGCGCTGGTGGGGACCGAAGGGCTTCACGAACCCTGTCTGCGAAATGGACGTGAGACCGGGCGGTGCCTATCGCTTCTGTACGCGGTCGCCCGAGGGCCGCGACTATTGGGTGCACGGCGTCTATCGCGAGATCGTCGAACCGGAGCGGCTCGTCTTCACCTATGCCATTCAAGATGTGGCGGGCAAGCCGGGCCACCAAATGCTGGTGACGGTGAGTTTCTCCGACCATGACGGGAAGACAAGGCTCACTATGCATCAGGCGCTCTTCGAGACGGTCGCGGACCGCGACGACCACGTGCGTGGCTGGAACGAAGTCTTGGACCACCTCGTCGAATACCTGGCGGCGGCCTGATGGAATTTGCGCGACTGCGAGTGAAGGAGAAGAAACATGGCCGCAAGAAGTAACGTTGCCACGGAAGCCGGCGAACGGGTGCTCGTGATCGAGCGCATCCTAGACGCACCCCGGCATCTCGTGTTCAAGGCCTGGACCGAGCCAGAACGCATGATGCGCTGGTGGGGACCACGAGGCTTTACGATGACCTTGTGCGAGATGGATCTCCGCGTGGGCGGCGCCTATCGCTTCCACATGCGCTTGCCGGAGGGCAGCGAGAATCGGTCACATGGCGTCTTTCGCGAGATCGTGGAGCCGGAGCGGCTCGTCTTAAGCTGGGCCTGGGTCGATGCGGAGGGCAAGCCCGGCCACGAAACGCTGCTTACGCTGACTTTCGCCGAACACGATGGGAAGACGAAGCTGACCCTGCACCAGGCCGTCTTCGAGTCGGTCTCGGCTCGCGATGCGCATCATGGCGGCTGGACCAGCAGCCTAGACCGCCTCGCCGATTACTTGGCGACGGCGTAGTGGCATCAACGGTACACAAAGGAGATCCAACGATGCACAACCGGATCGTATCGCAAGACGAGTGGCTCGCCGCGCGCAAGCAACATCTAGTCAAGGAGAAGGAGCTCACGCGGCTGCGCGATGAGCTGAGCCGGCAGCGCCGCGAGCTGCCATGGGTCAAGGTCGAGAAGCGGTACGTCTTCGACGGTCAGAACGGCAAGGAAACGCTCGCCGATCTCTTCGACGGACGAGGCCAGTTGATTGTCTATCACTTCATGTTCGCTCCGGGGTGGGAGGAGGGTTGCAAGAGTTGCTCGCTGCTGGCCGATCACATCGACGGCGCCATCGTTCACCTCGCGCAACGCGACGTGACGCTGATGGCGGTTTCGCGAGCGCCCCTGCTCCAGATCGAAGCCTTCGAGAAGCGTATGGGCTGGCGCTTCAAGTGGGTGTCGTCTTGCGGGAACGACTTCAACTTCGACTATCAGGTGTCGTTCACCAAGGACCAAATGACGAAGGGCAAGACGTACTACAACTACCAGCCACGCGAGTCCTCGGACGAAGGTGAAGCCCCGGGCGCGAGTGTGTTCTACAAGGACGCGCGCGGCGACATCTTCCACACCTATTCCTGCTACGCGCGCGGGGCCGAGACCCTGATCGGTGCGTACAACTACCTCGACCTCGCGCCCAAGGGTCGCGACGAAGACGCCTTGGGCTTTACGATGGAGTGGGTTCGCCACCATGATCGGTACGGCGCTACCACCAAGGGATCGGACTCCTGAGGCGATCGGGGAAACACCAGTGAGCGCTCATTGTTGCTGCGGAGTCGCTTCGAGCGGCTCAGATCGTGAAACGCACCTCGCGCAGACCACGGATGGCGATCCACAGTCGACGACATTCGCTCGGCGTTGTCTGGACATCGCCCGATGGATGGTTCCGGGCGCCGCCCTGGTGCTCTTGCCAAGGTGCCCGGCATGTCTCACGGCCTACGTCGCGCTGGGAACCGGAGTCGGGCTTTCCGTGTCCACCGCGACGTATCTGCGAATGGTGCTTGTGATCCTGTGCGTGGCATCGATTTCATGTGTTGCGGCAGGAGTCGCGCGCCGTTTCATCGCATTGACGTCCGCGTCGAAATGGAAGCTCGGGAGGATGACGCATGCGCAACAGTAGGCATCACTTGGGCATCGACATCGAGGTGTGGACCGCCCAACAGACCTGGTTCTGGCTTGCGCTCAGTCCCCATGGCAGCGGCGGCATGATCGGTGTGGCCGCTACTGAGGCGGAGGCGGTACGCGAGGCGTGCTTGTCAATCGAAGCGACGTCAGCGCAGCGCCAAGCAGATGCGGCAGTCCTGCGCGTCACTGCCACGAACGCCTCTATGCCAACGCTTCATCAGTTCAATTCTATGGCCCTTTTCGGCTGGGAGAGTTCGCTGGCCAATCTCGAGCGGCATCTTGCTTATGTGTGTGACGCTACCGGGTGAGTACACGCCCAAAGGGAACACCCCATGAAATCACAAAAGGAGTGAGCGTGAATCGCCGTGATGCCTTGAAGTGGATGGGAGCGGCGTTGACAATCAGTCTGCTTCGTTCGCCATTAGAAAAGACGGAGGTCTCAGCAGCTCCGGCTGATCGCATTCGGACGAAAGAAGGAGTGATAGTGAATTCATCGGATTCAAACCTACGTTTCGCCGCGGCAGAAAGGCTGACGCCGTACGCAACGGGAAAATTTCGGTGAGCGAAATCATCAACATTACGTTTCAACGGATCGATCACCTTCCCAACTCGACCAGCCACTCCAAGTCAATCGGCGAATCGACCGCGATTCTGGTCACCTTGAGGGAGGGCTAGCATGATGAAGTGTTCGGGGCGTCTCGCTTTGGTGGCTATCCTGCTTGCTTCGACTCTTCTGGGCAGCGCCCGTCCCCCAGCCGCCGTGGGCAGCCCGCCGAAACAAAGAGCGCTGGTGCTGGGAGGTGGAGGCCCTGTGGGTGAGGCTTGGGAATATGGAATTATCGCCGGGATGGCGGAGAAAGGCGTGGATCTTTCCCACACCGACTTGATTGTCGGCACTTCGGCGGGTTCGATCGTGGGAGCCCATCTTGCGATGGAGACCCCTGCCGAGCTGATGAAGCACATCCCCGAATCACTTGATGGTTCTGCGGGGGCGCAGCCATCTTCGCCTGCATCGCCACCTGCGCCTCCACCCGATCTCTCAATCCTGATCAGCAAATTTCAAGAGATAGATTCGGGCAAGCGGCCGCTGGTGCAGGTCCGTGCGGAGATTGGCGAATGGGCGCTGAAGACACGTCCGATAATCACCGAAGACCAGCTCGTCGCAAGCTTGATGCGCAGGTTTCCCGAGCAACGATGGCCGGATCGTTCATACGAATGCACCACCCTCGATACTGCTGACGGATCGCTCAAGGTCTGGAACAAAGACTCGGGCGTTCCCCTCGCTCGCGCGGTCGCATCGAGTTGTGCGTTTCCTGGCCTCTTTGCGCCGATCACAATTAATGGTCATCGATACATGGACGGCGGAATGTGGTCCGCGACCCACGCCGATCTCGCGAAAAACTACCAAACGGTCATAGTCGTCGCGCCGACGGTCGGCTTTACCGATGAGATCGGAAAACGCTTCAAAGCGCCGCTCGACAGCGAGTTGAAGACCTTGCGCGACGGCGGGTCTGACGTCGAGTTAATCGCTCCGGATGCCGCGAGCATCGAGGCCTTCGGTCCGAGCTTGGGAGATGCAAGTCGTCGCGCGGCCGGCGACGCGGGCCGTGCCGAAGGACGAAACAAGGCCGCCAAGATCCGCTCGATGTGGAGCAGTTGATACGAAGGAGAATCGGCAATCACTCTGAGCGCAGCGAGAGGCTGTCCTGAGTCGGCGAAGGAAACCCCCGCGCGTCGGTACGTTGTTGTCTACTCTTCGACAATCCCCGCAATCTGAAACCACTCCGGCTGCGAATACGGATTCCTCTCGATCCGCATCCCGAGACCGCGCATCACCGGGATCGATGCGGCGTTGTCCAATTCTGCCGTCGCCACTATCCGCCCCAGCTTCAACGTTCCAAATGCGTAACTAGTAAGCGCCCGCGCCGCTTCCGTCGCGAACCCCTGCCCCTGAAAAGCCGGCGAGATCGCCCAGAACAACCCGACCTCGGGCGAGAAGGATGCGCCTTCCTTTCCGCGAAAATATGGATTTAAGGCTGGTAACAGTGCGACGCGCTAGAAGCTGTGCGCTCAGAGACGCAAGGGGGGCTGCTGACGATCACCCCGCTGCCAAACGGCTGAACCGTCGTCGATGGTTGGCTAGGGGGTCAATGAAGGCTGATACTGTTTGCCAGGCGAAACCTGCTTGACCTGATCGAGGTCAACTTCCTCGCCGCTGCGCAGGAACACCCTGCAGACCAAGCGCCCGTAGCTTTCTTTTCCGCCGCAATCGAGCGTCACCGACTTCCCAGACACGAGTCGTACGAGGTTTTCAGTCGAGCGGTCGCCGAACGCCTCGTTGGGTTCAGGTGCGTCGATACCAGCGAGACGAACGTCGTATCGCTGATTCGAAGAATCAACATCGTGAGCGTGTCGCCGTCTACAATGTGGTGATCACTTGTGCGCTGAATGTTCGGGCCGCGGCCGTCGTGGAAGAGACCGCGATGAGAAATGTGGCAATACGGCATAAAATTGGATCGATTGGCTCGCTCGGAGGAGCACCCCCGATGTGGTCTAGTGTCATTGTCGCGTCTCCCGCGCCCGCCATCGTGGTTTCTGTTGGCCAGTGAGGCGGTTCCATCCGTACTGGACGCGCGACGCGCTCGAACAACTCGCTTGGCCAGGGCCACACACTTCAATATCTGGGCCCTATCTTCGATAACGGTTCCTACGATGTTCGTCTCAGCTACAACCTCGGCCACGGTCAAGACAAAACGGTCTCAGCAAAGCTCGTACTGGCACGCAGTTGTCATTCAAGCAGCTGACCGCTAGCGCTGCTGTCGCGGGCATACCTGCCCTTTCGACCTGCCCGGTCGCTAGGATTCCTACAGGATCATTTCCCCGGTTCCCGCGCTGTGCGACGTCAAGCGCGTCCTCAAGATGTTCGATTCTGTCGCCGGCGTCAGCCAACAGCAAGCGTGCACGTCCGCTCCTACTGCATTCTGGACGACTCGGCGCTTTGCAGCGTTCACCAAAGAAGGCAGAGTGTTGCTAGAAAGGAGGCGTTGACGGTCGAGACTTATGGAGCTGCTTTTCCACTTCTCGAGGACCTCGTCATGAAGCCAGTACCAATCGGCGCGAAAGGGACTTTCACGCGAAACGTGGCAGACGCTGATCTGGCCAGCAAGCTTGATTCGTCGCTGGCAGCCGTCATGTCGACCCCGACCATGATTGCGATGATGGAGCTGGCCGCAATGGACGCGGTGCGACCATACCTCGATGCGGGTGAGGGTTCGGTCGGCGTCGCGATCGACGTTCGGCATGTCGCGGCCACCCCGCCGGGTTGGCGAGTCACGGCTGAAGCGGAAGTGACGAGGAGCGAAGGGCGAAAGCTAGAGTTGAAAGTATGGGCGCATGACGAGAAAGAGGAGATCGGCTCTGGGGTTCATCAGCGCGCCATCATCGACACTGCGAGGTTCAAGGATCGTGTTGACGCAAAGGCAAAGGCGTAGCGGTTGGAGCAAACACTCGACTAGGATGGCTTAATCAAACCAACCCACGGCGACAGGGACTTGGACGTCGGGCAATGGATGCGAGCGAGGGCTCAAGATGAGCAGACGCGATCTGATCCGCGCGCATCTGATTGTGGGAGGATTTCCCCCCGGTTCATTCGCCGGGCACGACATGGACTACGCGCGCCTGCGGCTCCTCGGTCTGCTGCACGAGGAACCGCGGGTGCAGGTGACCGTCGGCAATGACTATAGCGACATCTCAAGGTGGCTGCCCGAGAGTCGGCTCCTGATTACCTACGTCGCGGGTCCGTACCCCGACGACGACCAGAACCGATTCCTGCTGGCGTGGCTTGAATCGGGTGGCCATTGGCTAGCCCTTCACGGCACCAGCGGCGGAAAAGCCGTCCCAGTCAACGAACAACGCACACGCCGCAAAATGGTCAAGGGGCCCTACCATGCCACGCTGGGCAGCTTTTTTCTGAACCATCCTCCGCTGCGCAAGTTCAGGGTCGATGTGCCGGATCGGGATCACGTCATCAGCGATGGCCTGCCGGCGTCGTTCGAGGTCATAGACGAACTCTATCTCATCGAACTTCAGGACCCATCAAGCTGTCGAGTGCTGCTGACTACGGAACTCGAGAAGGACCCCTCGCCGCCCGGTTTCGGTTTCGTCTATGACAAGGACACGTCCGTCTTGGCCGATGGCAAGACGCGCGTACTCGGTTACATGCGCGAGGTTGGCAAGGGCGGCGTGACGTACGTCGCGCTCGGTCACTGCCATTCCCCGCTGAGCAATGTTCAACCTTTTGTAGACCCGAGCGTGGAAGCCTCGGGGAACACCCCCAAGGTCTTCCGCGGCTCGTGGGAAGCCCCGCCGTTTGAGATGCTGCTGCGCAACGGAATCCGATGGGGCATCCGACCAGACCCGCAGCCATAGCGCAAATCCAGACAAGGCAAACAGGGGCCACTTGCCGTTGAGCCCGGGCGGCCGCATCAAGGTTGAGGGAATAGATGAATCGCCATCGTGTCCGCTATATCGCCATGATCTGCGCTGGCATCCTGACTGTATGGGCCTGCGCAGCCTCGAACCCGCCGCCTGTCGCTCCTGCATCAGCGTGGAACCCGATCTCCTTCGGCGGCGAGCAGGCGTTGGAATTCCTCACGGTGGGGACGGATGAAGGAGAGCACTGGTCGCGTGTGTGGCTGGTGACGATCGACGGACAGCTCTACGTCCGCCTCGGTACGCGAGCGGCAGGCCGGATCGAGAGAAATACGAGCACCCCATACGTGGAGGTGCGCATCGCCGACCAGCAGTTCGATCGAGTTCGAGTGGAACCAGCGCCAGAAGCGACCGGCAAAGTTGCTGCCGCGATGGCCCAAAAGTACTGGAGCGATTTCATGGTCCGCGGCCTCTCTCATCCTCTGACGGCAAGACTCATCGGCGAGCAGGTTCCTCACGTCTAGGTCGGGCCGGCCCACCGGAGACTCTATCTCTTCCGCAGCGGCGGCTTTACCCTCGGCTGGGGGGGCCGACGGCGAGGGCCACGCGCGAAACCATGCACGATACGGCCGCGTTCGCAGATTTTCAGGTCGACGCGTCTGAGCAAGCGTGCAATGAGTCGGCGGAGCCCACGAAGGTGAGATCAGAGTCTACATCAGAGTGTTCGTGAACAGGTCACTCAGCTTTTCGAAAGCGCGATCGGCTTGCGAGCGGTCGTAGACTGGAGCATCGGCTGTCGTCCATCCGTGATAGGCGCCCTCATACACTTCGCTCTGGTATTTACCGCCCCATGCAGCGAGCGCGCGGTCGAGCTTTTCAATCGCAGTCCTCGGCATGCTCTGGTCCTCAATCGCGTGTCCGAAATAGAGCTGAGCCTTGATCCTCGGCAGCACAAAATGGGGGCTAGTGGGAGCATCGGTGAAGAGCCCGCCCCCGTGAAATGAGGCGGCTGCGGCAATCTTGCCTGGCCTCACCGCGGCGGTCCGGATTGCCATGCTGCCCGTGAAACAGTAACCGACGACGCCCATCGCGCCCTCGCTGACGAGGGCATGGGCTGCGAGGAAGTCAACATAGGCCGCGGCGTCGCGCTCCATCGCGGTCGGAGTCAATGGCACTGCTAGCTCCGCAAACCGCTTCATGGTCCGCTCCTCTCCAATGCTCGGAGTGAAGTCGAACATCGGCGGTCGCCCGGTCCGATAAAACACATTGGGCAGCAGCACCGTGAAGCCTTTCGCGGCAAGCCGATGCGCCATATCGCGATGCGATGGACGAACACCACCGATGTCGGTCAGGTGGATGACGCCTGGGCGCCGGCGCGCATCCTCGCCTCGATAGAGAAAGCCGTCGGCTGTTCCGTCGGCAGTCTGAATCTCGATCGCTTGCTCGATCACAGTTTCCCTCCTGGGCGATCCTGCGGTTGGAAAATCCGGGCAGCGAAACCTGCGCTGCTCATATAGCACAGGCGATCGAGAACACCCATGCAGTCTCTCGCGGAGGGTGCGGGTTGTCGCGCCGATGCGCTACCATACGGACGAAATGAACCAATGGCCAGGACGAGTGAGAATCGGCGATGATTGAATGAAGCTCGTCGCCGGAATCGATGTGGGCGGCACCAACACCGACGCGGTGCTCATCCGCGACCGCAATATCGTCGCGTGGGCCAAGGTCCCGACCACCCCCGATGTGCGTGGCGGAATCCTTGCCGCGCTAGCTGCGCTTGGAGCCGCCGACGTACCCGCCCGAGTGCATATCGGCACGACCGCCTTCACCAATGCCCTCGTCGAGCGCCGCGACCTCGCTCCGGCCGCCGCAATCCGGGTCGGCGATCCCGTTTCAGCGTCGTTGCCCCCGATGTGCGATTGGCCCGACGATCTGCGCGCCGCCGTGAGAATCGAGAGTGTCTTCTTAAGCGGCGGACGCGAATACGATGGCCGTCCTATCGGTGCGCTCGATCGCGAGCAGACTATGAAAGCGGCGCGAGCTCTCGCCGCAAGCGGAATCACGCAAGCAGCCGTGACGGCGGTTTTCGGAACGTCCTACCCTGACGATGAAACCCGGGTCGCCGAATGGCTGCGCGAGGTGAATCCGGCGCTCGAGCTTTCGCTGTCGCATCGCATCGGCCGCTTCGGAATTCTCGAGCGCGAAAACGCGACGTTGATGAACGCGATGCTTCGGCCCTTGGCGGCGCGCACGATCGCGGCCTACCAGCATGCGGTTCCGGCGCGCCTGTTCATCAGCCAGAACGATGGCACCGTGGTTCGCAGCGAAACCGCGGCCGAGACGCCGATCTTCACGGTCGCGTCGGGGCCGACCAACAGCCTGCGCGGCGCGTCGATCCTGGCGTCGTCGCGCGACGCGATCGTGCTCGACGTCGGCGGCACCACGACGGACGCCGGCGTGCTCCGCGCGGGATATCCGCAGCCCGCAGGCCTGGAGCTCACGGTCGCAGGAGTGCGCACGAATTTCCGGATGCCGGATCTGCTCTCGATCGGGCTCGGCGGCGGTAGCATCGTTGATCCCTCGACCGGATCGGTGGGCCCCCGCAGCGTCGGCTATCGATTGACGGAGCAGGCCATGGTCTTCGGTGGCGACACGCTCACGTTGACGGACGTCGCGGTTGCGGCGCGGCGGCTCGAACTGGGCGATCGCGCGCGCGTCGCGCATATCGGCGAGGACGTGATCCGGCGCGTCGACGATCGCATCCGCGATCGCCTTGCGCGCCTCCTCGAAAACTACGAGCGGACGGGGGAGCAACTCCCGATCATCCTGGTCGGTGGAGGCGCGCTGCTGATCGAGGATTTGCTTCGCGGGCTCGCTCGGGTCGTGACGCGGCCACGGCACGCAGACGTCGCCAACGCGTATGGCGCGGCAATGGCGCAGGTAGGTGGCGAAGCGGACCTCACCTTTTCGGTCGCCGGCTTGTCACGCGCCGAGGCGCTTTCGCGCGCGGAGTATGAAGCGCATCGGCGTGCGCGCGACGCTGGTGCGGAGCCGGGCTCGATTGTGACCGTCGAGCTCGAAGACGCGGCGCTATCGTACCTGGCGGCCGACGCGCTCCGGGTGCGGGCACGCGCCGTCGGCGACATCGCAGAGGGCGGCTGATGAGTCTCGAAATCCGCCGCCCCGACATCAGCGCGCTTGCGCTCGGTTCGGCGGTGCTCGGCACCGGAGGCGGCGGCAACTCCTATTACGGTCAGCTCATCGCGCGCCGCCTGCTCGACGACGATGCGGCGGTGACGGTGGTCGGAATCGACGAGATGGATCCCCGCAGTTTCGCGATCACCTCCGCCGCGCGTGACGGTCCTCGGATTGCCATGCTCGCCGCTGATGCGAACAGCGCGGGCGCTCCGGTCGGTCGGCCCCGCGGCCTTCGGCTACGATCTTTCCTACGTCCCGCTGCGCGCGGCGGGCGATTGACCTGACCGACCAAGGACCGGTGCGAGGAGTTCCGTCAAGATTTGCTGGAACTCCCAAAGGATGTTCAGGTTTGATGAAGGTGATCGCTTCCGAGGGACTTGAGCATTCGGCGGGCAACGGATCGACGGCCTCAAGGAAGATCGCGGCAGGCGCGCCGACATCGACTTCAAGAACGAATATCCGGAGCGGCGCAGCGCGTCGTCGCTGCCGATAGCGAAATCGGCAAATCGTCGATTCAGCGCGCGAGGGAAATGGAAGGACAACGCAGGATGCGGACTTCACAGGCGCGCTCAGTCATCGCGACATCGGTAATTCCCGCATGGACGCGGTCGTTGCGCGTGACGTTCGCGAACAAACGGTGAGCGCGTCGCAGCGGGCGGTTCAGAGAGTGGCGATCGCCGAAGAAGTTTCCGGCAGGCACCTCCTCTCGATCTCCCTGCCAGATCTACGCATCGCTGCGCTTACCGGCGCAGCCGTCGCCGCGCTGGCAATCTACTTCGCAACCGGCGCGTGGGCTTTCGAGCTGACTGCTCCGAGCTTTCGCGCCGGAGGCAAGATTCCCGCCGAGTTCACATGTTCAGGTGCCGACCAGTCGCCGGAGCTTCGATGGCAGGAGGCTCCGGCCGACACCCGGGCGTTCGCGCTGCTGATGACCGATCCTGATGCGCCGAGCGGCACGTTCACGCATTGGCTGGTATTCAACCTTCCCCCCGCGCTCAACATGCTTCCCGCTAACGCGAGCCGCACGCTCGCCGCATACGCTCCGGGAGCGATTCAGGGCGCGACCGATTTTGGTCGTTCGCGTTACGGCGGTCCATGCCCGCCGCCCGGATCGCCGCATAATTACCACTTCCGGCTCTATGCGCTCGACACCCCGCTCGCGCTGGACGCGGGCGCGTCCGCCGCGCAGCTCGAGTCAGCGATGAAGGGTCATGTGCTCGGCACGTCCGAGCTGATCGGCACCTTCGGACGCTGACGCTGGACGCCGCATTGCATGTAGGACCCCCGGGGCTTTGCAGAAGACTACTGCCATCAATTCCGCGGGTTGGTCGCGCACTTTACCTAACGAGCGAGGAACTCTGATCTGCGTTGAGTCTCAACATTCAGTCTGTCGTCTGGAAGTTCTGAAAGGGAACTGAATGTTCAATCCACTTCTCCCCGCCAAGAAGTCCTGAATATTCTGAGTTCTCCACCAAGGAGCGCGAAAGCTGCGCGACTGTCGGCTCGAACGCGCGATCAGAGCGCTACTTAGTACAAGTCGCCCTCCCCCGGCCAAGCAGGCAGGGCCATCTCTGGATGAGCGACGCGCGATTGGCCCTCAGCCGCGCTTGTGGCTGAGGAGCAGGCTCTGCGTGGAAAGCTCGATGATGTAGTCGTCGGGATCGCTGACATATGCGAATGCCTCGCTAGCACCACGTTCCTCGCGCACGCCGCGGCTGATAAGCCGGCCGCCGGCGCGCTCGATGTCGCGCACGCGGTCTTCGATCGCGGCGTCGTTTTCCAGGAGAAAGCCGAAGTGATTCAGCCCGCCTGGCCCGACCGGAGCGGACTCAACCTGCGAAAGCGCGATCAGGTCATCGCGACCCGGCGTGCTCAGCACGGCCTGCCGGCCGATCCCGTCCGAGCCAACCGGCCCGTCGTAATCCATGAGCACCTCAAGTCCGAATGCGTCGCGGTAGAAGCGCACCGACCTTTCGATGTCGCCGACGTGCAGACTGATGTGCGACAGCCCGCGTGTCTTGGCCATGGCAGGACTAACCGAACTGGAAGTACTATCGTCCCCGACCACTTGGTGCGTGGCGATCTGCTTTCCCGATCTCGAGCGAAGAGGCCACGATTCGTCCGAGAGCCGTTGCCCGGTTACATCCGCATATTCGTGTGCATCGTCTCTATCGAGGGCGATCATGCGGTCAGGAAATCCGCCTTCGGACCTGTGGTCCGAAGCGCCCGTTTCACTGATGAACGTCGGCCCGGCAGGGGCGTGCATGTCATCGGCGTCAGCAGTTCCGATGGATCGCGCAGTTCCGACCGGTCCGGCTGGTCCCGTCTCACCTTGCGGGCCGACGGGTCCCAACGAGCCCGCAGGGCCGATATCGCCCATCATACCGGTCTCTCCTTTTGGTCCCGGAGGGCCAGCCGGTCCCTGCATACCGTCAGCGCCCGCAAGGCCAGTCTCACCTCGCGGTCCGGCAGGTCCGATAAGTCCGGCTGGTCCCTTCTCACCCGGCAGACCTACAGGTCCCACGGGTCCTGTAGGCCCAGAAGCGCCTGTCATACCGGCCTCTCCTTTTGGTCCCGGAACCCCAGCCGGTCCCTGCATACCGTCAGCGCCCGCAAGGCCAGTCTCACCTCGCGGTCCGGCAGGTCCGATAGGTCCCACTGGTCCCTTCTCTCCCGGCGGACCGACTGGTCCCAACGATCCTGCGGGGCCGATATCGCCCGTCATACCGGCCTCTCCTTTTGGTCCCGGAGGCCCGGCCGGTCCCTGCGTGCCGTCAGCGCCCGCAAGGCCAATTTCACCTCGCGGTCCGGCCGGTCCAGGAGGCCCCGTAGGTCCAGGCGGGCCCGGGGGTCCGGGAGGCCCCGTAGGTCCAGATGGGCCTAGGGCCCCGGGAGGCCCTATAGGTCCCGGTGAGGCGGGTTGTCCGAGCTCGGAGCGGGATCTGCGGCGTTGGGTATGCGCGCGGATATCGATTGAACGCAAGTTGCCGGAGGTGGTGCTCTCGGTTGTCATTTCTGTGGGCTGAAATTCGAAGAAACCACGCATCATGAGCGTGGCCAACGAGCAAAGGATCACTTCGCCGCGCACATGACGCTCCGAATCGGGCGCGAGCGACGTTCCCGAAACATCCACTTCCCTCAGCGGCACGACCTCGCCTACGTCCGCATCTCTTACTGGTTGCATCTCTGACTCCGAGCGATTGTGCAGAATCAAGAATATTGCGGGCGGCTAGGACGACGATCGGCGACTCTTCTCGCACGCCATCGAAGCGTCTGAAACGTTCGCCGCAATCGCGGCCACGGAGCGTCGAATGACCAAGGTCCGCACGAACGCCGAGCCGAAGTTGCCTCGCCGCATGTGAGCGTCGCCGATTCATTGGATTCTCGTCCGATTTCCTTAGTTTCCCGGAGCACAACTACGGCTTGTCCAAACAGGCCCAGCAATCATTGGCGTGGTTAACACAAAGTGTGACTCGTGATCAATCGCTAGAGCATAAAAAAAGATGGATAAACATGTTAAAATCCTCTAAAGTTCAACAAATGGCTGGTACGCTGGCTGTGCTAGAGGTGGGCAAGGGCCCACCTGCTGCGGGGAGCGCTTTGATGAAGCGTGCCTAGTGCTGCTGTCTTCGTTTGCGGCAGATCATCCGGCAAACCGCGCTCCTGCCGTGAAGTCCGCAGCGCTGAGGAGAGAGGCGTGGCAGAATCATTAGTAAACCCGCTCGCAAACAATCGTCGCCTAGCGATCGCACCGTTGGATGTACATTCCCGCGTTCCATCTGCTCGCGGACCACTGCCTCTCAGCGTTCCCGAAGCTGACGCGATGTCACGGAACGCACCTCCAATATCGACTCATCGAGAACCGCTTTAATGTGTAACACGCGACTAGTCAGCTCGTCGCGGAATCCAGCGTCTTTGAACCTCGACGACCCCAGGAGTAGGCTTCATCCTGCGGAGCGGACGAGGTGGATGAGTTGTCTCCTCAGGAGGAGGACATCCGGCATGTCAGCCCACGACGACGATCACGCGCTGGAAGAGGAGCATCCCGGACCTGCCGACTTGGGATCGGTCCTTTTTAACGAAACCCTGCAGCACGTGGCTGCGAATCCGCCGATCTTGGTCGAGCCAAAAACCGCCATGGCCGAGGTGTTACGGCTGATGCGCGAGAACCGGCGTGGAGTTGTGCTTGTCGTGTGTGACGACCTGCTCGCCGGAATCTTCACCGAGCGCGACGTGCTGCTCAAGATCGCGGGCAATCGAATCGACCTCGACCGTGCTCCGGTCGCCGATTACATGACGCCTGATCCCGAAGCACTGCCCGCCGACTCGAGCATCGGCTTCGCGCTTAATAAGATGGTGGGCGAAGGCTACCGGCATATCCCGCTGGTCGACGATGAGGGGCGTGCGACCGGAGTAGTCTCGATGCGCGACCTGATCGACTACATCACCGGCTTCTACCAGCAGGACATCCTAAACCTGCCTCCCAACCCGCGGGTTGCCTCGCACCGCCGCGACGGCGCCTGAGGCGCATTGATCGTCAAGTCTGCGCGGGGTGCGCAGTTTGGGGCAGAAGGCCCGATAGCTCCGGCCTTTTGATCGCGCCTTCTTCATCAGCGAGTTCGTCCCCATGCCGCGACCAACGCACAGGCAGCGCCGAGTAGGACGCACAACGGCGAGTAGATTGCATCGTCAAGTCTTGCGAAGTGGGTGCCTCGTACCCGTTTCGTAAAACCGATGTACCGGAAGTCGCCTATCGCGCGCGCGACGAAAACGAGAGCGATCACCCAGCATCCGGCCGCAGACACCCAGCTCGGTACGGGCAGGTTAATCGCAGCCGCTCGGGTGGCGACAAGTATCGCCGAGCCGGCTAGGGCGGCTGCTACGATCAACGTCGCGGTACGGCCCGGAGTGAACTTTGGCCGTCCGTCCAGCCGTTCCGGCACCGCAGCGATCAGTTCCGTTCTACCGCCCAAACCCCAATAGAGATGCAAAGCAGCCAGAGCGGCAAGTGTGACCGCCGCTCCGTCCCCCGCTGCCATGGCTAGGTTCGTTCCGTCCATATCGGCGTCTCTCGGTGTGCTTCTAGCGGGATGTCCGGCTAGGGCAGCGGACCCTTACCAACTTCAGTTTGCCATCGCGTCGTAACGTACCCCGGTAAGCTGCTCGGATATCTGCCAAAGTCTGGCCGCCGTCGAAGTGTCGCGGGCTGATGCGCTGCACTCAACTTTAGTCGGATGGCCCCACATCTCACCCAGGCCGTTCGGTCCAATGTAATCGCCGCCTCCTACGTCAACTGCCGCGGCCGCATACAGCGTCGGCAGCGCGCCCATCGCTGCGCTCTGGGCGAAGAACCTGTTGGCTGTCCCCATCAGCGACTCCAGCAACGAGGATCCCTGCATGCGCGGCCCCGCGGCCTGAAGATTGGTAGCCGCATAGCCGGGATGGCACGCGACACTCACCAGCTTTGCACCCGCCGCAGCAGCTCTGCGCTGCAACTCAAAGGCGAACAACAGGTTCGCCAGTTTGCTCTGGCCGTACGCGAGCCACTTGCGGTAGCCGTGTTGCCACTGCAGATCATCGAAACGTATTCGGCCTATCCGGTGCATTCCGCTGGCGACCGTGACCACCCGCGCGTCCTCGGTTGCCAGCAACAGATCCAGCAGCATGCCGGTCAGCGCGAAATGACCGAGGTGATTGGTGCCAAACTGCATCTCGAAACCGTCCGCCGTACGGCGGTACGGCAGCGCCATCACGCCGGCGTTGTTGCAGAGCACGTGCAGGAATCGGTGCTGCCTATGGAAGGCGTCTGCAAAGGCCCGCACTGATGCCAGGCTGGAAAGATCAAGCTCCATCACCTTCACCGCAGCGGCGGGCGCGGCGGCGGCGATCTGATCGGCCGCGACGCGCGCCTTTTCCATGCTTCGACAGGCGAGCACGACCTGTGCCCGCTTGCGCGCGAACTGCATCGCGGCTTCGTACCCGATGCCGCTATTCGCGCCGGTGATCAGGATCGTGCGCCCGGAGAGGTCCGGAAGATCGTCCGCGGTCCAAGTCTTTCCGTCAGACATAGCCGATGCACCTCGCACGCGAGTATATGCAGGGCGTCAAACACGTAAAACTCCAGAGGCGGGCCAGCCTGTGCCGCGGCCGATGCCAAGACCCTGGACTTTTCGGCGCATTCGGAGTTTTCAGTAGGCACGAGTATAGAGAGTGCGAGACTCCCTCGTGGGCTCGCGTGGGCTCGCGCTATCTGCTGGAGGAATAGACGTGACCGCGAATGCAACTCGGCACATCCTCGACGGCTACAAGGTTCTTGACTTTACCCAAATTGTGGCTGGTCCGACCTGCACTCTGATGATGGCCGAAATGGGTGCGGACGTGATCAAGGTCGAGATGGCACCGGCGGGCGATCCGTCACGCGGCGCGCCATTTCTGATCAACGGCCGCAGCGGTTATTTCGTTCAGCACAACCGCGGCAAGAAGGGAGTTTGTCTCGATCTCAAGACTCCTGAGGGGCTCGCGATAGTCAAAGAGCTCATTTGCAAGGTCGATGTCGTTGTGGAGAATTTCGCTCCCGGTGTTATCGGCCGGCTCGGGCTCGACTACAAGACCGTAAGCGTGCTGAATCCGAGAGTTGTGATGTGCTCGATTTCCGCATTTGGCCAAAGCGGGCCTTTGGCCAGCGAGCCGGGCTTCGACTACTTGGGCGCTGCCTATGCGGGAATCGTTTCGATGGGCGGAGAGCCTGATGGACCACCGTTCGTCATCATGACCGCAATCGGCGATGTGAGTACCGGGGCACATGCGATGGGTGCGATCTGTGCCGCGTTGCTCTACCGAGAGCGGACCGGACGTGGACAGTATCTCGATGTCTCTCTTCTAGATACATATTTCCACTACCACGAGGCCGGCGTCGAGACGCTCACGCTCAGCAAGGGCGCGATAAATCCAACCCGATCTGGTCTGCACTCCTGGTATGCGGTACCGGCAGGGATATTCAAGGCAAAGACCCGCTACATGATTATCATTGCGCCGCTGGATCATCAGTTTGCAAACCTCTGCCGGGCTATGCAGAAGCCGGAAGTCGCGGATGATCCGCGCTTCAAAACTAACGCCGATCGTCTCACGAACCTCAAGGAGCTGGTGGCAGAGATTGAAGGTTGGCTGCAGTCACAGCCGAACGACGAAGCCTCAATGGCTGCCATGAAGGAGTATCGAGTGCCGCACGCGCCGGTCCTATCGGTAGCCGAGGCGATTCAACATCCGCATCTGCGCCAACGAGGAACGGTTCGTACGATACACGATCGCATTCTCGGTGACTTCGAGGTGCCCGGCTTCGCGCTGCGGTTCTCGGACTTCCCGGAACGACTCGAACTGCAGGCGCCATTTCTTGGCGAGCACAATGAAGAGGTTTTGACGGGATGCCTAGGCTATCCAGCTTCACGTGTGAGGGAATTAGAGGAGAAGGGAGTTCTTCGCAGCGGCCCAACCTAAACTCCTGGTCATTTTCGGTTTTCACTCAGACTGGTGTCAACGTCAGCTGAATCCTGACTCACCTCTGCCGACCGGCGAAATAGGACTGACTCATCTAGAATGCGTCCTCAGCGTGATGAACGATCACCAAGCCGCAGAGGAGCTTGAAAGAGAGCGCCCGCACCACGAACAGTCGTCAAACAGGATGCGGTTTTCTCAGGGCGCATGTTGCTCGTCAATATCGCGTCACGGAGGTCGGTCACTATGGAAGACACCACGCTTCGGTTCCTACTCGACAGAGCCGAGATCAGCGACGTTCAACTGCGCTACGCGACCGGGCTCGATATGCGCGACTGGGTGGCCTTCCGCTCCTGCTTCACGGACGAGATCGAGGTGGACTTCACATCGTTATTTGGGGGAAGTCCGCGCAAGGTGAGCGCCGACAGCTGGGCTGAGGCGGCGCGTCGCACGGTCAGCGGCCTGGCTGCGACACAACATATGATCACCAATCACGTGATCACCTTGGATCGCGACGAGGCGCTGTGCGTAGCGTACGTACAGGCCCAGCATTATCTTCCCAATGAGAAGGGCGACAGCACGCAAACCATGGGCGGCTATTACACGAACCGCTTCGTGCGTACGCCTGTGGGTTGGAGGATCCGGGCGTGCAAGCTCACGCTCACCTGGACGACCGGCAACTGGCACATCTTCGCGCTCGCGCGCGAGCGTCTCAAGAACGCCGAAGGCGTGACGCGAAATTGACTCGCGTCAATGCGCCCTCGGCTAGCGCGGCGGCGCCGAGAGGGTCCGCGGTGTCCAGGTCGGCGTTTGCTGCCGCTTCAGGCTGGTCAAAGAGATAGAGGCAACACCCTCGCGAGACCGCGGGCGGACCGCCCGAATCGGAGGTTAGGATGGATCTGCATGCATTAGGCGTCTTTGCCATCACCGACTCCATGGATGGACCCCAGATCGGTGAATTCGCGCGCAAAGTCGAAAGACTCGGTTACAGCGCCTTGTGGTTCCCCGAAGCATTCGGCCGCGATCCCTTCGCGCTAGCCTCGCACATGCTGACGGTGACGGACCGACTGGTGGTGGGAACCGGCATCGCGAATGTCTGGAAACGCGAAGCCGCTACCATGATCGGTGCGGCGCGAACTCTCGCCGAGCTGTTCTCCGATCGCTTCATCCTCGGGCTCGGGATCAGCCACGGACCGATGATGGCGCAGCTCGGAATCAAGTACGCGAAGCCCGTCAGTCACATGCGCGAGTATCTCACCAAGCTCAAATCCGCGCCCTACACCGCACCTCGGCCGAAGTCCGATCCGCCGATACTAATCGCCGCACTCATGCCGAAGATGCTGCAGCTTGCCGCGTCAGAAACGAACGGGACCTTCCCCGTGTATATAACGCCTGAGCAGACCTCCCGGATGCGAGCCACCATCGGGCCTGAAAAATGGATCTGCGTCCAGCAGGTCGCAATGCTCGAGAAAGACCCAGACAAGGCGCGACGCGCCGCCCGCGGCATCATCTCCTTCTACCTCGGTCTCCCCAACTACCGGCGGAGCCTGCGAGGCCTCGGATTCGATGACCGTGACTTGGCCGATGGTGGGAGCGATCGCTTGATTGACGCAATGATTGCATGGGGTGACGAACAGACGCTGCGCGAGCGCATCGCCGCGCACTACAAGGCTGGAGCGACTCACGTGTGCGTGACCCTGGTTAGATCAGACGGTAGCGCCCACGAACGCAGCCTGCCGGACGAAAGAGCGCTTGAGGCCCTCGCCCCGCGTTGACGCCATTGAGAAAGTGAACTCTATCCCATCGAACTTCAGGACCTGGCGACGTGCCGAGGGCTGCTGACGACTTCACCGAGTTCGCCTCGCCCGCCTATGCCTACTGAAGACTCCGAATGTGTGGAAAAGGCCAGGATTCACCTTGTCGCCCAAGGCTGCGTTGCGGCGGGCCTTGTATGGCATCGCCCCTCTTCCGGCTGATCAGGGTCACGTTGGGATCGTCAGACTGACCATATCCTCTTCCTCTGTGACCCCGTCCTGATTCTTTTCTGCTGCTTTCATGGAAGATCGAACAACAGGACCTCGGAATCCCCCACCGCCACGAATTTCAGATACGGCTCGGCAGCAACCTTTGCACCGTCACCTTCACCGAGTGCGATTCCGTTGAGAGTCACTGTGCCTCTCGCCACGTGCGCGTAAGCCTTCCTGCCTGCCTCGATTTCCTTCTCGACCGACTGACCGCGACCAATCGAGCCGACGTATAAATCGGTGTCCTGATTGATCTTCAGAGCGCCGTCGCCGCCCTCATGCGACGCGACGAGGCTCAGTCGGCCCTTGGTTCGATCACCCAAGGTCTTCTGCTCGTATCCGGGCTTGAGTCCGCGGGCTTCAGGAAGAATCCAGATCTGCAAGAGATGCAGCGACTGCGATGGCGACGGATTGACTTCGCTATGCATGATTCCGCTGCCCGCCGTCATCCGCTGCACGTCGCCGGCCGGAATCACCGTCCTGGTTCCGAGACTGTCACGATGCTCAACCGCGCCTTCCAGGACATACGTGACGATCTCCATGTCACGATGAGCGTGTGTGCCGAAGCCGCGACCGCCCGCGATTCGATCGTCGTTGATCACTCGCAGCACCGAAAAGCCATTCTCGTTCGGATCGAGATACTCGCCGAAGGAAAACGTGTGACGACTGTCGAGCCAGTCGAGCTTTGTGCGCCCTCGCTCATCTGCCTTTCGTACCGAGATCATCTTTCTATGCTCCTCAATTCGTTCCACCGCGACTGAAACAGCTCGCATGCAACTTCGGCGACATCATCTCGATGAGCAGCGCCAACCCGATGAGATATCGGGTTCTTAAGCATGATGTAGCTGGTCTACGATCTTGGTGCCGGCCGGCGGGTCTAGATCCGTGCGCGTCGTCTCGGTAAGGCGCGCCATCGTCATATAGAAGCCGATCGCGAGGATCAGCTCGACGATTTCGCGCGACGACAGTGATTTCATCAATTGCTTGACGGTCGCCTCGTCCGCCTTAACGCGATTCACGACTTCTTCGGTGAAACGCAGCGCGATGCGCTCCGGGTCGCTGAAGCAGGGCGAATCGAACTTGCGCTCCGCGATCGCATCGACCTGCGCCTGGGTTACACCCACCGAAAGCGCGATCGGCAAGTGCTGAATCCATTCGTACTCACCACCCTCGATTTTCGCGACCATCAGGATGACGAGTTCGCGCAGCTTCGCGTCGAGCTTCTGGCGGCTGAGAATCGTGCCCCCCAGCCGAGTCAGCGGAATGAAGCAGGTCTCGGCGTTCGCCATCATCTTAAAGATGTGGAGCAGCACGGGCGCTTGCGCAAGCGCGGTTCGCACCTCTTCGGGCAATTTCGCGACAGCGGGATACGGCACCAAGCTCATGGGAGACCTCCATGGAGCTGACTCGGTCTGGCGGCCCAGCGCGCTGATCGCGCCCCATCGTTGTGTGTAGAAGACTCTTGCGAGAATGTAAAATGACGCGGCATGGGCTGCAATCGTGACCGGCGCGGGCACTTCCGGTGAGGGGATGGGCAATGGCAAGGCGGTCGCGCTGTTGTGCGCGCGCGAAGGCGCAACCGTAGTCGCGGTCGATCTGGATCTCGATGCCGCCCAGATGACCGTGAGCGCGGTGGAAGCCGAAGACGGACGCGCGATCGCGATCGCCGCCGATGTCAGCCGCAGCAGTGACATACGCACAATCGTGGATACGACGATCGAGCGCTTCAGCCGCATCGACGTCATTCACAACAACGTGGGAATCGAAATCGCGGGCGATCCCATATCAACCACCGAGGAGGATTGGGATCGAGTACACGCGGTCAACCTGAAGAGCGTCTTCATGATGTGCAAGTACGCGATTCCGCACATGGAACGCCAGGGCGGCGGCGCGATCGTCAACGTGTCGTCGGTCGCGAGCATCCGCTGGAGCCCGGTGCCGTACTTTTCGTATCACACGTCCAAGGCCGCCCTTAATCACATGACTCGCGTCATCGCCCGGCAGTATGCGCCCAAGAAGATCCGATGCAACGTGCTCCTGCTTGGCATGATGGACACGCCGCACATCCGCACCTACTACCGCGACCTGCGCGCCGAGCAGATCGAGCGGATCATGCGCCAACGCGACCAGCATTGTCCGATGGGCTATCAGGGCAGCGCCTGGGACGCCGCCCATGCGGCGCTCTTTCTCGCGTCAGATGAAGCGCGCTACATCACGGGCGCCGAGCTCGTCGTCGACGGCGGCCTGACCCTGTAAGGTTTCGCGCAGAAGCACCCAGGTTTGTCGACTGCAAACGGCGCTCAGCTGCCGGACTCCCGGTCAAGTGCTATTGCGACCGACTCGGTGCGCGTAATCACGATTCGGTCGCCGACCTGCACACCTTTCAGAGTTTCAGGATTTGAAACGTGGACGGTCTCAGTCGAACCGTCAGGAGCTCGCAAGGCGACGCGATGAGTGGCCGCATCGATCGCCGCTATGACGACAACAAGCTGGGTCTGTTGCACTGCTACCGCACCCGGAGCCTCACCCGGCTTCGCGGTCCATAGGCCTTCGCGCAAAGTTGCCACGGCCGGCTTCTCACTCGGCCCTTTTTCTACGATGCTGATGGTCTCGGTGAATTGGACGACAAACGGGTCACCGGCTCTCACCGATTCGAGGTTGTAAGGATTGATGACGGTGAGGGTGAGACTTTTTCCGTTGGGGCCCTGCAGTGTGACGAGTCTGTTGGCAGAATCCACACTCTCAATCTTGCCGTGAACCGTTACAACCGTTTCCGCAACTAGTCCCGCCGTCGCCGCAACGCCGGCCGGCGACACACCCCCTGCTGCTGCCCTTTCGGGCACGGCGGTCAAACTTGCTTGTGGCGAAGGCTGTTTGTTCGCGCAGGCGGCGATGCACAGCGCGATTGCCATCGCAGCAGTTTGGAAACCGAGTCCTTTAGATACGACAACCACTTCTTAATCCCGGCGTCACTCGTCTTGTACCAGCACCAAACAAAGACGGTAAGTGCGCCTCCTCAGGTTTCAGCAGTATCGCCACCTCCCCCCTGGTTTCCCGGCCCTGACGTCGTTCGGCGATCCAGCTCTACATAGAGAGCCCCGCTGGTGGCAAGCGTAACAGAACCGAAATCTCAACTGGAGAAAATGCCGCGGCGAGTCTCCCAATACGGGCGAAGGTCTCTTTCTCTGGTCCGCGCAAGAGCGCAAGAAGCTCCCGTTTGCGCGCGGATTTCGATCGCTTAGACGGAGAATCGGCACAGTACGAGACTGGGTGGCGGAGAGGGAGGGATTTGAACCCCCGTGACCCTTCCGAGTCAACACGCTCTCCAGGCGTGCGCCTTAAACCGGGCTCGGCCACCTCTCCGCGTCAAGCCGCCAGTATGCCATCGGTCGCGCCGAGCCTGCCACATGCGGCCGACGCACCTTGCCCGCTCGCTCATCCGCTAATATAGACGATCGCGAGAGCCATGCGGCCCCCCGCGAGGCGCGCAGGCTCATCAAGGAGTTCCCACGATGCTTCACACACCGATCTGCGATTATTTCGGAATCAAGTACCCGATCGTTCTGGCCGGGATGGGCGGGGTCTCGATGCACAAGTTGGTAGCCGCAGTTTCGAACGCCGGCGGATTGGGCGTGATTGGCGCCGCGACGCTCGACCCTGAGCAGATGCGCGCGGAGATCCGCAAAACTCGCGAACTTACCGACCAGCCGTTCGCCGTCGATCTGCTCGCGCCGATCCCTGACATGATGCGCCCGCATATGCCGGTGCTAATCGAGGAGAAGATCAGGATCTTCGTCGCAGGACTCGCGGTGCCCACCGAGTTCGTCAAGACGATGCACGATCACGGCATGAAGATCGTGGTGATGTGCGGCAGAGTCCGTCATGCGGAGAAATCCGTCGCCGGCGGCGCCGACGTGGTGGTCGCGCAGGGTACCGAGGCCGGCGGCCATACCGGTGAGATCGGCGCGCTCGCGCTGGTGCCGCAGATGATCGATGCGGTCAAAGTCCCGGTGCTCGCGGCGGGTGGCATCGCCGATGGGCGCGGAGTCGCGGCGGCGCTGGCGCTGGGCGCGGCCGGGGTTGTGATCGGCACACGCTTCATCGCGACCTACGAATCGCAATCGGCACCCGAATATCGCGAGGCGATCGTGAAGGCCCGCGACGATTCAACGATGCGCACGCGATGCTATACGGGCAAGCCCGCGCGATGTATCCGCACCCCCTACGCGCTCGAATGGGAGCAGGATCCATCGAAGATCATGCCGTTCCCGCAGCAGGCGATACTCTCGACGCGCAACGGCGCGATGGACTACATGGGCGTCGGGCGCGGCGCCGATCCGAACAAGACATTCATGCCCGCGGGTCAGGGTTCAGGACTAATTCACGAGCTCAAGCCGGCCGCCGAAGTGATGGCCGATCTGGTGCGCGAGACGGAAGAGGCAATCCGCAAGCTGGGCGCGACGATCACTGGCGGCGGCGCAGGGTCGCACGCCGCCGCGCGTTGATCCTCACCCCGGCCCTCTCTCCGTCCAGACAGAGGGGAGGATGCTCGGCGTCAGCGATGCTCGAACGCGTTTTCGCACTCGTTGCCAAAGGTGAACGAATAGAGCGAGACGCCGGGCGCGGCGGGGTAAAGCCGCACCAGATGCTGCTCGAAGCCCGCGTTGTTCACGACGTAGTACATCCGCTTTCCGCCCAGCTCGATGTATGTGCGCCCGTTTGAGCCAGCCTTCACATCGACACCCCGCGCGCTCTGCGGCAGCGGCCTGCCGTCCTGTGTGATGAGGAGCTGAGCGGGCTTGGCGTGATCGGAGCCGGCGACGAGATATAGCGACTTCGCACGGTAGTTGAGCGCGACGAAATCCGTTAGCGCCGATGACTTCGCCGCGTGCTGAACGAACTCAGGTGTCGCGATCCAGTTGCCCGCCAGCGCGAATCGATCGGCTGGAATGTCGTTGGGCTCGCGATAGGCAGCTGATGTCATCGCGCTGTAGCCGCCGTCGTTGGCGATCCGGTCGCCACGCGCGGAGCCGAGATAGATCTCGGGCGTCGGCCGCTGGCACACGGCGCCGGTTCCTGAATCGTCCGCCGCAATCCCAAACTTCGGCTGCGCGAAATCGAGCCTCGGATTCGCCTGTTTGAGCAGCTCCTGGATGTGCCGTTCGAACTCCGCGTAGCCGCCTTCGCCGAGGTGATTGAGCACGATACGCCCGTCCTTGTCGATCAGATACTTCGACGGCCACGCATCGTTGTTGTATGCGCGCCAGATCCGTGCGTCGCTGTCCACCGCGATCGGGAAAGTGAAACCGAAGCGTTTAGCCGCGTCGGCCACGCGCGCCGGGTCCTTGCCGAACTTGAACTCAGGCGTATGCACCCCGATCACGACCAGCCCCAGCGGCCCGTACAGCTGATGCCATCGCTTGAGGTATGGGAACGTCCGCACGCAGTTGATGCAGGTGTATTCCCAGAAATCGACCAGCACGACCTTGCCGCGCAGCTCAGCGATGCGCAGCGGTGGCGAATTGAGCCACACTTGCGCATCGAAATCGGGCGCCGGCGGCGCGTCGCGGTCAGTAAACGCTCCGGCTACCCACGCCGCGCCTATGATGATGAACGCGCTCAACGCCGTGGCTGCAACCAGCCCGAGCGCCTTTTCCGCAGGAATCGCCATGTTTCTCGCTGGTTGCGCGATCGTCGCCGACGAACTAGCCTTGACTGCCCGGCGCGGCGTGCTTAGCTTTCCTCTGTAACCGCGGCAGCAAGGAGAAAGGTTCCGATGGCCAGCGCGAATGTCTCCCACGTCACCGACAGTAACTTCGAGGATGAAGTGGTCAAGTCATCTCAGCCCGTGCTGATCGACTTTTGGGCGCCATGGTGCGGACCCTGCAAGGCCATCGCGCCGATCGTTGACCAGCTCGCAGATGAGTACGCCGGCAAGCTCAAAGTCGTAAAGCTCAACGTCGACGACAATCCCCAGACCGCCGCGCGTTACGGCGTGCGCGGAATCCCCAACCTGCTCATCATCAAGGGTGGCCAGGTCAAAGAGCAGATCGTAGGCGCGGTGCCAAAAGGGCATCTAGTGCGCGCGGTCGACGCCGCAATCGCCTGATAACCGCGACTCACACGAAGCATCATAGGCGAGCCGCCGCGAGCATCGATGCCGCGGCGGCTCGCTTGCTTTTTCATCGCGTGTGGGACGCCGACGGCGATGGCACCGCTGTGCTGGCGGCGGCCGCAGTGCGCTTGACCCAGTAGCGGAAGAGATCGGCGCGCTTGCGAAAGTAGGCGTCCTTCACCTTGGCCGGCACGTAGCCAATCAGGACCTCGGTATAGCGCAGCGCGTACGGCGCGAGCTGCGATTGCCTGAGCAGCGGCGCTTCGACCGGCAGTACCGCCGCCATCACCATCGCGCACAAGCCGGCCACCGCACACGCGATTCCGGCCCCGAGCGCGCCACCGCCCAGCCGATCGACCCATCCCAGATGCACCGTGCGTAGAGCGCGTGCGGCGAGCCGGCCCCCGAACTCGACTATCACGAAGACCACCGCGAAAACGGCTGCATAGCCGAGCGCCGCAGCAGCTGTCGGGCTGACGTCAAGCTGGCCCTGAATGATCGTGCTGGCCCATGAATAGTGGAGCGAGGCAACATAGAGGCCGGCCAGCAACGATACCACCGATGTCACCATCCCGAGCGCGCCGCGCGAAAGCCCGTAGATGGCGCCCAATGACGCCAGCGCAATGATCAAGTAGTCGAGCCCGTTCATCCGCCTCATCCCGTCCGCCAGTCCATTATGATGCGAGTCGGATGGTGATGCGATCCAGCGCTCGATCGCATCGGGCGATGTGCT
>JBGPUE010000039.1:0-28580 GCA_041491005.1 Binataceae bacterium (SeqCode) | reverse complement strand
GTGATCGAGCGCTTCGAGCTCAGGTTCGGACAGGAGTTCGGCTCGCGGAACTCCAATGAGTCCGCACACCGCATCCACGCAATGCGCCCAGGTCTGGCGGTTGACGAACAACATACCGTCAACGTCGAGCGTGCCACCCCGATTGATGAAACCAAGCGCGACGGTGTGGCGCGGACCGGTATCGAGCGGACGCAGCGCCCCGAGTATCGCGGCCTCGCGCGTATGACAAAGAAATACGCGCGCCGCCGCGTCGTCAGGATAAAGGCGCGCAATCACTTCGGTCGGCGCCAGATGCGATCGCTCGCCAGCGTTGCGCGCAATCCGAAAGCGGCCCGGCTCGACGATATACACGACGCGATGCGGCACTCCGCGCTCGGCCAGTCGCCGCGACGCCTTCAACGCTTCAATCAGTTGGTAGGCGCCGATCGCGGTGACGATCGCGCGCGGCTGCTCGCGCCGGAAGCCAGCCCATTCCAGCTCGATCGCGCCGTCGGCCATCAGCGTGCGGCATTCCGCGGGCTCCAGCAGTACCGGCATCTCCTTCTTCGGCACGACCATCGTCCAGATCTGGCCTTGCGTGCGGTAGGCGGCCGCGATCGCGACGGCGGCGCTGTTGTAATCCGCCGGAAAGATCACCCGCGACACATCCGCCATCTCGCCCATCAGCGCCTCGGCCATCGTCGGGTCCTGATGCGACAGCTCGTTCTTGCCGTTCTCGTAGGCGTGCGAGGTAAGCAGCAGCGGCATCGAGAGCCATCGCGCCGGCTTGCCGGCCTCGCGGCTGGCGAGTGCGAAGATGATCTCCTGCCGGATGGCGCCGAGCATCTTGGGCGCGAACGCCTCGTATGTCACGACGATGTTGATCCCGCCCTTGTTGGCGAGCGCGGCAGACACTACGGCCTCCTCATTAAGCGCGGTGATGACGCCGCCGTCGATCGCTTCGGGCACGCCGGGCTCGGGATCGGTGACACGGAAACGCAGCGCCTGAAGTGTCGCAGTCATCCGGTTGGACTTCATCTCGTCGGGATTGCCGACGCGCGGGCGCAGATGCGGATTGGCGTGCACGACAGCCAGAAACCCCTCGTCGATAGCCTGCATCGGGCTGAGCATAGCCCCCGTCGGTCCCGAAGCCGGACCTCCTGCGAATGATCGTTCACCGACCGGCGCGAGCTGCGGCTCGGGCGAGTTGGAGAGCCGCACATCGCGCCATGCCAGTGGATGTTCGCGCTCCGGCTTGCGGCCAGATTGCTTATGATGGCGCATCAGATCGACGGCGCGAGCCAGCTCCTCCATTGGCACCCACAAGTCACGTGCGCTTGCGTTGAAGTTGCCGGCGGCGGTCGCATCGGTGTGCGGATTGGCGCCGAGCGGCAGATTGTGCGCGAGATTGGTTCCGGCGCCATAGAATCCGGCGCCCTTCCTGGCCACTGCAATTCCATATGGCAGCCGGACCGGATAGCGCTCGCCGCCTTCCTCGGCTGCACGCGCGGCGGCCACCAGGCGGCTCTCGAGCTCGAAGATCGCCCACGCGAAAGCGGCCGGGTCGCGTCCGTCGAAGACGATCGGGTCGAAGGAGTTGAGTTCGAGATGACGGCGGAACCACTCGATGCCACCCTCTTGCGACATCGTCGTGCGCTGATCGATGCGGCGGCCGTTGTTGATCATGATCGGCGCGACCAGGCCCGAGTCGCGCTGCCGCCACCATCGCGGCGCCCAGTCAGAGCCGCGCTGCTCTTCGAACGCGCCGTCGCTCAGGAAGACGACCAGCCGCTCGCCCGGCAAGGGCATGTGCACATACTGCAGCTCCGCGAACCCGAGATAGCCGCCTTCCATGATTCCGCCGGCGGTATGCGGATTGACATGGCTGCCCAACGGCGAGTCGGGTTCGCCGCGTTCGCTCAGACGATAGGAGTAGAAGTCGCGGACATAGCGGGTCAGGCCTTCGTCGGTCAGCGGGTAACGATCGACGAATGAGCGCTCGACGTTGCCAAGCAGCAAGTTGACCGAATCGATCGCGGCCACGGTGTGCCCCTGGCCCATCAGCCACGCGCGCGTGATGCCGGTGAGCGCGTTGATCACCATGTAACCGGCGTATGCGGGCACCATGTTGAGCGTGCCGCCGGTATGCCCCTGCGGATCGGGCTTGAAGTCTTCGGCTCCGAGCGCGCGCCCGTCGAAACAGACCCGGCGCGCGTAGGTCTCATGCACGACCAACCACATCGCGGCATTCGCGATGCGGTCGGCGGCGCTGAGCAGTTCGTAAATCGGGACGCCGTCGCCTTTGATGTTGCGCGCAGCCAACTCCTCGGCCATCCGATGCACGCGAATCTGGGTCAGCGGCGTATGCTGGATTGCGCTGCGGCCCGCCGCCCATTTCGCCATCGCGGGATTTGCCGCCCGGAAGGCCGCGGCCAGGTCAGCGATTCGCTCTGCTGCTTCGGCTTGGCTCTCTGCCACGACTCGTTACTCCCAGGGAATTATCGTCCGCCAGACGCAACCACGCGCAGCGCGGCGCGGGCGATGTACAGTTCTTCGTCGAGCGGAATTACGAAGACCTTCATGCGCGAGCCCGCGGTGCTGATGCGTCCTTCGATGCCGTCAATCGAGCGATTGCGATCGAGGTCGAGCTCGACGCCCAACCATTCGAGGCCGGTACAGATGCGCTCGCGGATATTACCGGCATTCTCGCCAATCCCGCCGCCGAAGATAATCGCGTTGGCCCAACCCAGCGCCGCGACGTATGCACCAATATATTTGCGTACGCGGTAGCAAAACATCTCGATCGCCAGCGCCGCATTGGCGTCGTTGCGCTCATTGGCAGCCTGCACTTCGCGCATGTCGGCGGAAATACCCGATACGCCAAGCAGCCCGGAGTCGCGGTTGAGGATTCGTTCGACATCATCGAGCGACTTGCCACCGCGCAAGGCGAGCAGCGAAACGATCGACGGATCGATATCGCCACAGCGGGTGCCCATCATCAGACCCTCCAGCGGCGTCATACCCATCGAGGTGTCGATCGACTGGCCCGCGCGAATCGCGGCCGCGGAGCACCCGGCGCCAAGATGCAGCGTCACGAGGTTGAGCTTTGCTGGCGATGTGCCGGTCAATTCCGCGTAACGCTCCATCATCCAGGCGTGTCCGATCCCATGAAAGCCGAAGCGGCGAATCCCCAAACGGCGCGCGAGATCGCGCGGAATCGCATACTGACTAGCGTAGGGCGGCATCGTCTGATGAAACGCGGTGTCGGCGACTACGATCGAGCGCACCGGCTTGCGGCCCTTCATGCGATCGCGCACAGCGTTGATGGCCGCTATCGCCGGCGGGTTGTGCAGCGGAGCGAACTCCGCGGCGCGCTGGAGAACGGTCATCACATGCTCGTCGATCTCGACCGGCTCGCGGATCTCTTCGCCGCCGTGCACCACACGATGGCCGATCACGTCCAAACCATTGAGCAGATTGCGCGCCGGCGCGGAGAGCCATTCGAGCGCGCTGACCGCGGCCGCGGCATGATCAGCGATCTTTACGGCGCCGGAGAAGTCGGTCTTGCCGGCTATTGAGAGGTAGCACTTCGCATCGGGCGCGCCGATTTCCTCGAAGCGTCCGCGCGCGAGGCTACGCCGACTGCGGCCGCCCTGCTCGAGTTCGACCAGTTCGAATTTCAGCGACGAGCTGCCGCAATTGAAAACCAGCACTCTCATCTGTCGTTCCCCGCCGACATCGCCTGCTCCAATTCAGGACAGATTTTGACCGCGACCCGCTACGCCCTCAGTAACGGACCGATTCGGATTCGCGCGTCGACCGCGACCGCGCCCTGCCCTTCGGGCAAGACGATGACGGGGTTGAGGTCGAGCTCGCGCAACTCCGGCGCCACTTCGGCCAGCGCGGAGATGCGCATGATGATCGAGACTAACGCGGCGCGGTCAGCGCGCGGTGAGCCGCGAAATCCGTCGAGCAGCTTGCTCGCGCGCAGGCTCGCGAGCATCGCCTCAGCGTCTACGTCGGTCACCGGATGCAAGCGGAAGGCGACATCGCGCAAGAGTTCGACCGCGACCCCGCCCAGTCCGCACACCATCAGCGGCCCGAAAGTTGGATCGGTGGTGACGCCGACCAGCGCCTCAACTCCTTTATCTACTTGCCGTTGAAGAAGTATCCCGTCGAGGTGCTTCCCAAGATCGCGCATCTTCGCTGCCAAGCCACGCACCGCCTCGGCGACGTCCGCGGCCGAGCGCAGGCCCATGATGACACCGCCGACATCGCTCTTATGCAACACGTCGCGCGAAATGATCTTCGCGACCAGCGGGTAGCCGATTCGATCGGCCGCGGCGGGCGCGTCCTCGGCCGTGGTCTGTTCGGCACGTTCATATCTGATTCCCGCCGCGTTCAGGATTAGCTCGGCGTCATGCGGGTCGAGCCACGTCGGTGTGTCGACCCCCGCCAGCACGCGATCGATCACGGCGCGGATCGCGCCTTGCGCGGAACGGTCGAGACTGAGCGCCGTTGCATGCGGCCGCTGGCGCCATCGCGCATAACGCTCGGCAGCACTCAGAGCCATCGCGGCGTTCTCCGGAAAGCTGAAAGTCGCCAGCCGCCCGCGCGGCCCCTCGTGCAGAGCAGCCGGCGCGCCACCCGAAGAAATGAAAACAGTCGCGACGGGCTTATGGGCCGGGACCTGCCCCGCAGCCTGTGCGATCGCGGCGGCGATCTCCTCGGGCTTCGTTACCATCGGCGGAATATAAATCACCACCAACGAATCGACATTGGGATCTGAGCCCACTGCGGCGATCGTGCGCTGATATTCCGAAGGACCAGCCTGCGCGGTCATGTCGATCGGATTGTTGAACCCCGCGCGATCGACCAAGAACGATCGCAGCGCTGCGACCGTGGCGGGCTCGAGCTCCGGCAATTTGAGCCCGCGCGCCTCGCACGCGTCAGCGAGCATGATACCGGGTCCACCCGCGTTCGTTACGACTCCCACTCGCGGTCCGCCCGGCACGGGTTGCGAAGAAAGCAGCGCGACGACGTCGAACAACTCCTCGAGCGTGTCGGTCCGGATCACGCCGGCCTGCTCGAACAGCGCATCGACCGCAACGTCGAGGCTCGCGAGCGCGGCCGAATGGCTCGACGCGGCGCGGGTGCCGGCCGCCGAACGGCCCGCCTTGACCGCGACGATCGGCTTGACGCGCGCGACCTCGGGCGCGATCCGCGCGAACTTGCGTGGATTGCCGAAACTCTCGAGGTACAGAACGATCACCTCGGTTCGCGGATCCTGCGCCCAGTAGGCGAGCATGTCATTGCTCGAAACGTCGGCCTTATTGCCGGCCGAAACGAAAGTCGAAAGCCCGATACCGCGTGAGCGGGCATAGTCGAGGATCGCAAGACCAAGCGCTCCGCTCTGCGACAGCATCCCGATATTGCCGGGCGGCGGCCAGTTGGGCGCGAAGGTGGCGTTGAGCGAGATCGCCGGGTCGGTGTTGAGCACGCCCATGCAGTTCGGCCCCACCATTCGCATCCCAGACCCGCGCACCAATTCGAACAGGCGCCGCTCGCGCTCACGCCCCTCGGCCGAGATTTCCGCGAATCCCGACGAGATCACGACGACGCCCTTGACGCCGGCGCGCGCGCAGTCGCGAACCGCATCTTCGACTGCTTCGGCGGGCAGCGCGATCACGGCCAGATCGACCGGTGCGCCCACGTCGGCGACGCTGGCGTATGCGCGCAGCCCTTGTATTTCGCCCGCCGACTGATTGATTGGGTAGATTGGGCCATTGAAGCGCGCGCGGCGCAGATTGGCGACCAGCGCCGCACCGATGGAGCCCTCGCGCCGCGAGGCGCCCACCACCGCGACCGAGCGCGGTCGAATGAAGCCCGCAATGCTGTGCGCCGCCGCGTTCAGTTCGCGCAGGTGGCTCGCGCGCTGGTAACTCTCGCTCTCTTCAGTCGGAAAGGAGACGTTGACGATACCGGCGTCGAGCGAATGCCGTATGCGAAACCCACTGCCAGCGAAGACCTCGAGCATTTGTCGGTTTGCGCCCATCACCGATGCCTCGAATTCCGAAATTCCATTGGCGCGCGCGATTCGTCCCAGATGTTCGAGCAGCAAGGTCGCGATGCCGCGGCCCTGGTACGCGTCGAGGACCGCGAAGGCCAGTTCAGCGCGAGGCGGCACGGATCCCTCGCGCACGAGGTAACGGCCAACGCCGATGATCTTCTCATCGCCGCCGTCGCGAAGCGTCGCCAGCAGCGCGACGTGAGTTGAGTAATCGGGCGCGATGAGCCGCTCGAGCTCGGTATCGCTCAGCGACCGTTTGGGACCGAAGAAACGGAAGTAGACCGATTGCGGGCTGAGTGCGCGGAAGTGTTCAAGCAGGCGCGCGCGATCTTCGGGACGAATCGCGCGAATATGGATCGAGCCACCGTCGCGCAGCAGTTCATCAGCCTGGTACTCGCGGGCCTCGATCATCGGATGGCGAAGAGTGTCACGCGATCAGCGGCTTGCGAGCACTGCTTCGACCTCCATCGCGACCTGCTCGGGGCGGGTGCGCTCGTCGACAACAAGATGCGCCTGGTCGCCGACCTCGGTCAAAGGCGCGAACGTCTCGCGCTGGCGAATGTAGATGGCAGGCGTCGCATCGGAGACGGAACCTCGCTTGCGATCGCGATCGGCGAGTCGCCGCATGACTTCAGTCTCGCCGGCGCGGCATTCCACGAACAGGATCGGCACGGCCGCCTCGCCAGCCAGTTCGACGAACATCCGGCGATGGTGCGGATCGCGGAAGGTGGCATCGGCTATCACGCCACGTCCCGCGCGCAACTCGGTCCGCGCCCGTGCCAGCATCTCGCTGTAAGTGCGCTCTGTGGACCGATCGTCATAGACTCCTTCGTTCCAGTCAGTTCGCGCTGAGGTTGTGGGCGCGATTCCCGCCAGCGTCTTGCGGATCACGTCCGAGTTGAGAACCGCGAATCCGGTCTGCCCTGCGAGCCGGCTTGCGAGCGTCGATTTGCCGGTCGCGCTCATGCCGCAAACGATGATCAACCCGGGCCGCGTGTGCTGCGCATACTGCGACGCGAGTTTGAAGTATCGGCGCGCGAGCGCGATCGCCTTCTCGCGCTCGCCCGGTGGCACGTCGTGCTCCTTCGCTTTCAGCGCCTCGACCTTGCCGCGCACACAGGCGCGATAGCACTTGTACAGCGGCATCAGCGTCGGGAGCTCGTCGGCGCCGCTCGCTTCGGCGTAGGCGCTCACCAGTTCATGCGCGAGGGCGGGTGCGCCCAACCGTTCGAGATCCATCGCAAGGAAGGCGAGATCGCAGGCGACATCGCCGTAGCGCAGACGCTGGTTGAATTCGACGCAATCGATAATCTCCAAGCCGCCGTCGGCGAAACAGACATGCTCGCATCGCAGATCGCCGTGGCCTTCGCGGAAGCGGCCGGCGGCGGCGCGCCGGCCCAGCAGCGCCCAGTGATTGGCGATAAAAGCGCGGCAGTAGCGTTCCAGCGCACCCAGTTCATCAACGCCGATCGTGCCCTCCGGCAATCGGCGGATCTCTTCGAAATTATCAGCGAACATTTTCCATACCGCAGCCGGTCCGCCGCGACTGGGCTCCACCGCAGCATCCGCATGGAACGCCGCGAGCCTTCGCGCCAGCCGGCGGATCATTTCGCGATCGGCCTTGTGCTCCGCGACCAGCCGATCGAGCATGCGATATTCTGGAAGCCGTCTCATCTTCACCGCGTATTCGGCTACCCGGCCGGTGTTGTGCGGCTCGTCGTCCCCAAGCGCGAAACCTCCGTCGCGCATCACGATCGGAACGACGCCGAGGTAGACGCCGTGCGAAAGACGCCGGTTGAGGCGCACTTCCTCTGCGCAGAAATGGCGTCGGCGAGCGAGCGTCGAATAGTCAACGAACGAGAAGCTCAGCGGCTTCTTGATCTTGTAAACGAAGTCGCCGGCCAGCAGCACCCACGAGATGTGAGTCTGGCGCAACTCGACGCTTGGCGGATGCTCGGGGTAGAAGTCCGGGCGCATCATCGCCGCGATCAATGTCGGCAGTCCGGCCTCATTGCGGCGCGGGTCGCGTTTGGAAGGGGGCGTTTCGCGCGCAGCCACGGCGTTCATCATGCCCCCTGCTGGCGCTCAGGCTATCAGAGCTTCGAGCAGGTCGGAGCTGGTGATGATTCCGACCAGCTTGCCATTATCTACTACGGGTAGCGCGTCGAGCTTGCGCTTGATCATCGCCCGCGCCGCTTCATCGATCGAAGTGCCGGGGCCGACCGTGGCAACGTCCTTGGACATCGCGGCGTCGACCTTGGTGCGATCGAGATATCCTTCATATTTTGCCAGATCGCGCCTCAGGACAATCCCGACGATGCGGCCGTGGTCGATGACCGGCAGCGAATGAAACGTCCCCGTATTCATCCGCTGTTGCGCGGTCGCGAGCGTGTCTTCGGGAGAAAGCGTGACGGGATTCTGCGTCATGCGCTGGCGGACCAGCGCGGGTTCCTTCACGTCAGCGCGAATCGTGAGCACCGGGCATGGCGCTTCACGCACGACCCGCTCCGCCACGCTGCCGAGGAACAGATGGGAAACACCTCGCCGCCCATGGGTCGCGATCACGAGCAGATCGATGCCGAGTTCCGCGGCTGCACCGATGATCGTCTTGGCCGGATCGCCTATCCGCGTGACGATCTCGGCCTTCACATCGCCGAGATGGTCGCTGGCGAGCTTGCGCAGCTTCTCGGTCGCAGCTTCCTCCTCTGGCCGGTAGACATCGCGATACACCGGAACGTCAGGCGATACGATGATCATCGGCACGGCGTGCATCAGGCAGATGCTGGCGCTATGTTCCTTTGCGATCTGATGGGCCAGCGCAACGGCCTTCAGGCAATTGGGGTCGTCGAACTGGATTGGGCAGAGAATCTTGCGAAACAAGTGTGCCATCGCGGTAGTCCTCCCGATTTCGGCCTTACGCGCCATTAGCGATTGCCGTGCCATTCAGCGAGCAACAGGAACTACCGGCTCGACCGCCAATCTCGCCGCCAATTGCCGCATCATCGCGCGATGTCGCCTCACTTGCTATCGAGCAGTGGCCCTCTGAAGCCGCATCCCACATGCACCAATCCTGTGTCCGACGGATACAGGTTGACTGCGCGCATGAGCGAGCTTTTGCCCAACGCTTCGCGGCTTGGGCCTAATCGCGTGAAGGGCGGCCAAAGAGCACCGCGACGAGCCCGGTCAGAATAGCGCCAAGAATCGCCCGCGCCCACTCATGCGCCGACAACCCTTCAAGTTGCATCAAGGCCGCAAGCGGCGCCGTTTCGACCAGTACGAATGAGAGCAAGAATGTGGTTGCGGCGATTAGACGCGACGTTGGGGAGCGGAGCCCGCTTAAAGCGATCGCGAGCACGCCGCTGATGAGCGTCAAGGTGACCAGTCCAACGCTGCGGGCTTGCGCCAAGTCTCGATCCAAACCCAGCGACAGCCAGTAGTTCAGCAAAACGGCGACTGTCCCTGTCGCCCCCGCCCCCAAGATCCCGATCCAATCGCGGGCGTCGAACAATCGGTGCGAATGGCGACTGGCCAGATGCTCAAGCGGCCCGTGCGACGGCAGCTCCTGGAAGACCAGGAGCGCGGTTGGATGCAGTATCAGCTCGATCCAAACGATATGAATCGGCTCATACATCAGCGGAAATCCGGCCAGCGGCACAATCGCGGCGCTCAGAATGAACGGGGTATGCATGATCAGCAGGTATTCGAAGCTGCGCCGAAGATTGCGCAGAAGTGCGCGGCCTTCGCCGATCGCGCGCACAACGGTGCGAAAGTTGTCGTCCATCAGGACGATCGAAGCTGCTTCGCGCGCGCTGCGCGTCCCGCGCTCACCCATCGCGATCCCGACGTCGGCGGCCTGCAAAGCCGGGACGTCATTGACGCCGTCACCCGTCACCGCTACGACCTCGCCGCGCCGCTGCAATACCCGGACGAGTGCAAGCTTCTGCGCGGGCAATGCGCGGGCCACGACATCAAAGGACTCTTGCGCCCCGGGTTCTGCCAGCCGATGCTCGAGCTCGTCGCCGGAGATGACGCACGGATCCGCGCCGCCGAGTCCGATCTCGCGCGCGACAGCCCGCGCCGTGAGTGGATGATCGCCGGTAACCATCACGACGCGGATGCCCGCATTGCGGCATGCCGCGACCGCATCGGGGACACCCTCGCGCACGGGATCCTCGAAAGCGAGCAATCCCGCGAACGAATAGCCGTCAAGAGGCTCGGCAACGGTGGACGCGCCATCGGAAAGGAATCGCCAAGCCGCGGCGATTACGCGATGGCCGTCGGCGCAAAGTTCGCTCACGCGCCCGTCCCATTGCGCCCGGTCATGGTCGGACAGCGAACACGAAGCGAGAACTCCTTCGGCCGCGCCTTTGGCGGCCGCGAGCAACCGGCCATCGCTCATGCGCACGATTGCGCATTCACGTTTGCGGACTTCGGTAAACGGGAAGGTCGCGAGCGGTTGAGGCGCGCTGCTTCGCCGCTGCGCGGCCTCTTCGATCGCGGTCATGATTGCGCCATCCAACGGCTCGCCGCTCTCGCGCCGCGACGCAGCACCGGCGACGAACAGCAGCCACTCATCGGTAACGCCGTCGCCCGCGATCAGATGAGTTAGGCGGAGCCGTCCAGCCGTGATCGTGCCGGTCTTGTCGGAGCAAATCGACGTAACGCGTCCTATATTTTCAACCGTGACTGCCCGTCTGACGAGAGTCTGCTGCTTGGCCAGCCGGTAGACGCCCATTGCGAGGAAGAATGTGAAGACGACCGGAAACTCATCGGGCAGCGCCGCGACCGCCAGGGTCAGTGCGCTCACTATCGCGTCGGCCCAGCCGTGGCCCTGATACAGGCGGACAGCGGCCAAAATCACACAACTAAGTGCCGCGGCGCCCAGTAGAATCGAAACTAGGTTTGTCAGCGCCCGCTGCAGCGGTGTTCGGGCGACCGCGCCAGTCGCCGCCGATCGCACGATCTCGCCATAGAGCGTCTCGCCCCCCGTGAACACGACGCGAACCGTGGCGCTGCCGGTCAACAGCCGCGTTCCGGCGAAGACCCAATGTTCACCCTCAACCGCCGGCTCGGACCCATCGGCCAAGGCGACGGTGAGAGGACGCTTGCGTACCGGAAACGATTCGCCGGTCAGTGTCGATTCTTCGGCCTGGAGATCATCGCCCGCGACTACGATACCATCGGCCGGGATCAGCTCGCTTGGGCCGACGACTATTGAATCGCCTGGAACAAGACCCGTCGCCGGAATTTCGGTCCGCACACCGTCGCGCATCACGACCGCCCGCGCGGCCAATCTGCTCTTGAGGCCCGCAGTCGATGCCTGCGTGCGCCAATGAAGGAAGGCGTCCATCCCCACTAGCGGCAAGATCGCCGCCAATAACGTGGTTCCTTCGGTACTTTTGCCAAGCCACAGATAGAGCGCTCCGACCGCGAGCAGGAACCAGAGCATCGGGTCGCTCGCCGTATCGCGCCCAAGCTCAAGCCATCGATTGCGTGCGATCTCGATAATCTCATTGGGCCCATAGAGCCGCAGCCGCTCGGCGACTTCCCGGGCGCCAAGCCCACGATCGCTGGGCGTGATTCCGCGCCAGCGCTCCAGCGGCACTTGACGGCGCATCAGGCGGCCCCGCTCAGTTCGTCCAGGTCAGCGGCAGGCATGAGATGCCTCTACAAGTTGCGATTCGAAGATGCCATATTTCCTTCTACCGCCGCCTTGTTGTATCCGATGGAGTCATCCGCGACAGTCCGCCCCGTTGACGGGCTTGCTTTTCAGGCGCCGATTCTTGGCAGAGTCTTTGCGAGATGACGCTAGAGGTCTGTTGCCGCCTCTGTTGCGCGGACCAGGTTGTTGGAGAACCCAGATGGATGTCACAAGACGAATGACGCGTGATCCGGAGACGTTGGGGCCAAAGCGTACCGTCGCCGAGGCACGCGCGCTAATGGAAGCGGGCGGGTACAGGCGCATGCCCATTGTCGACAATGGCCGGCTAGTCGGGATCATCAGCGATCGTGATGTCCGCCGGCATCGCGATGCGCTGAGCACGCCGATCGAAAACGCGATGACCCGCGATCCGGTCACGGTGACCGTTGCATCGAGTGTCGAACAGGCGGCGCGGCTGATGCTCAAGCACAAGATCGGCGGGCTGCCCGTGATGGAGCATGACAAGCTCGTCGGCATCCTGACCACGACCGATGTATTAAAGGCGTTCCTCGATGTGATCCAGGCGTCCCAAACCCTGATGAATCCCTGACGGGCGGAGGTGTGATGGCAGTGAAGAGAGGAAAAGAATTGCCGGCAGCAATCGGCAAAGGACTGATCCGGAGTCTCAACCGCAGTGCGACCGTTTCGGGCAAGATGGCGCCGATGGTGCGCAAACGGTCCGTGCCCCGCGAGCCGGCGGGATGCGATCGATGCGGCGCGATGTATCTCGATCGTACCTGGCGGCGTGACCATCGGCTAAGCAATGAACTATTCGAGCGCATCAATTGGACGATCTGTCCCGCCTGCGAACAGGTCGTCGAGGGCGAATATTTCGGACGCGTGCTTCTCCGCGGAAAGTATCCTCGGGACAACGAAGCCGAGATCCGGCGCAGGATAGCGAACGTCGCGGCACGCGCCGCACATACGCAACCCGAGCGCCGCATCGTTTCAGTGGAGCGGGATCGGCAGGGCATCGAGGTGCTCACGACTTCCCAGAAGCTTGCACATCGGATCACACGCGAGCTCAAGAAAGCATTTGGAGGCCGCGCCACCTATCGCTGGTCGGATTCGGACGGTACGCTGACAGCCATTTGGGAGCGGCAGGCCTGAGAGGCGGCGTGCGCGGGGATGCCAGTCCCGGTGCTGCTCGGTCAGAATCTGTGCGAGGGGATCTGGTCGTCTATCCACTCCTCGGCGTCCGCCTCTCTCGCAAAATTCTCGTCCAGCTTCTGCCCATTCCAGAAGATCTCCCACCTTTCCGTCTCAGGATTCTTCTTAATCAAGTATCCTTGATAGTCACCCATTGTGTCTCACCCTTCCGCAGGCCATGACGCAAAAGACTTGCCAAGTTGGCCCGAGCGGAAGCTCGGAGGAGGACTCTGGAGGGGGCTGCTCGGCTTTGGCTTAGAGGCTGTACTTCGCAATTTTTGCGTAGAGTTTCTTGCGCGAGATCCGCAAGGTCCGCGCCGCCCGCACCTTGTTGCCGCCGCTGGCTTCCAGCGCTCGCCTGATCAGGTCGCGCTCGACCTCTGCGAAGCTCGCCACGCCGTTGGTGAGCTTCGCAGGAGCTGCGCTTGGCCGCTTCTGAATCGCCGGCGGCAAGTCCTCGAGCCGAATCGTGGCCGAACGGCCGAACGTGAAGGCGCCCTCGATGGCGTTGGAAAGCTCGCGCACGTTGCCCGGCCATCCGTAGGCGCGCATCGCCTCGAGCGCTTCGTCGTCGATGCCCGCTACCAGCTGCTTGCGCAACTGGCGGTCGTTGAAAAGCGCAACGAAATGTTCCGCCAGCAGTGGGATGTCCTCCGTTCGGGCCCGCAACGGTGGCACTCGGAGAACGCTGGCCTGCAGGCGGTAATAGAGATCTTCGCGCAACCGTCCGGCCTGCACCGCCTCGTGCGGGTCGCGATTGGTCGAGGCGATAAGTCTGACGTCGACTTCGACCTCGCGCGTCGAGCCGACGGGGCGTATTTTGCGCTCCTGGATCGCGCGCAGCAGCTTGCTCTGCGTGTCCGGGCTCATCTCGGTGATTTCGTCAAGGAAGAGCGTACCGCCCTCGGCGGCGCGGAACAGACCAAGATATTCAGTGGCCGCACCGCTGAATGCGCCGCGCTTGTAGCCGAACAGTTCACTCTCGATCAGGTCCTTGGGCAGCGCCGAGCAGTTGAGCGCTATAAAAGGCACGTTCGGACGCGGTCCGGCCTCATGGATCGCGCGTGCCACCAGCTCCTTGCCCGTGCCGCTCTCGCCGACGATCAGGATGTTGCCACGAGTCGCCGCTGCGGCTTCGATCCGCTCGTAGAGCTGGCGCATTTCGGCGCTTGCGCCGACCAGGCCGTGAAAGCGCGTGCGCCCATCGGGCGGCAGCCTTGCCGCCTCGCGCTCAAGCTCGCGAATTCGCACGGCCGCCAGCGTGGATCGCGAGCGGAAATAGGTGTCGGCGAGCACGATTATGCGGCAATGGCTGAGTTTGTCGAAGGACTGGTAAGTGCGCGGCGACAGCGGCGGGAACCCGGGAAACGCGTCGCCGGCGCTCTCCTCGAACAGATGCATCGAGACGATGAGCTCGGAAAACGGCACTTGCAGCTCCGCCAGGCGCTCGCCCGCCTTGCGGACCTCGGCGGCGAACGCGCTCATGTCGCGCGCGAGCAACGCTTTGAGCGTCGATTCGAGCTCGGTGCCGAAGACCTCGTTGAACTCGGTCTGCGAGAGCGAACGCGAATCGCCGAAATGCAGGATGTATAACTCGTGCCATCGCGCCAGGACCTGACTCTGCCGATCCCACAGTGCGCGGAAGAGGCGTTGAAGATCTTCGAGTTCGTCGTCCCAGATCAGATGAAAGTAGCGCGGCGACTCGATGTGAGTCGTCGTGGGCAGCGCCTCTTGCGCCGCCTCACTGTGGGTTTCGTCGGGTCGTGCCATACTTGGATACTGACGGATACTGGCGCCGCCCAGCGCCGTCATTCTGCAACAGCTGCAGGTTTGATAGCTACCATGACGGACTGATTCCGAACGAACCATCGATGACGCCGATTGCGCCATAGATCATGGCGTAACTCCGAAATCAGTCCCGTATGCGAACCCGCCAACTCTGGCACGATCTACGCATCTCATAAAGTGACGGCTAGCGTTCCGGGAGCAGCGCATGGGTGGTCGATTCATCGGAGGAAGGACAATATGTCATCACCGACGCTGAAACCCCCGTGTTACGGCTTGGAACACCTCAAGCGGGAGTTCGACGAGCTCCTCCAGCGGCTCGTAACCGCCCATCATGCGGAAGCCTCAGCAGCTTTCCTCGTGCCCTCAGTCGAGTCGTTGGTCGAAGGCGATACTCTCGTGATTCGCGCCGACCTCCCGGGCGTTGATTTGGACAAAGTTGAGATATCGGTGAAAGGCGACGTACTGACGATCCGTGGCTCGCGCGAACGCCAAGGTGAAGCGCGGGCGCACGATTTCATCCATCGGGAGGTCATGTACGGCTACTTCGAGCGCGATCTGATGCTGCCGGGGCCCGTCGATCCCAAGCGAATCGAGACTTCGTACCGCGACGGTGTCTTATGCCTGAAGATGCCCGCGCCGAAGGAGTCTATCGTACGCCGGGTACCGGTCAGCGTCGGGAACCCATAGGGGGAGCAAGCGATCCGGGGCGAAATGACAGGCAGCGATCATAGGCGGAAACGAATCCTGGTTATCGAGTCGGCCGGTACCGACGCTTCGGATGGTGGTTCGATTGCGTCATTGGTCGATGCGGCTGGGCGCGGCCGATGGCTGGTCGATCGCAGTGACGGTGCTGACGCGCGGGACTCGTTGCTCAAGCCGCACCTGCGACTGATTGTAATCGACGAGGCCGCGGTCGCGGAGAGCGAGCGCGGCTGGCTACTCGAGCAAATCCACCGGCACGCGCCGTCAGCGGGCGTGGTTTACATCGCGCGCGATAACAGCCCGGAGGTCGAGCGAAGCGTTAGAGCCCGCGGCGTGCTCCATTACACCTCGCAGCCGATCGAGCGCGAACGGCTGGTCCAGTTGCTACGCGCGATCGTCGAGCCGGCCAACTCCCAACCTAGGTAGCGCAAGTCTCGATCCGGACGCAGAAAGGTCCAAAGGAATTGGCGCGCATGTATACCTGAGCGTCAGGGCGATCGCGGCCCTCGCGCCCTCGCGTTTGCTCTCGTCGGCTACAGTTCCGCTTCCCCCAGAACACTCCGTTTGGACGGACTCTTGGCGGCTGCAAGCCACATCTTCTTTAGATCACTCGGAAGCTGGCTGAAGACGTCCCACGCCTCGCCTTCCTGCCCGGTCGGGCTGCCGAGCAGATGCTGCAATGCCGCGAACACCGCGACTACGGCCCGCTCTGCCTCGGCGTCGTCTGAAAGCCCGGCCATGCGGCGAACCTCGCCGATGAATTCGCTCTTGTGCACGCGGCGCACCACGCGCTCGGGGCGGTCGAAGGACATCCAAAGCATCTTGAGCCCGCGAGGCAACTGGGCGGCAACGTCATCAGCTTCCTTGCCGGTGAGCCGGTCGCGTAGCTCCTGGAAGACGGCAAACGTCAGAGCTTCGGCGCGCCGCTCGTCGCATCGCACGCGCTGCGCCACTTCGTGCAGGAAGGTCTTCTCGTTCATCGGGCATCCTCCATCATTGTCGAGGGTTAGTACATGCCGGCGAAGAGCGGGCGTCTTCGCCGGTCGTTTGCGTCGCGATGCGTCATCTTCTTGAAGATCGCCATCACGATTCTGTAGAAGCGCGCGCCAGTCGCATCGGGATACTGACGGCGCGCAGCTTCCTTGGCGCGTTCCCAAGCGATCTCGTCCTCGCGTGTGCGCACCACGCTGACCGGCATAGTGGCGAGCCTCCCCGCCGTCTAATCCATGTTTCGTGCCGGACGCCAGTTCGGCCTCAGCTTGCCGATGCTGGATTCTCACGATGTTAGCATGGCGCGATCCGGGGCGCGGCTGGCGCCTTTAGAGGCAGATCATGAGGGCCAAGGTGGCTTCGCGTGGTTCATCACGCCCCTAAATCGAGGCGGCGCATTCAGCACAATGAGCCCGCCACTCCGTGGCAGGTCTCGTGAGCGTGCTGAGCAACGTGCAGACCATCGAAGGGGAGCGCTCAGCAATGCTTACTTTTGTGGCCGCAGCGCGCTCGAATCTCCAGCTCAGGCCAGCGCGAAGCGGAACGAATCACCCTTCTTCGTGATCTTGCCCGGCGAGGGCATCGCGAAATGCGTTCCGAACACCAGCGTTGCCGAGTCGGCGTAGCGCTCGCAGAACGCGCGCCGCGTCTTCTTCGCCATCGGACCGTCTACGTCGAAATTGTCATCCCACTCGGGATAACGGCATTGAATCGGGTGATGCATCAAGTCGCCTGTAATGACCGCATCCTGTCCTTTCGATGAAATCCGCACCGCGAAGTGCCCCGGCGTGTGGCCGGGCGTTGATTCGAGCCACACCTCGTCGGTTACGCGATGGTTGCCATCGACGAGTTCCGCCATCCCCTCGGCCATAACCGGACGAACAGAGTCATCGACCGGGTCCTTCAGGAAAGCGTCCTCGGTGCGCGAGAAGAAATCCCATTCGGTGCCCCCGATCAGATACTTCGCGTTGGGAAAGGTTGCGACCCACTTGCCATCCTTGAGCATCGTGTTCCAGCCGACATGATCGACGTGCAGATGCGTGCATACGACGCGATCGATCGACTCGCGCGGGCTGCCGATCTTTTGCAAATCCTGCAGGAACGGCAGTTGCAGCTTACTCCACTCGGGGTTCGCGCGAACCTTGTCGTTCCCAATACAGGTGTCAACGATAATGCGTTTGCCCTGCGATTCGATGATGAGCGCCTGAATCGCCATCTGAACTTTCCCGGCCTCGTTGGCAAAGGTCGGACAGAGCCAGTCCCTTTCTTTCGCCAGATTCTCCGGCGTCGCGTTCGGTAAAATGAAGGTGCCATCCCACGGTCCTTCCGATTCGACAATGCGGCTGATCTTTACGTCGCCGATCTTCCACTGGTTCATGGCTTTCGCTCCCTTCCTGTATGTTGCGGCGCGACCTCGTGGCCGCGCGTGACGTTCGATTCGCGGCGGCTCCAGCGAGTGACACCTTCTGGAGACCCTGCGAGAGTCTATACTCGAACTCGGGGAAGGCGAGAAGGCTCGCCCGCGTCGCGCTTGCCAATCCCATCGCGGCGTGTCAGTCGGTTGAATGAGCGGACGGCTGACAAGCTGCGCCGGACGAGCGCCGCCGCACGGAGGAGCCATGATCGAGATCGGAGTGTTCCATAATGGAGCCAGCGACCTCCCGATTCTCAGGACGCCGGGCGGCGTCATGATTAACGACGGCAATCTTGCCGAAGTTCACGAGTCCAGCCAGCGAACCCTCGTCAACCAGGTGCGGCAGGGGATCCTCGCCGACCGGCTTGGGTTCAACTACTTCTTCATGACCGAGCATCACTTTCAGCCCGAGGGCGCGGAATTCAGCCCCAATCCACTATTGGCCGAAACCGCGATCGCGGCACGCACCCGGCGAATTCGCCTCGGCCAGGCGGCCAACATCATCACGTGGTGGCATCCGGTCCGAATCGCCGAGCAGGCGGCGATGCTCGACGTGCTCAGCGGCGGGCGGCTCGAGTTCGGAATCGGCCGCGGGTATCAGCCGCGCGAAGCCGAGGTCTTCGGCTGGCCGTTCTCGACCATCCAGGACCAGGAGCGCAACCGCGCCTACTACCAGGAGGCCTACGAGATCATCATCAAGGCGTGGACGCAGCCCTCGTTCTCGCATCAGGGACAGTTCTTCACGATTCCACCAGTGTTCACGAGATGGAACCATCAGCAGACCATCGCGTATTTCTCCACCGGCAAGTCGGGGCGCAGGCTGGAGGAAGTGCTTCAGCTCGGCGGGCCGGATCCATACGGCGGGTCTAATCCAGTCCTGCAGTCAACGACCATCCTCAAGGAGCTTCAGGTCTTCCCGCAGCCGCTCCAACGGCCGCACCCCCAGATGTGGGAACCGCTCACCACCGAGCGGTCCATTAGATGGGCGGCGGAGCGCGGGATTAACGGATACTTCATCGTCGAGCCGAACTCGCGCCTCAAGAAGAACATCGAGCTTTACTACGACATCTCGGAAAAGGCCGGATGGCCCGATCGGCTCGGGCGTGGGCGGTTGAAGTACGGATGGGACGCGGAGAAACGCCGCGGCGTCATCACCGGCCGTTACATACATCTGGTGCTCCCCGGTATGAACCGCGATCGCGAGCTGGAACGCTTCCGCGCGGCGCTCGAGCTGCAATGGGATTACTATGGGCCGTTTGGCTTTGCCGCGGTACTTGCTGACGCGGACGAAGACAAACTGGATTTAGATAAGAAGGTCGACGCCGGCAGGTTGCTCGACAAGGAGATCGCAATCTTCGGATCAGCATCGGAAGTCGCTGCGGCAATCATGCGAATCAAGGAGAGCTGCGGATACCAGGACTTCGCGTTCAATGCCTGGTTCGAGACCGGCGGGTTTAGCTGCGCAGAGATCGAAGATCAGATGCAACATTTCGCCGAAGAGGTGAAGCCACTGCTGGCACGCGCATGCGGCGGACAGGTCGAGAATCCGGCTCTCGGCCTCGACTTCGAACAGCGCAGCTGATCGCCTCGTCTGCCGGCTTGATAGAAATGGGCGCGGGCCCGCCCGCGACCGGCGCTAGCGGCGCGTGAGTTTGTCCACGTCGTCGAGTTCCTGCGCGGTCAACTTCCATGCGCCCGCCTTTACGTTGTCGCTGACTTGTTCGGGCGTCGTTGCACCGCTGATCACGCTGGACACCATCGGCTGCGATGCGAGCCATCCGACCGCGAGTTCCAGGACGGTATGGCCGCGGCCACGCGCGAATTCTTCGAGCTGTTCGACCGTCGCGAAGTTCGCATCCGTCATCATCTGCGAAGCCATCGACTGCATCAGCGCGAGCCGGGTTCCCTTCGGCGGCTGCGCACCGCGCCGGTACTTGCCGGTCAGGAATCCGCTGGCGAGCGGGAAGTAGGGCAGAATCCCGGCTCCGAACTGGCGGCATGCGGGCACCAGCTCGCGCTCGATGCGCCGGTCGAGCAGGTTGTACTGGTTCTGCGCGGAGATATAAGCCGCCAGCCCGTGGGTGCGCGAGATCCAAGCCGCGTCCGCTACTTGCCACGCCGCGAAATTGCTCGAGCCGATGTAGCGGACCTTGCCCGCGCGAACCAGATCGCTTAGCGCCTCGAGCGTTTCATGCTGCGGCGTTTCGGGATCGGGCGTGTGAATCTGATAGAGGTCGATGTAGTCGGTGCCCAGACGCTTGAGACTCGCCTCCGCCGCCGCCGCGATATAGCGGCGCGATCCGCCGCGTAGATAAGGACCGTTGCCCATCGCCATCCCGAACTTGGTCGCGACGATTACATCGCGGCGACGGTCTCCGAGCGCCTTGCCCAACAGTTCCTCGGAGCCGCCGCGATTGCCATAAATGTCCGCGGTGTCAAACAGGGTGATGCCGTCGTCCAGCGCGCGATGAACGACAGCGCGAGTCTGCTCGGCATCGCACTTCATGCCGAAGTTGTTGCAGCCCAGCCCGACAAGCGAGACTTTGAGTCCGGAATTTCCGAGATTGCGATATTCCACGGTACACCCTCTTCCTTCTCCGCCTCGGCGCGGCGGCATGACTTGAATCCGTTCCGATTTCTTACGCCGTTCGCCGATTGTCGGCCAGCGCCAAATTTCCGCAGGCCGCTGGCTCCGATCGTCCCCACCATCGCGGACTCTTGACCTGGCGCTGATACTTCGATATTTCTCGAAATATCAAATGAGTCACGCGGCGGGCGCGCCGCGCCAGCCACCAGACGTTACAGAGCCTTAAAGGAGGCGTCACCTACATGAAACGAATTCACATCAACGTCGCAGTGGGAGATCTCGGTGAGTCGGTGCGATTCTATTCGCATCTGTTCGGCTCCGAGCCGTCGGTGCTCAAGCCGGACTACGCGAAGTGGATGCTCGAAGATCCGCGCGTCAACTTCGCCATCACTTCGCACGGCCAACCGGGCCTGAGCCATCTCGGCATCCAGGCCGAGAGCCGCGACGAGCTTGCGGAAGTCCGGCAGCGCCTCATGGCCGCGGAGCGCCCGCTAGCCAATCAGGGCGAAGTCACCTGCTGCTACGCGCTATCGGAGAAGTCGTGGGTCAACGATCCGCAGGGCATCTCATGGGAGGCTTTCTTTACACTCGGCGAGAGCACCGTGTACGCGGGTGATTCCCCCAACGAAGGCGAAGCGCCACGCGCGGCATGTTGCGCCAGCACGAGCGCCGAAGCGCACGCCAGTGAACCGGCTGCTAGCGAAGCGCCCGCCGGCCAGTGCGGTCCGAGATGCTGCGGGTAAGAGCTGGAGATGCCGCAACGCGAATATAATGTGCTGTTCCTGTGCACCGGCAATTCCGCCCGTTCGATCATGGCCGAGGCGATCATCAACCGGGTTGGACGTGCGCGTTTCCGCGGCTTCAGCGCTGGAAGCCATCCGAAGGGCGAGATCCATCCTTATGCCCTCGATTTGTTGCGCAACCTCAACCATTCCACCGAAGGGTTGCGCTCCAAGAACTGGGATGAGTTCGCGAAGCACGATGCTCCGCAGCTGGATTTCGTCTTCACCGTTTGCGACAAGGCCGCCGCTGAAGTCTGTCCGGTTTGGCCCGGCCAGCCTATGACCGCGCATTGGGGGCTGCCGGATCCCGTGGTCGCGGAGGGGACCGAAGCCGAAAGGCGCCTCACGTTTGCGGATGCGTACCGGATGCTCAACAACCGGATCTCGATCTTCGTCAGTCTGCCCCTGGACGCGATTGACCGGCTGACCCTGCAGCGGCGGCTCGACGAGATTGGCCGGGATCGCTCCCGGAAGTCGTGACGTGAAGGAGCGGACGGCCGCATCTCAGGCGGCACGGCTTGGCGCGGCGGCCCGCCCGAGTCTTTCGCAACGGCTGGCGAGCGAGGCGCTCGGTACAGCATTCCTTCTCGCCGCAGTGGTCGGATCGGGAATCATGGCCGAGCGCCTGTCGGGCGGGAACGGCGCTCTGGCGCTGCTGGGCAACACGTTGCCCACCGGTGCGATACTGGCGGTGCTGATTCTCGTGTTCGGGCCGGTTTCGGGGGCGCATCTCAATCCGGCGGTCACGTTTTCGTTCGCAATTCGCCGCGAGATCGTCCCGCGCGAGGCTGCGTTGTATTCGATGGCGCAGCTGGCCGGTGCGATCATCGGCGTGATCGCGGCGCATCTGATGTTCGGGTTGCCTGCGCTCCAAGCCGGCGTGAACGTCCGCACAGGTCCGGGCCAATGGCTCTCCGAGGGCGTCGCTACGTTCGGGCTGGTGCTGACGATCTTGGGCTGTCTCAAGTCACGCGCGGACGCTGTCCCTTACGCTGTCGGGCTCTACATCATAGCCGCATACTGGTTCACGGCTTCGACCTCCTTCGCCAATCCCGCCGTGACGATCGCGCGGAGCATGACGCGGAGCTTTTCCGGAATCGCCCCTGCTCATGCTCCTGCGTTCGTGGCATGCCAACTGGCCGGCGCGGCAGCTGCCGTGCCGATTGCGTCACACCTGTTCGGACCCCAATCCCGTCAGGCATCAGCCGACCCGGATTGAGCATCGGCGGCTCGCGTTCCCGGCGCTGCGCATCGCGCGAGAGCGATTCGCCTCCTCACGAGCGACAGTCGAGCGCGGTTGGTGTGGCAATCGCGCGCGAGTGAATCAGGTATGAGACACAATGTGTCACAATGACGCAACACCGGGCGCGGTGCCTTTGTTGGTTTAACTAGCACCTCACCTTCAGCTTGAACTTCATTTCGGCCTTCTCGTGCGGGCTGTTTCCGGCATGCCGATTGCGCCACTGCATGGATGCGGGCGCTTCGTTAGCCCGGTTTATCTGTAGTCATCGCCCAAGGATGACCGGGAAAGATCGCTTGAGCTTGTTCTTCGGTTTGGCGTCGCGGCGAGCAGTCACGTTTGTTGTGGGGAGGTGAGCGATGGACCGCAAGACTGCGCTTTTGACTCTTGTCGCGCTGGTGCTGTGGTGTGGGGTCTCGGATGCCCGCCCGCGAAGGTCCCACGGCCATCGTCCCGATATCAGCGGCTTCGGGACACCCCTCTATAGTCTCACGCCGGGTGACCTAGCGACGTTCTCCGATGCGCAGGCTGACTTCGAACAAGTTGACGAGCTAACGAGGCTCGGCCCGATCTTCAATTCCCGTTCCTGCGGAGCTTGTCATTTCCAACCGGCGCTGGGCGGCTCAGGGGCCTTCATCAATGAAGTCCGGGTCCGCGCGAACCCGGCCGGACCACTTCACATCTTTGCGGTGGACAATATGCTCCGTGGTGGCAGCCAGACGCAGGCGGGTGCGATCGTGTTCGCCGAAGGTTTGCGTGGATCGCCGATCGGCTGTCAAATCACATCGCCCAGCTGTCAACCATCCACTTGCCAGCAGGAGGAGCTGAATCGAACCAAGTTCGCAACCAGTCTTCCGATTTGCGACCCTACCAGCTCGAGTTTTGTCGGCGGCGCGAATTGCGCCGCTGAGCGTCAGACCCCGCCGCTGTTCGGTCTGGGCCTGGTCGAAGCACTGTCGGACCAGACGCTAACGAATCTTGCCCACAACGAGCCAGCGTCGGTCCGCGGCGTTACCAGAACCGTGACCGAATTCGGCCATCAACGAATCGGCCGGTTCGGCTTCAAAGATGACATCGCGAGTCTGCGGACATTCTCCGGGGGCGCGTATCTAAACGAGATCGGCATTACCAATCCCGACAATCCCACTGAAGTCAGCAATTGCGCGCTTGGCGTGAGTCAGTCTGGAGTCCTGCTCCAAGTGCCGGTTGCGCCGGAGGACGTACCAGATTCCGACGGCTTCGCGGATGTCGATCGCTTTGCCGACTTTATCCGCGTACTGAATCCCCCACCCACGCTTAAATTCAGCTCGGCGGCATGGGAAGGCCGGCGGCTGTTTAGCCAAATCGGATGCGAGGGTTGTCACACGGGGACTCTGACCACCGACGCCAATCCCGCAAGCTTCATCCCACCGACCACAGGCGGCGTGCCGATAACTTCAAGTGTAAACAAGGCATTGGCCAAACGGGAAATCCACCCCTATTCCGACTTCCTGCTGCATGACATGGGCTCGCTGGGAGATGGCATGGTGGCGGGTAGCGCGGGGCCGACGACGCTTCGCACCACGGCGCTATGGGGAGTCCGCGTCAAGTTGGGACTGCTCCACGATGGGCGTGCTGACGATATTCCCACCGCGATCAGCTTGCATGACGGCCAAGGGAAAGCCGCATCGCTCGCTTACCAGGCGCTGACGCAGCCGGAGCAAGACGAGATAGTAGAGTTTCTCAATTCGATCTAGCGTGCGCGTCGTGTTCGACTGCTGGCGCGGGAAACTCGCTAGGAGGGTGAGCTACGCGCTTCAAGGCAGCGGAACGGTATCGACGACCGCGCCTTCCTTGATTCGCAACGCATCGAGCACCTCCGGCGGCATCGCCAGATGCCTTCCATCGGTGACGCCTGCAACCTGAACCGCGCGAAAGCCGCGCGCCGCGTCCCAGCATCCGGCCATGTAGAGCCTACCCGCTTCGCCTGTCGCCGCGGAGCCGCGCACAGCGCGATAGCGTTTGAACTCGCGCACGGGCGCGAGTTCCGTGATCGGCGCGCCGTAGTACGGCCCCGCATCGAACGGATCGATTTCGCCCAGGAACTTCATCCCGGCCTGCTCGAGAATCCGCACCGCACCGCGCGACTGATCGCCGACTGCGCCCAGCGATGCGCGAACGTCGGCGGGCATCATGAAGGTATACAGCGGCGCCTCAGGAAAGAGCGCGCGAATGAACTCCTTGTCATGAACCGAGAGCCGGTCGGCCTCGCGGAACGTCAGGCCGGTGACCGGATGCCCATAGTGCTCCCAAAAGAGATTGCTGCCGTTGGGCGTGAGCGGCGAGAGCATTTCCGCGATCACGCGCGCGCCGAAACGATGCGGATGGCGGGCGATATAGAGAAACCGCACCCAGGAGAGTTGCTTGCCGATCTTCTCAGGATTGCGGCGCATCGCAGGCGCAACGATCAACCCGCCGATTTCAGTCGGGCCGTCCATCGAATGGCGCAAGCGCAGGTAGCTATGGCGGAACATCTTGCGCAGCGTGTGCGAATAGCGCTCTTCCGAATCCATCTCGAGGTAGTAGTGCGGCGACTGTGGCGTGCCGTGCTTGGCGATGATCATCGACGCACCGGCCAGCCGCGACCCGCCGGCCGGCTCCGCGCAGAAGATGTAGACGGCGCGCGCATGGTCGCGGATCCGCCCGGCGAAAGAGCGCGCCGAGCGCTCCAGTGCGCCGGAAAGTTCAGCCGGCTCGGTGGGCAGGTTGATCGAGCCGAGTTCGCGCGCCAGCCGGATCAATTGGCGATGATCGGACTTGGCCGCCTGCCGAATCAGAAACATCGTCGCCACTCCCATCCCATCGCCCGCCCAGCGTAACATCGCGGAGTGCGGGCCGAAATCCAGCCATTCCCACGCAGTCGAGGCGCTGGGAAATGAGGAAAAAGCGCCAGAAAACAAGGGACGTTGATTTGGCGCCTACCGTTGGATAGGTTTAGGATTCCCGGGTCGGACGGGGCGCAAGGAGGAGTGGTAGATGGAGTTGCCGAAGTGCCAGAAGTGCAACAACGGGACACTCATCCCATTGTCGGACTATGGCCAGGAGGGAGCGGCGGTCATTTTCAAGGCATGGGTGTGCACAAATCCCGATTGCGGCTTCAGTCTGCGGGTTGACAAGGGCGAAGTGACCTACGGCAAGCGAATCGAGAGCAAGCACTAAGCTGTTGCGATCGTGTTCAAGCGGGCGGCCCTCACGGGGCCGCCTTTTTTTGGATCGAGTTGGCGTTCGGAGAGATCGCCAAATCAGCTACAGCACCGCGAAACTCTGGTTGTCGCGATCCCATCGCGGCGCGCCGCGGATCGCGTCCAGCACCTGCTCCGGCTCATCGACCACCGACCACATCTCGCGATGCCGCTGGTCCATGAAGCGCTCACCGATCGCGCGTTGCAGTAGCTCGACGCATGGCGCGTAGAAGCCGCGCGTATTCACGATCACGATTGGCCCGACGTACAGGCCCAGCCGCTTCCACGCCATCGCTTCGAACAGCTCCTCGAAGGTCCCGCATCCGCCAGGCAGCGCGATGACCGCGTCGGTCTCGGCGATCATCATCCGCTTGCGCTCGTGCATATCGGCCGCGATCTTGAGTTCGCTGAGGCCCCGGTGGCCCCATTCGAGGTCGAACATGAAGCTGGGCAACACGCCCACCACATGCCCGCCCGCGGCCAGCGCTCCGTCGGCAACGGCACCCATTGAACCCATTGCGCCGCCGCCATAGACGACGGTTACGCCGGACTTCGCCAGCACTCGTCCGAGGCGCTCGGCTGCGTCATGGTATGCGCGATCGCATTGGCGGCTCGAGGCGCAGTAGACCGCGACTCTTCTGATCTGCATGCGCGGATCGTATCGCAACAGAAACCCGCTTTACATATCGCGCCAAGTCACGGCGTCGCGGGGATCCCGAAGATCGTGCCAAAGCTCTCGGTCTGTGCGTTACGCGGATCGCATGCACCACACACTTCGGTCATGCCATAGGCTTGGCGCCATCCGCATTATTGAGTTAGTTCACTTCTTAGTCTATTCTTTGACCATGATTCGGCTTAATATTCACGAGGCCAAGACTCACCTCTCGCGCTATCTTTCACGGCTCAAGCCCGGTGACACCATCTTGCTTTGCAAACGCAATGTGCCGATTGCCGAGATTCGCCCGCTGGCGCCGGAGAGCAAGCGGAAACGGCCGATCGGACTGGCGAAAGGGCTCTTCAGGATTCCGCCGAGCTTCTTCGAAGCGCTCCCCGACGGGCTGCTCGACGCGTTCGAAGGCAAGGGCGAATGAGACTCCTGCTCGACACCGCGACTTTTCTGTGGCTCGCGCTGGCGGACCCCAACCTGTCGGCGACCGCCAGAGCAGCCTTCGAGAATCCCTCCAACCAGGCGCTTCTGAGTCCGGTGTCAGTGTGGGAGATAGCGGTCAAGTATGCGCGTCGGCGCCTGCCGCTCCCCGAACCGCCAGCCGACTTCGTCCCCAAGTATCGAAGGCTGATGGACATTGAGAGCCTGCCGCTGGATGAGGAATCGGTGCTGCAGCTCGCACGTCTGCCTGAGCGGCACCGCGACCCATTCGATCGGATGCTGGTATGTCAGGCGATCGCGCACGGGCTGGCGATTCTCACCGCCGACCGAGCAATCAGGCAGTATCCGGTGCGCACGATCTGGTAATCGGTTGGTGGAATCACCGCTGCGCAGCGAACCGCCTGGAGCGCAAAGGCCGCCCGGTCGACGCAAGCAATTCGCTCACGCGGTCGCATCGATCAGGTCAGTGCCGTATGCATCAAACTTGTCGTCGGCGGTGACCACCTTCAGCCTCTCGAGCAGGCCCTGAGCGATGATCATGCGATCAAACGGATCGCCGTGATGGAGAGGCAGAGTAGCCACCGCAAGGGCGTGCTCCATCGTTATCATGAGCGGCTGGAACCGACTGCGCTCGAGTTGGGCGGGCAGCCACTTCTCAGGCGATTGACGGTAGACGGGCCTCCCTGCGGCAGCCTTGATCGCGATCTCCCAAGCCGATGCGGCGCTGACCCATACTTCTGAATCCGCAGCGGCGATCACCCGCCGCGCCTTGGGCCCGAGTCGTGGACTGCCGGAAAGACACCAGAGCACGACGCTGGTGTCGAGCAGCAGCCTCAAGGCTTGACGCCGAACGCCCGCAGTATCTCGTCGGGAAGCGGATCGTCCCAGTTATTCGGGATCTTGATCTTGCCTCTCATCGAACCGAATTTGCGCGGCTCGACTTGCGAGCGAAACGGTACCAGCCGGGCCCGCGGCTTGCCCGCCTTGGCGATGATGATCTCTTGGCCCTCGGCGGCTTCTTCGACTAACCGTGACAGATGAGTCTTGGCTTCGTGGATGTTGATTGTCTTCATTGTGGTGAACCAGACTTAGTCTAGTCCGAGAGAATCGCTCGGTGCAACGCTCTTCGCATAAACGCCCGTCTCTGAAGAACGGCATCCGCAACGGAAAAGGGGCGGAGCCTGATGGCTCCGCCCCGTCGAAATTTCCCGGCCGTGTCCTACTCTCCCATGGAGCGACCCCATAGTACCATCGGCGCTGGAGGGCTTAACTGCCGTGTTCGGGATGGGAACGGGTGTTTCACCTCCGCCATGACGACCGGAAACTTGCGATCCCACCCAGCGCGGGATCTGATTTCAATGACAACTGAAATAGCAAGGTATACAGACAAGCCCGGGTGGCAGCCTTAAGCATGACCAGACGCCGCTCAAGCGATGAGCGGATTGTAGTGGTCAAGCCGCACGGCCGATTAGTATCGGTCAGCTCCACGCCTTACAGCGCTTCCACCTCCGACCTATCAACCTCCTTGTCTAGAAGGGGCCTTCAGGATCTTACGATCGGGATACCCAATCTTGGGGAGGGCTTCCCGCTTATATGCTTTCAGCGGTTATCCCGTCCGCACATGGCTACCCGGCGATGCAGCTGGCGCTACAACCGGTACACCAGCGGTGCGTCCGTCCCGGTCCTCTCGTACTAGGGACAGCGCCCCTCAAGTATCCTACGCCCACGGCGGATAGGGACCGAACTGTCTCACGACGTTCTGAACCCAGCTCGCGTGCCACTTTAATCGGCGAACAGCCGAACCCTTGGGAGCTGCTCCACCCCCAGGATGTGACGAGCCGACATCGAG
>JBGPUE010000038.1:0-28581 GCA_041491005.1 Binataceae bacterium (SeqCode) | reverse complement strand
GGCAAGCGTCCTTTACTCTCGGCGTCTATGTGGCCACCGGGAATGGCCGCGGCGGCGAGGTAAGACACATTGGCTTGCGGGTCGGCGCGCGGAAAGGCGATACCTCCACCCGCGCCGCTGGCTCGCGCATCAACTTACAGCGGGGTCCAGGCTACCTGCTTGCTATGGTCGAAGGACGCCAGCGAGGGCTGCAGTTCGTTGGGCGAAGTGTTCTGCGCCGTCACCATCTTGCGCCCCGGCTCGCGGAAGGCGAGGTTGGACTTGCCGTCAGGGCCGACTTCCATATTGGCCTTGAGCCGCCCGTTGCTATCGCGGAATGCCAGGCGCGGGCGCCCGTCGGCCGCCACTTCGAGCGTGCTGCGCAGTTTGCCAGCCTTATCGAGAAAAACCAGGCCAGAGGTGCCGTCGGCCGCGACGCTCAGCGTTGCGCGATCGCGCCCCTCCGGATCATAGAGACTCACATCTGGAGTGCCGTCGCCGCCCACCTGCATCGCGGCGCGCAGCTTGCCATCGATGTCGAGGAAGACCATTCGCGGCGTTCCATCCGCCCGCACGCCAAGCGCGGCGCGCGGCTTGCCGGATTGATCGACGATCACCAGCCGTGGCGTACCATCGGCGCCCAGTCCGAGCGCGGCGCGCTCATGGCCGCTGGAATCCTGCACGACGAAACGCTCGGCATAGACGACGCGGCTGACCAGCGACTGGCCCATCAAGACGAACGCCGCGACTACGACGACGCAAGCGCCCGCTCCGATTCGCATGAAGCGTTGATTGCGCTCGAGGCGCTCAAGCCGCCGTCTCATCGATGCGCGCAGCTCGAATTCTCTGGCTTGCAGATCGTCCATCGTTGTCACCTCCCCAACCGACTCAACCACCCATTCAGCCGAAGAATTATAGCGACTTCGCAGATGCCATGCGATGCCTAGAGACCTATAAACCTTACTTCTCTATGGATGACATTAGTTGTCTTTGCTTAACTCTGGTTGAAATCAGTTAAGTACAGTGGAGGTCACATCAAATGGGGCGACTTGAGGCAAAGGTGGCGCTCATTGCTGGGGGTGGGGCGGACGGGCCTGCGAAGCCCGGCGAAGCTTTATCGATCGGAAACGGGCGCGCGACGGCTATCCTGTCCGCCCGCGAAGGCGCGCGTGTGATGGTCGCGGATCTCTCGCTCAAGCTCGCGCAAGAGACCGTCGATGCGATTCGTGGCGAGGGCGGGCGCGCGGAGGCGGTTCAAGCTGACGTCAGCGATGAGGCATCATGTCGCTCTGCGGTAGAGGCGACGGTGCGATCGTTCGGCACGCTTCATCTGCTGGTCAACAATGTCGGCATCGCGGTCGGCGGACGGCTGCTCGAAACCACCACCGAGCAATTCGACAAGATGGTCGATGTCAACCTGCGCGGCCATTTCCTGATGATGAAGTATGCGGTGCCGGAGATCGCCAAGGCGGGCGGCGGTGCGATAGTCAACGTTTCGTCGCTGGCGGCGCTGCGCAGCAATCAGGCGGTCGCCTACGAGACCACCAAGGCGGCACTGATCGCTCTGTCGCGATCGGCAGCGACCAGCCACGCGCGCGATCACATCCGCGTCAACACTATCCTGCCCGGGCTGATCAACTCCTCGATGGTGCGGCGGCTGATCGGCGACCGCGAGGCGCAGGTCGCGCCACGCATTCCGATGCGCCGCCAGGGGACGCCATGGGAAATCGCATCGGCGATCGTTTTTCTGCTCAGCGATGATGCGTCGTACATCACCGGCACCGAACTGATCGTGGACGGCGGCCTGAGCACGCGCTGAGCGCGCGTCACGCTTGCGGGTGCGCCGCGAAGTGGACTATGCCAGCGATGAGGCTGCGATGCGCAAGATAAAATTTGGCTATCAGCTCGATTTCCGCAACCCGCCCGGCTCGGGAATCAGCTTCGCTGAGCTGTATCGCGAAGCGTTTCGCCAGGTTGAACTCGCCGAGCAACTGGGCTTCGACTCGATCTGGCTCACCGAGCATCACTTCACGGACGACGGCTATCTGCCCTCGATGATGCCAGCGGCCGGCGCGATCGCGGCGCGCACGCAGCGGATGAGCATCGGCACCTTCGTGATGCTGCTTCCGATGCAACATCCGCTCAGGCTTGCCGAGGACACTGCGGTAGTCGACGTGATCTCCAACGGGCGGCTGCGGCTGGGCATCGGGCTCGGCTATCGAGCGGAGGAGTTCGCCGGCTTCGGCGTGCCGCGCAATGAGCGCTTGGGCCGCACGCTGGAAGCGATCGAGGTTCTAAAGCGCGCGTGGACCGGCGAGCGTTTCAGCTTTGCCGGCAAATACCATCGCTTTGACGATGTCAGAGTGCTGCCGCGGCCCGTCAGCCAGCCTCATCCCGAGCTGCTGTGGGGCGCGGGGACGCGCAAGGGGATCGAGCGCGGCGCGCGGATGGATATGTCATTCGCATGTGTGGGTGGGCGCAGGGAAACGGGCATCTATATCGACGCACTTCGCGCGCTCGGCAAAGATCCCGCCCGCTATAGCATCGTAAACAGCCGGGTCGTCTATCTGGCTGACACGGCTGCGGATGCATGGCGCGAGGTCGGGCCGGCGCTGATGTATCAGGCCGAGCTGTACGGCAAATGGCTTTCGGCGGCGGCCGGCACGGACATGAACAAGGTGCTGATCCGGCCGGACCCCGAGCGCCTGCAGCACACCAGCATCCTGGGGCCGCCCGAAGTTGTCGAGCAGCGGATATCCGAGGTCATCGAGAGCACGCCCACAACCGAGCTGATTATGGTGATGCAATTGCCCGGGCTCGCGCCGCACCTCGCATACAGGTCGCTAAGCCGGTTCGGCGAGAAAGTACTGCCGCGTCTGAGGCAATCATAAGCGGCATCTGCAACGCAAAGTCAGCGACGCTGGTAGGCGAAGCGGCCTATGATCGCGGCGTGAACGAAAATGCCGCGTTAAGCGATGAGATCGCACAATCGGAATGGAGGAAGTGAGATGACACCGGAAGAGCAGCTTATCGAGCGGTATTTCGACGCTTTCAACCGTCACGACATCGATGGGGTCATGGCCTGTTTCCATGAGCAGGCGGTGATCGTCGATGTCGAAGGCAAACGCTACGAAGGACGCGACGAGGTCAGGCGGCACTACGAGACCGGCTTTGCGCTGATGCCGGATTCGCGCTGCGATCTTCGCACGAGGACCGGAAACTCTGGCTGCGGACTAGCCGAGTCCTTCTTCCATGGCACCCGGCCACGGTTTGGGAAGGTCATCGAGGCCATCGGAGCGGAAGTGATGGAGATGGTGGACGGGAAGATCAAGGAGATTCGCGACTATCACAGGCCGCTTGGCGCAAAAGCCGCGTAGCCGCGAAGTCGCTCCGCTCTCTTCCAGTGGCAATCGGCGAGATGCCGCGTCGCCGGGTTCATGGAGATCTACGATGAAGCTATTTACGTTCTCTACCAGTCCTTACGCGCGCAAAGTTCGCATGATGCTCGACCTCAAGGGCGTCGGCTACGAGCCCATCGAGCGGTGCTACTCGCTCGACCGCAAGCCAGATCTGCCTGCGACGAGCCAGCGCGCGGAAGTGCCGGTGCTCGTGCTCGACGATAAGCGCACGATAGCCGACTCGACGATCATCGCCGAGTATATCGAGCAGGCTTGGCCGAAGCCGGCGCTGTTCCCGGCCGATCCATGGGAACGCGCGCGGATGCGGACGATCGAAGATCTGTGCGATCGGGCCTTCGACTCGGTGAGCTTCGGCTATTGGTATGCCGTGGTGCGCGAGAGCGAGCACGAATCCGCCGCGATGAAGCTCGCCGCACGGCGCGAATTCGAAGCTTTGCTGCTGCGGCTCGAGAGTGAACTAGGAGCACGCGATTACTTCTGTGGTGCGTTGAGCTTGGCCGATCTGGCCGCAGTCACTTATGTGCCGGCGGCGAGCGCGATGGGAATCGATCTCGGCGCAACCCCGCGCCTCGCATCATGGCTGGCCCGGATGCGCGAGATTCCGGCGGTCAAGGCCGACCTGGCGCGCGTTGCGGATGCGATGGCGCACATGACCAGCATGCTCAGTGAATTCGAAGGGCCCGATGGCCGTGTGCATTGGCGCGATAGCCGCCTGGAATGGCCGGTTCGTCACGGTTTCATCGATCTGGTCGCGCGCGAGTTCCATGCCAACAAGATGATGTTTCCGCCCGAGGCGAGTTAGAGGTTCGAATCGCGCCGCATCCGCGCCTATACTGAATCGCAGCGGAGGCTATGCCGATGCCCGTCGAATACATCCCGCGTACGCGTGAACTCTATAGCGGCTTCACACCCTATCGATGGGTGGTGAATGACGCCGCGCCGTGGACACCGCTGCGCAAGCCGCTGGCCGAGTGCAAGGTCGCACTGATGAGCTCGGGCGGCATCATGTATCGCGATCAGCCGCGCTTCCATCGCGAGGACACATCATACCGGCGGATTCCCAAGTCGGCGCGGCGCGACGAGCTGAGCGTCTGGCATTTCGGCTATCCGACGCGCGACGCCGAGATCGATCCCAACTGCGTATTCCCGCTTGAGCGGATGCGCGAGTTGGAAGCTGCCGGCGTTATCGGCGAGCTGAGCGATCCGGCCTTCAGCTTCATGGGCGGCATCTATTCCGCGCGCAAGGTGCGCACTGAGCTGGCTCCGCGGATCGTCGATGAGCTGCGTGCGGCCAGGGTCGATGCGTTTCTGCTCGTCCCCGCCTGACCCGTATGCCATCAGTCCGTTGGACTGATCGCGCGAGAGACCGAACAGGCAGGGATCCCGACGCTTACGATGACCTCGGCGCTCGATATCACCCGGGCGGTCAAGCCGCCGCGCGCTGTGTTCGTGAACTATCCGCTCGGCCATCAGACCGGCAAGCCCAATCAGCCTGAGCTGCAGCGCGCGATCCTGCTCGACGCGATCCGCGCTTTCGAGACCATCGCGCACCCCGGCGAGATCGTCGAGCTGCCGTACGTCTGGGATCCATGCGATTCGGCTTGGGAGCAGACCGACTACACGCCGGGATTCATGGCGAGCCGGCCGCAGCGCGAACAAGCCGAGGCCCTCGAAGAAGAGCGGCGCCGGCGCTTCGGCCGCTGACCAACCGGAATCCACCGCTCGGTCTTGCGTCGCGCTATTGCGTCATGCGCAGCCTTCTGTACGGTTCTATCTGGGCAGGGTAAGATGCTGCTGGGTCGGATGAGGGGAGCGAGGCATGCTGGGAGATAGGGAAATGGTGTTGGTGGGAATCGTCACGATTCTGGCGCTGCTGCAATACATGGTGTTGGGAACGCTGGTGGGGCGGGCGCGAGTGAAATACGGAATCGAGGCCCCGGCGATCACAGGCGACCCGATGTTCGAGCGTTACTTCCGGGTTCATCAGAACATGCTCGAGGCGCTGGTGGTTTTCCTGCCTGCGCTATGGATCTTCGCCTATTATATGAACGCGATGGTGGCGGCGGTCGTCGGCGTGGTGTTCCTGCTCTCGCGCGTCCTCTACGTGCGCGGTTACCTTGCCGATCCCAAGCGGCGCGCGGCCGGCGCACTGACTACATTCGTGACCAATGTAATCCTGGTCGTCGGCGGACTGGCCGGACTGGTGCACAAGCTGCTCTTCTGACGCAGCGCGAGCGGTGCGCGCGCTGCAGCCATAGGGCCGGCATCTCTGCAAGGGAGCCGGCTTTATCGCTCCGTCGGCGCGGTGGGCTGAAAGCTGCTTTGACTGTCGCGCGATCTTGCCGTATCAAGGTTGACGGCATGAGGACCCCCGCGGGCCCGCCTGCCATGCCGCCGCTTCCCGGTAGCAGCTTGCCGGAATCACAATCGTAGCAAGGAGAATCCAGATGGCTGAAGAACGCATAGGCGCCGTGACGATGCGCGGCAATCCAATGACGCTGATCGGTCCCGAGATCAAGCCGGGCCAGAAGGCGCCCGCTTTCGCCGGCGCCGGCAAGGGACTCGCGCCGGTCTCGCTCGATCAGTTCAAGGGCAAGGTCAAAATCATCAGCGCGGTACCCTCGATCGATACGCCCGTATGCGATGCCGAGACGCGCCGCTTCAACGAGGAGGCCGGCAAGCTTCCGGGCGACGTGCAGATACTGACCGTCTCGATGGATCTGCCGTTCGCGCAGGCACGCTGGTGCGGCGCGGCGGGTGTCGACAAGGTCACGATGATCAGCGATTGGCAGCGCGGCGAGTTCGGCGAGAAGTACGGCGCGATGATCAAGGATTTGCGCCTGCATGCGCGGGCCGTGTTCGTCGTGGACAAGAACGACACCGTGACCTACGCCGAGTACGTGAAGGAGATCGCGAACCATCCCAACTACGACGCGATCCTGGAAGCGGCGCGCAAGGCCGCCGCGTAGCGAAGCATCAATTTGGCTGAGCGGCGGGCGATCGCCAAAGTCGTCCGCCGCTTGCGCTCACCAACGCCTCAAGTTACGAATCTAGGCGGAGTTTTCCAGCGCTTCCGGCTTCGAAGGGGGATCATCCATGGATATAAGTCGCTTCGCCGTTTTCGCTATCGCACTGACGATCGTGGCGTGCTCGTCCCAGAGCCAGCCCGCCGCTAGCGCCGGCGCCGGCAGTTGCAAGGTCGACGTGAAGAAGATTTGTCAGGAAGCGCGCACCGGTCCGATCAACTTGAGCGGCTTCAATACTGACAAGCCGATGGTCGAGCAGAACGGACCAGCGACAATCGAGATCGGCGTACCGATAGAGATGGAAGACGGAACCGTAGCCGCTGAAGGGCTCTGCCATATCAACGGTCGCACGCGCGCGGTGATCTACGCGCGGCTCACCAAGAGTCCATCGTCGGAGCGCGAGGTCAGCTTCCTTCGCACGGCAGGGCTTTGCTCCGAGTAGGCGAACCAAGGCACGGACCTGCATCGCGTAGCATGAATCGGCATGTACTATTCTTCGCGGCGGCGATGCCCGCCGTGGCTCTCGCCCTGTTGCGATCCGGGGCCGCGATCGCGTTCGATGGGGTGCCATCCGCTTGTGCTGCGCCATCAACGGTACCGACCACACGACCCGACGCGGAGCGATGGTTCCATGGATTGCTGCAGCGCGGCAACGAGTATCGCGCGATGGAGCACCTTCCTCAGGTGGCCGAAGATCCATCCGGGAGCGACGCTGCGGCGCTTCATGCCCGGTACCTCGTCAAGAATAAGATCACCAAAGCGGATCTTTTCCTTGCAGATGGGCGAATACGGAGCGGTCCGCCTGAGAAAGAAGCCCATGACGAGATTTCCTCCAGCCCTTGGTACACGGCGAAAGGCGTCTCAGCCGCAGCGCCGTTTGCTCACGCGATCATCGCGGGGGACATTCTCGGGTACGACGGGCGTCAGACGGCGGACTGTGTGATGACTCTTCCGTTCAGCTCGCTTTCTATTCTCGACCCGCAGTTGACGGGTATAGGGTTTGGCTCGTATTGCGAAGCCGAACAATGTGCCGCGCTATTGTCTCTGAGGTTTGGTCTGGACAAGGCAACCCGCCGCAACTTCTTCGAAGCAGGTGAAGGTGATCTCCTTTGGAACCCGAACTTGGGAGTGATGCCTTGGACTCTGGGGAAACTCCGTGCGCCGATCGCTTTCCCGCCTGAAGGCTCGACTGTCACGCAGCAAACTTATCTCGGCGGAGATTGGCCAGATCCACTCGCGGGATGTCCGCAATACTCGCCGCCGATGGGATTGCCTATCTCCTTTCAAATGGGCGGGCTTTCACGGCACACCTCGGGACTGGAAGTCATGGGCCATTCGCTGACGCACAACGGCGTCGAACTTCCGCATTGCTTCGTCGACGCGAAGTCATATACCGCGAACGATACCGAAGGCGATGTTGCCAAGCCTCCTTCCGACAAGGGACGCCGGTTCGAGAGACGTATGGCACGAGTCGTGCTCAACGCCTCCGGTATGGTGATCCTGATTCCGCGCGAACCATTGCGGCCGGGGACCTATACCGTCTCAATCACCGCGAACTCAAAGAAGTATGAGTGGTCCTTCACGGTCGTCGCTGCCGAGGCGACTGCGACGGCCAACGGGTCTGGCATCAAGTAACGATCATATCTGGACACCCAAAGTTCGCGGCCGCCTCTTGATCGGATCGCGATCCTGTAGTTGCCTCGGTGCGGCTTGGATCTCCTTTCGACAACGATAGCGGCGATCGAGTCGCCCGACGAGAGCGCCGCAGCTGCGGCCGCGCGGCGTCTCGATTCGCTGACCAAGCCGCGCGGCAGCCTCGGCTATCTCGAAGAGATCGTGCGGCGCTATGCGGCGATCCGCCATGATCCCGCCGCGACGTTCGGGCGCGGTGCAATTCTCGTATTCGTCGCAGATCACGGCGTCGCCGATGCCGGCGTCAGTGCATATCCCAAGTCCGTCACGGCCGAGATGCTGCGCAACTTCGCACGCGGCGGTGCTGCGATCAGCGTGCTCGCGCGCCATCTCGGCTTGGATCTTCGAGTGATCGACGTCGGCGTCGAAACCGACACGCGCGGCGAGAAGCTGCCCGGTGTGATCTACCGGCGCATCGCGCCGGGCACCGCGAACTTTATCCTCGAAGCCGCGATGACTCGCGCGCAGATGCGTGATGCGCTCGAAGTGGGGATCAACGCTGCGACCGAGGCAACCGGTGCTGGCGCGACGCTAATCGGAATCGGTGAGATGGGCATCGCCAACAGCACGTCCGCAGCAGCAATACTCTGCGCGACTACAGGTATCGAGGCGGCGCGCATGGCGGGGCGCGGCACCGGCCTCGACGATCCAGGTATGCGCCGCAAGGTTGGCGCGATTGAATCGGCCCTCGCTCTTCATCGCGATGCGCTGGCGAATCCCGAGACGATGCTCGCGGCACTCGGCGGCTTCGAGATCGCCGCGATGGCCGGTGCGTGCTTGGGGGCGGCGGCACATCGCACGTCGGCCGTTATCGACGGCTGCATCGCAACAGCCGCCGCCGCAGTCGCATGCAGGCTGGCGCCGCGCGTGCGCGACTATCTGTTTTTCAGCCATCGCTCCGCTGAGGGCGGACATGCGCTGGCTCTCGATCATCTCGGCGCGCGCCCGATCCTCGATCTCGATTTGCGACTCGGCGAGGGCACCGGCGCGGCACTCGCGATGGCGACGATTGGCGCGGCGCTCGCGTTGTTCCATGGCATGGCGACTTTCGGCGAAGCGGGTGTCTCCGAGAAGATCAAATGAGCGCCGCGGGCACGATCACACGCATCCGGTTGGCGGCGAGTTTTCTGACGATCCTGCCTGTCGGGCCGCGCGGTCCCGCTGGCGACGCGTCCGTCGCCGACTCGTACGCATACTTTCCGCTGGTCGGGTTCGCGCTCGGCGGCGCACTCGCATTGATCGATCGCGTGCTGGCGCCGATGCTGGGCGGGCCAGTGGCAGCGATCATGGCGCTTGCCATCCTGACGCTGGTCACCGGCGCACTCCATCTCGATGCGTTGGCAGATACGGCCGATGCGCTGGGCGCGGGCGGTGATCGGGCGCGCGCGCTCGAAATCATGCGCGACAGCCGGGCCGGCACCTTCGGAATCGTGGCGATTTTTTTCGCGCTCGCGTTGAAGGTCGTGGCGCTCACCACGGCGAGCAGCCCGCATCGGGCGATGTTGCTCTATGCCGCGCCGGCGATTGCGCGCTGGGCGATGGTCGCGGTGAGTTGCAACATGGAGTATCTGCGCGTGGCCGGCGCAGGCTCTGTAATACTTGCGGGTGACGCCAGCCGCAATCTGCGCGTCGCGTCCATCATCACGCTGCTCGGCCTCTTCTTCATAGCGTCGATGCGCATCTGTTTCGCCGCGGCGACAGCCGTCGCAATCGTGCTCGGCGCGCGATGGTTCTATCGCCGGTGGCTGGGCGGCGTGACCGGCGACGCCATCGGCGCGGCCGGCGAGCTGGTCGAAGTCGCGATTTTTGTTCTGCTCGCGGGCTAGAGATCGGCGCTTCGCCGCGAGTGATTCTTCGCTTCGCTCAGAATGACGCCAAGGGCGTCACTTCACGCGCATCGGATGGCCCGCGACCATCAGGATGATCTCATCGGAAGCCGCGCCCACGATCTGATTGGTGCGGCCGAGCAGATCGCGGAAGCGGCGCGCCAGCGGATTGTCGGGCACAATTCCTGAGCCGACCTCGCCGCTGACCACGATGCTCGCAAATGCCGACTGGCCCAGTACTGCAGCCAGGTCGCCCGCGCGAGCGAGAACTTCGTCATCGCGCATCTCCGCCATCAGCAGGTTCGAGATCCACAAGGTCAGGCAATCGAGCACGACCACCGCTGCTGCGCGATCCGAGAGCGATCGCAGCGTCGCGGCCGGATCGAGCGGCTCCTCGATGGTCGTGAACTCCGGCGGGTGCGCAGCCTGATGATGCGCGATGCGCGCGCGCATCTCGTCGTCGAGCGCCTGCGCGGTCGCGACAAAGTACAGCCGCCCAATACGCGGCCGATGTTCGAATGCGAGCCCCAGCGCATGCGTGCTCTTGCCGCTGCGGCTGCCGCCCGTGATGAGAGTGATCTTCGACACCGTGTGCGAATTCTGAAATGCAAGGCGCAGTGTAACAGACTGCGCCCCGCTATCATCGATACGTCGCGGATGATCGGTTGCGCTCTTGACGGGGGCCGCTCGACGGACTAACTATTCGCGCACATTCGGTGCACGGGAAGCCGGTGCGAATCCGGCGCTGCCCCGCAACTGTAACGGGTGACGACGGCCCATGATGCCACCGCGCGAGCGGGAAGGCGGGCCCGAGGATGAACCCCAAGCCAGGAGACCGGCCGAATGACGAATGCGTTTGCCTTCCGCGGGGAGGGTGGCGTTCAGGCGACGACGCCTGAAGCCCGATCTCTGTGCGCGAGGTCGGGCTTTTAATTGCGGCCCAGACCGTTCCCGCCCGCCGAAGGCCGACCCTCTACGCGGGTGGAGAACTGTCATGCGGCGAATAGTCGTTCGGTCTCTTCTGTTGTTGTTGCTTGCATTGATGATCGGGGTGCGATGCGTCCGCGCCGCCGACGCGGGCGCGCCGGCTGTTGCCGGAACTCCCGCGCCGAGCAAGTCGGCGGGCCCATTGACGCCACCGCGTGGCACGTCCGTGCCGCAATCCACTTCGGCGCCGAACTCCGGTGCAGCATCGGCGAACCAGCCGCAAACGAACCCATCCTCCGCGCCGGTACCGCGATTGCCGACGCTGGTGGTCACCGCGACGCGTATCGCGCAGCCGATTGGCGAGATCGGCTCGACCGTCAGCGTCGTGAACGACCGCCAGATCCAGATTCAGAAAATCGAAGAGGTGGGCGAGGTGCTGCGCCAGGTGCCCGGCGTCGAGGTCGATCAGAGCGGCTCGCATGGCACTTTGACCGAAGCGCGGATTCGCGGCGCGAATCCATCGCAGACGCTGGTTCTAATCGACGGTGTAGAAGTGAATGGTGGCGCCAACGGGCTCTTCGACTTCGCCAATCTCACCACTGATAATCTGGACCGCATCGAGGTGTTGCGCGGCGCCGGCGGTTCGCTCTACGGATCATCGGCGGTCGGCGGGGTGATCAACGTGCTCAGCCGCGAAGGCGAAGGTGCGCCGCGCTTCAGTCTGCTCTCGGAGGGTGGCAGCCGCGCCACCCAGCGCCAGGTCGCGACTGTCAGTGGAGCGAGCGGGCGGCTGGGGTACTCGGGCGCGCTCTCCTACTACTCGACTACCGGCTTTCGCCCCATCAATGACAGCTCGGACAATCTCGCCGGCAATGCGCGGCTGGACTGGCATGCCACCGACGACACGACGCTGCGCGGCTTCGCGCGCTACAGCCGTTCCAACGTGAGCCTGGTCAACTTCTCGGTGTTCTCCGGCAGTCCGCTCGACCCCGATGCGCATCAGCGCGACGAGTTCTACCTGTTCGCAGGCGAGGGCGAGCATCGCTTCAGCGATAAACTTGTGGCGCGATGGCGCGGATCATTCGTGCGGCAGGAAATCCGCATCAACCAGTTCTTCGATCCCGCAAACCTCACGGCCGAGTCGGACTACTTTCCCGATGAGATTCGCGGCACCAACCTCGAAGCGATCTATACGTGGGCGCCTGGCTTCCGCACGCTGGCCGGCTTTGACTTCAAGGATCGCTGGGCGCGCTCGGGCGACAACTTGTCGATCCCTGCTTTCGGCTTCCAGGCGATTACGCTGTTTCGCGCGGAACGCCAGGAGTACGCGGGCTATGTCCAGCAGGAAGCGCGCCTGCTCGACGGGTTGATTCTCGCCACCAGCGGGTTTCGGGCGGACGGCTACAGCGATTTCGGCCAGCAAGTAAGTCCATCGTGGACGGTGGCGATTCCGGTCAGCAAGATCGATACGACCTTTCGCGGCAGCTACAGCGAAGGCTTTCGCGCGCCGAGCTTCAACGACCTGTTCTTCCCGAATTTCGGCAATCCCAACCTGCAGCCCGAGGTTTCCAGCGAATACGACGGCGGCTTTACCCATACCTTTGGCGAGTCGGCGAGCCTCAGCACCACCTATTTCTCGCGGCGGGTGAAGAATCTGATCGTGGCGGTGCCTTGTCCGACTTGCCTGTTCGGATCGCAAGCCGGCAATGCGGGGCGGGTCGATGCGCAGGGGGTAGAGATCGCGCCGGAGGCGCGCATGGGACGCTTCAAGCTGAGTGGCAGCTTCACGCTGATCGACGAGACCCATCGGTCGAGCTCGGCAAACATTCGCCCGCTGCGTGTTCCCAAGCATTCGGCGTCGGCGCTCGCCCAATACACGTATCCCGGCCTGCTGCGCCCGCTCGACACTCTCAACCTCGTGATGTCGTACGTCTTCGTCGGCGATCGCGACGACATCGACACCAGCTCGATGATCCGCAGTCACGTGGGCTACCATCGATTCGATGCGGTCGCCTCGTATGCGGCGGGGTATCGATGGGGCAGGCTGCGCAACGAAGAGATCTACACCCGGGTGCAGAACCTTTTCGATCGCAACTACTCGGAGAACTTCGGCTTCAAGGCGCCGCCGATCAACTTCGTGGCCGGTGTGAAACTGGAATTTTAGCAGGCTGTCTGAGAAATGATTCAAGGGCCTGCGCCCTCTCTCCTATCTGCCCCCGAGGGGGAGAAGATTGAGGAACGCAGCCAGTTTTCACGCAGGATGTTTGAGTGCAAAGCCAGCGGCACTGGGAGCCGCACGAATTTTTCTCAACACCCTGCTAGCGCGGCGCGTCAGCGGCATTTGACTGCTCGGCGGCGAAGATCCGCTCGAAGATCGCGCGCGCCTCGGCGCGCCGGCGCTCGACCTCTGCCAGCAACCGCCGCGCGCCGTCCGCGCCCACGAAGCCCATTTGGCGCGCGATGGGCGTTAGAATCGCCGGATCGGTCGGGAGAGCCCACGCAGCCTGATCGGTGTCGATTCGGAGCCGGTTCTCGAGCATCGAGAGAAACCGGTAGTGGTCGCCAAGACGCTCGCAATCGGCGCCTGCAATGATGCCGCATCGTTCGGCGCCGCGTAGCAAATCCAGCGTCGCGCGATGGCGGAGCTCGCGATGGCGCCAGCCGTGCCGGAGCGCCAACATCTGGCCGGCGAACTCGGCGTCGACCAATCCGCCACGGCCTTGTTTGATGTTGAGCCGCGACTTGTCTTCGGTGCCGATCTCGAGCTCCATCCGCTGGCGCATTGCGGCGATCTCGGTAACTCCGGTAGCGTCTAGCCCCCTCGAAAAGACGAATTCGCGCCGCGCCGCCTCCACTTGAGCTCCGAGATCCTCATCGCCCGCGACGACTCGCGCGCGGATCAATGCCTGCCGTTCCCAAACCGCGGAGCTGCCGCGATGATACTCGATGAAGCTGTCGAGCGAAGTGACCAGCGGCCCGGCGTTGCCGGAGGGACGCAACCGCAGGTCGAGCTTGTAGACGTAGCCCTCGCGGGTACGCGCTTCGAGCACCGCGATGAGCTTTTGCACGATTCGCGACGCGCCGACACGGCCGCCTTCGGCCGATTCATCGGCGTCGCGATAGACGAAGATCAGGTCGAGGTCCGAATTGTAGGACATCTCGCCGGAGCCGAGCCGGCCCATCGCAACGGTGCACAGGGCCATCGAGGCTGGCACTGGATGGCGGGCCGCCGTCTCTTCGCGCGCGATGAGCAGCGCCTGGCGCAGTACCGCCTCGGCCAGCACCGTCAGCTCGGCCTGCAATTGTTCGAGCTCGAACTTGCCGGCGAGGTCCGCGATCGCGATGCGCAGGAATTCCTGATGGCGGAAGATCCTGAGCGCGTCCAGCCGCGCCTCGAAATCGGGGACCGCTCCAATCATGCCGGCCAGTTCCTGGTTGAGTTCGAAGGCCGAGCGGCGCAGCTTGGCCAGATCCGATCGCACCAGTGTATCGAGCAGATCGGGATGGCGGATGAAGATCGTCGAGAGGTAGCTGCTGGAAGCGAACAACCGCAGCAGCACGGCGCGCGTGGCCGGATGAGACTGGAGCAGCGCGAGAAACGAAGTGCGCGCGCCCACCGCCGCCATGAACGATGAAAGATTGAGCAGCGCGAGATCGGGATCGGGCAGCTGCACAATCTCATCGAGCAGCCGTGGCCCAAGCCGCTCCAGCAGTTCGTGCCGGCGCGCGCTGGCTGGCGCACGTCCGGGACCGCACGCCAGCAGATGCAAATGGCCGGCGCTCTCGGCGGGTCGTGCGAAGCCGAGCTGCTGGAGCTGCGGCGCCGATTCCTTGGGATCGAGCGCGGCGCGCCAGGCCGAGTGCGCCCCAGCCGATGCGCGGTGATCGGCGTATTCGTCGTCGGCCGCGAGCATCTCGCGGAACACGGCATTGACCAAGCCTCGATGCTGGCCGAGGGCGGCGCTCAACCGCGCGACGGCCTGCGGCGACTTGCCGAAGCCCATGCGCGCGGCGAGTGCACGTATCGCGGCGCCCTCGGCGGGCAGCGTATGGGTCTGCAATCCACCGACGACCTGCAGCTTGTGTTCGACGTCGCGCAGGAAAAGATAGGCCGCGCGGAGCTGGCGCGCGCGGCTGGATTCGAGATAGCCCAGCGCTTCCAGCCGTTCCAGCGCGATCACCGTCTGCGGATCGCGCAAGCGCGGATCGCGCCCGCCGTATACCAGCGTCAGCGCCTGGGTCACGAACTCGAGTTCGCGGATTCCGCCGCGCCCGAGTTTGATGTTGCTCTCGACCATCTCGGGCGCTGGCAGCTCGTCTTCAATCTGATGCTTCATCATGCGCAACTGGCTGAGCGTGTCGAAGTCGAGAAAGCGGCGGTAGATGAAGCGCTCCAGCTCGGCCATCAGGCGCCGGCCCAGCGCGATCGATCCCGCAATCGGCCGGGCGCGCAGCAGCGCCGCGCGCTCCCAGGTCTGTCCGAAGCTTTGGTAAAAGCTGATTGCCGCTTCGAGCGATGGCACTAGCGTGCCGCTCTGGCCGCCCGGGCGCAGCCGCAGATCGATTCGAAAGCAGTTTTCGCCGAGCAGCTCCGTCAGCAGTTCACCCAGCCGCGCCGCTGCAACTTGCGCAGCGGTCGGATCGGCCGCGTCGAAGAGGTAGAGCAGATCGAGGTCGGAGCTCAGGTTGAGTTCACCCGCACCCAGCTTGCCCATCGCGAGCACGCAGAAGCGCCCGGCCTCACGCGCTCGCTCGGTCAGCAGAGCCGACGCGCCCGCCAGTGCGGCGCGTACGCATTCATCGGCCAGCCGCGACATCAGCGTCATCGTCTCGCCGACCGAAAGCCGCCCCAGCACATCCGCGATCGCGATCCGCAGAAAGTGCTGACGCTTGAACCCGCGCAATGACGCGCCGAGCGAGGTGCGGTCGAACCTGGTGGGCAGCTCACAGTTCATCGGCGCCAGGATCGAGGCGGCGGTGGCCTCGCGCGCCGCGCGGAAGGATTCGCACCATCCTGACGGCATCACGGCCAGCTCGGTCGCGACTAGCTCTGACGCGCCGAGGCAGAAAATCAAATCGCCCGCCAGCGCGGGTTCGTCCAATACAGAGCGCAGCTCCGGCGCCGATTGCTCGGCGAGTTTGAGCAGAAAGGCCAGCGCAAGACGCTCATCGGGCGCGCGCTCGGCCACCACACGCGCCGCGAGTCCGGCCATACGCTCATCGCCCAGGCGCTGCGCGAGGCGGTCGGCGAGCGGAATGAGATCGTGCCGAAGCGGCTGATTAGCGGCCATCGCTCAGAACAATATCAGAGCGGTCAGCGTGGGGCGTCGGAAGCCGCGTGAAGCATGGCGGACCGAAAAAGAGATCGGTCCGCGGCGAGCGGAAAGGAACCTAGTGCGAGGACTTCGAGTTTTTGGCGAGCGCGGGCTGGATCAACCTGGTCTGCTGCGCGTGATCGCTGCGCCTGGTACTGGCGCGCTCTACTGGATGATGGGTGCGGCTGGAGGACATAGCCGCGTGAGGGCGGCGGCTTCCCGCATCGAGGCTGGTGCGGACGACCTGAGCCGGTGGTGTCGCCTCGTCTTCGATGCCGGGGAAGTAGGAATCTTCGTAGCGATGAACCTGCAGGGCCGCCAGGAACTCGGCGTAGTAGTTGCGCGACGCGAATCCGAAGTGGGGGCCATCGTAGTACTTGAAGATCCGCGAGTAGTCGTTGCCATAGGCCTCGGCCGCACGCGCGGTGCCATAGGTCCCGTGATTGTAGGCCGTTATGGCCAATGGCCAACTGCCGAGTACATCGTAGTTGTACTGAAGCAGTTTGGCTGCCGCCTGGGTCGATTTCACCGGATCGAGCCGGTCATCGCGCCGCCGGCTGATCTTCATGTACTGCCGCCCGGTCGAACGCGTGAACTGCCAGATTCCCACCGCACCGGCGCTTGATCGCGAGCTGTTGTAGTAGCCCGATTCGACATGCGGCAGCATCGCCAACTCCACCGGCAGGCCCGCGGTCCTGAAGACCCGTTCCATCAGCGGTTCGTAATGTCGTCGGCGCAGGATCGCCTCATGGAAGCGCTCCCGCAATCCCTGCTGGACGCGCAGGTTTTGCGCCGCCGCAGCATATGCGTCGGGCGCTTCATCCTTGAACATCGTCGCCACGCGGCGTTCGTCCTCCCCAACGGGCTCGTTGCCCGCCGCGAGGCGCTCAAGGATGTCGGCATACTTCGCCTTCAGGTAAGCGTTGGCCCACGTGACGTCGTTCTGCGTCGGGGAGCCCGATCCAGGCATATGGAGGACCTGATAAACCTTCCATACCCGATCGCGATCGTGAATCAGGAAGTCGCGGTAGGAATACGCCGTGAAGACGTCGGTCCAGAAGTCGACGTTCGGTTCAAGCGATGCGGGTCGCGGAAATGCGAGCTGTGTGCCTGCCCTCGCGGGCGACACCACGCATACCAGCATGAGGAGCGAGAACACCGCTGCCCACTTCGCTCCGCCGCAGGCTCGTATCGCAAACCGCTTTAGCATCAAGCTGCGCTCTGCCGGTGTTCTCCCTGCCTTTGCGCCCCCGATCCGACAGCGGCGCGCGCCAGTTCCCGGTAGTTAATCGACTATAGAGGGGGCGTCTGCTAGTCAAGGAATACGAGCTTACGTAAGCGAAGAGAATTGCATCAACACAAGCAAAATCGCGCGTTCGCGTCAGTTCTTGCACGTTCCTTGATGCTCTTTCTCGCGGTCTTGATCGCCGCGACATTCGGCTCATGCAGCAAGGATCGGGGCGACGCGCCCACCGTTGGCGAATCATTCAAGGTCGCACTGCTTACTCCCGGACCGGTCAGCGACGCTGGATGGAATGCCGCAGCCTTCGATGGCCTGGAACTCATCAAGAAAAAGCTTGGCGCCAATAGCGCCTTGGTACAGACCACATCGCCTGCTGACTTCGAGGATGCCCTGCGCGATTTTGCTTCGCGGGGATTCAACTTGGTCTTCGCCCACGGCTTCGAGTACACGGACGCGGCCCTGAAGGTCGCTCGCGATTTTCCGCATACATGGTTCGTCGTTACTTCGGGCAGCGGATCGTCGGCCAACGTGGCATCGTTGACATTCAAAATCGAGGAGGCGGCCTACGTCGAAGGCGTCGTCTCCGGCCTGATGACCAGCAGCGGAGTCGTCGGTGCGGTAGGCGGAATCGAACTGCCGGCGATCCGCCTGACCTTCAATGGTTATCGGCGCGGCTTCGAGTCCGTTCACCCCGGTGGCCGCCTGCTTATCGCTTATACCGGCAGCTTCGAAGACGTCGGCGCAGCGAAAGAAGCTGCGTTGGCGCAGATCAGCCAAGGCGCCGACCTGCTCTTCCATGAGGCGGATGCGGCTGGGCTGGGCGTCTTTCAGGCCGCAACGGAGCGCAAGGTCTACGCCTTCGGCGCGAATCGCAACCAAAACGCCGTTGCACCCACCGCCGTGCTCGCAAGCGCGGTGACCGACATTCCCGACGCGTTCCTTAAGATCGCATCTGAGGTAAAATCGGGTACGTTCCATCCCGGGATGCTTGAGTTCGGGATGAAAGACGGGATGGTGCGAGTCGTTTTCAATCCAGATCTTCAGGGCAGGATTCCCATCGCCGCGATGGATCAGGTGCGCGCCGCCGAGAACGACATCCTGAATGGCAAGCTTGTCTTCAACGCGACGATCCCGCCCGCGACCAAGAATAACTGATCGATGCGCCCCCTATGCTGGGAAAACTCAACAAGACTCTGTGCTGTATGAGCCCGAGCGCAGGGTTGCTGCGATGACCACGATATCGAGCCCGCCTCCGCCCGTTCAGATCAGGCTCGCTGAAGCCGCCGACCTGCCCGAACTGACGCATGTCGCGGCGGAGGCGATGGCGACCATCAGTTGGCTGTTCGCGTTGCCACAGGACTTCAGTCCATGCCTAGACGTTCATGGAGCCGGCTTCGTGGTCGGGGCATGGTGGCAGCATCAGCCATTGGGCTTCTGCACCGTTACGTTGCGCAATGGCACGGCGCGTGTAGGCGTGCTTTCGGTGGCTCCGTTGAGTCGTCGCCGAGGCATCGCGAGCCGGATGCTGGCTTACGCGGAACACGAGGTAGTATCGAGAGGCTGTCGGCGGCTTGAGGGATGGACGGCCGAGGAATTATGTCACGCATCTATGTTTCTGAACGCAGCCTGGAGGCTTGAACGTCGCAAGATGGTTCATGAGCGGCGCGACGCGCTCCGCCCATTTTGCGAACTCACCTTCGCTAAGCTCATCTGACTCGTCCCGTCCCGGCCGACGCGCGCCGATCCTGCTGGCTGCGCTGCGAGAGTGAAAAAACCCGCAGCGCAACTTGCGCATAGCCGCGAAAAGCGCGACCGTATCCCCGGTCCCTACACCAGCTCACATCTTTCGCGGTTCGCGTTTGGATTGAATGGCGCACACGGATTTGCATCGCACGTCTCAGCCAAGCGAATCGATGCTTGATTCACCCGCGTCGGTGCGATCTGGTGGTTCCTTCGTGGACGAGATCGAAATCGCGCCGCTGTTGCGTCCGCTGGCTGCCGCCGTACGCGTGCCCGGCTCGAAGAGCATCACCAACCGTGCGCTCCTGCTGGCGGCGATGGCTGACGGTCCTTCGCAGATCGAAGGCGCGCTGTTCAGCGACGATACGCGCTACATGCTCGGCGCACTGCGGCAACTCGGCTTCATGATCGCGGAGGACGAGCTGCGCGGCGGGATCGGTTTCGAAGGACGCGGCGGCGAAATCCCGGCGCACGACGGCGATTTGTTCATCGGCGGCGCCGGCACCGCGATGCGCTTTCTCGCCGCTTTTCTCACGCTCGGCAATGGACGCTTCAGGCTCGACGGCAATGCCCGGATGCGCGAGCGGCCGATCGGCGAGCTGGTCGATGCACTGCGCCGTCTGGGCATCAATGCTCGCAGCGAACATGGCAATGATTGTCCGCCGATCGTGATCGAGCCGCGCGGCCGCGATTTCGAGGGCGGCGCCACCATCGTCGATGCGCACGACTCCTCTCAGTTCGCGTCGGCGCTGTTGCTGCCCGCACCGCTGTGGAAAAAGGGATTGCAGCTGCGCGTGATTGGCGAGGCCGGGCGGCCCTTCATCGATCTCACGCTGCGCATGATGCGGCAATGGGGCGTCGAGAGCGGCGTCGAAGGCGACTCGATCCTGGTGCCCGGCGGGCAGCGCTATCGGGCACAGAAGTTCGCGGTCGAGGGCGATGCTTCCAGCGCCAGCTACTTCGCGGCGGCAGCAGCGCTATGCGGCGGTTCGGTGCGGCTCGAGAACCTGCACACCAATTCGATTCAGGGCGATCTTTGCTTCCTCGGCGTGCTCGAACAGATGGGCGCACGGCTGCATTGGAGCGAGGCGGGCGTCGAAGTGCACGGCGGTGAGCATCTGCGCGGCGTTGATCTCGATCTCAGCGCGATGCCTGACATGGTGCCGACGCTGGCGATCCTCGCGCCGTTCGCGGAGAGTGTCACCCGCATCCGCAACGTCGGCTTCATCCGCCATCATGAAAGCGATCGCATCCACGCGCTTGCCCGCGAGCTCCGGCGCATGGGCGCCCGCGTACTCGAATTCGAGGATGGGCTGGAGATCGAGCCGTCGCAGCTCAGGCCGGCCGCGATCGAGACATACGACGATCACCGCATCGCGATGAGCTTCGCGATCGCGGGGCTCAAGCTGCCCGGCATCCGGATTCGCAACCCCGACTGCGTGTCGAAGACCTACCCAGGATTCTTCGTCGATCTGGCCGCGCTCGGCTAACAGCTACGCCGACCGAATCTCTGCGGCGCGCAGGCGGGCGCGCGCCAATTGCAACTGGCGCTGCGCGGGCTCGTATTCAGCCTCATAGAAGCTGACGCTCTTGATGCGCGCCTCAGCGGCTTCCAACTCGCGGCTCGCCGCGTCGCGCTCGAGGACCTTGGCTTCCTGCGCCTCGGGCGCCAATGCGGTCATCGCGCCGTCCTTCACCTCGGCCAGTCCCCCGGAGATCACGTAATGGTTGAAGCTGCCATCGGCGAGTTCGGCCGAAAGCAGGCACGGCTCGAGCGACGTGATGTAGTTGATATGGTCGGCGAGCACGGTGAACTCGCCCAGCGGATTGACGGCCGTCACACGCCGCACAATGCCCTCGAACATCATGCCCGTTGGCGTGACCAGCCGGAACTCGAATTCAGTCGCCATCGCGATTGCGGCCGCCCCCCCTAGCGCGCTTCGCCGCGCGCGAGGCGCTCGCCCTTGGCGCGAGCGTCCTCGATTGTGCCGACCAGGTAGAAGGCCTGCTCGGGCAGATCGTCGCACTTGCCATCGAGGATTTCGGCGAAGCCGCGCACGGTCTCCTTGCGCGGAACGTACACGCCGGGGGTATTGGTGAATGGCTCGGCGACGTGCATCGCCTGCGACAGGAAGCGCTCGATGCGCCGCGCGCGCGCCACCACCAGCTTGTCTTCCGGCGGAAGATCGTCCATTCCGAGAATCGCGATGATGTCCTTCAGGTCCTTGTAGCGCTGCAGGATCTGCTGCACTCGGCGCGCGACTGTGTAGTGTTCCTCGCCCACGATCAGCGGGTCGAGGATGTTCGAGGTCGAGCCGAGCGGATCGACCGCGGGGTAGATCGCGTTCTCGAAAATCTTGCGGTCCAGTACCGTGGTCGCATCGAGATGTGCGAAAGTCGTGGCCGGCGCCGGGTCGGTGAGATCATCGGCCGGAACGTAGATCGCCTGCACCGAGGTGATCGCACCTTTCTTGGTCGTAGTGATCCGCTCCTGCAGCTCGCCAAGGTCGGTGCCGAGGGTCGGCTGATAGCCAACCGCGCTCGGCATGCGGCCCAGCAGCGCCGAGACTTCAGAGTTCGCCTGCACGAAACGTAAGATGTTATCGATGAAGAGCAGGACGTCCTTGCCCTCCTCGTCGCGGAAGTACTCGGCGACCGTGATCCCCGAGAGTGCGACGCGGGCGCGCGCGCCCGGTGGCTCGTTCATCTGGCCGTAAACCAGCGCGGTCTTCGCCAGCACACCGGATTCGCTTAGCTCGTGGTAGAGATCATTGCCCTCGCGCGAGCGCTCGCCGACTCCGGCGAACACTGACACGCCGCCATGCTGCTTGGCGACGTTGTTGATCAGCTCCAGGATCGTGACGGTCTTACCGACTCCGGCGCCGCCGAATAGCCCGATCTTGCCGCCGCGGGGATAGGGGCAGATCAGATCAAGCACTTTGATGCCGGTCTCGAAGATCTCGACCTCGGTCGCTTGTTCGTCGAAGGCAGGTGCGTCGCGATGAATCGGCATCCGCCGGTCGGACTTGATCGGGCCGGCCTCATCGACCGGATCGCCGGTGACATTCATCAGCCGGCCGAGCGTGCCCGGGCCGACCGGCACCGTGATCGGTCCGCCAGTGTCGGTGGCTTCCATCCCGCGCACGAGCCCATCGGTGGAATCCATCGCGATGCATCTCACCGTGTCATCGCCGACGTGCTGGGCGACTTCGAGCACCAGATTGCCTTGACCTTCGCCGAGCGACGGATTGGTCACGCGCAGTGCGTTGAAGATCGAGGGCAACGAGCCGTTGCGAAACTCGACATCGACCACGTTGCCCAGTATCTGGGAGATTTTGCCGGTGACTCCGTTATTCATTGCAACTTCTTTTGGCCGAGAGCGGCCCGACCTCCAGGATGCTTGTCGCGGCTAACCGCGCAACGCCTCGGATCCGCCGATAATGTCCATCAGCTCGCGCGTGATACCAGCTTGGCGCGCACGGTTCATGTCGAGGGTGTACCGGTCGATCATGTCAATCGCGTTATTGGTGGCTGCTTCCATCGCGGTCATCCGCGCGCCGTGCTCGCTGGCCTCGGCCTCGAGCAGAGCGTGGAAGACCGCCGACAGGACGTAGCTCTGGAACACCACCGGCACCAACGCGGCCCGGCTGGGCTCAATCAGGTAGTCAGTCAGCGCGCCACCTGTGGCAGGTTCCCCAGCTTTCCCCGCTGGCACGACCACCGGTAGCACCTGCTCGATGGTTGGCTGTTGGGAGATCACCGAGCGGAAGTGGCTGTATGCCAACGACACCTCGCGCACCTCGCCGGAGCGGTAGCGCTCGATCATCGCTGATGCGAGATCGGTCGCCAGCGCAACCGTGGCGAGCCGCAAATTCCCAGTCCGCTCAGCCAGCAACTGCTGGCGCGCCCGCTTGAAGTGATCGACGCCCTTGCGGCCCACGACGACGAAGTCAGATTCGAAGCCTTCGGCGCGCTTGCGCCGCGCTGACTCTTCAGCGGCGCGGGCGATATTGACGTTGTAGCCGCCGCACAGTCCGCGATCGGACGAGATCACCACGATCAGCTGCGCCTGGCGCGCGCCTTCACGCGGCGCAACCGCGGCGCGCTCTGCTTCGAGCAGCGAACCGGCGACCCGCGCGAGGGTCTCGGCGTATGGGCGGGCGCTGACCAGCGCCTCCTGCGCGCGGCGCAGGCGGGTCGCGGACATCAGCTTCATCGCGCGCGTGATCTGCATCGTCGATTTGACCGACGCAATCCGGCGCCGAATTGCCTTGAGCGTCGCCATTCAGAGTCTAATCCGCACTCAGGAAACCGCGGTGCTGTTCCCGTGCTGCGCGGCGAAAGCCTGCTTGAAGGCGTCCAGCCCCGCGGTCAATCGCTTGCGCAAATCGTCGCTGAGTTCGCGCTTGGTGCGAATCTCCTCGAGCAGGTCGGCATGATGGGTGTCGAAGTAGCTGTACAGCTCGCGCTCGAAGGTGCGGACCTGGGCGACCTCGAGCGAATCGAAGTAGCCTTGGTTGGCGGCCAACACGATCAGCACTTCCTTCTCGGCCGGCAGCGGATCGTATTGCGCCTGCTTGAGCATCTCGGTCAGCCGCTCGCCACGATGGAGCAGGCGCTGGCTGCTGGCGTCGAGTTCAGAGCCGAACTGGGCGAACGCCGCCATCTCGCGGTACTGTGCGAGGTCGAGCTTGAGCGTGCCGCCCACCTGGCGCATCGCGCGGATCGCCGCCGTGAATCCGACCCGCGATACCGAGACTCCGACGTTAACTGCGGGGCGCGTGCCCGAGTAGAAGAGATCGGAGTCGAGTACGATCTGGCCGTCGGTGATCGAGATGACGTTGGTCGGAATATAGGCCGCGACGTCGCCGGCCTGGGTCTCGATAATCGGCAGCGCGGTGAGCGAACCGCCGCCGTACTCATCGCTCATCTTGGCCGCGCGTTCCAGCAGCCGCGAATGCAGATAGAAGACGTCGCCGGGGTAGGCTTCGCGGCCGGGCGGGCGGCGCAGCAGCAGCGAGAGCTGGCGATAGGCCTGCGCATGCTTGGAGAGATCATCATAAACCAGCAGCGCGTGGCGCTTGCTGTCACGGAAGTACTCGCCCATCGTGCATCCGGCGTACGGAGCGATGAACTGCAGCGGCGCCGATTCGGAAGCGGTCGCGGCGACCACCGTGGTGTATTCCATCGCGCCGTGGCGGCTGAGCTTCTCGACGATCTGCGCGACGGTCGAGCGCTTCTGGCCGATGGCGACGTAGAAGCACTGCATGTTCTGGCCGCGCTGGTTGATGATCGTGTCGATCGCGATCGCGGTCTTGCCGGTCTGGCGGTCGCCGATGATCAGCTCGCGCTGGCCGCGCCCGATCTGGATCATCGCGTCGATCGCCTTGATGCCGGTCTGCACCGGTTCGCGAACGCCCTGCCGGCTGATGATGCCGGGAGCCTTGAGTTCGATGCGCCGCGTCTCGCTGGCGCGGATCGGCCCCTTGCCGTCGATCGGCTGGCCCAGCGCGTTCACTACGCGTCCCAGCAGCGCCTCGCCGACCGGCACCTCGGCGATGCGGCCGGTGCGCTTGACCTCGTCGCCCTCGCGAATCGCGGCGGGATCGCCGAACAGCGCGGCGCTGACGTTGTCCTCTTCGAGATTGAGCACGATCCCGTAGATCGAATGGGGAAATTCGAGCAGCTCCCCGGAGGCCGCGTTGCGCAGGCCGTAGATGCGTGCGATGCCGTCACCACACGAAAGCACGCGGCCGGTCTCGCGCACGTCAACCCGGCCCTCGAAACCCTTGATCTCGTCGCGCAGGATGTCGCTGATCTCGGATGGTCTGATCTCGGCCATTCCCACTCCCTGCCGGTGCTAATCGCTGAGCCGGCGCTTCATCTTTTCGAGCCGGTTGGCGAGGCTCGCGTCATAAGTAATTCCTTCGAGCTGCGCCACCACGCCGCCCAGCAGCGCTGGATCAACATTGAAGGTCGCGATGATCTTCTTGTCCGCCATCTTCTCTAATCCCGCCACGACTTGCGCTGAGGCGTCGTCGGAGGGTTGCGCCGCGAATGTGATCGTCGCACGCGCGCGTCCCAGCCGCTCGTCGAGCAGATCCTGGTAAGCCAGTGATACCGCCGGCGCCTCGCCGATTCTGCGATGGCGCGCAAGGACGACCGCAAACGATTGTAGCGGATAGCTCAGGCCGAGGCGCTCGCCAATAAGCTGCATCGCCTGCACGCGGGCCTGCTCGGGGATCTCTGGAGATGTGAGCCGCGGCCCGATCTCGGGCGAAGCGACCAGGCGCGCGATTCGTTCCAGCTCCACGCCCCAGGCTTCGAGCTGATTCTGATCGGCGGCCAAATCGAGCAGGGCCCGCGCGTAACGGCGCACGACGCGCGAACTCATCAGCGCGTCTCCTGGCTCAGCTTGCGCATGAAGTCCGCGAGCAGATGTTCCTGGTCGCCCGAGTTGAAGTTCGCTTCGAGCAGGCGCCGCGCAAGGCCTGCAGCGACTTCCCCCAGCCGCGCCCGAACCTCGCGGCGGGCGGCTTGTTGCGCAGCTGCGGCGGTCAGCTCGCCGTCGCGGCGGATGCGCTCGGCAGTGTCCCGCGCCAGCTCGCGAATCCGGCGTGTCTCATGTTCGGTCTCCGCGCGCATCGCTCGCGCCAGCTCGGCCTTCTCGCTCTCGAGCCGTGACAGCTCGCGTTCGGCGCCGGCAGCGAGCTGCTCGGCGCGCTTGAGCGCAGAACTGGAAATGTCCAGCGTCGCGCGAAGCTGCTTGGCGCGATCCCGAATGAATCCGACGATCAATGGACCGCCGAAGTAGCCGGCCAAGATGACGAAGAGCGTGAAGTTGATCGCGAAGAACGCCAGCGACAGCCACGAACCGCCGCGCTCGCCGCCCTCCGCGCAGAAGGCCGCTTGCGGGCAGAATGCAAACGCCAGCGCCGCCGCGAATACTGGTCCGCGCTTCATCGGGTCAGTTGTTGGAGTGCATCTGCGGACCACCGCGAAGTGAGCGGCCAAGCACGCGCTCGGCCAGTTCCACGGCAAGTCCTTCACCGAGATCGTCCAGTTGCGCCTCGGCGGCCCGCAACTGCTGTTCGATCTCCTTGCGAACTTCTTCAAGCGAATCGCGTGCTGCCAAACGTGCGTCCTCCACTACTTTGCCCGCCTCTTCCTCGGCCTGACGCCGCTGCGTCTCGCGCTCGCTGAGCGCCTGCGCACGCACGCCCGCCAGCTGACGGGCGCGCTCAGCGTTGGCGGCTTTTTCCTCCCCGAGCAGTTGCTCGGTGCGCTCCGCCATGTTCCGGAGTTTGCGTTCGCGTTCTGCAATCAATTTGAGGAAGGGATCGAAAAAAAGCCGTTTGAATATAAACCAGAAAACCAGAAAGGACACAATCAGCGCGCAGAATGTCCCCCAGTCAGGCGGAATCTTGAGCATGGCGGAAGAATCTCCCGAGCCGAATGGATCGCGGGGAAATTAGCGAACTGCGGCGGAAAAGGCGAGAGACGCGGCGCGGAAAGGATCAGGCCGTCTTTTGCGTGCCAGCCTGGACGTTGCGATCTTCCTTGGGAAACATCGCAACCTTGCTCTGCTCACGCTGTGCCTCGGGCTGTCCCATCGAGCAGTGGCCTTCGAAGATCGCTCCCTCGTGGACGATCAGAATCGGGCCGGTCAGGTTACCGAGCACCTTGGCGGAGGGCCGGATCTCGATCCGCTCGCTGGCCGTGATGTCACCGCTGACCTTGCCCGCCACGACCACCGAGGCGGCCTTAATCTGCGCGGTCACCACGGCGCTCTCGCCGATTGTGACCAGAGAGCTGGCCGTGATCTCACCGTCAACCTGGCCATCGATGCGGGTCGCGCCCTCGAAGAACAGCTTACCGCTGATGCGGCATCCCTTATCGAGATACGCACGGCTGTCGCTCGCAGTCGTCACAGGGCCGAGCTGGCCATTGCTGGCGCGATTGACTGCCGCCTTGTCGTCGGTGGCTCCGGCCGGTACCGCTAAGGTGGCGGACGGTGCGGGTTGTCCCGGCGCTCTCGCGGCGGGTTGCGGGGGTCGTACGTTCTTGTCGGGTTCCTTGTTGAAAAGCGCCATCCCACTCCTCCCCGATTAAATCAGCCCACCCCGCGAATCTGTGATAAAGGCTACGTTTGCTATTAACGGATGGAGTCAGCAGAGTCAAATTGCACACCGGAATCGAGGGCTCGAAACGCTTTATCCGCTCAGAATGCGAGTTGGAGAGCGCCGCCCTGCCAAAAGCGACGGCCTATACCAATGGTCTATACTGCAGTCCACTCATCATAGCGTGTAATGCTTCTCATGGCCGCATCCGTCCGGCAAGAATGTGTTCCGAACGTCGAACGAGAGGAGATTTGATCGATGGCTACAATCCCTGACAAGTACATGGACCTGTTCACCGCCAAGAAAGCGTTTGCGCACATCGCCACGGTGATGCCTGATGGATCGCCGCAAGTGACGCCAGTGTGGTTCGATTACACGGATGGCAACATCCGGATAAATACCGCGCGGGGGCGCGTCAAGGATCGTAACATGACGGCGAACGCCCGGGTCGCGCTCTCGATTCTCGATCCGGACAATCCCTACCGCTATGTCCAGATCAGAGGTCGCGTAGTGAAAGTCACCGAGCAGGGCGCCGACCGGCACATCGATTCGCTCGCCAAGAAGTACATGGGGGCCGACAAGTATCCTTTCCATCAAGCGGGTGTGACCCGAGTAATCTACGAGATCAAGCCTGAGCGCTGCCAAGCGATGGGCTAGCCCGATCACTGCCGAAGGCTCCCGCGGATCCTCCCCGAAGAGGCCATTAGTTGGGCACGTTACCGATCGGCGGCGCGGGGAGGCGCCGGTCGGGACCGAATCGCTCGTGTGCGGCAGATCCTCGAACGAGCGTTGCGCGAACTGGACGATATAAATCGCGCTTGAACCTGGCGGGTTCGCCGTGATCAGCCCGGGATGCGCCGCGTGGGCTTCTGGACTGTCGTGCCACAGGTCGAGCCGCATTCGGGACAGACATACTCGTACTTCTCGCCCTCCGGCAGAACCAGCAGCAGACGCTTGCGCACCGGCACCGCGTGCTTGCATTGCGGGCACGCAAGCAGCGTCGCCTCCATCCGCTCGAAAGCTGGTCGTCGCTGCTGCTTCACAAAGCACGCAAGAACACAGAAGAAATAACCTCTGCCGAAGTCGCCATCAACGCGCTCGACCAGCTAATCAGTGTCAGCACTCGAGCGCGACGGTAGATTGCTATTCCGACACTGGTTTGAGTGGTATTTCAAGCGTAGGGTATTCTCGCTGTGGGGAAGCTCGTGGGGTCGATCATCGCCATCCTGCTGGCATCCTGCCGTCAAGGGCAGGTATAGCATGCAGCCAGTGGGCCATTCTTGGTTCTGAAACG
>JBGPUE010000037.1:0-29089 GCA_041491005.1 Binataceae bacterium (SeqCode) | reverse complement strand
TCGAAACCGGTGACGATCACGAAGCTGCCGGTGATCTCGAAGCCCTTGGTGATGACTGTACCGGAGGCGACGAATGCGATCGGGCTCGAAGAGGTGCCCGAATGGGAAGCCGTGACGCGCTCGCTGTAAGTGCCGGCGTTGACGGTGACGCTCTGGCCGGCGACCATCACGCTGGCGGCGTGCTGGATGGTCGTCCAGGGCGATAAGGAACTACCGCTGTTGGAATCAGAACCGGAGGTCGAAACAAAGAACGTCGTGGCGCCCGGCGCCGGCACAACCGCGCCCCACGCCGCGCTGATCGAGACCAGCATCGCCAGCCCAGCCACGAAACCGACCGCCGCGCGCAGACCCCGCCCCCCGACCACCGCCGACCTGTTGAACCGCATCGATAGTTACCCCAATTCCAAAACTGTTCATGGAGGGGACTCTCGACAGGTCGAGCACTGGCCTTCCGCACCCCGACGCCACCCCGCCTCCGCAGAACCCCGCCGCATCTCTCGGGCGATTGATTCAGCAATGTTCGCGCCATCACGGGGTCGTAAGGCGAAAAGCCCAGTAAGTTGGGTCTATGCGAGTAACTTGGGAAAGCGGCGAGTTATAGACTACCGGCGCCGATGAATCACGCGGCTTGGCCTAACAAAGCCGAGTTGAGCAAGAGCTGATCCCGGGGAAAAGGGCGCACCACTGACCGCGACACGATCGCGATCGTCGCCTGGGATCCGCGGGAGAAACGACTCACCAGACGCGTCTAGGAGAGTCATGCGATGAACGGTGGGAAAAGAGCGGACGCGCACGGTCCACGTTTCACGGCGTCTTACCGGCGAGCAAGATCAAGCAGTTTTTCGGATGCGATGGCCCAAGGCGAAATGTTGGGTGGGAGCCGGCCGGTGCGACGATGTTCCGGTCGTGCGACAAACTGGTGTCATAGGCAGCACTCCAAACGCTCCCGCTTTGGGACAGTTCGGTCGCGGAAGGGTCTTCGGCCAGTGCGCTGTTGCTGGTGAGAGTTAGATATGATTGGGTCGGTGGCTTTGATATTATTCAGTTCACTATTGACTTTGAAGAGAATCGAGTTTAATTCAGTTCTATGCGACCCATGGTCGTTGTCTGTCCTTCCTGCGGTGGAACTCTCGCCGCGACCCGCCTCAGGTGCTCCGCCTGCGCGATCGCGATCGAAGGAGAGTTCTCACTCCCTCCATTGCTGAAACTAAGCCCCGCGCAGCTCGACTTCGTGCAGGTCTTCATCAAGAACCGCGGTGTGATCCGCGACGTCGAGCGCGAGCTGGGCGTGTCGTATCCCACGGTCCGCGCGCGTCTGGATGAGGTCGTCCGCGCGCTCGGCTTCCAGACCCAAGATTCCGCCAACGAGCATGAGGCCGAAAAGCAAGGCGACGAAAATCGGCGCAAGCTGCTCGACGATCTGAAGTCAGGCCGCTCATCGATCGAACAGACCCTCACGCATCTGCGCCAGCGAGGGGGAAGCGGCGGCCGAGCCGTCCCGCCGGAGAAGAAAGATGACTGACCTAAATCTGGAAGGCGTGGAGCTGATCAGGGTAGTCCGTGCGGCAGCTAACTGCCGCGTGACCGGCACCGATGCGGTCAAGCCCTCAATCATTTGCAAGCCGCCTCCGCATATCCGACGCGACGGCGCGACTCTCGAGGTCGATTTTCAGGGCAACGCTCAACTCGAAGTGCCGGCGGGCGTCGCACTCGAGATCGCTGAATGCGCGGGTAACCTTGCCGTCAAGGACTACGCGGGGAATCTGGCCGTTGGCCGGGTACGTGGCAATCTCCACGCCAGCGGCATCGGATCGATCGCGATTCGAGAAGAGGTCGGCGGCAATCTCACAATCGAGGGTGCGAAGGTGGTCGAAGCCCGATCGGTACGCGGCAACCTGAATGTGGCAGATGCGGCGGGGATGAAGCTCGGGCGGGTTGGGGGGAGCGCCTATCTGATCGCGGTCGAGGGTGATGTTGCGATTGAGCGAAGCGGCGGGAAGTGCAGGGCCGAACAAATCCGCGGCGCGCTTAGCGTCGGTCAAGTCGGGGGCAAGCTGCATGCCGAGTCGATCGCCGGCGCGCTCGCGGTCGGCCGCATAGGCGGACACGCCAGCATCCGCGCGATTGCGGGCGACGTTGATTTGCCGGAGATCGGGGGCGCGGCCATCCTGCGCGGCTCCTATCCGGGCGGCCATACCTGGCGCATCCGATGCCGCGGGCGGCTCACCGCCCAACTGCCGGCGAATGCCTCGGTCGCGATTGAAGCGAGTGCGCGCCGCGGCTCCGTGCGTACCCGCGGAATCGAGGGTGACTTGCGCTGGGATGGCGAGCGGCGGCTGAGCGCCCGAATCGGCACGGGCGCGTGCAAGCTCGATCTTGAAAGCGGCATTGGCGACATCGTGGTCGAAGCTGAAGGGATGGCCGAGTCCGGGCGCGGTTGGCATTGCGGATGGTACGGTGCGGAGAGCATCGCCGAGCCTCTCGAAGATTTGGCCGGCTCGCTGGGTGAAGAGATCAGCCGGATGGTTGGCGGGGCGATGGGCGCGGCAGGCCGGTTCGCTTCGGACGCGGGCCTGATGTCTGGGGACATCGTGGAAGAGGTTGCGCGCGGCGTCAGCAAAGGATTGCGCCACGTCGAACGCGGGTTGTCGGATCTCGAGCGGGCTTTCCCGGAGGATCTTCCTGAGAAGCTCTCGGAGGTCGGACGAGAGATTAACAGCTTGGTGCGTGATGCGATTCGCAGGGCGCGCGAGCGGCGGGAAGACCGCGCGCACCGCGCCAATACCGCACAGACATCTGGCGCAGCGGAGCGAGCCGCCGGCGGCGGTGCCAGCGAGGCACGCACGGAGAGCGGTGCGGCGCACGACGGAACCGAGGCCGAGATTCGCAAGATCCTTGAAGCGGTGAAGGAAGGGCGCATCGAGCCCGCCGAAGCGGACGAGCTGATCGCGGCGTTGCTCGAACTCGAGCGCGCGGACGTGCGCCCTGATCAGCGGTGAAGCAGGCGGCGGCCAGCGCGATCGTTCTAGCGGGCGGGCGCAGCTCGCGGATGGGACGGCCGAAGGCGACGCTCGAATTCGGTGGCCGGACGCTAGTCGAACGGATCGTAGCCGAACTCGGCGCCCGGTTCGATGACGTCGTCGTAGTCGCAGCGCCCCAATCGATTGATGAGCCGCGGTTCCCTCAGCTAGCCGCGCGAATCGTGCGCGATCGTGAGGAATACCGGGGACCTGCGGCGGGGCTGATGCATGGTCTTCGCGATGCGCATCATGAGGTCGCGTTCGCATGCGCATGCGACCTGCCATGGCTGAAGGCAGAGGTTGCCCACGCGTTATGCGCGATGCTCGGCGATCACGATGCGCTCGTGCCGGAGGTCGGCGGACGCCTGCAGCCATTGCATGGAGTGTGGCGGCGCGGCTGCGCCGATACGCTCGCATCGATGATCGCGCGGGGCGAGCGGCGGCTGCTGTCGGTGCTGCCGCTGCTCGATGTGCGGGTAGTCGGCGAGGCAGAGTTGCGTGAGATCGATCCCAGGCTCGCGAGCTTCAGAAGTATCAACACGCCGGAAGAGTATCGCGCCGCGGTCGCGGCAATCGGCCCACAACCGCCGCGATAGCTGGCTCGCTACGGTGGGTGCCAGCGATCAGCGCTGGTCCGGGATTCCTCGCCGCGCTCGGAATGACAATGGCCGGCGACTCTGCGCAGCGCTCGGAATGGCAGCCCGCTATCGGGCTTGGCTTGCGGGTAGCGGCGCTATTTGGGCTGCCAACTCAAGATCGGGTGGCGGGCCGCTTCGGCCTCGTCGACATGGCTCAGCGCCAGCGTATGCGGCGCATCCTTGACCAACTGCGGATCCGCCAACGCTTCCGAATAGATCCGCTCCATCGCGGCCACGAATTCATCGAGCGTCTCGCGCGACTCGGTCTCGGTCGGCTCGATCATCAACGCCCCCGGCACAACCAGCGGGAAGTAGATGGTCGGGGGATGGATGCCGAAATCGAGCAGCCGCTTGGCGATCTCCAGCGTGCTCACGCCGGCGCGCTTGTCGAGGTCGTGCGTGAGGACGCATTCATGCATCGAGCGCTCTGGCGTCGCGCTTGGGAAGCGATCTTCCAAGCGCTTGCGTACGTAGTTGGCGTTGAGGATCGCAAGCCGGCTGGCGCGCGCGAGGCCGTCGCTACCCAGAGCGAGGATGTAGGCGTAGGCCCGCACCAGCATCCCGAAGTTCCCGTAGAAGGATCGCAGTCGGCCGATCGATGCCGGGCGGTCGTAGTCGAGATACCAGGCGCCGGCGCGGCTCGCGATGCGCGGCGTGGGAAGGAACGATTCGAGGTGGCGCTTGACGCCGACCGGTCCAGCGCCCGGGCCACCGCCGCCATGCGGCGTGGAAAAGGTCTTGTGCAGATTGATCTGCACGATGTCGGCGCCCATGTCGCCGGGGCGCGCGATTCCGAGCAGCGCGTTGAGATTGGCTCCATCAAGATAAAGCAGCGCGTCGCGCTCGTGCAGCGCGGCGGCGATCGACTGGATTTCCGGCTCGAAGACGCCGAGCGTGTTCGGATTGGTGACCATCAGCGCCGCGACGTCGTCGTCGAGCAAGCGGCGCACCTCGGCTGCTTCGATGAAGCCGCGCGGATTGGAGCGGATCGTGACTGCTTTGTAACCGGCGAGGTGCGCGCTGGCGGGATTCGTGCCATGTGCCGTATCCGGAATGAGCACTTTGGTGCGCGCGCGTCCCTTCGCGAGATGGTAGGAGCGCGCGAGCAGCAAGCCGCATAGCTCACCCTGCGCGCCGGCGGCGGGATGAAGCGACACGGCGTCCATGCCGGTGATCGAGGCGAGCGCGGCTTCGAGGCGCACCATCAGCTCGAGCGCGCCCTGGGCCAGATGCTCGGGCGTGCGCGGATGCAGTCCCGCTAATTCAGGCAGCGCGGCCATTTCGTCGTTCAGCACCGGGTTGTACTTCATCGTGCACGAACCCAGCGGATAGAACTGGAGCGCTTGCGCGAAGTTGCGACGCGAGAGCTTCAGGAAGTGACGCATCACATCCGGTTCGCTGAGTTCGGGGAAGCCGGCCAGATCCGTGCGGCATAGTTTCGCGCCAAGAATATCGGCGCCGCGTTGAGACGTGCGATCGGCCGCCAGGTTGGCGCCGCGGCGGCTGCGAACAGACAACTCGAAGATCAGCGGAATCGGTTCGTGCTCGGGCGCGCGTGGGATCGGATGCGACCCGTGCGGCGGTTCCTCCTTGGGCTGCTCGGTACTGGGCTTGGCGACCGCCAGCGATATCTTCCTTGCACCCGCCATCACGCGACCTCCGCAAGCACGTCCGCCAAGCGGGCGAAATCGTCCGGGTTGTTCAGCTCGCTCACCGAAATCAGGATGCAGTCCGGGAGTTCGCGATAGTCCGGGCCGAGCGGCACTCCGGCGAGGATGCCATTGCGCTCGGCGGCTTGGATGCATGCCACCGGGTTGCTGAGCCGGATGACGAACTCGTTGAAAAACGGCCCCGAGAATCGCGGGGTGATGCCGGCTGTCGCCAGACGAGCGGCCGCATCATGCGCCAGTTCGACGTTGAGCGACGCCAGATCGCGCAAACCCTGCCGTCCGAGCAGTGATAGATAGACCGTCGCCGCGAGCGCGCATAGCGAATGGTTGGTGCAGATGTTGGAGGTCGCCCGCTCGCGCCGGATGTGCTGTTCGCGCGTGGCGAGCGTCAGGCAGAAGCATCGTGTGCCGTTGCGATCATGGGTTTGGCCCACGAGCCGGCCCGGCATCTGACGAAGGCTGCCGGTGCGCGCCGCCATGAAGCCCACGCCCGGCCCGCCGAACTGTACCGGCAGGCCGAAGCTCTGGCCTTCGCCGACCGCGATATCCGCACCCAATTCGCCCGGCGATTTGAGCAGTCCAAGTGCGAGCGCCTCGGCCGTGGCCGATATTGCGAGCGCGCCGGCGCCATGCGCGATCTCCGCGATCGTCGCCAGCGGCTCGATGACGCCGAACATGTTGGGGTATCCAGCGACGACGCAGAGCAGACTCGGGCCCGCGAGCCGCTTGAGCGCGTCGATATCGACGGCCCCGGTCGTGGCGTCGAACGGAAGTTCAACGACTTCGATACTGCGGAGCGCGGACAGGTAGGTGCGAATCGCGGCGCGATAGTCAGGCCATAGCGTACGCGATACCGCGACGATCGACCGCGCTGGCGCGAGCCGATGCGCCATCAGGACGGCCTCGGCCGCAGCCGAAGCGCCGTCGTACATGCTGGCATTGGCGACTTCGAGTCCGGTGAGCTGCGTGATCAGAGTCTGGAACTCGAAGATGGCCTGCAGAGTGCCCTGACTCGCCTCTGCCTGGTAGGGAGTGTAGGAAGTCGCAAACTCAGCGCGCGAGGTGATCGAGCGCACGGCGGCGGGGATGTAATGGCGGTAGTAGCCCGCGCCGAGGAAACTGGTCATGCGCACAGCGTCGCGATTGCGCTCGGCAAGCGCTGCGATGCTGGCGGCCACTTGCTGCTCGCCAAGGCCTGGCGCAATGCGGATCGCTGCGCGATCGCGGAGCTCGGCAGGGACATGCGCGATCAAATCATCGAGCGAGGCCGCACCGACGACCTCGAGCATCGCGGCGATGTCAGCTTCGGTGTGCGGCAGAAATCTCATCAGTTCGTCCACCTTCGACCAACCACCCTTCGTTAAATGCTTGCGGCGGCCCGTTGGCCGCGCCGATAGAACGGCAACGCGACGACGCGCGCATCGACATGTCGCTGGCGAATGGCGACGGCGAGCATCTGCCCTTCGCCAATGGCTGCGACGCTATCGTGATCGCGCACGTAGGCCATCGCGAGCGGGCGGCCTAAGCTGGGGGCATAGGTACCGCTGGTCACGATTCCCACTTCGCGCCCATCGAGCTGTAGCTTGTGGCCCTGCCGCGCGATACTTTTGCCGTCCTCGGTGCGAATCCCGATCAGCCGCTTGCGCGTTCCTAATCGCCTCTGGTGCGCGAGCGCGGGCTCGCCGACGAAATCGCGGCCCAGCTTGACGAACGCGCCGAGGCCCGCTTCGAGCGGAGTCGTGTCGGCGTCGAGCTCATGATCGTAGAGCGGGAGTCCGGCTTCCATCCGGAGCGTGTCGCGCGCGCCAAGCCCGCACGGAAGCATCCCGCTGGGAGAACCGCTGGCGAGCAGCGCCTCGAACATCTTCGGCGCCGATTCTGTGGGCAGAAAGATTTCGAAGCCGTCCTCGCCCGTGTAGCCGGTACGCGCGAGGATGCATCGCAGGCCAGCGACCTGCGCCTGCATCACTCCGAAGCGCGGGATGCTTTCGAGCTGGAATTCCGCCAGCTGTTGGATGATCGAGACCGCTGCCGGCCCTTGGATCGCGATGAGCGCGGTATCGTCGCTTATATCGCGCAAGCCCGCGCGGCCAGCGGTGTCCAGCGACCGCAACCATTCGAGGTCGTGCGTGATGTTCGAAGCGTTGACGCACAGCATGTAGCGGTCAGCGGCGAGCCGATAGACGATCACGTCGTCGATTACGCCCCCACGTTCGTTGCAAAGGATGCTGTACTGCGCCTGGCCCTCGCGCAGGCGCGCCGCCGAGTTGGTCAAGGCTCGTTCAAGCAGCGTCAGTGCACCGGGCCCGCTGAGTTCGAACTCGCCCATGTGGCTGACGTCGAAGACGCCAGCGTGGCAGCGCACCGCCAGATGCTCCTCGATGATCCCGCGGTAACTCACGGGCATCTGGAATCCCGCGAACTCCGTCATCCGGGCACCGAGTCTCTGATGGAGCTCGAACAGGACGGTGCGTTTCGCCGTCGCCATCTTGCAGATGAAATTCTAACAGACGGTCAGATGCGCAACGAGTAGGTGGCCGCGGGCTTTCAACAATCGGCGCGGATGCGCGCCGGTACGCCGTGCGATGATTGGACCGGCGCGATCGTGTAGTCTCGATGGAAGTGGCGGCAGTAGTCATGGACGGCCGCGCCATCGTCGAGCATCTGATGCCCGAGGTGCGCAATTATGCGCAGGAGCTCGCGCAAGGGCAGGGCTTCGTGCCGGGGTTGGCGGCGATTCTGGTGGGCGACGATCCGGCTTCGCGGCAGTATGTGCGCAACAAGCAGCGCTATGCGGCGGAGCTGGGCCTAATCAGCGAGTTGATCGAGGTGAACGCGTCAACCGCGACCACTGAGGGCCTGCTCGAAGCCATCCAGAGGCTCAATCGAGACGACCGTATCGCTGGAATCCTGTTGCAGTTGCCGATACCCGAGCGAATCGACAAGCATCGGCTGTTCGATGCGATCGATCCGCTCAAGGATGTCGATGCGGTTTCGGCGGCCAGCGTCGGCGGGTTTTATCGCGGCCAGTGGGGCCGCTTCATCCCGTGCACGCCGCGCGGTGTCCTGACGCTGCTCGATCATTACAAGGTTGCCGTCGACGGGGCGCGAGCGGTCGTGATCGGCCGCAGCGATATCGCGGGCAAACCATTGGCGCTAATCCTGGGTGGCCGGATGTGCAACGCGACCGTGACGTGGTGCCATCGGCATACGCGAAATCTTGCCGCGATCTGCCGCGAGGCGGACATTCTGGTCTCGTGTGTCGGTGCCGATGTCGGGCGGCCATACCTGATCACGGCTGAGATGGTGAAGCCGGGCGCATGCGTGATCGATGTCGGTTTCAGGCGGGTGGGCAAGGGTCGCTTTGGGGGCGACGTCGATTTCGAAGCGGTCAAGGCGGTCGCGGGATGGATTACGATGAATCCCGGCGGAGTCGGACCGATGACGGTGCTGGCGCTGATGCAGAATCTGATCGACGCGGCGCGCTATCGCTTTGGCCTTGAGCGGGCGGTTTACTCCGCATGAAGCGAACTGACCACGCGACAGCCCGTTGCTTATGAGGAAAGCGTGGCTAGACGCCGCAAGATACTGACTTCACTGGACGAATGATGCTGAAAAGGGGCGTTCATGCTCCATTCCGCAAAGCCATCCGGGCAGCTGATGGCGGCGCCGAACTTTACGTACACGCTTCCCTTATATAATTTGCGCACGATCGGTTGGGAGGCGGCCCGCAGGGGATATGTCCACTGAACCGGATAGTCCTGCTCCGAAAAGCAAGCGCTCGATAACTGAAGTCCTAATCGGGAAGCCGCGAGACCTGCGCGACCCCGAGGTCTTCCACAATCTGTCACTGGTCGCCTTTCTGGCCTGGGTCGGGCTGGGCTCCGACGGGCTAAGTTCGTCGTGCTACGGGCCGGAGCAGGCGTTCCTGGCGCTGGGTAGTCATCAGTATCTCGCGGTCTTCCTCGCGATGCTGATGGCGCTGACGGTCTTCATCATCTCGGCCTCGTATTCGCAAACGATCGATCTGTTCCCCACTGGTGGTGGCGGCTATCTGGTCGCGACCAAGCTGCTGGGGCGCCATGCGGGCGTCGTCTCGGGGGCGGCGCTGGTGGTGGACTACGTGCTGACCATATCGGTATCGATCGCCAGCGGCGCTGACGCGATTTTCAGCTTCCTACCCGTGCATTGGCTGGAATGGAAGGTGATCTTCTGCCTGGGAATTGTGATCGTGCTGGTCTCGATGAATCTCAGGGGCGTGAAGGAATCGGTGCTCACGCTGCTGCCGATCTTCCTGTCGTTCGTGGTGATGCACGTAGTGATGATCGGGTACGCGTTCCTGATCCATGCCGGCCGGCTGCCGGAGGTCGGGCGCGATGCCGTGGCGCAGGTTCATTCGGGAGTGAGCGGGCTGGGGGTCTTCGCGCTGGCTGTGATCTTCTTCCGGGCTTACAGCTTGGGCGGCGGCACTTACACGGGGATCGAGGCGGTCAGCAATGGACTGCCGATCCTGCGTGAGCCGCGCGCGGCGACCGGCAAGCGCACCATGATCTACATGGCGATCTCGCTGGCCTTCATCGCGGGCGGCATCCTGATCGGCTATCTGCTGACCGACGTTGGCCCCGAGCCGGGCAAGACGCTCAACGCGGTCTTCTTTTACAAGCTCGCTTCGGGATGGCGGATCGCGGGCGTTCCGGTCGGCCTGCCGATCGTAACATTCACGCTGATCACGGAAGGGGCGCTGCTGTTCGTCGCGGCACAGACCGGGTTTCTCGATGGACCGCGAGTGATGGCGACGATGGCGGTCGATCGCTGGCTGCCGCGGCGGCTGGCCAATCTGAGCGGCCGGCTGGTAATCGAGGACGGCATCCTCGCCATGGCGGGCGCGGCGGCGGGGTTGTTGCTGCTGACCCGGGCCCGAGTCGATACGCTGGTGATTCTCTACGCGATCAACGTCTTCCTGACTTTCACGCTTTCGCAACTGGGAATGTGTGTGCATTGGTGGCAGGAGCGGGCGCGCGAACCGGGATGGCAGCGCAAACTGCTGATCAACGGTGTCGGGTGCTTCTTCACCGGTTTGATCCTCCTGATCACTCTGACGCTGAAGTTCGGCGAGGGCGGCTGGATCACGGTGCTGATGACGGGCGGGTTGATCGCGCTTTGCATCAGTATCAATGGCCATTACGCACGGGTGGCGCGTGCGGTGCAGCAACTGGAAGTCGACATCCTGCCGCAACTGTTCGCCGCCGAGCACAAGGAGTCGGCATTGCTGGACAGATCGGCGCCGACCGCGGTGCTGCTGGTCAACGGCTTCAACGGCCTGGGGCTGGCGACGCTGGTCTCGATCCCGCGGCTGTTCGGCTCACAGTTCCGCAACGTCGTGTTTGTCGCAGTAGGCGAAGTCGATTCCGCGCTGCTAAAGGGCCATGAGCAGGTAGAGGAGCTGGAGAAGCAGATAGCGGACGACCTCAGCGAGTACAGCGACTTCGCCGCCGATCTGGGCTTCCACGCCGAGCTGCGCGCCGGGATTGGCACCGATTCAGTGCTTGAGTTGCGCGGGCTGTGCAGTGAGGTGGCGCGTGAGTTCCCATCGTCGGTGTTCTTCGCGGGCAAACTGGTTTTCGAGACCGAGAGCGACCACTTTATCAGCCGCTTTTTGCACAATCATACCGCGTTGGAGTTGCAGTCATGGCTGCAGATGCAGGGGCTGAGCCTGGTGATACTGCCGATCCGGGTGTCAGAGCCGACGCAGTCGCCTCAAGTCGGCTTCGGCCAGCAGCGTGTGTCGGCCGCGCACGGAATGTGAGCAAAGGCGGGTCGCAGCGGCCTTGGACTGGCGGAGAGTCACCGGGCGGCTCCTTTACCGGCCCACCTCCCTCGGTTAGCTTGCGGCACGAGGCGGAGGCCGGCAGCGGGCGATGGCATCTGGGTCTGGCAATTCGGGTTCCGAGAACAAGCGCAAGCTCAGCGATCTGATCAAGGGTCCAGCGCGTGACCTGCGCGACCCGGGCGTGCTTCAGCAGATCTCGCTGGCGGCCTTCCTTGCATGGGTCGGGCTGGGCTCCGATGGCTTAAGCTCGGTCTGCTACGGGCCCGAGGAAGCATTCATCGCGCTGGGATCGCACCAGTATCTCGCGGTCTTCCTGGCGATGCTGATGGCGCTGACGGTCTTCGTGATCTCGGCTTCCTACAGCCAGACGATCAGCCTCTTTCCCACCGGCGGCGGCGGCTACCTCGTCGCCACACGCCTGCTCGGAAAATATCCCGGCGTGGTGTCCGGCGCGGCGCTGGTCGTCGATTACGTGCTGACGATCGCGATCTCGATCGCTAGCGGCGCCGACGCGATCTTCAGCTTCCTTCCGGTACCATGGCATCCTTGGAAACTGTGGTTCGCGCTCGCTGTGGTAGCGGGATTGGTCGGGCTCAACCTGCGCGGGGTGAAGGAATCGGTAGTAGCGCTGGTGCCGGTCTTCCTTTCCTTCGTTGTCATTCATATCGCGATGATCGTGTATGCGCTCGTGAGCCGCGCTGTCGAGCTGCCGATGATCGCCCGCGACGCGGTGGCCGATCTGCACAGCGGCGTCGCGACCCTGGGCGCGATTCCGCTGGCGATCATTTTTCTGCGCGCGTACAGCCTTGGCGGCGGCACCTACACCGGAATCGAGGCGGTCAGTAACGGATTGCCGATGCTGCGCGAGCCGCGCGCCGCAACCGGCAAGCGCACGATGCTCTACATGGCAGTATCACTCTCCTTCATCGCCGGAGGGATCATCCTGGGCTATCTGCTGGTCGGCGCTGAACCGGAGTTGGGCCGCACGCTCAACGCGGTGATGTTCAACCGGCTGGTGGGCGGCTGGCAGATCGGGGAGTTTCCGATCGGGATGGGAATCGTCACCTTCGCGCTTCTCACCGAGGCGGTGCTCCTGTTCGTCGCGGCGCAGACCGGTTTCATCGGCGGCCCGCAGGTGCTCGCCACCATGGCCACCGACCGCTGGCTGCCGCGGCGCTTGGCCAACCTCAGCGGACGCCTGGTAATCGAGGACGGCGTTCTCGCGATGGCGCTGGCCGCGGCGGCCATCCTGTTTTTCGCGCAGGCGCGCGTGAAGGTGCTGGTCGTCCTGTACGCGATCAACGTGTTTGTCACGTTCACGCTCTCGCAGCTGGGGATGAGCGTGCATTGGTGGAAAGAGCGCCGGGCTGATCGCCAATGGAAGCGCAAGCTGGCCGTGAACGGGCTCGGATGCGTCTTCACGGCGATGATCCTGGTCACGACCTTGACGCTCAAATTCAACGAGGGCGGCTGGGTGACGGTCCTGATGACCGGCGGGTTGATCGCCGCCTGCTTCGCGATCCGCCGCCACTACGAGCGCGTGGGCGGGATCGTGCGCCAACTCGAGGCCGACATCCTGCCGCAACTCTTCGCGGCGGCCGAAGAAAAGCCAGCGGCATCGTTTGATCGATCGGCGCCAACCGCGGTGCTGCTGGTCAACGGCTTCAGCGGGCTTGGCCTCGCTACGCTGGTCGCGGTGCCGCGGCTGTTCGAGGCGCAGTTCCGCAACGTTGTGTTCGTCAGCGTCGGCGAGGTCGACTCGGCTTTGCTCAAGGGCCGCGAACAAGTCGAGCAACTTGAACAGCAGCTCGCCGACGATTTGAGCGAATACTGCCGGCTGGCGGCTGATCTCGGATTCCATGCCGAGCTGCGCGCCGGTCTCGGCACTGATTCGGTCGTTGAGCTTTACCGCCTTTGCCTCGAGGTCGCGCGCGAGTTTCCGCGGTCGGTCTTCTTCGCCGGCAAGCTGGTGTTTGAGCAGGAGACGTTTCTGAGCCGCTTCCTGCACAACCATACTGCTTTGGAGCTTCAGAACCTGCTGCAGGAGCGTGGGTTGAGCCTGATGATTCTGCCAGTGCGCGTCTCGCAGCCGCCTTCAGCCAGTCCTGCGGCTTGACTGTCCGGCCTTGGGCTGGACTAACTGGCACACAAATCATGTCCGAGTTTGCCGAGAACGCGCCCGAGCTGGCGCCGCCCAGCTCGGTGGTCTTCGGGTTGCCCCCGCCAGGGCGGATGCGCTCGGAGATTTGGGCGCTCTCATGGCCCGTGATCCTGTCCTTCTCGCTGGATTCGATCATCGGGCTGGTGTCGATCCTGATGGTGGGGCGATTGGGCGCTGACGCAGTGGGCGCGGTCGGTCTCGCGACTCAAGTGCTGGGCGCGGTGCGGGCCGGAATCGCTGCGATCGGCACCGGGACGGTGGCGCTGGTCGCGCGCGGCATCGGCGCGCGCGATCGCGATCATGCCGAGGAAGTGCTCAAGCAATCGCTCATCTGGGGCGTGCTGGTCTCCATCGCGATCGCCATCCCGGTCATCCTGTTTGCCTCGCAGATGCTGGCATTGTTCCGGGTCACCGGGCCGGTGGCAGTAATGGGGGCCCGCTACCTGCGCATCACGATGCTGTCGGAGCCGATGCTGGGATTAGTGGTCATGTGCGCGGCGTCGCAACGCGGCGCGGGCGATACGCGCACGCCGCTGTGGATCGGTGCGGTGGTGGATATCTTCGCAATCATCGCGAACTACGCCCTGATCTTTGGCAAGTTCGGATTTCCCGCATACGGAGTCGATGGCTCGGCATACGCGACCTTGATCGCGCTGACGCTCGCCGCCGGCCTGTTCGTATGGTCCGTGTCGCTCAAGGATGCGGTGCTGACGCTGCATTGGCGCCGGATGCTGCCCGACATGTCGCTGGCGCGTCGGATCCTCAAAATTGGCTATCCGGCGTCGATCGAACAGCTTGTGATTCAGTTTGGTTTCTTCGCTTACGTGGCCTTCGTGGCAAGCTATGGCGAGAAGGCGATGGCCGCATACTTCATCGGCGTACGCATCCTGGCGCTGTCGTTTCTGCCCGGGTTCGGGTTCTCCGCCGCGGCTGCGACGCTGGTGGGGCAAGGGCTGGGCGCAGGCGACCGCCATTTCGCCCGCCAGGCCGGATTGCAGTCGACCTTCATGGCGGTAGTAATGATGAGCGTGCTCGGAGTGATCGTAATCGTCTTCTCGCGCGAGATCGCTCAGCTCTTCATCAAGGATCCCGGCGTAATCGCGCTGACCATCACCTTCATCTTTGCGCTGGGAGCCGCCCAACCGCTGATGGCGCTGGATTGGACGCTGACCGGCGCATTGCGCGGGGCCGGCGATTCGCAATTCCCGCTGTTCGCTTCGGTGGCGGGCTTTTACGGCTTACGGTTGGCTCTGACTATGATCATCGTGCATTACCATGGTCCGGTGAGCTGGATCTGGTGGTCATTGCTCGCCGATTATCTGGTGCGCTCGAGCTTGAAATGGGTGCGTTTCAACTCCGGCCGCTGGGCTGAGGTCGAGGTCTAGCGCGGGAACGGCGGTCGACGTGGCAGGCGCCGAGCATCAGATTGAATCGATTGAGGGAACCCTCGATCAGATTTTGTTCGTAAGCGATCAGAGCGGGTACACGGTTGCGCGGCTGGATGCCGCCGATCTGAACGACAGGCGCAAGCTGGTCGCCATCGTCGGCGAGCTCGCGGGTGTCGAAGTCGGCAGCGCGCTGCGCCTGCGCGGCCACTTCGAGACTCATCCCAAATACGGCGAGCAGTTCCGGGTCAGCGAGTTCGAGATCCTGCGCCCGGCCGGCGTCTCGGCAATCGAGCGCTATCTCGGCTCCGGCCAGATTCGCGGCGTCGGTCCCAAGCTCGCGGGTCGCATCGCCGAGCACTTCGGCGACCAACTGCCGGCGATTCTCGAGCAGGAGCCGCATCGACTGCGCGAAGTCCGCGGCCTGGGCAGAGTCGCGGTCGAACGCATCGCGGCCGCGTGGCGCGACGCCTCGGGGCTGCGCGAACTGGGGGTCTTCATGCGCGGGCATGGGCTCCCGGCCAGCCATGCGCTTCGCATCCATCGCAAGTACGGCACCGCCTCGCTCGAGACCGTCAAGCGTGATCCCTACCTGCTCGCGCGCGAGGTCCACGGGATCGGCTTTCGCACCGCCGACACTGTCGCCCAGCAGCTCGGCATCCCGCGCGATTCGATCGAGCGCGCTCGCGCCGCGCTGCTCTATCTGCTCGAACGGATGACGGACGAGGGTCATGTATACGCTCCGCTGGGCTACATCGAAGGCCAGTTCCGCACCACATTCGATATGAATCCCGAACTGGCCCGCCAGGCGGCGGATGATCTGGCCCGAAGCGGCGATGTGATCATCGAGCGCGATGACCGGGACGAGGCCGTGTACCTAAAGCGGATGCATGAAGCCGAAACCACCGTCGCGCGGCGGCTCCGTGAGCTCAGCAAGGGACGCGCGATGGCCTCTGCGGCGGTCGAGCGGGCGGTGGCGGCCGCGGCGAAAGGCGCCGGCATCGCGCTCTCGGCACAGCAGCGGGCGGCGCTTGGGTCGGCACTCAGGAGCAAGGTCGCGGTCATCACCGGCGGGCCCGGCACTGGCAAGACCACGCTGGTGCGCTCGCTGCTCGCGGCGCTGGACGAGGCGGGTATCCGGCCCGCGCTGGCGGCGCCGACCGGCCGCGCCGCGCGGCGGCTGGCCGAGGCCACCGGCCGCGATGCCAAGACGATCCATCGCCTGCTCGAGTTCTCTCCCGACACCGGCGAGTTCTTGCGCAATGAAAATTTTCCGCTGCGCACCAGCTTCATCATCGTCGATGAGGCATCGATGATGGATCTCGAGCTCGCCGCGAGCCTGCTCGCCGCGTTGATGCCCAACTGCTCGCTGGTGCTGGTGGGCGATCGCGACCAGCTGCCGTCGGTGGGCGCGGGCAGCGTGCTCAAGGATGTGATCGCATCGGGACTCGTGCCGGTCGTGGCGCTGACCGAGGTCTACCGGCAGGCGCGCCAGAGCCTGATCGTCGCCAATGCCCATCGGATCAATCGCGGCCTGATGCCGGAGACCGGCAATGACGCGCATAGCGATTTCTTCTTCATCGAGCGAGGCGCGCCCGATGACATCCGCGCCACGATCCGCCAGCTGGTGCAGGAACGCCTGCCCGGGAAGTTCGGCATCAGCGACGCGCGCGAGGTGCAGGTGATCACGCCGATGAATCGGGGACCGATCGGTGTTCATGCGCTCAACGCCGAGTTGCAGCAACTGCTCAATCCTTCGGGCCGCGAGTTGCGGTCGGGAGAGAAGATCCTGCGCGAAGGCGATCGCGTGATCCAGCTGCGCAACAACTACGACAAGCTGATCTTCAATGGAGACATCGGGCGGGTAGTGCGCGTGGACTCGAGCAAGAAGCGTTTGGAAGTATTATTCGACGAGAACCATGCATCCTACGAGCTGGGCGAGCTCGATGAGCTGGCGCTGGCGTATGCCATCTCAGTCCATAAGAGCCAGGGCAGCCAGTATCCGGCGGTCGTGATGCCACTTCACCAGAGCCACTACCTGATGCTTCGGCGCAATCTGCTGTATACCGCAATCACTCGCGCGGAACGCGTATGCGTGCTGGTCGGTACGCGCAGCGCGTTGCAGCAGGCGGTTCGCAACGAGGAAGAACGCCGCCGCTTCAGCCGGCTCGCCGAGCGTCTGCATATCGACTAAGCGCCGGCGCCGATCGGCACCGGCTTCCTTGTGCGGCGTGCGCCGGATTGGTTACAACCCACGCAGATGTTCTCGTGGCGGATGATGGCGCTCTTCGTACATGTGGTCGCAGTGATCGTGGCATTAGGCGGATCATTGTTCAGTACGTTCGTCCTGATGCCGGTGCTGGCGGATGAGCTTGAGCCGGCGGCGCGAATTCGCGTGGTGCGGCGAGTCTTCCGCAGGCTCGGCGCGATTGTGCTGGGCGCGCTGGCGCTCCTGGTCGCGACGGGGATGGTCAACCTGTTGTTCTTCGGCTTGGTGACTCCCATTCTCGCGATCAAGCTGGTGCTGGTCGCGATTGCGATTGCTCTCGCGCTCTATCAATACGGCCGACTCGGCGCGCGAATCATCCGCCTCTCCGCCGACGGCCCGAATCCGGCACTGGCGCCTGTGCAGGCCGGCTTTCGGCGCATCGGGTTGACTGTCGGCGGCTTGGTACTCGCGATCGTTTATCTGTCGCTCGCCCTGACGCGGGTCCAAGGGTCGAACTTTTCCGGGTAGTGTGGACGATGAGCGATCGCCAGATGCGCCGCATCGTGCGATGGCCAACAATTCTGAGCGCCGCGCTCGGGGTTTTTTCGCTGCTCAGCTTCAGCCTGGGTGCGCACATCGTGCCGCGGTATTTCAATCCTCCACTCGGCGCGTGGTGGAATGCGCATGAGTTCTGGCTGATGGAAGGCGCCGCGGTGATGTTCGGCGCCATGATGGGCCTGCGCATCGCGCGCCGTATGGTAGGGGAAAGCGGATCAGCGCGCCGTGCGCTGGTGTGGTCGCTCGCCATAGCGATCATAGCGCTGGTTCCGCTTACGCCAGTATGCGCGGCGGCGGCGCGCGTCGGATGGGGCGTGGGAGACGGCGCGATACGCGCCTGGATCGCGGGTCAGTTTGGCTACGATCGGAGAGTGTTTCTTGACAATGTTCTGAACACGAGCGTCTACTTTACCAAGACCGCCTGTTTCGGGTTCTTAATCGGGCTTGTGATATTTGGCCTCGCGCTGGTCGCCGCCGGGTGGATCTCCCGCGATGCTGACGCGGCCGAAGGGGTGGCGGCGTTTTGAGATGAGCGACGAGAATAGCAAGCCCGATGGCGACAGTCGGCGCGCCGATGGGTCTGTTGGAACGGCGCCGGTCGTTCTGACCCGCCGTTCATTCATCAAGGGAGCAGGTGCGCTCGCGGCGGCGGCCGGCCTCGCGACAGTGCCGAAGGCGAAGGCGGCGGAAGGCGCGAGCGATGCCGGCGTGACCGAGCGCCTGGGTCCCGATGCCCAAACGATCGAGCTTCGTATCAACGGAACCGCGCATCAGCTCGATATCGAACCGCGGGTGACGCTGCTGCGCGCGCTGCGCGAGCATCTCGGGATGACCGGCACCAAGCTGGTATGCGACCGGGGCGCATGCGGCGCATGTACGGTGCATGTGGACGGCCAGCCGATTAATTCGTGCATGATGCTCGCCTTCGATGCGCGCGGCCATGAGGTCACTACTATCGAAGGACTCGGTTCGCCCGGGAAGATGCATCCGGTGCAGGCCGCCTTCGTTGAGGCTGACGCGATGCAATGCGGGTTTTGCACGCCGGGTTTCGTGATGTCGATCGCGGCGCGGCTGGCGGCCAATCAAAACGCCGATCTGGGTGAGATCAGGCGCGCGGTGGCCGGCAACATTTGCCGCTGCGGCACCTATCCTCATGTCTTTGCCGCAGCTCTGAAAGCGGCCGCGCAACTTAAGGGCGCAAAAGGCCCGGGAGCCGCCTGATGTCCCGGCGCGTCACCGTCAACCTCGGCTTCCAAGGCGGTACGCGCGACGTCGCGCTGGTTATTCCGGACGACGAGCCGACACCGTGGGCCTGGGGAGAGAAGTTCAGCGTGGTCGGCAAGCCCACGCCGCGCCTTGACGGCCCCGCCAAGGCGACCGGCCGTGCGCAGTATACCTACGATATCAGCTTGCCCGGGATGCTCTACGGGGCGATTCTGCGCAGTCCATACCCGCATGCGCGGATCCGCGGCGTCGACATATCGCAGGCGCGCGGGCTGGCCGGTGTGCGCGCGGCAATCGCGCTCGACGTGCGCGAGGTGCGATTCGCGGGCGAGGAAGTTGCGGCGGTCGCTGCGCGCAGCCCGGATATCGCGAATGACGCGCTGGCGCGAATTAAGGTCGATTACGAGCCGCTGCCGTTTGTGGTCGATATGGGCGAGGCGCTCAAGGATTCGGCGCCGCGCGTGTTTCATAAGGCGAGCAACGCCGACTCGCCGTCGATCAACAGCCGCGGCGATCTCGAACAAGGCCTGAAAAATGCCGCGATCACGCATGACGCGGTTTATACGACGCCGGTGCAGACGCATGTCTCGCTGGAGACTCACGGCGCGGTCGCGAGCTGGAATGGCGACGAGCTGACTGTGTGGTGCTCGACCCAGGGCATCTTCTCGGTGCGCGACGACCTCGCGAGTTATTTCAATCTGCCGCCTGAGAAGGTGCGCGTAATCACGGGCTACCTGGGCGGCGGCTTCGGATCGAAGTTCGGCGCCGGCGTCCACACCGTGATCGCGGCGCGGCTGGCTCGCGAAGCAGGCGCGCCGGTCAAGCTGATGCTGCCGCGCGCAGCCGAGCACGTTGCGACCGGCAATCGTCCCAACTCATGGCAACGCATCCGGATCGGTGCCGATCGTCAGGGCAAGCTAACCGCAATCGAACTGATTCAGCATGGCAGCGGCGGAGTCGGCGGCGGCTCGGGGAGTGCGGGCCCGGTGCGCAACATCTATGAGTGCGCCAACGTTCGCACCGAAGAGCGCAACGTCTTCATCAACGCGGGTCCGGCGGCGCCGATGCGTGCGCCGGGATGGCCGCAAGGATCCTTCGCGCTCGAGCTGGCGATCGATGAGCTGGCGCGCAAGCTCAGCCTCGATCGGCTCGAGATGCGGCGGTGCAACAACACCGATCCGGTGCGCGCGCTCGAGTACGATATCGGCGCGAAGAGCTTCGATTGGGCCGACAAGTCGCGCGCGGCGAAGACCGGAGTGATTCGCCGTGGAATCGGCGTGTCGAGCGCCGCATGGCATGCGGTCGGCGCATCGGGGCCCGAGGCGCAGGTGTTTGCCTTCCGCGACGGCCACTTCGAGGCGCGCATCGGAACGCAGGATATCGGCACCGGCACACGCACGATCGTCGCGATGGTCGCAGCGGAGGAGCTCGGCGTGCCGCTCGATCGCGTCCGCGCCGAGATCGGAGATACACGATATCTGTTCTCGCTGCCCTCGGGCGGGAGCATGACGGCGCCCTCGGCCACGCCGGCGGTGCGCCAGGCGGCGGCGCTGCTCAAGGTGAAGCTGTTTCGCATCGCGGCACCGCTGTTGGGTGCGCAGCCGCGCGATCTCGTGGTGCGCGACGGCGCGATCTCCGTGCACTTCGACCCGGCGCGATCAGTCGCGATGGCGGAGGTATGCCGCAGGCTGCCCGGCGACTTCATCTCGGCGCAAGGCGAGCGCGTGATGAACTACGAAGGCTTCAGAGGCGGGCAGGGCGGATGCCAATTCGCCGAGGTGGAGGTCGACACTGAGACCGGGGTGGTTCGCGTGGTCAAGGTAGTTGCGGTCCATGATGCCGGCGTCATCCTCGATCCGCTGACTGCGCGCAGTCAGGTCAACGGCGGCGTCCTGATGGGCCTGAGCTTCGCGCTGTTCGAAGAGCGCCATATGGACCCGCAGACCGGCCTGATGCTCAACCCGACGATGGACGACTACAAGCTGCTTGGCGCGCTGGACACACCGGACATCACGGCGCTGTTCGTCGAGGTCGCCAACGGGATCAACAACACCAGTGTGCTCGGGTTGGGCGAAGCGGCGCATCTAGCGAGCGCGGCGGCAGTCGGATGCGCGGTGGCCGACGCGCTCGGCGCGCCAGTGCGTTCGCTGCCGATCACGCCAGACAAGGTGCTGGCGGCGATCGGCGCAACCGGCAGGATTCCCGCATGAGGCGCTTCGAAGTCATCACGCCCGCCGATGTTCCGCATGCAGCCGCGATGCTGGCGCTGTCCGGTCATATAGCGCTGGCGGGCGGAGTCGATGTTGTCGATCTGATGAAGCTCAATCTGATCGAGTCGGCGACGCTGGTGAATCTGAAAGGACTGCCTGCGCTGAACGGAATCGAGCGGCGGCCCGATGGTTCGCTGAGGCTGGGCGCGCTTACGAAGCTCGCCGAAGTCGCAGCGCATCCGGAGGTGCGGGAGAGATTCGCGGCGCTAGCCGAAGCCGGCGGCGAAGCGGCCACACCCCAGATCCGCAATCAGGGCACGGTGGGCGGAAATCTGCTGCAGCGTCCGCGATGCTGGTATTTCCGCAATCCTGACATTCGGTGCCTCAAGAAGGGTGGTGACAAGTGTTACGCGATCGGCGGGCTCAACCGCTATCATTCGATTCTCGGCGGCGGCCCGTCATTCATCGTGCACCCGTCGAATCTCGCGGTCGCCCTGGTGGCGTTTGGTGCGAGCGCGAAACTGGTCGGGCCATCGGGCGAGCGCATGGTTGTACTCGAAAAGTTCTTCACGCTGCCCGAAGCCGATCCCAAGCGCGAGAACTCAATCCAGCCCGGCGAGATCCTGACGGAAGTGAACATACCATCGCCGCGTGCCGGCGCGCGGAGCGTCTATCTCGAAGTGCGCGAGAAGCAGAGCTTCGATTGGCCGCTGGTGAGCGTTGCAGCCGTGATCGGGCGAGCGGGCGACCGCGTCGTTGAAGCACGCATCGTGATGGGTGCGGTTGCGCCGATTCCATGGCGCGCGGTCGAGGCTGAGCGGACGCTGAATGGTGCGCGGCTGGATCGCGCTCGCGCCGATGCGGCTGCCGAGGCCGCATTGAAGAACGCCCAGCCGATGTCCGACAACGCCTACAAAGTCACAATCGCGAAGGTGCTCGTGCGCCGCGCGATCCTGAAGGCCGCCGGCATGGAGGCCGCCTAGCTATGTCGTCTGCGATCACGACGGCGAATCCGCGCTGGTGCGCGATGCTGCGCACCAAGACTGCGTACTATCGGGACGCCGACGGCCGCCGCATCATCGATCCTGACAGCACCACCGCATGCTACACCTGTATCCGCACGCTCAAGCCCTACGGACCCGACGATATGCCGGCTGACGCGCGCCGCTGCGGGGCCGACCGGGTGTGCTTCGAAGAAGAGGCGTGACAATATGACGCGCCGAAGGCTTGCGTCGTGTTGGCGCTTTCCCGAGCGACAGCCGAAACCTCAACTTGGGGAACGAGGATTCCAGATGCATCGAATGAGCAAGAACATCAGACCTGCCATCATGCTCGCAGCCACGAGTTTGTTCGCGGCTCTGGCTGCGGCGGCGATTACTCCAGCGGCGCATGCGCAGGTCAAGCCGGGGGATCACATCACGGCGCAGAATGCCGCGGCGGTGAAGGAGCTGCTGAGTCCCGGCGTATACTTCGCGGTGACCAAGGGAATGGAGATGAATATCGTCGCGTCCAAGCGCGTCGATTGGCCGCCGCCTTATCAGGACGCGACCGAAAAATACTCGTCGCAGGTGCGCCTCTCCGCCGACCATCGAACCCTGGTCGGTTACGTTGCCGGCCAACCATTTCCGATCCTCGACCCCAACGATCCCGACGTCGCAACCAAGATCATGTGGAATTCCAGCTTCCGGCCGATCGGGACCGATGACGCCGATCTCAGGTTCTTCGACTGCGAGGTTACGACCTTCAATCCCGGAGGGCCGCAGAACCTGCTGCTCTATACGCAGGCGGGCCATCTTGCCTTCTACTCCAACCTGGGACGAACCGAGGTCGAGCCGATGCCGGTCGATCCTGACTTCAAGACCAGCGCCGTGTGGTGGCGGACGGCCTACTATCCGGTCATCGCACCCGCCGAAGGCAAGGGAAGCGGCGGGCTGCGCGTGCGTTATTGGGATCCCGACCATGGCGACGACACTTGGGCGTATCTGTCTTCGAACCGGCGTGTGCGCAGGGTCAGCGAGTCGATCCTCAGTTCATCGGCGGGTCTCACCACGTGGGATGCCGATCACGCGGGAGGATTCAACGCCAAGCCGCAGGAGTACAACTACAAGTTTCTGGGCGATCGCAAGATGCTCTCCTGCGCGCATGCCGAGCATTCGCCCGCGCAGCTTTGTCCGACTGACGGGGGTTCGACCTCATGCCCCGAGAATTGGGAGATGCGCAACCTGTACGTGGTAGAGATAACCCCGCGCCCAGAGCGTACCAGCGAGATCCTGCAGTCGAAGACCATCGGATATATCGACGCGGAAATGTGGTTCAATCCGTACATGGACAGCTACGACCGGAAGGGTGAGCTGTGGAAGACGCAACTCTACCTGTTGACCTATCGGGATCGTCCGGTGCCGGACGCGCATGTGGCGATTTATCCTTTCAAGCGGGAGTTTGTGGTCGCGTCATCGAGTGTCGATCTGCAGTCGAAATACGTCACGACCTGCTATCTGCCCGGCCGCAACACCCCCGAGCGCGAATGCTGGTACATCAACATGGGCGCGATCGACAAGGACTTCCTGACTACCGAAGCGATGGTAAAGGCCGGCCACTGAGCGCGGCCGGCCGCTGCGGGCGCATGGCTACTTGATCGCGATCGCGTTGGGCGGCGAGCCGACTCCGCCCGGGATATTGAGCGGCGCCGAAGTCAAAAAGAATTCGTAGCGCTTGTCGGCCGCGCAATCCGCCGCGAGATCTTCGAGATTCCACATCTCGCCGATCGGCATCCCGAAAAATGCCAGCAGATGGAAGTGCAGAAAGTCCTGGCTCGGAGGCGGCAGTGCTTCCAGCGCGGGCGAATCCGAGGCGACCGCGGCGAGATGATGATCCCAGATCCATCGCGCGGTGCGCGCGCTGCCTTCGATTCCCGGCACCACGGTGTCGCGGGCGAGCTCGGCCTTGGTCTCGGCGCTGGCCGACAGGTAGAACTGGGTCCAGCCGATGCGGATCACCAGAATGTCGCCGGTCTTGAGGCGCGTCTTTTGCGCGGCGAGCGTCGCTTCGAGATCCTCCAGCGGAATGACCTGCGCCTTGGTGTACTCGATCGCTTTGCCTTGGCGCTCGTAATAGCGACCGACGTCGGCCAGCACGCCGCGTCCGGCGATGCCGCGCCGCGCCCAGTTGTCAATTCCAAGCCGCGTGCCGCCGCGGCCCGTGATCTCGTTGGTCGGTATGCCGTTGTAAGCGCCGAGCGAAGGATGCATCACGTGGCAGAGCGCGTCCCATTGCGAGGACGCCTGCGGATAAAAGTTGTCAAGGAAGTCGTCGAGCACGTAGTCAGCGCCGGGGAAGAGCTTGATCGTATGGCGATGCGCGCCGCGATGGAACAGCGGCGGATTGGGGATGTTGATCGGGAGGTTGAGCGCGAAGACCCGGCCGGTGCGGACTTCGGCCGTCGCCTGGCGAACACGCTGCGGCGTGAGCAGATTGATGGTGCCGACTTCGTCGCGCTCACCGAACACGCCCCAGGCGGAGCCCGCAGGCGCCCCCGCCCGAACCGGCAGGGCATCGTAGTTTGGCAGGTCCATTCCATCGCGGCGGGAGACGGGTTTGGGCGCAGGTTTGCGCGCGGGGCGGGCTTTGACGGCGCCGCGGATCGGTTTGGTCTTCGCCTTGGACTTCGATGCCTTGGTCTTCGCTTTGGCCACTGGACTGATTCCTCCGCTGGCGCGGCGGGCATGCGCGCCATGCGAATTCCTCATAACAGGTCGCGCGCCAATGGCAAGCCCGCCCTTGCACGAGACGCTGCGTTGCGCGCCCGCGATGGCCGCTGGCGTAACAGATCGGCTATGGTCCGTTGAAGATATTGATCGCGGAAGCAGGCAAATGAAGGTGGACGCAAAATGATCTCGAACGTACGGGCGGTAATAATTCTCGGCATAACGTTGATCATAGCCGTGTTTTTTTACAGCGGAATCTACGAGTTTCGCTCCGCTGAGACCGCCCCTGCCTTTGTGGTCTACCGAATCAATCGCTTTACCGGCAGGGTAAGTTTCTGTAACGGGCTCCCCAGCGATGCAATTCCCCATGGATGCGCGAAGCTGCCGGAGATTTCAAACTAGGGCACTACCCGTCAGCGCGGCGCGCTTGAGGCGGGCATCCGCGGATGGTACTGTGACCCGGTTATACTCCTTGCTCCTTCGGGGGCTCACGGATGTGATCCATGAGGAGGACCGCGATTGCGTCGTTACGAGACCATCTTTGTCCTGCGCCCGGATTTGGGCGAGACCCAGACCAAAGAGACAATCAAGCGCTTCGAAGGACTGGTTGCGTCCGGCGGCGGTGAGCTGATCGAGACCGACGAGTGGGGCGTGCGCGAGCTCGCTTACAAGATCGAGCGCGAGCGGCGCGGCTACTACGTGCGTCTGGATTACGCGGCGCCGGGCGCCGTGATGAACGAGATCGAGCGCAACCTCAAGATCTCCGACAGCGTATTGCGCTACCTGTCCGTGCAGGTCGCGCTGGACGCTGATGCCGCAGCTCTGCGCGCTGAGGTCGAAGCGCGCAAGCGCAAAGTAGCAGAGGCCAAGGCAGCCGCTGCGGCGCCACCCGCTGTGGCTCCACCCGCGGAAGCGGCCGGGGTTGAAGCGGGTGCGGAAGAGCCGCCGAAGGAATCCTCCGAAGAGGCCGATGGCGGGGGGCAATAGAATTGAGCTTTGGGGCAGGCTGGTGAACGCGCCGCAACTGCGAATCACTCCGGGTGGGCGGCCAGTGCTGAAAATGATCGTCGAATGCGCGAGCGAAGGCGAGAAGCTAAGACTTGAGGTCGTGATGAGCGGCGATGAGGCGCGCGAATTTGCGGCGCTCGCAAGCGGGCGCGAGGTGCATGTGGCGGGAAGCCTGCGTAACGTCGCCCGCCGGACGCGCAGCGGTATCGACGATGCGCGGGTCGAAGTAGTGGCACGCGAGATCAGGCTCGCAACGGGCGAGCCTTAACCGGAATTCGAGATGGCTGACAACGAACAGTTTCCACAATCCAGCGAGGGCGGCCGGGGGCCGTATCGGCCGCGCGGCCCGCGGCCGGACGGCGATCGGGAGCGCGGCGGCGGCGATGGACGTCCGCCGATGCGGCGGCGTCCGGGCGGACGGCGCAAGGTATGCCGCTTTTGCGCCGACAAGACGCTGGCGGTCGACTATAAGGACTGGCGCACGCTGCAAACCTTCGTCACCGAGGGCGGCAAGATCGTGCCGAGCCGCGTGACGGGCAACTGCGCGCGCCATCAGCGGGCTCTAACGGTCGCGATCAAGCGCGCTCGCGTCCTCGCGCTGCTGCCGTTTTCGACACTTGGGTGAGCGACGGACTGGTGACGCGCAAGGCTGCAGTCGGGATGATGCGCGCGGGGGCGTTGGCCGCGGCGTTGTATCTGGCGGGCGGTGCGATTCCGTTCGTCGGGGCGCTCGCGATGCTGTTCGCGCCGGCCCCGATTCTCGGCTATGCGGCCGGGCGTTCCTGGCCGGTATGGCGGGCGGCAGGCGCAGTCGCGATCGCGACGGTGCTGGCCGGCGCAGGTGCAGGCCTGCTCGCCGCGGCAAGCTATGTGACCAGCCTGGGACTGGCCGCAGTTCTGATGTGCTGGATGCTCGAACGCAAGCTGCGTTTCGAAGCGATTGTGTTGGCCGTCTCGATGGTGGTCGTCTTGGCCGGGGCTGCGAGCGCGCTGGCGGTTGCAGGCTCACTCGGCGCGCTGGTCAGCGATGCTCGTCAGGCGTTGCAAGCGGCGCTCGCCCACAGCGACGAAATCTATCGCACGATGGGCGTGCAAAGTTCGTCCAACCCAGAGGCGCGCTCGCGCATGCTTGACCTGATGGTGCGGCTATCGCCGGCGCTGGCCATGCTGACGGTGGTCTTCGCCGTGCTAGCCAACCTGATGTTGTTCTGGCGATGGGTGGGGAAGAAGCGGCTTGACTATCCGCTCTTTGGCGACCTCGCGCGATGGTGCTCGCCGGAGTGGCTCATTTGGCCGTTTCTGGCGGCGGGCTTCGCGTTGTTCGTGCCGCATCCGCCGGTGCGCACGGTCGCGATCGATTCGTTCATCTGTGTGGCGGCAGTCTACTTCTGCCAGGGTCTGGCGATCGTAGCCTTCTATTTCCGGGTGCTCTCGATGCCGATCCTGGTGCGCAGCGCCATCTACATGATCGCCGTGATTCAGCCGCTGATCGCCGGGTTACTGTGTGCGGTGGGGATCTTCGACATGTGGGTCGATTTCCGCCGCCTCAAACCGCGCCGCCCGGACGCAACCCGGCTCGGCGATCTCTTCTGATGAGAGGAGCGATGCTGACTCCATGCAGTTGATTCTTCGTGAAGACGTTCCCAACCTGGGGCGGCCGGGCGATGTCGTGAAGGTGCGCGACGGTTATGCCCGCAACTATCTGCTGCCGCGCAGCCTGGCGATCGAGGCCAACCCGAAGAACCTGCGTGCCTTCGAGCATCAGAAGCGCCTGGCGCTGGCGCGCCGCGAGGCCAAACAGGGCGAGGCGCTCAAGCTCAAGCAGCGGCTGGAGGGGCTCGAGCTTCGGATTGCCGCCCGCGCCGGCGAGGAAGGCAAGCTGTTCGGCTCGGTCACCAATATCGACATCGAACGGGCGCTGCGCGAGCGCGGCTTTGATATCGAGCGGCGCAAGATCGCGCTGGCCGAGCCGCTCAAGCAACTGGGCGACTTCACGGTTCCGGTCAAGCTCGACCCGGAGATCGAAGCCAGCCTCAAACTGAGTGTCATTGCCGAGTGAGGACGGCCGAGGACCGATGATCAAGCTCTACGATTTTTTGCCCTGCCCATATGGCCAGAAGGTGCGCATCGCATTGGCCGAGAAGGCCCTCAGCTACGAACTGATCGTCATCGATATCGCCCAGGGTGAGCATCGACACGCCGATTTCCGCCGGCTCAATCCTTACGGCAGGGTGCCGGTGCTGATCGATGAGGACACCGCTGTTTACGACTCGACGATCATCAATGAATACTTGGATGACGAGTATCCTGACCCGGCGCTGCTGCCGCGGATCGAATCAAGTTCGATGCGCTCCCGCGCGCGCATCTTCGAGGACTTCGGCGATACGTCATTCACGCCGCAAGTCGGTCAGCTGATGGCCGAGATGGCGAAACCGGAGGCCGAGCGCGATCGCAACCGCATTCAGCGACTGCGGCAGGCAATCGAGCAGGTGCTCACCTACCTGAATCATCAGCTCCAGGGACAGCATTACCTGGCCGGCGAGTTTTCCGTCGCGGACATCGGATTTGCGCCACGGCTGCTGGTGCTCAGAGATCTGGGGATCGATGCGGGAATGAATCGCGTCAACGTCGAGACATGGATCAAGCGGCTGATCGACCGGCCCAGTATCCAGAATCTGCAGGGCGTTACGGTTGAGCCGGTCGCGGGCGTTTAGCATCGCGGTCTGGATCGTCGGATATCGTCGGATATACGGCCCGAGACGAAATGAAGGCGCCGCCAGCCATTACATGCTGGCGGCGCCTTTCGCGTTTAGGGTCTGCAGATTTCGAGACGGCGCAGTAAGCTTAAACCATCGTAGCTGTCGTTCAATAGCTGGAGCCCATCATGTCGGAGACGAGATCATTCTCCTCACCGGCTCCCGTCGCAGCCGCACTAATGCCGGTGCTTCTGAACATTAGCTTGGCTGCGAAGAGCTTTTCGGCGATCCGGCCCGCCGGTTTGAGCATTCCACCATGGCGACGGCACCGTGGACAGGCCATCGTACCGCTGAGCAGAGCCACATCCTTGGGCGTAATCCTGAGATCGAACGAGTGGCCGCAACCAGCATTTTGGCATACCGTCCGATAGACTATTCCCTCAGGCTGGCGCCCCTTCTGCCGTTTTGTCGCGTGCGCTTCCATGACTTTTATCGTTCCTTTCGACCTTGGGCTCTAACTTCAGCGCCCAAGCTCCGCTTCCTTCTCAGCTCTGTTGGACGTAAATACCTTGGCAAAGTTTCAAGCAAGTGGCATGCCTCTTAGCCAGTCATGAACAAGTGGCGAGATCTCGCCTCATAGCGAGGCTACCCTTCAGGTCGTGATAGCGAGATGATGCAAAAGAGTTCATCATTCTGGCGAATCTACGCTGTTGATAGTTTGCACTCGAGTACATCCTGCCCAGATGCGGCAGGGTTTCATCTGCTGCACGCTTCAC
>JBGPUE010000036.1:0-30849 GCA_041491005.1 Binataceae bacterium (SeqCode) | reverse complement strand
CATCTGATGACCTTCAGTTGCTCGGTCCATTTCCACGGTCCCGACTTCATCCGCGCCCTGCGGATGGCGCAAACCAAGGCGGCGCGCCCGCTGCGGTTGCTTGCTCATCTTGGCGCCGGAGCCGACCATCCGGTGCTTTTGGGTCATGTTGAGGGCGAATATCTGAGCGGCGCGCTGCTGCGCGACTTGGGCTAGGCACGCGCGGGGTTCGCGCCACCAATTTTTCGTCGCCCGCGATTCCCGCTTGCGATTGCGAGAGGTTTGCCCAAGTATAGAACGCGTTCTCGGGGCTACGAACAAAGATGCGAGAGAATAGAGCACGCCGGGCGGCGAAGGCTTGGATGGCGGTCCTAATCGCGATCGCATGTTCAGCGTGTCATCGCGAAGTTAAACTGCCGCCGCTGCCTGACCCGCTAGTCACCTTCAACGACAAGTTCTTCGATGTATGGCCGACCGGGCCGCGCAGCGCGATGATCGTCGGCAATCGCGGCAAGCTGCTGGCGACCGACGACGCCGGGCTTCATTTCCGCAAAATTGCGCTCGGCACTGATCTGGGCATCTTCGCGATTCAGATGGCCGATGCGGACAATGGCTTCCTAAGCGGCCAAGATGGCCTGCTGATGCGCACGCGCGATGGTGGCAAGACTTGGGAGCGGCTGAACTCGCGCACGCATTTCTACATCTTCGCGATGAGCTTCGTGGACCGGCTGCACGGCTTTTTGGTCGGCGATCGCTCTCTGGTCTTGAGCACGGCCAATGGCGGCGAGAGTTTTTTCAAACGCCAGCTCGAGCGCGAGTTTCCACCCGAGCTGCACGACTACGGGCTGTCCTTCCAGGATCCGGTGCTGTACGGGGTCAGCTTCCTCGACCAGAATCGCGGCTGGATAGCCGGAGAATTCGGCAGAATCTGGATCACCGGCAACGGCGGGCGGAGCTGGAGCGAGCAGCAGAACTCCTTGGTCAAGCAATGGAACCGGCCGCTCACCCTCAACGAAGATGTGCGGCTGGCTGACTTCTACCTGCCCACGATGTTCAGCGTCGCATTCCGCGATGCGCAGCACGGGGTCGCCGGCGGACTCGAAGGATGGGTGATCTACACGGAAGACGGGGGCAGGAATTGGGTCTTTGCGCATCAGGCCGAGCGCCCGGGTGGCCCGCTGGACAAGCTCGTGCCGGGAGAGCGCTCGATCACGCCGCGCGACCCATTGTTCGCGATTACTCTGTTCGGTGGCGGCGAGGGCCGGGCAGTCGGCCTGACCGGGACCGCGATGCGCCTTGAGGCAAACAACATCTGGGCGCATGATCCGAACGTTCCAGCGATTCCGTTTCCGCTCAGCCAGGTGCGCTTCTTCGATGCGCAACATGGCTGGATCGTCGGCTACGGCACGGTCCTTTACACCGAGGATGGCGGCAAATCCTGGCGCTTCTGTCAGGGTTGAGCGACGGCGGTGGGCCTGCGTCGAGAGCAGCTATGATTTGGTACCAATTCGGACAATGGATTCTGCGCCACCGTTTCGCCGTGCTTCTGTGGGTGGGGCTGCTCACGATTTTCTTCGGCTACTTTGCGCTGCAAACCGAGCTTCAGACCAGCTTTAGCGACCTGCTCCCGCAGGACCATCCGTTCATCAAAGTGGCGCATGAGTACTCGCGCTACTTCGGCAGCGTCAACAACGTCACGATCATGGTCGAGGCGCGCGAGGGCACGATCTACACGCCGGAGATCCTCACCAAGGTCGCGCGCATGACGGCCAAGATGGACCTGGTCTATGGCATCCATCACGGCTCGGTACGCTCGATGGCGAATGCGAGCTACTTCCGGCCGCTGGCAGGCGGGGTGATTCTTAACACGCCGATCATGCGCGGTTTGCCGAAGACCCAGCCGGAAATCGATGAGATTCGCAGCAACGTGCACAAGAACCCCGGCGTCGTCTTCGGCCGCTTCGTCTCGCTCGATGATCGGGCGGCGCTCATCGAAGCAAGCTTCCTGGAGACGCGCCTGGACTACCGGCGGATCGTCGAGGACATTGACCGGATCATCGTCAAGCCCGAACGCGATCGCACGGTGCGGATCTACAAGGGCGGACAGCCAATCCTCTACGGATGGGTCTATCGCTATACGCGGCAGATCTACCTGATCTTTCTGGTCACCGTGCTCGCTGTGTGGATTCTGCTCTACCTGTACTTTCGCGATTGGCGCGGCGCGCTCCGGCCGACGATCTCGGGAGTGATCTGCGCGATTTGGGGGCTCGGCTTTCTGCGCCTGCTCGGCTTCTGGCTCGATCCGCTGGTGCTGGTGATTCCGTTCCTGATCACTGCTCGCGCCGTAAGCCATTCGGTGCAGATGCACGATCGCTACTACGAGGATTACTACCGGCTGCGTGACAAGGAGAAGGCGATCCTGACGTCGTTCTCCGAGATGTTCGTGCCCTCGCTGTCGGGAATCCTGACCGATGCCTTCGGCGTGCTGGTGATATTGCTGGTGCCGGTGCTGTTCCTGCAGAAGCTTGCAATCACGGCGAGCTTCTGGATCGCCGCGATTATCGTCAGCGAGCTGCTGCTCAACCCGATTGTCTACTACTATCTCGAGCCGCCGCGCATCGATGTGATCGAGGAGCGCGAGCGCGGGCTGTTCAAGCGCACGCTCGAGGCGATCGCGGGGCGCATGCTGTCCCGGGGCGGAAGAATCGTTACCTTTGGCGCGACCGCCGCGATTGTCGCGATGTGCGTATTCTTCTGGACCGGGCTCAAGGTCGGCGATCCGGCCTCGCAAACGCCGGTGCTGTGGCCGAAATCGCCTTATAACCGCGCGATGTCGCGGATTCAGGAGCAGTTCGGCGCGATCGAGCAGTTCGTGGTGGTCTGCGAACTCGGCAATCAGCACGCGCTGGCCGATCCCAAGCTCTACCGCGTGATGGACGATTACGAGCGCTACATGGAGCGCGATCCCGCGGTGGGCCGCTGCTTCTCGGTGTCGGATCTGCTGAGCAACAGCAGCTCCGCGCTGCACGAGTTCAATCCCAAATGGAACGTGCTGCCAACCACCGCGACCCAGGCCGGCACTCTGCTCGGCGCGCTGCTCGCCGGCTCGTCGCCCGATTCGACCTCATACATCCTCACGCCGCGGCGCGACGCCACTCAGGTCACCGTCTATTGCAAGAACCGCGAAGGCGAGAATGTCCAGCGCGTCGTGATGCGCACGCAGAATTATTTCTCCAATCCGGCCACCCGGGTGAAGAACGTCAAGTTCGCGCTCGCTGCCGGGATTATCGGCGAGCTGGCCGCCGGCAACCAGGAGATAATCGACAACGATGTGCTGCTCAACGTCCTTGCCTTCACCACGATTTACATCATCATCCTGGTGACCTACCGCTCGTTCGCCGCCGGACTGTACCTGCTGTTCCCGCTGCTGCTCGCCAACGCCGCAATCAACGCCTACATGGGCGCGCATGACATCGGCATCAACATCAATACGTTGCCGGTGGTGACGGTCGGCGTCGGCTTCGGCATCGACTACGCGATCTACGTCGTCAGCCGCATCATCGAGGAGCTGGCAGTCGGGCAAGAGCTGCAGGCTGCGACTCATCGCGCGCTGGTCACCGCGGGCAAGGCGGTCGCGTTCACCGCCTTGACGCTCGTCGCGTCGGTGTTGTTCTGGTACTGGTCGGACATCCGCTTTGACGCCGAGATGGGGCTGCTGCTGGCGGTCTGGATGTTTGTTTCGATGCTGGGCGCCATGACAATTCTGCCGGTGCTGATCGTCACCTTCGACCCCAAGTTCATCCGCAGCGAGACGGCGCGCCGTTTCGTATCGCGCGGCCAGGCAGTTTCGCCGGCAGCGGCATCGGCGTAGCTCGCCGCCGCTGCCGCGGGTCACCTCAAGAGCTGGCGCGCACCGATCACCGGCAAGACGACAATGGACGCGGGTGCGCCGACCATCGAAGCCGCCAACCTGCGCAAGCGTTTCGACGGCCATACGGCGCTCGACGGTATCAGTGTAAGCGCCGCGGCCGGCGAAGTGGTGGGGCTGCTCGGGCCCAACGGCGCGGGTAAAACCACCACACTCTCAATTCTCGCGGGAATTCTGCGTCCCGATTCGGGTGCGGCGCGCATCGCCGGATTCGATTTGTCGGTGCAGCCGGAGGCCGCCCGCCGCAAGCTCGGACTCGTTCCGCAATCTATCGCGCTCTACCCGGCTCTCAGCGCCGCCGAGAATCTCCACTTCTTCGGCCGCATGCAGGGACTTGGCGCCCACGAAGCGCGATCTGCCGCGGCGAAGGTGCTCGATCAGGTGGGGCTGGCCGACCGGGCAGACGATGTGGTCGCGACCTTCTCCGGCGGGATGAAGCGGCGGCTCAACCTCGCGTGCGGGATGCTTCATAAGCCCGCCGCGCTGCTGCTTGACGAGCCCACCGCCGGCGTCGATCCGCAATCGCGCGAACGGATCTTTGCGGTGGTCGGCGCCGCCGCGGCGGCCGGTGCGGCAGTGCTTTACAGCACTCACTATATGGAGGAGGTCGAACGGCTGTGCCACCGCGCAATCCTGATCGATCGCGGCCGGGTAGTCGCCGCGGGCACATCCGCCGAACTCATTGAAAATGCGGGCGCACAGCCGCGAATCGAGTTGGTCACGCGCGCGCCACTGCCCCCGGGATGGAGCGCCGTGCTGGATGGGGTAAGCGAATTGCCGGTTGACGTCGCCAATCGCGCATCGCTGGCGCTGGCAAACCCCGATCAGGTGCCGGAAGTGCTGCGCTTGGCTGAGCGGCTCGGCGGCGAGGTCGAGGAGTTCCATCTTCATCGCCCCAATCTGCAGGATGCCTTCATCGCGCTGACCGGCCATGCACTGCGCGACGCCGACTGAGACCGCGATGCGGCGCCAAGGCGGGACGGAGCGCGCTTCAAGCTGCGGCGGCTGATGCTTCGGGCGATCGCACTCAGTGTCGAGAAAGAATTCCGCCTGCTGCGGCGCGACGCGATCGGCCTGTTCATGCTGATCGTAGCCCCGATCGCGGTTATCGCCGCGGCCGGCTTCTCGCTGGCCAACATCTACGGCACGGATCCCACCGGGGCGACGGCCTTTGTGGTCGCGGTTGTCAATGAGGACCGCGGCGCGGTCGGCCGTGCGGTGATCGATACGCTGTCCGAGCAGCATGCCGTGCGTGTCCGAGTGGTCGGCGATCGCGCTCAAGCGGACTGGCTGCTGCGCGATCGGCGCATCGCGACGATGGCGATTATTGTCCCGGCCGGGACCACCGCGGCGCTGACGGAAGGTGGGCAGCCGCGCCTGATCCTCTACACCGATCCGGTCAGGTACCTTGAAACCGTCAAGATCGAGCTGCGGCTGAGCGAGCTTTGTCGCGCGATCACGGCGCGGGCCGCAGCCCAGGCGCGCGAGCGGCTGATGGCGGTACAGGATCAGTTGCGCCACGAGCTTCAAAGTCTGACAACTTCGGCGCGCGAGGCGCGGGCGCGAATCGAACGAGCATCGCATGACGCCGGACGTGCGCAGGAGGCCCTTCGACCCGCATTCGAATCTGCAATCGCGGCCGCACAGGCGCGCACCGCCACCGTCATCGAAGACGTGCTGCGCGAGGCTGGACGAGAGGCCCAGGCGAGCGTGCGCGAGCGCCAATCGCAGCTCGAACCGCTGCGGCAATACATCGAGAGACTCAAGACGACTCAAGGTGAGTTCGAGCAATGGCTCACAGAGCTCAAGAAACATGCGGGTGGGCGCGCCCAATCGATCCCGCCACCGCCGGCGTTCCCGGTACCGCCGCCTGAGCCGGCCATCTACGCTGCCCCGCCATTTGACGCGTCGGCGATTCGGGATCGAATCGCCGAGCGGCTCAAGCTCGCCGCGCATGACATCAAGCTGCCCGACCTGCCGGCGATTCCCGCGATTGCACCGCCGCCAGAAATAAAGCTGCCCGACCTCGACGCGCGGGTCATTGTGCCCGGCAGCCTGGCTTTCGAAGAGCGCGACATGACCGGCCAGCGCGCCAAGTCGGGCGAGGGCTTCAACACCTTCGACCTGCATGTACCCGGCTTTGGTGTGACGTTCCTGTTGATCGGGATGCTGATGGGAGTTTCGCTCGCACTGATCGACGAGCGCGAGTGGGGCACCTTCGAGCGGCTGCGTTCTCTGCCCGCGCCGCTGTCGGCCACGCTGATCGGCAAACTGGTGGCGCGATTCGCTGTCGGCTTGGCGCAGATGGTGGTGTTGTTCGCGATCGGCCGGCTGCTATTCGGCATCTCGCTGGGCCGATCGCCGGCAGCATTGCTGATGCCGGCGGCGGCGATTGCGTTCGCTGGCTCGGCTTTCGGCCTGATCGTGGCGGGAGTGGCGCGCACGCGCGAAGCCGTGCTGCCGATCGGGGCGATCGTGATCATGACCATGTCGGCGGTGGGCGGATGCTGGTGGCCGCTGGATTTCGAACCGCGCTGGATGCAGACCGTGGCGCTCGCGCTGCCGACCACCTGGAGCATGCAGGCCTTCAACGACCTGATGATTCGCCATCTTGGAGCGGCGAGCGCGGCGATCCCAAGCCTGATCAACTTTGGCTTCGGCCTCGTCTATATGATGGTCGGCATGTTGATCGTGCGCCGCCGGCTTGGCTGATGTCGCGGCGCATTCCTGAGTAAGTAGACGATCACGCGCGGGCGTGCGCCAACATTAGCGGCGGCCTAGTCAGCAATAACTCACGGCTGCGCGGTGCGGCGCGGAGTCAAGTCAAATGCCTCGGCGAGCAGCCGGTACGATCGCATCCGCGCATCGTGAGAATGCACGACGGTGATCACCATGATCTCTTCGACGTGCAGCACGCTGGCCATATCGATGAGCTGATCGCGCACATTCTCCGGCGTGCCGACGAAGATTCGGGGCCATTCGCCGGTCTCGGAGCGTTCGGAGCTGGAAGCCGGACCCAGCTCCGCGAGGGCCTCTTCAGGCGACGGAATCTGCGTGCGGATGCCTTGCCGGATGCGGCGGATGAACAGCCGCACGCTCGCATAGAGCACGCGCGCGCTCTTCTCCGTGTCGGCGCAGATCGCCCCAGCCGCGACTATAGCGACAGGCTCCGCGAGGTCATCGGATCGCGCGAAGTGCGATCGATAGTACTCGATTGCGGATCGGGTTGGATTGGGATCGATAAAATGGGCGAACGCATAGGGCAAGCCGGTTTGGGCGGCTGCCGCGGCGCTCCACATGCTCGATCCGAGCAGCCACACCTCCGGGCCACCGGGCATCTGTGGAGATATCTCGATTCGGTGAAATGGATGGTCCGCGCGAAAACCGGCGCGCAGAAAGGCCAGCAGTTCCATCAGCTGTTTTGCGAAGTCATCCACCGGCGGCTGATTGCCACGATCCCGGCGCAGCGCGTACGAGTCGAGCGGAGTTCCGCCCGGCGCCCGGCCGATGCCCAGATCAATCCGCCCCGGGTACAGCGCATGGAGCATCCGGAACGACTCCGCCACTTTCATCGGGCTGTAGTGCGGTAGCAGCACGCCTCCAGAACCGACGCGAATCGTTGTGGTTTCGGCGGCGACTCTGGCGATGAGGATTTCGGGTGCCGGACTGGCGAAAGCCGCGGTCGCATGATGTTCCGCGATCCAGTACCGATGGTAGCCGAGTTGATCCGCCATGCGGGCCAGCTCGATCGTGTTTTGCAAGGCGTCGGCGGGCGTGAATCCGGTGGAGACCGGCGATTGGTCGACGATTGAAAGTCTCAAGCGTGCATTACCGTCGAGGCGCGCAGGGCAAGTTGCGGCCCGAATCCGTGCAGGTTGCGCATTTCCATGGCGATCTTATAGCGGCTCGTGCGATCGTGAAATCAGGAGAGCCCATCTCATGGCGGAACTGGCGATATTTCCCGCGGGCGGCAGGCCGCCGGCACAGGTCTCAGAGCTGGCCGCCGCGATCGATCGCGACGGTGGCGCGGCGATGGTCGCTTATCAGGAGCCGCTTGGGCGCCATTGGCAGATCTTCGCGCTGTTGCCCGCCGACAAGCTCAAGCCGACGCCCTACCAGCGCGATCTGTCCCCCGCCCACACCAAGCGTCTGATCGAAGTGATGAAGCGCCTGGACCGCTTTCTCGATCCGGTGATCGCGGTGCGGATGAAGCATGAGTACTGGACGCCCAACGGGAACCATCGGCGCGCCGCCGCGGTCAAGCTCGGCATCAAGATGATCCCGGCGATCGTCCTGCCCGAAACCGAAGCGGCGTTTCAGATCCTCGCGCTCAACACCGAAAAGGCGCACAACCTGCGCGACAAATCGCTCGAAGTGATCAGGATGTACCGCGGGATGATCGAGGACGGCGTGCGCGGGAGCGAAAAGGAGATGGCCTTCGAGTTCGAACGGCCGCACTACATCACGCTGGGGCTGCTCTACGAGCGCAAACCGAAGTTCTCCGGCGGGGCGTTCGCGCCGATCCTGAGCCGGGTGGACACTTTCATCGGCAAGCCCCTTCGCGAAGCGATCGGCGAACGCGAGGAGCGCGCTGACCTGCTCGACCGCGCCGACGATTTGCTAAGCGCTCTGGTCGCGAAGGGGAAAAAGCGCGGCCTGACCCATCCGTATCTCAAGAACTTCATCGTGGCGCGATGCAATCCGCTCAGCCGCGCGCGCAAGAACATGCCATCATATAAGAGCGCGCTCGGCGGGCTGTGCAAATCGCTCGAGGAATTCGACTTGAGCCGGATTCATTTCGGACAGCTCTCCGCCGCCGCGCAGATTGCGGCGGCATCGTCCGTCCAGTAAGAACGCGTGCATCTGCTCGGCGCGGACCTGAAGAATGCCAACCGAAGGACTCTTTCCGTCTGACGCAAAGTCAGGTCAATTCAGCTCGGGAGGACAAAGACTCCCTCCTGCCGGCCAACCCACATCGACTTGCTTTGCGACCCCTTTCATTCATCCCTCGTCTCGAACACGTAAACGAATTTGATCAGGTTAGAAGACAAGCTTGAATCGGAGGGGTGCCGACAGAGTTGGCGGCGAATCAGTCTGCTAGTTTTGGTCGCGTCAAAATGTTAAAAGTTAAACGACCCACTCGGCAGACCTTGTGCCATGCTTCGTGGCATTTGAAACAAACGTCAGACCCTATGCCTACCTGATGGCAATGTGCTCACAAGGTGACAATTGTCTTCGCGAAGGAGTGCCGGTGGGTCATCCTTTTTGGAAGCATGTCAAGTCTCAGCAGCCTTAAGTCAACAAGGAGACTCAGCGAGCTAGCAAAGTTATTGCGGTTCAAGCCGTCCGCACTCTCTTACATTTTGTTCAAACAGCCGTCTGCGATCAAATACAGGGTTTTCGAAATCCCCAAGCGGAAAGGCGGGACACGCACGATCAAGGCCCCTGCAAAGGCCTTGAAGTTGGTCCAGCGGAGGCTCTCCGATCTGCTTCAAGATTGCCTTGATGAAATCAACCAAGCGAAAAACCGAAAGGACAGGATTGCACATGGGTTTAAGCGTAAACGATCCATTATCACTAACGCAACGCAGCACCGCAACCGCCGCTATGTTTTCAATATCGACCTAGAGGATTTCTTTCCTTCAATCAACTTCGGCCGTGTACGCGGATACTTTATCCGGGACGCCAGTTTCGCGTTGGCTGAAGTTGTGGCAACAGTAATAGCGCAGATCGCATGTGTCGATAATGGACTGCCACAAGGCAGCCCTTGTTCGCCCGTGATATCCAACCTGATCACCCACCTACTCGACATACATCTCGTGCGCCTCGGTTCGACGGTCGGATGCACTTATTCGCGGTACGCTGACGATTTGACGTTTTCGACGAACAAGAAGACCTTTCCTCCAGAGATCGCCGAACCTGCTGCACCTGATTCGCATCTTTGGCAGCCGGGCGCGGAGTTACAGAAGATCATAACGCGCTCAGGATTCCAGATAAACTCCGCAAAAACGCGCATGCAGTACCGAACTTCACGGCAGGAAGTCACGGGGCTTGTCGTGAACAAGAGGATCAACGTTCGCCATGAGTACAGACACACCGTGCGGGCCATGGTCCACAGCCTATTGACGAAAGGATCCTTCGAGGCTTATGCCCCCACTGAAAAAGCAGGAGCAGCAACTATAGAAAAACGAAAGGGTACGCCGAACCAATTGCATGGAATGCTGGGCTTCATTGATAGCATCGATCTTTACAACAAGAAGAATGCGGCGGAATCGAATGCTCCGGTCGGTCTTTCAAGTAAAGAATTGATTTATCAACGGTTTTTGATTTATACATATTTTTATGCGGCGGAAACCCCTGTCGTTATTTGCGAGGGCAAGACGGACAACGTGTATCTCACCCATGCGATACGGGGCCTTGCTAAAGATTTCCCTGATTTGGCAGACATCACGACTCAGGGCAAAATACGCCTGAAGGTGAGGCTCTTCAAATACCCGCGGTCCAGCACAGCGCGCATTCTCGGCCTGAATGACGGAGGTAGCAGTTCCCTTGCCGCATTCATTCGCACATATAAGAAAGAAACGGATAAAATCAAAGCTTCCGGCCAAAATAATCCGGTTATAATCCTCTACGACAACGATTCAGGCGCAAAGGCAATTCGCAATGTGTTGAACCAGACTTCTGGAACGACGGTAAAGGGCTCGGAGCCTTTCGTTCGCGCGATTCGGAATCTGTATGCAATGCCTACGCCACTGGTCAATGGTGTCAACGAGTCGAAGATAGAGGACTTTTTTGATGCGACCACGAAGGCAACAGTAATTAATGGCAAAACGTTCAACGACAACAATAACTTTGATGTGACGAAGCACTACGGTAAGAATATCTTTGCTTACCAGGTCGTCGAAAAAAGAGCAGCCTCCATTGATTTTAAAGGGTTCCGGCCGCTCTTAACCAATCTGGTAGCAGCCCTTAAATCGCACTCTGCGGTAAGTTCGGGGGCGTCGGCCCAGTAGGTATGTCGGGCTTATTAGCCCGCTGCCCAGTTGAAGCGATCTCGTCGGTCAATAACCAGACGATCCCGTTGTATGGTTGAAAGTGCGAGACTCTACAGGTCATGCGCAAAATTATTCTTCGGATGCGCTACGGTCACCGTCCGCCGTTTCTGCCATATGATCACATGTTCGTGCATGATCCGCAGACCTTGCGACTGTTTGCAGAGTCGCTGGAGAAATGCGCGGATTTTCGGCCGGATTCATTTCGGACAGCTCTCCGCTGCTGCGCAGATTGCGGCGGCGTCGGCCGTTCAGTGAGAAACGCGGAGAGGCTCAGGCGGCGGCGGGCGCGTTTTCGAACTCGAAGGCCGCCAAATCGAGGTCGAGCTTCGACTTGAGAACGATTTTGACCGAGAGCTGACGTTCGAGACTCTCCAGCCCTTCCGAGCCGACGTCGTACAGATAGCTGGCGATCTCCGGGTTGAGCCGGACCAGCAGCATGTCGACTCCCGGCCGGCGACTCACCTCACGCCGGATCGCCCGCAGTACATCGGCGGCCAGCGTTGGCACCGACCTGACGACGCGGCGTCCCTCGCATTGCGGACACTGCTGCGTGAGCATCTGTTCCAGGCTCTCGCGCGTACGTTTGCGGGTCATCTGGACCAGGCCGAGTTCCGAGATCTTCAGCGTCGCGGCGCGTGCGCGATCGCGCTTGAGCGCCTGCGCCAACGCATCGCTGACGCGCTTGCGGCTGCTCTCCCGGGCCATGTCGATAAAGTCGACGACGATGATTCCGCCGATATTGCGCAGCCTGAGCTGATCGACGACTACATCGGCGGCTTCGAGATTGGTCTTCAGGATGGTCTCTTCCTGGCTCTTTTTGCCCACGAAGCGGCCGGTGTTGACGTCGATCGCCGTCAGCGCCTCGGCCTGGTCGAACACCAGATAGCCGCCCGACTTGAGCGAGACCTTGCGGTCGAGTGCGCGCTCGATTTGGGCCTCGATATTAAAGCGATCGAAAATCGGTTCGCGGCCTTCAAAGAGCGCGATCCGCGAACGCGATCGCGGCATGTACTCGCCGACGAAATCCATGATGCGGTCGAAAGTCTGGCGGTCGTCACACCACAGCCGATCGATGTCGCTTGAGAAGAGATCGCGAATCGTGCGCAGCGCGACGTCGAGGTCGGCATAGAGCAGCGATGCCGGAGCCACGGACTGGGATTTCTTCACCACCGACGACCAGAGCTTGGTCAGGAACGAGATGTCCTGCTGGATCTCGCGCTTGCTGACACCCTCGCATGCGGTGCGTACGATGAAGCCGCCTTCGGCCGGACGAATCTCGTTGACCGCCGCGCGCAGCCGCGCGCGCTCCTCGGCGCTCTCGATGCGCCGTGAGATCCCCAGATGGCTGGTCGTGGGCATGTAAACCAAGTGACGCCCGGGCATCGAAACCGCCGAGGTTAGCCGCGCGCCTTTGCCGCCGATCGGCTCCTTTGCGATTTGGACGATGATCTCCTGATTGCGGCGCAATTGTTGCTCGATGGGCAGCCGGTTGCGATGCGACGAACGCCGTCCGCGCCCCCGCCGCCGATGCCGCGACCCTTGATCGCCTTGCGGAGCGTCGGTGGCGCTATCCTCAGATGTGGACGCTGCGGCTTCGCCGGAGATTGCATCGCCGTCGTCATCCGACGCCAACTCATCGGCATCTGCGCCGAACGCTCCGACCTCATCGAGGAAGTCGGAGACATGCAGGAAGCCCGCCTTTTCCAGCCCGATATCCACGAATGCCGCCTGCATCCCGGGCAGCACGCGCGTCACCTTGCCCTTGTAGATGTTACCGGCGAGACCGCGGCGCTGGTTGCGTTCGAGGAAGAACTCAGCGAGCTGCCCATCCTCGAGCAGTGCGACCCTGACTTCGAGAGGGGATACATTGATTACGATCTCGCGTTTCACACGTTTTGCTGACCTGAGGTGAGGTGAAGATTCTGGCGGCGCAGGCGGATGATCGGCACGCTCGGTCGGTGTACTAGCCGGCGCCTCAAGCTGATTGGCGTCCTCGAAGGACTCGTGAATTGACAGCAGCCTAACCTCTCCGGCGCATCCGGCCCCGCATGAGAGGAATCATAACGAGGCGTCGTTCACCTCCGCAAGGCGACGCCCGGCGCTACTGTCGGCAAACAGGGGTTTAAAAGGCCCTACCTTGACTTGGCGATCGTCTGTCGATAGTCGTTTCACGATGTCTGTCGCTGCCAATACGCTCGCAATTGCGCCAGCGGGCATCTCGGTTCTCAACTCGAGAGTCCTGGTGCTGAACCGCTCGTACCTGCCGGTTCATGTTACGTCGGTCAAGCGCGCTTTTGCCCTGCTTTATCAAGGCGTGGCGCGGGCGGTGGACGAACAGTACCGCACCTTCGATTTCGACAGCTGGCGCGAGTTGGCTGTGGAGCTGAATCAGGAGAGGCTCGGGATCGTAGGTGGATTCATTCGCGTGCCGCGAGTGTTGCTTCTGATCGCTTACGAACGGGTGCCCAAACGGCATGTCCGATTCTCGCGCTTCAATATCTATGCGCGCGATAACAACTCTTGCCAGTACTGCGGAAGACGGTTCCCACGCACCGAGTTGAACCTCGATCACGTGATCCCGCGCTCGCGCGGTGGCGTCTCGACGTGGGAGAACGTCGTTTGCTCATGTCATGTTTGCAACCGGCGCAAAGGTGGCCGCACGCCTGACGAGGCCGGGATGAAGCTGACCAAGTTTCCCCGCCGGCCAGAGTGGACGCCGTTTAGCGCCGATTCTCTCTCTCTGCGCAGATACCGTGAATGGCGCCCATTCCTGAGCACCGTCGACAGCGCCTACTGGAACGCCGAGTTGACTCAGGACTGATAGTTCTCAGTTCTCGCCGCTCGTAGCAAATCTGTTGAGAATTCCGGCGTCTTGACGGTCCCGGCGGGCCGCCTTGCTTGCCCTTGCAGCCTGCGTCCTGTACCCCTTGATGGGTGGTGCGGTGGAGGTAGGCGCATGCGTCTAAAGAGCCTCGATGTAGTCGGCTTCAAATCCTTCCTCGAGCCGACGGTCATCTCATTTGCGACGGGTGTTACTGCGGTCGTCGGCCCCAATGGATGCGGCAAGTCCAACGTGGTCGATGCCATCCGCTGGGTCTTGGGCGAGCAGGCGGCGACCAGACTGCGCGGCAAGATCACCGAGGATCTGATCTTCGCTGGCAACGACGCCAATCCGGCGGCGGGGATGGCCGAAGTGTCGCTGATGCTGGAGGCCGACGACAACTGCTGCCTGCCTGAGCCGTACACCGCGCTGAGCGAATTGGCGGTCACACGCCGCGTCTATCGCTCGGGCGAATCCGAATATCTCATCAACAAGATTCCGTGCCGCCTGAAGGATATCACCGAGTTCTTCATGTCCGCGCAGATTCACAGCCGCGGTTACGCGCTGATCGAGCAGGGCAAGATCGAGGAGATCATCCAATCGAAGCCCGAGGAGCTTCGCACGCTGGTCGAGGAGGCGGCGGGCCTGTCGCTGTTCAAGGGCCGCCGCGATATCAGCGAACGCAAGCTCGAACGCGTGCGCGAAAATCTCGATCGGTTGAGCGACGTGATCGCGGAAATCGAGCGCCAGTTGAAATACGCGCGCACGCAGGCGCGCAAGGCCGAGACCTACAAGCTAATCAAAGTCGAGCTTGGGGAACTCGAACGGCTGACGGCAGCACGCCGACTGCTTGGCCAGCGCGCAGAGTTCGAGACCCACGCCGCGCGCGAGCAGGTGCTCAAGGGTGAGATTGAAGCGGCGCGGGCGCGCGCCGCGAAGTTGCAATCGGCAGTCGATGAGGCCGCGACGGCTTTGCAACAGGATCGCGACCGGCTGGCGCAGGTATCGCAGGAGCTCGAGAACCTGCGCATCTCCGCCGCCGAACGCACACGCACCCGCGGCTTCCTGCAGCGGCGGCTGGCGACAATCGACGAAATCGAGCCGAATCTCGCCGCCAAGGGTGACGAACTCAAAACGCGCGCTACAGCCGCGCGTGCGGCGCGGGCGGAACAAGCCGCGCGTTTGGCGCGCGAGACCAACCCAGAGGACGGTTCGGAAGCCGCACTCGCCGAGCTAAAGGCCAAGCACGACGCCGCGGCCGTGAGCCTCGATATCGTGGAACGGCGCGTCGAACAGATCAAAGACGAGATTTCCGACCTGATGGGCGAAGCGAGCGCGCTGCGCAGCCGCCTCGGTGATCATGCCGGCGAACGTGCGGAGCTCGAAGGGCGAATCGCCGTCATCCAGACGCGCGCTCCCGAGCTGGACGCCGCGATCGCGCTCGCGCGAGCCGGCGCTGAGCGCGCCGAGACGGAACTGGTCGCGCACCGCCAGCACGTGATCGCATACGAGACTGAGCTCGCATCCAGCAGCGAGCGCGAGATGGAAGCTCGTACGGCTCTCGAACATCAACGCACCCGCCTTGCGGCGGCGCGCGACGCGCTCACCGGCGCTGTGGCCCGCACTGAACGTCTCGCGCTGGGTAGCGCCGGCCAACGCCTGCAATCGATCCTTGAATCGCTCAATGGCGATGGTCCGTCGCACCCGCCATCATTTCTGCTTGATATCATCAAGGCGCCCGCCGCGCTCGAACCGGCGTTGCGCGCGGTGCTGGGCGAGCGGCTCAGCGCAGTGATCGTCGAATCTTCGGGCTTCGCTTTGCGTGCCGTCGAGATTCTCAAGGAGACCCAGAAGGGGCGGCTGAGCTTCGTTCCCGAATCGATGGTCGCGGGGTCGCACGAGCTGATCGCGGCGGCGGGCATCAGCGGCCGGCTCGTCGATGAGCTCGCGATCGAGCCGCGCTACGCGGTAGTGGTCGATGCGATGCTGGGGCACGTGTTGCTCGCCGATGACCTGCCGTCGGCGGTCGCCGCCTCCAACCTCAGCACCAACGGCCATGTGTTCGTGACGCGCGATGGCGACGTCGTATGGCCCGGCGAGATCATCAGCGGCGGCAGCACGGCGGAAGCATCCGTGGTCGGCGATCAGGAGACCGCGTCATCGGTCGATGAGGCGCAAGCTGAGCTGCAGCGCAGCGAGCTGGGGCATCAGGCGGCGCATGATCAGGCGGCTCGGGATCGTGCGGCCCGCGACCAAGCTCAGGCGACGCTTGCGGAAGCGCGGCGCGCAGTCGCTGAAGCTGAGCAGGCGAATGCCACGACCCAGATGGCATTGGCGCGGACGGCGCAACAAACCGAGCTTGTCGGCGCGCAGCGCCAAGATGCCCAAGCCCGACTCGCCGAACTTGGCCAGCTCATGCCCGACATGAATGTGCGCATGGAACGACTGGCGCTGGACGAGCAAGCGGCGCGCGCACGGCTGGCAGAAGCGCGCGGCTTGCAGCAGGCGGCCAGAACCCATGCCGAGAAGGCGGGCGAGGCGATGCTCACGATCGCTTCGCAAGTCCAGGCGCGCAAGGCGCGGCTGGGAGCGCTCGCCGAGCAATTGCGCCATCACTCCGAACTCGCCGCCGATCTCGAATCGCAACTCGACGAAAATGAAGGCGCGATCGCGCGATCGCACTCGGAGAGGACCGAGTTTCTGGCCGAGCTGCAGACCTTGGAGCATCAGGAGCGGGCCGCGCAATCGCGCGAGAGCGTGATTGCGAGCGAAGTCCAGCGGCTGCGCGCCGCATGCGAGGCATGCGCCATGCAACTCGAAGATCGGCGCGGCGCATTGGCGCGCGCCCGCGACGAGCAGGGTGCGGTCGAGAATGAGGCCGTCGAATGCAGCCTCAAGATCGAGCGTGCCCGCACGCTCAGCGAAGAACTCGCGCGCAGCTTCGCCGAGAAGTTCCAGGCCGACTTCGATTCCCTTAGTGGCGAGTTGGCAGCCGCACTTGATGGTCGCGACGCCGGAGAGGACGACCAGCGGCTTGCCGAGCTTCGCGCGAAGGCCGAACGGATCGGCGAGGTAAATCTCGCGGCCGAGTCCGAGGTCAAGGAACTGGAGCAGCGCCATGGCGCGCTCACCGAGCAGCGCACCGATCTTGAGGCCGCGGTCGCGGACCTCACGCAAACGATCCAGAAGCTGAATCGCGAGGCGCGCCGCCGCTTCGCCGAGACTTTCGAGGGCGCGGCGAAAAACTTCGCCGAATTGTTTCCCAAGCTGATGCGCGGCGGCAAGGCGCGGCTGGAACTGACGCACCCCGACGACTTGCTCGAGTCGGGCGTGAACATCCTCGTCCAGCCGGCCGGCAAGAAGGTCAAGGAAATCGGCTTGCTGTCCGGCGGCGAGAAGGCGCTGAGCGCGATGGCGCTGGTGTTCTCGCTGTTCCTGCTCAACCCAAGCCCGTTCTGTGTGCTCGACGAAGTCGACGCGCCGCTGGACGAGTTCAGCGTCGCGGCGTTCACCGCGCTGATTCGCGAGCTCAAGAACCGTTCGCAATTCATCGTCATCACGCACAATCAGCGCACCATGCAAACCGCCGACCAGATCCACGGCATCACGATGGAACAGCCGGGAATCTCGCGCCTGATCTCGCTCAAGCTCGCGCAAGCCGCCTAGAACCAAGCGGCCTGTTGATCGATCAGCGCTTCGGCAGCGGGCGATCGGCCGCGCGCGGTTTCTGATCAATTGCGATGTTGTTATGTTGGCCCGGTGATCGCTGCCCGCAAGTTTCTATCAGAGGTCGTCCGGTGCCGCTCTTCGACACGCTGCTAATCTTCCTGATTGCAGCGGCCGGCGGCCTGGCGCTGGTCTCGATCGGAGTGCTGCTCGAGTTCAGCCTGCGCAAGAAGGTCGTGGCGCCGGCGCCAGCTCCTGAAGCGGCCGCAGCACAAGATGGCGTTGAAACCGAACCCGCGATCGATGTGCCCGCCACTGCGCCCGTCACTCAGCCGCCTGCGGCAGCCACTGAAACGCACGCGCCCAAGCGGCTCGGAATCGGACTTCGCCGCACACGCGAGCATTTCCTCGGCCGCATCCGCGCCGCGCTCACCGGCCGCGCGAAGGCTGAGGAGATATATGAAGGTCTCGAAGAGGCGCTGATCGCGGCAGACGTGGGAGTCGAGACCAGTTTGAAACTGGTCGAAAGCGTGCGCGCCAGGCTCAAGAACAACGCCGGCGTGGATCAGGTGCGCGGCGCGTTGCGCGACGAGATCGAGGCGATCCTTCGGCACGCCGAGCGTGCGCCCGCCCGCGCCAGTATCAGCCCGCTCGTGATTATGATCGTCGGCGTCAATGGCGCGGGCAAAACCACGACGGTCGCCAAGCTTGCGGCACGGCTCAAAGCCGAACGCGGATCGGTGATCGTGGCTGCCGCCGACACCTTTCGCGCCGCGGCGATCGAGCAGCTCGAAGTCTGGTGCAATCGAGCCGGCGTCGATCTGATCAAGCATCAGCAGGGCGGCGATCCCGCCGCAGTCGCCTTCGATGCGGTTAAAGCGGCGCAGGCGCGCAAGCTGTCGACGGTGCTGATCGATACGGCGGGACGGCTGCAGACCAAGGTCAATCTGATGGAGGAGTTGAAGAAGATCGGCCGCGTGATCGGAAGGGAAATGCCGGGAGCGCCGCATGAGACCTGGCTGGTGCTCGATGCAACCACCGGCCAGAACGCGCTCAGCCAGGCGAAGATCTTCGGCGACGCGGTCGCGCTTACCGGCGTGGTGCTGGCGAAGCTCGACAGTACCGCCAAGGGCGGCGTGATTGTCGCCATCGCGGATCGGCTCAAGTTGCCGGTGCGCTTTGTGGGGATAGGCGAGGGACTCGAAGACCTGAGGAGTTTCGACAGCGCTGAGTTTGCCCGGGCGCTGTTCGCGGAAGACGGCGGCGAGCAGCCCGCGGCCGCCAGCGGCTCGTTCGCAGCTTGACCATCGGTCGGCCCAAAATTAAACTAAAGGTGGAAGTTTTTGATGATGGCGCTGGATATCCTCAAGCAACTCGATGATCGCATTCAGACCTTCGTCAACCGTGCCGAGAAAATCCGCAAGGAGAACGAACAGCTTACGCATCGGCTGGCCGAGACCGAGCATCGGCTGAGCGAAGTCAGCGGACAGCTCAAGCAGTTCGAAGCGGAGCGTCGCGCGCATGAAACCGAGCGCAACGAGGTCCGCGCACGCATCGAGAAACTGCTCCAGCGGTTCGAGAACCTCGATCTGGCTTAGCGTCGCATGAAAAACGTCAACGTCGAGATCATGGGCCAGAGCCTCACGGTCGCCAGCGACGCTGACGATCAATGGATCAAGTCGGTGGCCGAGGCGGTGGACGACAAGATCCGGCGCATCCGCGACAACAGCCGCACCGTCAACTCGGTCAACGTCGCGATACTCGCGGCGCTGAACTTTGCCGACGAACTCGAGCGGCTCAAGCGCGAGCATCAGGAACTGATCGAACAGATCGAAGCCTTGAGCAAGAAGCTCTGGGTGCCGGTAGACGGACATTCGTGACAGCGCCGCCCATCGCGGACCGACGATCGCGATGTTAGCGGCTTTACATAGAGCGTGGGCGGGGGCAGCGAAGAGTGGTTGGAGCACATGGCGGTGCTTGCAAGTAAAGAAAGATTTCCAATGAGCGGGCGGCGCGGATCGAAGCTGCCGCATCCGGCGATTTTCGATGCGTGTTTGATGCGTCGTTGGGAATGGTTTGCGTATTCCTCGCAACTAAACTTGTAGGTTCCAGATCTCACACTGCTCCCGCCATGGCAGGATTCCATGGCGGATGAAAAAAGATCGTTCCGTTCGATCCTGAATGAAGCGCGCTCGGCGCTGGCCGCCGAACGCGTGCGCGCGCTTTCGGATGCGGTTCAGCTCCGCTTGCTCAAATCAGGGCTGTGGCGCAGCGCATCCTGCGCGGTGCTCTATTCATCCAAGGACAACGAGGTCCTCACCGATCGTATCCTCGCCCAGGCGCTGAGCGCCGGCCGCCGCGTCTTTTACCCGAAGATCGATCGCGCCCGTCGCGCGATGCGACTGGTCCGCGTTACGGATCCAGCCGAGCTGGCGGCAGGCGCATTTGGAATCGCTGAGCCGGCTGGCAGCGAGGCGATCGGCGCTGAGGATCTCGCCCACGCGCTCATCTGTGTTCCGGGAGTCGCCTTCACCGCGCGCGGGGAGCGGCTGGGGCGCGGCGGTGGATACTACGATCGATTTCTTTCGCAAGCCGGGCCGGGGCCAACGATGGTTGGACTGGCCTACTCGTTTCAGCTGCTGGACCGGATACCCCAGGGCGCGGGTGACCAGCGGCTTCACTACGTAATCACTGAGTTTGCCGTGCACGCGGCCCACGATGTTGGCGGCAGTGCGCCCGGCGGACAGACGGAGGAGGTGCATCCAAGTGGAAATCCTGATCGGAATCATCGCACTGATAATCGGCGTAGCGGGCGGGCTGGCCACGGGCTTGTTCAGAGGCCGCGGCGAAGCCACCAAGCTCGACACTGAGCGCGCCGAAGCGCTGGCGCAAATCGAGGAGGCGAAGACCAAGAGCGAATTCGTCATTAAGGAGCGCGCTGAAGCGCTGGCGCAAATCGAGAAGGCGAAAACACAGAGCCAACTCGTCATCAAGCAAGCCGAGGTCAAGGCCAAGGAACTGCTCGTCACCGCGCGTGCGGAGGCCGAGAACGAGGCCCGCGAACGCCGGCGCGAGCTGACCGCACTCGAATCGAAGTTCGAGGCGCGCGAGGAGAGCTTCGAGAAGCGGGTCGAAGCCTTCGAGCGGCGCGAAGCCGAGCTCAACCACCGCGATCAGACCCTGCGCAACCGCGAAAAGAGCCTCGCCGACAAGGAAGCCGAACGCCAGGCGCTGATCGACGAGGCGCGCCAGAAGCTCGAAGCGGTCGCCGGCCTGACTCGCGAAGAAGCCAAGCGCGGGCTGATCGAAGAGATGACCGAGCAGGCGCGCCATGAGGCCGCCAAGCGGATTCGCGTGATTGAAGAAGAGGCGCGCGAGGAATCCGACCGCCGCGCCAAGCGCGTGATCTCGGTCGCGATCGAACGGCTGGCCGGCGAATTCGTCGTCGAGCGCACCGTATCGGTGCTGGCGCTGCCATCCGACGACATGAAGGGGCGCATCATCGGACGCGAGGGCCGCAATATCCGTGCGATGGAGGCGGCCACGGGCGTCGATATCATCATCGACGACACCCCCGAGGCGCTGGTGATTTCCTGCCACAACCCGATTCGGCGGGAGATCGCGCGTGTCGCGCTGGAGAAGCTGATCGCCGACGGACGCATCCATCCCGGGCGCATCGAGGAGGTCGTCCGCAAGGCCGAGCAGGAAGTTGAGGAGTCGATTCGCGAAGCCGGCCAGAAGGCGATTATCGAGGTCGGCATCCACGGCATCCATCCCGAGCTGGTCAAGCTGCTCGGGATGCTCAAGTATCGCTACAGCTACGCGCAGAACGTGCTCGGCCATTCGCTGGAGGCCGCCTTCATCTGCGGTGCGATGGCCGCGGAGCTGGGCCTCAATGAGAAGCAGGCCCGCCGCGCCGCACTGCTGCACGATATCGGCAAGGCGCTGACGCACGAGATAGAGGGGTCGCATGCGCTGATCGGCGCGGAGCTCGCGCGCAAGTACGGCGAGTCGGCCAAGATCGTCAACGCGATCGCGGCTCATCACGAAGAGGTCAAAGCCGAGACTATTCTGGCGCCGCTGGTCGATGCCGCCGACGCGCTGTCGGGAGCGCGGCCGGGCGCGCGCCGCGAGGTACTGGAAAGCTACGTCAAGCGGCTGGAAGATCTCGAGCGTATCGCGAAGACCTTCAAAGGCGTGGACAAGTGCTTCGCCATCCAAGCTGGACGCGAGATGAGGATTATCGTCGAGCCGCGCGAAGTCAGCGACGAGGACACCATACTGTTGGCGCGCGATGTAGCGCGCAAGATCGAGAGCGAGATGACCTATCCCGGCCAAATCCGGGTGACCGTCATCCGCGAGACGCGCTCGACCGAGGTGGCGCACTAGCGATGCGTTCGCGCGCAATCGCCTTTGCGCGCCAGATCGGCGGATGTATGATTTGAGCGCCGATGCCGACCACGCGCCAGGTTCTCGAGAGCACCATCGCGCTCGAGAAAGAAACGATGGGCCTGTACGCCCGCTTCGCAAAGCTGTTCGCGGGCGAGGACAAACTGCGCGATTTCTGGTTCGCGATGGCGCGCGACGAAGCCGCCCATGTTGGCATCCTCGAACTGGTCGCGAAGGTGCTCGATATCGAAGGCAAGCTGGACGTGCCCAGTCCGATTTCGCTGGAGAACGCGACCATCGTGCGGCTGCGCGCGCTCCTGGAGCGCTGCGCGCGTGAATCCGAACCTGCTCTGACGATTACCCAGGCGCTCGGTGCGGCGGTCGAGATCGAGGAGACCGAGGTCGAGGACCTGGTCGGCGATCTGCTCAAGACGGTTCTGGAAGCCGGTGAGTACGAGCGCTATCTGCGGTTGCTGGTCCATGACCTCGGCGATCTCAGCTACATGATCGAGCAGCGCGCCCATGATGCCGAGTTGCTGCGGCGATGCGACGCGCTGGTCGATCGTCACGCCGAAGCCTTGCGCCGCTCCGCGCTCCACTGAGCGGTTCGCGATCAATTGCGGCGAACGCGGCGCGCTTGGCCGTTGCGCCGCGGGCAACAGAAAAGACACGCAGTGACCGCGAACGCGGCTCTTGGAAGGGCGGGGTGGGGTGGTTATAACTGGGATGCGCTGAGGAGTCGGCTAATTGGCAAGCCACCTGACTCTGGATCAGGCGATTGCAGGTTCGAGTCCTGCCTCCTCAGCCAACGCACCACCACGATGAGCGAGAGTGGTCCCATCGTCTAACGGTTAGGACACCGGCCTCTCACGTCGGTAATGCGGGTTCGATTCCCGCTGGGATCACCAACCGGGCCGAGGGGACTCACGTGATACAACCGATGAGGATCCCGACTGTAGCTCTGGCTGCGGCCATCGAGACCGGGACCTTCGAAATAAAAGCCCCAATGACGTGTACGTTCCTATGGCGCGCCGACGCAGCTTCGTAAGCTCTTTGGCGGCCATGCAGCGCGCAGCCGATCAAGCCGCACGCGCACGCGCACGTGCGGCACGGGAGCAAGAGCGGCAGCACCGACGAGTTTTCAGGGAACACCAGCGTCTGGCCGTTGCTCAGGCAAAGGATAAAATCAGGCTATTTCACGAGGCGCAAGAAACCGAAGCCGCCGAACGCAACGAAGACCTCACCGAAGCCATCGATGAGCTGACTGGTCTCTTGGCAGATTCAATCGGGCGGGATCATCGACTTCAATACGAAAAACTCAAGGCGCCTCTTGTCATTCCGAGCTTTGAACAGCATGGCCTCGAAAAACAAGAGCCAGCACCACGCCCCGACGAGTATCTGCCCCAACCACTTGGGTTTTTCAGCCGGCTGATTCCTGGTTCGCGAGCGAAGTTTGAAAAAGCCTTAAGAAAGGCCCGCGAACGGTTCGATTCCGAAGTTGCAGCACACGCGAGCCGCGAGCAGCGCCGAAGAGCAGATCTTGCTGCTGCTCTCGCGAACTACAATGAAGCGGTCCGGAGGCTCAACAGCACGACAGCCCGGCAACATGACGAGATTGACACCCTACAGCGTTCATACGAAGCGGGCCAAACTGCGGCCGTTCGCCAGTACTTTGAGGCTGTGCTCGCCTCACTAACCAACCCGCCGGGATGCCCGGAACGGTTCAAGGTCGCCTACATACCCGAGTCCAAACAACTGGTCGTGGAGTACGATCTCCCTGGCTTCGAAATTGTGCCAGACACAGCCGCCTACAAATATATCAGCGCGCGCAAGGAGATAGTTGCAACACGCCGACCGGCGTCCGATCGGCGAAGGCTGTATACGCAAGTAATCGCTCAGGCAACGCTCCGTACAATCCACGTTCTTTTCAGTTCGGACTACGGTCAGCATGTCGAGTCCCTCGTGTTTAATGGTCATGTGGATTCCATCGACCAGGCCACGGGGCATCGCGTACATCCGTGTCTCGTTACCATTCGCACCACCGGGGACGTCTTCGTCCAGCTTGATCTTGCGAAGGTAGAGCCCGAGGCATGCTTAAGGGGTCTCAACGCATCGGTATCGAAGAACCCGGACGAACTAGCACCTGTGAAACCCGTGCTCGAGTTCGACATGGTTGACCCCCGGTTTGTCGAAGAGGAGGACATCATTTCAGGGTTGGACAATCGGACGAACCTCATGGACCTGAGTCCTCGCCAATTCGAGTCATTGATCACCAATTTGTTCGAGAAGATGGGGCTTGAAACCCGGCAGACCAGACCATCGCGTGATGGTGGAGTTGACTGCGTCGCATACGATCCTCGACCAATTTTTGGTGGCAAGGTTGTGATTCAAGCGAAGCGATATAAGAACACAGTCGGAGTCAGCGCAGTTCGCGATTTGTACGGAACTGTTCAGAACGAGGGTGCTTCCAAGGGGATTCTTGTGACGACCAGCGGTTTCGGACGCGCCTCTTTCGAATTTGCCGAAGGCAAGCCTCTGGAACTTCTCAGCGGAAGCAATCTTCTATACCTACTGGCTGAGCACGCGGGCGTGGAAGCGAAGATAGAAGTACCGGAGGATTGGAAGGATCCGAGTCCCGATTCCCCAGAGTAGCCTTGTTGCGGATTGGCCTGCGCTCCGTAAGGAGCTCTAACAATTCAGGCCAAGTCGCTCCGCGTTGATCCCTCGTCGCCTCACTGATGCTCGGCTCGCTCGGGATGACACAAGACTCCTTGTCCCTGTCATCCTGAGCCGGCGAGTGCCACGAGCCGTGTCGAAGAGCCTGCCCTGAGACTCCTCTTGCCGAAGGGATCGACGCGGAGCGATTCGTTCCTCGTCTCCTTGCGAAGCTGCGGTGCGACGCCGCACTACGCGATCCAGCCGGCCAGAATTGCGGCCAGCGTAGCGCTACCCATGATCGCCCATAGCGTCACGCCCTGAATCAGCGGGCGGCGGCCGACCAAGGCCAGCGTCTCGCGCGTCAGGCCGGCGCCGATCAGGAAGAGCGTGATCACCAGAGCGCGCTGAGCTGTCACGAACACCAGGTGGCCGCCCGGCTTGATCGCGGGTATCCAGGTCACCAGCGCCGCCATCCCGAGGAAGCCCAGTATGAACCAAGGACGGCGCGGTTTCTGTGCCACGTCGTCGGACTTGTCGCGATTCCACAGCATCCCGATCGCGAACGTCACCGGCACGATCCAAAGCGCGCGCGTGAGCTTGACCGTGGTGCCGATTTCCAGCGCATGCGCGCCATATCGCATCGCCGCGCCGACCACCGAACTCGTGTCATGGATCGCCAGCGCGCTCCACAGCCCGAACTGGGTCTGATCGAGGCCGAGCCGGCGGCCGATCGGGGGAAAGATGAACAACGCCACTGCATTGAGAAAAAAGACCGTGGCCAGGGACACCGATATGTCATGAGGCTTGGCCCTCACGGTCGGAGCCACGGCGGCAATCGCACTGCCGCCGCAGATGGCGGTGCCCACGGTGATCAGCAGCGAGGTATCAGACGACGTCCGCATCAGGCGGCCAATCGAGAGACCCAGCGCCATGGTCGAGGAGATTCCCACGACGGTGTAGAGGAAGCCGTGCAACCCGACCCGTGCGACGACGCCGAGATTCATGCCAGCGCCGAGCCCGACGACGGACAGTTGCAGCAGCGGCGTGACGAGACGGCCGGTTCTTGTGCGGTAGGGATTGCCAATCGTCAACGCGACGGCCATCCCCAGCATCAGGGCGACGCCCGGAGATACGAAGGGTAGCAGCGTCGCCAACGCAGCCACCGGCAAGGCGATGCGCTCCAGCGCATGAGCGGCTTGGTTCGTCTCGCTGATCTCGCCTGCCTGATCCATCGCGCGCGATCCCGTCGCTGCTCAACATCGTTGAGCGGCGCGCGTGGCGCAAGTGCAGGGGATGCGCGCGGCGGAGAGGCAGGAATCGACGGGGCCGCGCGGCCGCAATTGCCTGGCATGCGGTCGAGAGAGTCATTTCAACCGCCAGCCCCCTCTCTCTTATCTCCCCCCGAGGGGAGAAGATTGGGGAAGGCGGCCAGTTTTACGCAGGGTGTTGAGCGCGAGTCTCAAGGCTATCCCGGGATGCGCGCCTTTTCTCAACACTCTGCCTAGTCGCCGCCGAAGCGCTCCGCGCCCGGCGAAGTCAGCGCCTTCTTGAGTTGGTCGGTTGTGATCGACTCGCCTTGTTTGAGGCGATCGATCAACATCTGCGCATCGGATGCTTTGCGGCCGTAGTACAGGCCCAGGTCAGAGTCCTCGCCCGAATACGACATCGAGTTTTCCTTGTACGAAGTGGCAGCGGCCTTCAGTTTGCGGATCGCGTCGACCGCTTGGGGCGAGCCCGATGTTATCGGGGCTGCGGCCGGCGTGGCCTGGGCGAGCGCCCGGCCAGCGAGAGCGATCGAGACGGCGAGTACGGCTGCTGCGAGTATCCATCCAAACTTCATCAGGTGGCTCCTTGTGCGATGCGGTTGTGCGGTCAGCTGTTCCGCATTCGCCACGCGCAAGTAACCAGCGCATCACGACCTGCGCAATCCGCCGGGTGTTAAGGTTTCATTTCATGTTGCGCGACGGCGGTCGGTCGCTTACTTGATTGCGACCGCGTTGGGCGGTGACGCAATTCCTCCTTCGAGATTCATCGGCACCGACACCAGCATGCACTCGTAGCGCTTGTCTTGTGCGCAGTCCGTGGCGAGATCCTCGAGGTTAAACTGTTCGCCGATCGGCAAGCCGAGCATCGCCAACGTGCGATAGTGCAGCGCGCCGTTATCCTTGAAATCCCACGGCCACGGCTCGACTGCCGGACAATCGGTGCCGACTGCGGCGAGCTTGTTGTTCCAGAACCATGCGACCATCTGGCGGCTTGCATCGATGCCGCAGGCTTTCAGGCCTTCGAGCGGCGCCATCGCGGCCTTCTGCTCGGGCGTCGCCTTGAGATAGGCCTGCATCCAACCGGTGCGTATCAAGAGGATCGTGCCAGGCCTGAGCCGTGCGCCCTGCGCCTTCATCGCGCCCTTGAGGTCGTCAAGCATGTAGCGCTCGGAAGCGAGCGGATTGACCGGGCGGCCTTGTTCATTGCGATACTTGAAAACGTCGATCAAGACCGCGCGGCCGACAAACTTGTTCGCCCAATGGTGGATGCTGAGCCGCCCGTCGGGGCCATCCTTGACCTGGTCGGCCTTGACGCCGTTATAGAAGGCCTGATGGCGGGGACTGCCGACATGCGCAAGTCCGTCCCACTGGCTGCCTTCCTGCGTGTTGTAGCTGTCCAGCGAATCGTCGAAGCCCAACAGCCCGAAGCTCTCGAAGCTCATGATGTTGTGCTTGGCGGGATTGCGCGCGAACAGCGGCGGCCGCGCGTAGTTGATCTTCGTGTCGAGGCGGAAGACCTTGCCCTTCTTCACCAGCCGCGCTGCCTTCACGATCCCATCGGCGGTCAGGAAATTGAGGCATCCGAGTTCGTCGTCGTCGCCGAACACGCCCCATGACGATTCCTTGGGCGCGTCCGCTTTGACGGGCAATTGCGAGAACTTCGGAATCTTCTTGAAATCGACTTCGGCCATGAATGTCACCTCCGGTGTAGTCCACGGTCTCACGCGATAAGAGGGGCGATGTCAAGTCCTTGCGAGCGTCCGTTGGCCTGGCCGCAACGGGTTCTGCCGACGGCTCGGAATTGTCTAGGGGCAGTCGCATGCTACGGCGCGTGCCTGTAGGAGAAATCAGCTTTGATCGCGCGGGGTCGTCACAGTTGTTGAAAAGAGCGGCCGCTATGTCGCGCACATGACCCAGCAACTGTGTTGTTGCCGAGCGTGTGTGCCGACACTGACACATTCCCGGTTCGACATTGCGACGGTTACCGGATCAAAACGTCTGAAAAGTCTCTTTCACGCTCGCATATATGGTCTCCGCGTAGACATCTTGTAACATCTCATACAACCAACAGTCATAGCATGTAGTGGAAAAGCACCAAGACTGTGCCGCCTCGACTTTGTGCATGCCAATAGAGGTTTCAGTAGGTCACAGCGATTCTTGCTGTGACCTCATTAGTCCTTCCAATCGAATCGCTTGCCTCGCAGGCGAGTACCGATCACGACGTTGGTATCAGCCTTGCTCTGTTGAACCTGCGCTGGGGCGGTGGGGATGCGGTTGGGGCTGAGAGGTGGGCCTGAGGGCCGGGAGTCGAGGACTTCAGGAGGATGGTGCGGCGCTTGGGATGTGGGGTGGCAGAAAGATGAAACGCCGAGGGCTCCGGTCAATCGAAGCCTTCGGCGTTTCGATGTTCATCGCCGGGCTGGCGATGCTGGTCTCGATCGGTGCGGCGTGGGGCGCGGTTGTGCCGGCGCCGGGCGCGACGACGTTCTTTGTTTCGACCTCCGGTTCTGATTCCAACAGCGGAAGTTCGTCCTCGCCCTGGAAGACCATCCAGCACGCCGCTGGCCTGATGGCCGCCGGCCAGAGCGTCACCGTCAACGCCGGCACCTACAACGAGCGCATCGCTGCTTCGCGTTCGGGCACCGCCGCCAGCCCGATCGCATTCGTCGCCTCCGGTACAGTCATCACCAAGGGCTTCGAGATCACTGGCAACTTCGTGATCGTCACCGGCTTCGAGATAGCCAATGTCGGTTCGACCTCCAATGATCAGCAGGGCTACGGCGTCTACATGGGCGGCTCGAACCTGACCGTGACCAACAACTTCATCCACGACCTTTGCTTCGAGGGCATCTGGGTCGACGGCAACAACAACCTGATTCAGTCCAACACTATCGTGCGGGCCGAGATGGCCGGTGCGCAGGTCAACGGCAACAACAATCAGATCTTCGACAACGACGTCAGCGCGACGCGCCAGAATCCCTCGGGATGTCCCTCACGCGGCGGCGCTGATGCAGACGGCTTTCGCTACTTCGGCTCGGGCCACGTGTTTCGCGGCAACTACATCCACGACATCGACTGGGGCACCTCCATCAACCCTGACCCGCACGTCGATTGCTTCCAGACCTGGGGCCCGGCCTCTAACATGACCATCGAGCAAAACCGCTGCATCTGGGCGGCGCCAAGTGAAACTATCGATCGCGAGTTCTGCGAGCATGAAGCGCTCGACGGCGCCGCGTCAGGCTTCGTCTTCCGAAACAACGTCTTCGTCAATGGCCGCGACGGCTGCCAGTTCGAATCCAGCGTGACCGGCGCGAAGTTCTACAACAACACTTTCGTCCACGTGCTCCACGAAGGCGTGAACTTCAATACCGCAAGCAACGTTGCCCAGAACAATATCTTTTATGATGTGGGCGGGGGCGGCGATTCGTACCTCTGCGATGGCGGCAAGTCGCAGACCCTCTCCAACAACATCCAGTTCGTGCCCGGCGTATCCAGTCTCGGCACGAGTTGCGCGAGCTCCTCGCCACGAACCGTCGTGGATCCCCAGTTCGTCAATCCCGTCGCCAGCGCCTCGGGCGACTATCATCTGAAGTCAGGTTCGGCCGCGATCGATGCCGGAACGAACCTCGCCGCAGTGGGCGTCACGGCCGACATGGACGATACCATACGCCCGCAAGGGCTGGCCTTCGACATCGGGGCTTACGAGTTCCTCGCATCGGGTGCCACACCGACGCCGGGGGCAACTCCGACTCCGACGCTTACGCCCACGGCGACTCCGACCAAGACGCCGACTCCGACCCCAACTGCGACCAGAACCGCCACGCCGACGGCGACGCCAACCGTGACGGCGACCAGGACCGCAACGCCGACCGTGACGGCGACGGCGACCAAAACCCCGACACCGACTGCTACGCCGACCGTGACGGCGACGGCGGCCCCAACTCCAACCGCCAGCGTGGTGGCTACCGCCTCGGCTAGCGTGGTGGCTACCGCTTTGGCTAGTCCGACGGCGACCCAAACGGCGACGGCCACCCCAAGCGCGACGCCAACCGCGGCGCTCACCACGACTACTACGACCGTAAGCAACAGCGCCGCGCCGGGCGAGACGGTATCGGGTGGAAGTTTCACACTCACAAACCATACCGCGGTCGCGCAGACAGTCAGTAGCATAACTGTGACTTTCAGCGATTCATCAGTTTTGTCCTCAGCAACGCTGACTTCAGGTGCAAGCACCGCGACCGTCACCCCGCCGCACGCGTCAACGCAGTTCGTGCTCAGCCCACCGGTTGTGATCGCGCCCGGTGCGAGCGCCGCCTTCGACTTGGCTCTAACAACATCGATGACCGTGGCAATCCTCGATGGCCGGGCAGTGATGTACGCATCGCTCATCCCGTCGACAGCAGATGGCAGCGGGCCAGCCACGTTAATCATCATGTGGGGAGTTCTCGGGCTGTGTCTCACGCCGTTGGGGTCGCGAAGACAGCGCAGAGTAATGATGCTGCTGGCGGCGGTCGTTGTGCTTGGCGCAGCCAATGCCGGATGTGGCGGTCCAGGCGGGGTCGGTGGCACCACTGCCGCGACATCCCCGGCGGGATCGTCTGTCCAGACAATAAGCGCGATGTCCGTTAGCCCTGCGACATCAGCCGCCGGGCTGCCGGCAACGCTCGGGACGGTAACTGTTCGTTGATAGCGGGTTCATGCACTTGTTAGTTTGACTATGGACTCCGTGCAGGCGCTCAATCCGCCTTTCATTCCGTTCTCCAGCACGGGTAGCGATCCGGATAGCGCCTTAACGCTCGCACCGTAGGTGCGAAGGGCGCTGGCGGCCGGGGCGGCCGTCAGCGCCCGTTCTCCTAAAAGTCCTGAGACAAATGCATTCGCGACCCGCGCCGCGCCGCGCGCCACGCGCGGGGCTTGAATTGAGACGATCGGCGTTGCATCCTCGCGTCGACCCGAAGCCGCCAGAGGTTGCCGCCCGATGATTCTCAAAGTCGCCCGCATTGGCCATCCGATCGTCCGCACACCCGCACGACCGGTGCCGGCCGATCAGATTGGGCGGCCCGAGTTTCAGACGCTAATCGACGACAT
>JBGPUE010000035.1:0-31217 GCA_041491005.1 Binataceae bacterium (SeqCode) | reverse complement strand
CTGCGCGTTCGCACGCTGCATCAGCCTCTCGCGCATTGCACCGTCGCCCACGAGCAGCCACGTAATTCCCGGTGCATTTGCGGAAAGCGCCGCGGCTTCAAGAATGACTTCCAGCCCCTGCTTGACGCCCATGTTGCCCGAATGCGTGACGAGCAGATTGTTTCCGAGACCGTGGCGCGCACGAAACGAACGGCCACCCTCCTCGCTGGGAATCTTGAACAGGTCGGGATTCGCCCAATCCGAAAAGAGCACGACCTTCGACGCAGGAACGCCTTTACTCACGATCCGATCGCGCATCGCCTCCGTCAGGGTCGCAACCAAAGCCGCCTTCCGATAGGCTACCCGCTCGACCGCGTAGAGCGTTCTCAAGAGCCGACCTTCCCTCAGCATTCCAAGCTCGGCCGCTGCGTCGGGTTGCAGGTCAGCGACATGGAACACATATGGCGTCTTCCAGAGACGGCTCAGGAAGAACGCACTCATTCCCAAACCCAGCGGCGGCGAGACTGAAAAAATCAGGTCTGGCCGGCGCCCGGCGAGCATGCGCAGGGTCGAAGTAGCAATGAAGGAAGCTTCATGGAACACTCTGCGCAGTGAGGTGACGCGGCGGGGCACATACATAAATGAACGATTGATCGTCACTCCATTGCGAGTCTCACGATCGAACAACCTGCCGCGATATGCTTCAGGAATTTTCCATGACGGATAGTACGGAAAGCCAGTGCTCACGGTCACGTGGTGACCGCGGCTCGCGAGATATTCGGCACGAGCAGTGGTAAAGACCGCGATTCCAGTCTCGTCGGGCCAATAGTTGATGCCGTGAAAGAGGATATTCATAGTCGAAATTGAGCGACGCGCGGTCGGCGCGTGAGTCCATAGCCCCGACACATCACCGCCAGCTCCATGACCAGCCGGGCGAAAATGCGGCCGTCAGTTGCACACCGATTCGCAGCGAACTGCCGCCGGTCACAAAGTTGATATTGTCAACGTATTCGGCAGTGGCACGAGCGCGCATCTCGCCAATGCCGCCAAGGCTCTGAAGCTTGACCGGAAGCTGAAGCAGTTCGACTGCCAGTCCACCCGAGCGTTCCTTGCTGACGCCACTGCCGCCCTGTGGACCGATATCCGGTGCACGCTCGGTATAAAAGAGATCAAGGTCAGCCTTGTAACGATCATGGAACCAGCGTCCAAGCCCAACATCCAGCTTCGATGCGTCAGGACCCATCGGATCGCCCATCAGGCGCCCCTTGTAGGTCCAATAGAGAGAGTCACTGTGCAGCGAGTCTCTATACGACTTGATTACGTATTCGAATCGGGCCGTGGTCTGTCCGTCTTCGGTCAGCCGCGGCAGATATATGCCCCCTTGATAAGAGACCGCGATGAAAGGCAGCCAGCGGCCGACCCCTGGCACCTCGTATGTCGCATCGTCCTCGCCCAAGATCTCCTGATAGACTATCGCGTCGCGCAGTTTCGGAATCCTGAGCTTGACGAAGATGCCGCTGCGCGAATTCGTGTTGCCATTCTGACCCGAGCCGGTCGAGAAGCCAGTCGCCCGGCCGAGGAAGCCGCCCAGGCTGTAGTTATCATTGGAACGGCCGCCGAACATGACCACGTGCGTGCCACCGATCTCGAGGGTCGGCAACGGCTTGAATGAAAGGATCTGCCCCGAGAGCCACGGCCGCGAGTAAACCCGATCGTGATCGAGCTGGCCGAAGAAGGCCTGCCCGCTGAACGGACCAAGATAACGGAAGATCCCCGGCAGGTAGCCCGGATGGATGTTGCCGACGCGTAGGGCCGGAAAGGCCTGCGCGTTGGGGCCCTGCGAGAGCGACGAGTAATGGCCGACACCCCACGCCATCTCCTGTTGGCCCCATGAGATCGCCGTGTTACCAAGGCTCGCGACGATCTCGCCGCGCAGCAATCGGACACGGCTGACCGTCTGATCGCCGAAGCCGGTTGGCGATCGAGTGATCGGCCCCGCGACTGCCCCTTCGCCGTACGCGGTGAGAAAGCCGCCAACCCCGCCCCATCCGGAGACTCGCAATACTTCATTGCTGCCAGCCGATGTCGGCAGATCATTGTTGTTTGGTATGAGGGGCGTAGCCTCGGTGGCTTGCAGCTGCTCGCCGTCGCCACCGATTCGGCTGAACTGGCGAGGCTTGCCGCGCGAGAAGACATACTCTACCTCAGCGCGATCGACCGGGTGCAGCGTCGCCGGCTGATCGTTTTCCTCGTTGCGCTCAAGCCAACCGACTTCGTCGCTGAGCTGCAGTCTCAGGTTGTCGACGATCGCCCGCGCCAACGTGTTAGTGCTCTCGGGCTTCGCCAGATTGTGCTCCGCCTCGATGACCAGGCGTGCCGCTTCAACGCGGCTGATGGGCTTGATTTCGGAAATGTAGGTATCGAGCACTCCCAGACCATCAAGGGTGTCGAGTTCCCCGTAAATTGGGCTGTCCAGCGGAATATAGACCACATAGGTGGACGCCCAACCTGCACCGGCCGGAACCAACAGCACCAGCACGGCCACGACAACCACATTCACTGCTTCTGCTGCAGACAATCTCACTGAAGAGCACCGCGGCCGGCGCTTCCGACTTCCATTCCAGAGGCGAGAGTGCGGCTGCGTTTGATTTTGGCCAGACGATCGAGCACCACTTGGTCGCCGCCTAGTCTCGTCGCGCGCGATGGCTGGGCGGATACCCGCGCCGCTTGATGGTTGCCGGGAGCGGCCCGGGGCGGAGTGTCGAGCAGGTAAGTCCACAACACCCGCCTGACGTATTCGCGGGTTTCGCTGTAGGGCGGGACGCCGCGGTATTTTTCAATCGCAGCGGGACCCGCGTTATATGCGGCGATGAGATCGGGCAAACGCATGGCAGAGTCGCCGCGTGAGCCATTCCAGCGGCGTAGGTAATCGAGGAAACGCGCCGCGCCCAAGGCATTGTCTACAGGATCGAACGGATCCGACACCCGGAACTCGCGAGCGGTCGCCGGCATCAATTGCATCAGGCCCTGCGCCCCGGCCGGAGAGACGGCCGACGGGTTATGACTCGACTCGACGGTGGCGATTGCGTCGATCAGGTCAGGATCGAACTGATACATGAGGGCGACGGTCCGAAGCACCGCGCGAACGTCATCGCCGCGCGCGTCGATCCGGCCTTGCTGCGCCCGGGCCGGTGGCCGCAGCAAGAGCGTGATCGCCACGGCGATCACGAAGCCCATTCCGATTGTGCGCTTCATGCGACCGTTATCTGGTAGCCAGCAATCCGAGCACGCCGAGGGCGGTTGCCGTCTGACCGATGATCGTCGCGACATCCTTTGCGACTTGGGTTTTGTTCACGTAGATGAGCTTCTCGGGCACGAAAACCGTGTCGCCCGGCGCGAGGCGCGCGTCCATCAGTCCACCTGAGATGACCGGCAGCAGCGGGAAGATATGGTTCTTGCCGCTGTCACGAACGCCGTCGTCGGTCATGGTCGAACCGTCGGCTTTGATCACCATCACGTTGTCACGGTCAGCGAGCTGATTGGCGCCCCCGGCGCGCGACAGGTAGTCGCGCACTGTCACGCCCTCCTGAAAGACGATCGCGGTGGGGCTGTAGACTTGGCCAAGCACGTTGACAGAGGACGGACGGCGCGGGATTACGAGTTCGTCGTCGCTCTCGAGCTGGATATTGTCGGTCGATTTGGTGAACTGTTCCGCAGCTGACAGATGAATGACGACGCGGCCGTCAGCCTGGATGGCCGCGGACTGGTCCATGATCGTGTGCAGAAACTGCAGCGCTTCGGCCTTCTGCCCGGCGTTGTTCCCCGTTTGCTGCGGAGCGTCGGGCTGGACGCTGTAGAGCTGCAACTGAGCGATACTCTGGGAGAGCCGCGCGCGGCTCTCGTCGAGCCGCTTCTGCTCGGTTTCCTTCACCGATTGGCGGAAGAAGACGGCGCCGGGCGGGTACGCATCGGCTGTCAGTCCGCCGCATCGGGCCAGCAACGAATCGACCCGCTCGCCTTCCCTGATCGTGTAGGGGCCCGGACGCAGCACGCGGCCGCTGATTTTAACAACCCACGGCAGATGCCATCCCGGGGCGGAGCGAATGAACAACTCATCGTTTGGTTGTAATGCGAGATCGTCCGGCCCCGGCCCGGTGAGAGCGGCGCGCAGATTGATATCCATGTACGTATGCCGGGTCTTCTCGCCCTCGACTACCTGCGTGCGAGCCAACTCGGCTTGCGTCTGATAGGCGCTGTCCCTGAGTCCGCCTGAGAGGTATACGAGGTCGCTCACATGCATGCCGCGGCTCATCTCGTAAGCACCCGGGTTGCGCACCTCGCCGCTGACCTTAACGGCCGGCAGGTCCTTCATCTCGTCCTGATTAAAGACCGAGAGCTCGTCGCCTGGCTGCAGCTCGATATTCGCGGCGCCAACGGCCGGGCCTGACAGCACTCCCTCCAAGTCCACCGGCACGAATCGGACGCTGCGATCCGTGCCATCGAGCCGCTTGATGAGGGCGTACTTGAAGAAGGTGCGGGGCAGGACGCCTTCACCTTGTCGCAGCAGATCAGCCACCTTCATCCCGGAAGAAAACTCGTACTTGCCGGGCCGCGGAACATTGCCGATCAGCTTTAGCGCGTTGCTCTGCCCGGGCAGGACCGGGAAGATCTTGGTCAGATCGCCGTCGCGGATGCCGTAGTTCTCCTTGCGCAGCTTCTCGAGGTCAACGTCCAGCACCGTCCGCCGGACATGATTCTCCACGCGCAGGACTTGTACCCGCTGTGTGTAGCCGAACGCCGTCACGCCACCCGCCAGTGCGATCAGCCCGTTGAGGTTTTCCTCGCGCGGCGCCAACTCATAGATCGCCGGGCGCTTCACATCGCCAGCGATAGCCGCCACCTGACCGATAACCGGGATGAAGATCACGTCCTGGGGCTCAAGCCGCGTATCGTTGGCGGTGTCCCCTCGCAGTAGGACATCGTAGAGATCGAGCACTTTGATAGTCTGATTTCCGCGTCGCAGTTGAATCTTGCGCAGGCTGCCGACCTTGCTGATTCCGCCCGCCGCGACCAGCGCATTGGAGATTCGCGACAGCGAGCTGATGGTAAAAGCGCCGGGCTGTTTGACTTCACCCATCACGAAAACCTGAATCGTCCGCAACTGGCCCATGGTGACTTCGACCTGAACGCCGGTAATCTGAGCGGCGCGGCCTTCGATCAGGTGTTTGGCTTGCGAGAAGGTCAGACCTGCGACCTGAACCGGCCCGAGTTGTGGAACCAGTATTTCGCCATTGCGTTCGACCTTGACCACATACTGTTCGTTCATTCGGCCCCAAAGCGCGATCTTCAGCTCGTCGCCAGGTCCGACGAGGTAGTCTGGGCCGACCGGAATCGCGTCCGTTGGAGCAAAGGTTGAGACTGGGCTCGAGAAGAGCGAGTAGCCGAATTGTTCAAGATCCTCGGGAGTCGTCGGCTCAGGCGGCTGTTCGGAATCGAGCTTCCTGAAGGCCTTTTCGATCGACGAAAGGACGCCCAAAGCAGCGGTGGCGGTCGGCGATGCCTCCATCGGCGCTTCCTGGTCAGTAAGATGGACGCCGTTTTTGGAGCGGTCCGCGTGCTCGGAACCGCTAGCCTTGCGGGAACCCTTGCTGTTGCCGATTCGCGCCTTGAGTTGAGCAAGTTCAGTCGCACTCAACCCCATCTGCGTGCCGATCGCCTCCACTTCCTCAGGGCCCATATTCTTCGCCCCAAGGCGGACACTAAGCTTCTCGATCTCGTCCGAGTTAAGGGCGGCGCCGCTGGTAATCGCCGTATTGAGCCGCGAGAGATCCTTGGGAGTAGCTCCGAGCTGCTTCGCGATACCGTTGGTCTCCGTGCTGCTCAATTTTCTTATCAATGCGCTCGTTGCGCCTGATGCCGATCCCGGAAGGACTGTCGCTCCTGCATTGCTGTTCGCCGAAGACGACGGTAGCGCCGCAGCATCAGACCCTGGTGCGCCCGCCATGTCGGCTGCGGAAACGGGTGAAATCATCAAGCAAGCCGAGGCGGTGGCGAAGATCGCCACCGAGAATAGTCGTGCCATGAAGCCGTGAGAGGATGAGTTACTCATGTTCCACCTATGAGCGCCTTTAGTCGTCTTGCTTCGAACAGAACCGCGCGGGCATGCGTCCGCCATCCCTAGACAGCCTAAGGTGCAATGAGCAGGCGATGCGCTCTGCGAGACAAAGTTCGCTGTCTAGCCCGATAGCCCTCAGCCGGAGTCACTGATGTCAACTCAAGCTAATTAATGCTATCTGATTCTCAATAATCGAGACTAGACCTATCAGCCGTTAAAATAGGCTGAGACGGCGGGACGAAGAAAGGCCTGACAAGCCCTTCGGATGGCAAAAAAGCACGTCTTGGGATGTTTTGGATAGAGATCGCGAACATCCAGCCCAGCCACCCCGCCCATCCAACCGCCGACTGCCCATTCGCCCCCTCCATCCGCCCCGTCAGGGACGAATGGAAGACGGCGAAACGGTCGCCCGATCATCTAAGGTCTCAGTAGCGCCTCACCGCGAAAACGCTACCTGATCGGCATAACCCGCCAAGGCTTCAAGGGCCGCGTGCGACTGGCGTCATAAGAACGCACCGCCGCCGATTTGGCCCCCTGCCCTATGCGAAGGCTACACACAAGCAAAATGAGGGTCAATAGGCGGTTCTGAGGTGGAAATAGGTGAAAGCTGAGCAACTACGCGGATTTTGCCACCGAATAGAACGGTGGCCGAAAGTTGATGTCACGTGGTTTCATCGCCGCGAGAGCCTTCCGCTCACGGCCGCCGTTTTAAAACACAATGCGGCACCCTGGATCGATCAATTGCGAAGCGGATTGCTAGGTGGCTCTCGAGAGGAATGCGGCAGGCAGAACGACTCGTACTCCTCGCGCTTCCACGGTTTCGAGCAGGATGGCGACACGCTCGGCGCCGGAGATGTAGCGATCGAAGATTGCGTCGAAGTCGCGGAACGGCCCCTCGACCACCCGCACCTTTTGGCCGGGATCAAAGGGCCTAGGCTTGATCTCGATCACTCCGTCGACACCACGCTTGCGAATCTCTTCGACTATCTCGCCCGGCACCGCCAGTGGTTCCTGGCCTGCGGAGACAATCCCACGCACGCCAACAGCGTAGCGGACGCCGAAGTAGCTGAGCTTCAAGTCCATGCGCACGAAGACGTAGCAGGGAAACAATGGCATCAGGGTTGGCGAAGCGTGTCCGCGCCGGCGCGCGACGCTTCGCAGCATCGGCAAAAACGCCCCGGGTAAGGTGGCCGAGAGCTGATCGCAAACCCAGCGCTCTTTGTGAGGCTTGGTGCGGATCAGATACCACTCAATCCGCGGCGGCTCGGAGAGCGCTGGAGTATCGCGAAGTACGTCCGAGGACATCGCCAACTTTCGATCCGTATGGGCCCGCGGCCTGATCAGATCTCGTCACTGCGAGCCTACCAAATTGCGCGCCTGCCGCTAACTACCCCTGTCAAGCGGTTGTTGAGTCGAGATTGGCTGCGGCGCGCTTCAGCGAGCGTTGCCAGAAATCTTTTCTGCGTCACACCAAAAAAACATGCGCCCCGGACCCTTTCGGGCCGGGGCGCATGGAGCCGAAACAGGCTCGCGATGCGGTTAGATCTCGTAGGTCATCCGGAACTCAAGCTCGTTGATCCGCTGGGACTTGCTGGCCGCGAACGGATCGGTGTAGTGGCCGCTGGTGCCCTGGTACCAGACGGCGTTGGCCCCGAACAGGATGTTCCGCGAGTAACGGTAGGTGTTGGTGGAGATCAGGCTGCCGGCCCTGTTGTCCCAATCCCAGACCACGACGTTGGTCGTTACCAACTGGCCGTTCATCAGCCAGTTCACCGCCGACACAAAGGAGAAGTTTGACATCTCGCGGGTCTTCCCCTGCACGTTTGCGATGCTCGGCGCCAAATTGTTCGGACGCTGCGGATAGTACGTCATGACGTACTGGGCCGTGAAGAAGGTGTGCTGCTTCGAAATCCACGGAATGTAGGTCGGGCGGTCGGCCGCTATGATCCACCGGGTTTCGTCGACCCACTTCCCGCCCGCAGGATGTGCCGGACCTGCGCCACCTTTGGCGCCGTTATCGATATAGCCCGAAGTCTTGGGCTGATAGGAGAAATCGTAGCGGTAAACGATATCCGTCAGATCCTTGTCGTAGTAGGTGCCCGTAACCGCTATGAAGTTGGCGCGCACGAACTGATCGCGCAGGAAGATTTGAAAGTTGCTGCCAGTAGCGCTGCCGAAGCTCGGCTTGGTGCAGACGGAAACCTGAGTTCCGTAGTTGCAACCCGCGGTAACAAAGAGACCCGGTGCGAACTTGAAAATCGTTCCTGCCGGAGTTGCCTGATTGATGCCGATGTTGGTCTTGTTCGAGCGAGCAACGTACTGATAGATGAAACTGATCTGCAATCCATTGCCAACCGGCAGCAGGGTCGAGTAGCGCGCGCCGAATTCGCTGTTGTCAAGCGAGTTGCTCGGTTTGTTGCCGGTAATATACAGGTTCTGGGTGAGAATCGGACCACCAAAATTGAGCACCTGTCCGATTCCGCCACCTGTGTTGTTGGCGTCCAAGAAGCCGGTGTGACGCGTCGGGACGCCCTGTCCATTGAACAGAATCGACGGGGTCCCCGGCACCGGCACCATGTAGGGGCTACGCGAATCGGTGGTATTGACGTCGTACTGACCGCCAGTAGTACCGGCCTCGTAATCACCGCCAGGAATCACGAACGCATCGAACTCGTTGTTCGCGGTCTTGAAGAAGTCGGGCAGGATGTAATTGACCTTGATCATCCTGAGATTTTTGCGCTGATCCTCAGGCGATTCGAAGTGCACCCAATGGTATTTCAGGTTGCTGGGATTGGTCACGTCGCTGCCGGCCAGCGCGTCGGCCTCCGACCAGATGATCTGCTGCTTGCCGATACGGGCCGAGAAGTTGTCGGTGAAGGTCAACTGCGCGTAGTATTCGCGCAGATCGTTTTTGATGAATTCCTGCTGCTTCGCGACGTTGGTGTAGTTGTTCCAGCCCTTGCCCTTTTCCGCGCGCCCCTTTTGCTTGAGGTCGGGAAAAGCGTCATACCACGGCCGGTAGATCGCAAAGGCGTCGGCATCCTTGATGAACAAGGTGTCGAAGCGGCCGAAGAGGTTGTAGTTCTTGACCATGTGGTAGTCCGGACGCAGATCGGCCAGCGTACGGGCTTGGACCAGATCCCAGCGGTTGAAGTCGAAGCTGCCGCCGCTTTCTCGGGCCGCGATGGCTCCGCCAGGAGCCGTGACGTTTCCCACCGCCTGCCCTTTGGCGCCACCCTCACCCCAGCGGCCAGACCATCGGGTCTGTAGTGTCCCGAAGATCGAGAAGTCGCCCTGCGTGATCGTAGCCCCCGCAACGGTTGCCCATAGCGACGCCGTGACGGCGATCGCGGCTACCACACCCGCACGCGAGAGCGATCGGCAAGCCAGTCTCTGTTTCCCGTTGAACATATCGCACCCCCGGCCTGATAGGACGTTAACTTTTCTCCCGAGCCACCGCGTCGCCCACCACGGTGCGGATGACTCTGGAGTCGCCTGTCCCAGCGACTTGCCGCTAGGTAGCATCGGAAATAGCGCAATGTCAAGCAGAGAAGGACGCGATTATTCAGCGAAAACTCCGCTTCGGCAACCAACGGAAATCACAGTAAAGACCGGCGTAGTGCAGCCCTCAGCGGTGATTCTGACGCTTGCGATGAATAAGTTGCGCTGCTTACGGCATGCGTAGCGCTAGCGCTCTGCCAGCGCATCACCTAATGACAAGAAGCAGCGCCTGTCGTAGTGGCCGACGAGGCGGTTCATGGACTGTAAAGGGCGGACGGATTTTTACAGGACCTGCCATCTGTCCGCCGTTCGCGAGAGCACAGACGAAATGTTGTGCGCGCTCTGAGTCCATAGAGTTGAGCGCATACGCGCCCGCGCGTACGCCGATCAAGCGCTGATCTGTGGCGGACTGTGAAGCGGAAGCGGCGCGCCGCTATGCGGCGCCGTCGCGGCAGAATTTCTCGTATAGCGCGACGTCATCGGCGCTGCCGATCGCAAGCGGCGCGCGCTGATGGACCTTCTCGACCTTGATATCCAGGATGCGCTGCGTGCCGCTGCTGGCGCGGCCGCCCGCTTGCTCGGTGACCATCGCCAGCGGCGCGCATTCGTAGAGCATCCGCAGCTTGCCGTTCGTGTTCTTGGAATCGCCCGGATAGAAGTAGATGCCCCCCGAGATCAACATCCGGTGCAGATCGCCGACCAGAGCGCCCGAATAGCGCATCGAGTACGGCCGCCCCGAAGCCTTGTCGGGCGTCGTGAGGTAATCGACAAATTTGCGAATCTTCGGGTCCCATTGCGGATAGTTGCCGACGTTGGCGCTGTAATACTTGCCGCGCGCGGGACATCGAACGTTTGGATGAGTCAATATGAACTCGCCCACGTTCTCATCGAGCGTAAAACCGTTGACGCCATCGCCCGCTGTGTAGACCAGCATCGTGCTCGGCCCGTAGTTGATGTAGCCGGCCGCGATCTGCTCCGAACCTTTGCGCAGGATATCGGCCGCCGACACCTTGTCCGCGCCCGGATTGCTGCGGCGATAGACGCCGAAGATCGTGCCGACATTGCCGTCGATATCGGTGTTGGATGAACCGTCGAGCGGATCCGTGCAGAAGATAAACTGCGCATGGCGTCCGCCGGGCAGCAGATCGGGCTCGGGCATCTCCTCCGAGACGATTGCCGCGACCACGCCGCTATCGGAAAACGCATCAATGATGATCTGATTGGTGATGAGGTCGAGCTTTTTTTGCTCGTCGCCGGTCACGTTTTCGCCGCCGGACAAGCCGAGCTCGCCGACCAGCGGCGCACGTGCGATTTCACGGGCCATCGCTTTGCCAGCATAGGCAAGCTGCTCCATCAGTCTCGCGAAATCGGAACCAAGTGCGGGTTGGGGCACGGCTTGAGCCACCAGATGCCGCGTCAGCGTGAATGCTCCTTTGCTCATGATCCTGCGTCCTCCTCCAGCGATCCCCTCTGCTATCGAGTCCTCGCTCTCATCTACCTGGCCTCGAAGCCCTTAGCGAAGCGCAACGCGCGGCGCCCAACAACGCGGCGCGATCGTTCAGTACGACCCTCACCGGAATATCCTCGAGCAACGGCCGCAAGCGGCCCTTCGCTACGAACGCGTTGATAAAGGCGGGCCCTCTGAGTTTGGGCATGATCTTAGGCGCGATCCCGCCGCCGAGAAAGATCCCGCCCAGCGCCATCATCTTGAGCGCCAAGTTGCCGGCTTCGGCGCCATAGAAGGTACAGAATAGGTCGAGCGCTTGCATGCAAAGCTGGCTACGGCCATCGATCGCTGCCGCGGAAATTACGGCTGCGGGATTGTCGGCGCTCAACGCTTCCGCCAGCCATCGGGGCTCCTCGCCGCGGCCGGTATCGCGCAGGAAGCTATATATGTTGACCAGCCCGGGCCCTGAGAGCACTCGCTCCCAGCTCACGCGCTGATAACGCGCGATGAGGTAGTTGAGCAGATCGATCTGCAATTCATTGGCTGGCGCAAAATCCGCGTGGCCGCCCTCGCATGCAAACGGTTGATGGCGTTCGCCATCCCAGTAAAGCCCGGCTTCACCCAGGCCGGTGCCGGCGGCGATAATCGCGGCATTGCCGATGGCTTCATTCGCGCCCTCGCGCAGCACCGCGAAATCATGGGGACCCAGAGCCGCCAGCCCGTAGGCGTTGGCTTCGAGATCGTTAATCAGCTCGACCCGCGCGAGCTTCAAGGCGCGCGCCAACTCGGACGAATCGACCATCCAGGGCAGATTGGTGGCCCTGACCCGACCGAATCTCACCGGGCCAGCGATTCCGAAGCATGCCTGGCGGACCTCGAGGCGATTGCGATCGCGAAAGTCGGCTACAATTTCCTCGAGCGTCGCATGGCCGCGGCTGGGGTAGGTTTGCTCGACAACTGACTTTAGCCGCCCGTCTTCGAGCGCGAAGAACGCCAACCGCGTATTGGTGCCGCCGATGTCGCCAGCGAGGATCATTCTCTACCCGACTTCATCGTTCCCAACCCGATTTCCTTCGATGAGATCCCGCAGCGTCGCTGACAGCAGTTCTTCGCAAGGAACTACGCCTCACAGAATCCTCCAGCTTCTGCCACGAGCATTCCGTGGAGTTTGTTCAGAGCGTCCGCCTATCATAGATTATGCCGCTGGCGAATCGAGAGGGTGCGCGTCTCCTGCTGACATTTCGATCCCTGATGATCGCCGATTGAAGCAAGGGCTACGCGGCGCGGTTCCAAGGTCAGGTTTGGTGGAATCTTGCTGCGAGCGATTCACGCCGATCACGGCTTGAGGTGGTGAGTATGGGCGGAGAGCCTTCTGGTTCGGAGACGGCGCCGAGACCCGCATCAGGGTCCGGCTGTCCGACCGTCCGCGGGCTCGCTGCGCTGCGATGCATCAGTTACTTCGCCAGCGACCCGATCGGCGGTATGCAAAATATCCACGCGCGATATGGTCCGCTCGTCGCGATCCGTCCGTTGCCTGTCGGCTGGAGCGAGCGATGCTTCTTTCTCGCGGTGGGGCCCAAATACAACGAGCGAGTACTCGCCGATCCAGACACCTTTCGCACCAGCGGCATCATGCTCAAAGGGCCGGCAGACTCGGCGCAAAGGAGACTCCGCTACGGCCTGGTCGCCATGAATGGCGCCCAGCACGAACACTATCGAAAGCTGCTGGTGCCACCGCTGCGGCGCACGATGGTCGAGGGAATGACCAGACGCATGGTTCAGATCGTCGACGAGGAAATTGCGCGATGGCCCTGCGGCGAAACCGTCGACCTGTGGCCGCTCGTCAGGCGGCTTGCCCAGCGCGTCGCCATTGCGATGCTGTTCAGCACCGACGATGGCAATGGTCTCGCCGAAGCATCGATCGCCGCCGAGCACATCAACGCGCATCTTCGGATGAACGGCCTGCCGCTGGTGCGGGGCTTTCCGGTCAACATTCCCGGCACGCCCTACCGCCGAATGCTCCGCTATGCGGAGCTGGTCGAACGATATCTCGTCTCTTGGGCGAAGAAGCGCAGGGGTGTGGTGCGTCCGGATGACCTGCTTTCGATCGTCGTCAACTCGCCCGACGAGAACGGCAATGCGCCGAGCGACAAGCTCATCGCCAACCACGTCCCTACCTTGTTCGGCGCCAGCTACGAGACCTGTCAGACCGCTTTGACCTGGACGCTGTTTTTGCTCGCTCTGCATCCCGGCATTGCCGCCGACCTGCTCGATGAAGTCGCCGATCTGCCGGGAGACGATCCGTCAATCGCGGACCGGTTGTCGCAATGCGAGTTTCTTGATTCGGTCATCAAGGAGAGCATGCGCGTTCTTCCTCCCGTGCCTTACCAGATGCGGGTGGCGGTTCGGGACGCGGACCTGGTCGATTGCGACATAGCCCGAAAGACACGCGTCTTTCTCAGCCCGTTCCTCACCAATCGGCTGCCCGACCTGTATCCGGAGCCCGACCGGTTCAGGCCGCGGCGCTGGTCAACGATCAATCCGTCGCAGTACGAATATCTGGTGTTCAGCGCCGGGCCGCGAACCTGCGTCGGTTACTGGTTCGGCATGACGATGCTGAAGGTAACCGTCGCACAAATCATGCGCCGCTATCGGCTGACGGTGCTTCCGGGCGCGCGCATTGATCGCCACGTATCGGTGGCGATGTCGCCCAAGCACGGCATTCCGGTATCGATCCATGCCCAGGATCGCCGCTTCAGCGCCAGTCCAATCACGGGAAATATCGCCCAGTTGATCCGATTGAACTAGACCGCACCGCGCAAGCGGGGGCGCAGCGCGTTCCTGATGGGCGGTGCGAGGCTCAGGCGACGTTCCTCCAGTTGCGGCCGTCGCGCTTGAGCAGCTCGTCGGCGTCCGCTGGCCCCCAGCTTCCGGCGGGATAATTCGGAAAGCCGCGTGCGGGCAGCGCCTGCCAGACGTCGAGCACCGGCTGCACCACGCGCCATCCGGCTTCGGTCATGTCGTCGCGCTGAAACAGCGTCGGGTCGCCGATCATGCAGTCGTGCAGCAGGGTTTCGTAGCCGGTCATCGGATGGGTGCCGAAGTACTCGGCGTACTTGAACTTCATATCGACGTCGCCGATGTCAACCGTCGGCCCTGGAATCTTGGCGCCGAAATGAAGCGAGATACCCTCGTCGGGCTGGATATGGATGAGCAACGAATTGGCTTCGAGAGTATCGACTGCGGTTTGGCGGAAGAGCTGGAACGGCGGACGCTTGAAGCGGATTACGACTTCAGTTGTGCGGGCATGCATCCGCTTGCCGGTGCGCACATAGAACGGCACCTCGGCCCATCGCCAGTTATCGACGTAGAGCTTGAGCGCGACGAAGGTCTCGGTGTTCGAATCGCTCTTGACGCCCGGCTCGGTACGGTAGCCGGGCAGTCGCGCATCGTCGATCTCGCCGGCAGCATACTGGCCGCGCACCGCGCGCGTCAGGACCTGTTCGGGCGAGAGCGGCTCCAGCGCATGCAGCACCTTGGATTTCTCATCGCGCACAGCCTCCGCCGCGAAGGAATTGGGCGGCTCCATCGCGACCAGCGATAACACCTGGAACATGTGATTGGGCACCATGTCGCGCAGCGCGCCCGCATTCTCGTAGTAGCCCGCGCGCTTCTCGACGCCAACCGTCTCAGCCGCCGTAATCTGGACGTGATCGATATAGCGGCGGTTCCAGATCGGCTCGAAGATCCCGTTGCCGAAGCGGAAGACCATCAGGTTCTGGACGGTCTCCTTACCCATGTAGTGATCGATTCGGTAGATCTGCTTCTCGTCGAGCACCGTTTTGATCTGCTTGTTGAGCGCCATCGCGGAATCGAGGTCGCGCCCGAAGGGTTTCTCGATGATCACCCGCCGCCAGCGGCCCTCGGGTTCGTTGGTCAGCCCGACGGCGCCGAGCTGCTTGACGAGATCGGCGAAGAGGGCCGGCGCGGTGGCGAAATAGAACAGATAGTTGCCGGGAGTTGCCGCTTCCTTGTCCACGGTAGCGAGCGTTTCCTTGAGCCTCGCGAAGAGCGCGGCATCGTGGAAATCGCCAGCCATGTAGTTGAGCCGGCGCGCAAACGGCTCCCATATGGCGGGATCGATCGGCTCGGTCGCATACAACGGGGCATCCTTGCTCATCTGTTCGCGGAAGGCTTCCGGCGTCATCTCGACGTTGGACACGCCGACCACCGCGAACTTCTCGGGCAGCAGCTTGGTGAGTTGCAGGTTATACAGCGCCGGCATCAGCAGGCGCTTGGTGAGATCGCCCGACGCGCCGAAGATCACCATCACGCATGGATCGCCGCGCCGCGCCAGCGTGTGATTGGGCGGCACAGCCGCGTTTTCAGTCGCCATTACTCCCGCCCCTCCGTGCGCGCTCGCGCTGCCGCGCCCCCCGCGCGAGCGCTGGCCGGATTTTCCGGCATCTGATCACTTCTTTTCGAGATGGCCACCGAACTCGTAGCGCATCGCGGACAGCAGCTTGTCGGCAAAGTCGGCCGCGCCGCGCGAGCTGAAGCGCTCGTAGAGCGCCGCCGTCAGCACGTTCGCCGGCACGCCCTCGTCAATCGCGGCATCGATCGTCCATCGACCCTCGCCTGAATCCGACACGCGTCCGGCGAACTTCTTGAGTTGCGGATCGCCCAGCAGCGCGGTCGCGGTGAGGTCGAGCAGCCATGATGCGATCACACTACCGCGGCGCCAGACCTCGGCGATGTCGGTGAGGTTGAAGTCGTACTTGTAATGCTCGGGGTCGCGCAGCGGAGTGGTTTCCGCGTCGGCGGCGCCCTGCTGTTTGCCGACGTTGGCATGGCGCAGGATGTTCAGCCCCTCCGCGTAGGCCGCCATGATCCCGTATTCAATTCCATTGTGCACCATCTTGACGAAATGCCCGGCACCGTTTGGCCCGCAATGCAGATACCCGTGCTCGGCGGTGCCACCCTTCAGCTTCTCGCGGCCCTCAGTGCGCGGCGCCGAATCCATCGGGGGCGCGAGCGTCGCAAACAGTGGATCGAGATGCTTCACCACTTCGGGCTCGCCCCCGATCATCTGGCAATAGCCGCGTTCCAGACCCCATACGCCGCCGCTGGTGCCGGAATCAACGTAATGGATTCCGCTGCTCCCCAGCATCTTCGCCCGCCGGATGTCATCGATGTAGTACGAGTTGCCGCCATCCACGATGATGTCGCCCTTCTCGAAGCGGCCAGCAAGGTCGGTGAGCGTGGACTCGACGACCGCCGCCGGCACCATCAGCCACGCCACGCGCGGCTGCTTGAGCCGCTTGACGAAGTCGTCCAGCGACGATGCGCCGATCGCGCCCTCGCCGACAAGTTCCTTGATTGCGGCCGCGTTGCGATCAAAGACCACGCATTCATGGCCGCCGCGCATCCAGCGCCGCACCATGTTGGCGCCCATCCTGCCAAGTCCGATCATCCCTGCCTGCATCGATCTGGCTCCTTCCGCGACAAATTGTCAGTGCGGCCTTCTACTTGAGCGCTTGCGCGATGGCCGTTTGCATAGCCGTCAGGCCGGCGCGGACGTCTTTGCCGAGATGCGCACGCAGGACGCGGCGGCCGCGCTCGGCCAGCACCGTCAGATCGCCGCGCGCGGCGGCGAGCTTCACCACTCCGAAGGTGTACTTCTGATCCGGCACCGGCAGCTCGATCGCGTCGTCGCAAGTGATCTGCAGGAAGACGCCGCTGTTCGGACCGCCCTTGTATGCCTGGCCCGTCGAATGCTGGAAGCGGGGGCCGAAGCCGAGGCAAGTCGCGATGTGTTTGGCATCGCGCACCGCATGGCGGATCACCTGCAACTGCTCCTCGTGCGCCGCGTTCATCTCGATGTAAGCGAGGAGCGTGAAGTAATCGCCCGCCTTGATGCGCCCCAGATGTGCGCGCATCAGCCCCGCCAGCGACTTGTCATTACCGGCCGCCTTCATCAAGGCAGTCGCGTTGGTCGCGTCGGTGAACAGCTTGATTCCGCCATCGCTCAGGATTGGCGTCTCCGGCGGCAGATGGCCGCTTTGCTCATACTCATTGGTGAGCTTCTTGGTCTCGAGCTTGCTAGCCTCGACGTCGGGCTGATTGAACGCGTTGATTCCGATGATCGAGCCCGCCACCGCGGTCGCGATCTCCCAGCGGAAGAATTCCTGGCCGAGCGCATACTTGTCCGCGACCGCGATCCTCACCACCGGCTGGCCCGCCTTCGCCAGCGCATCGATCGCTGCGTCCTGCGCCGAATCCGGCGCGGTCTCCAGCCGCAGGTATGCGAACACGCGGTCATTGCCGTACACAGGCGGCGGCCCGAGCCGTTCGCGATCGACAGGAATAAGCCCTTTGCCCTGCTTGCCGGTCGATTCAGCGAGTAACTGCTCGAGCCATGCGCCGAGATCGCCGATTCCGGGCGACGTCACAATCGTGACCTTGTCACGCCCGCTTCGTGCCGCAGCGCCAAGAATCGCGCCTAGCAGCACACCCGGATTGTCCTCGGGCGGCACCGACGCGGCGCACGAATGCACCATCACCTCGCTCAGGTCGAGGAACTTGGCGACATCCACACCCATGATGGCCGCCGGGACCATCCCGAAATCCGACAGCGCAGAGTAGCGGCCGCCGATGCTCGGGAGACCGTAGAAGACATGGCGGAAGCCGTCGCGCTCGGCCACTTGTTGCATATGCGAGCCGGGATCGGTGATGGCGATGAAGCGGCTGCCGGCTTCCTTCGCGCCGACTGCATCCTTCACCCGCTCGAAGAAGTATTGCTTGTAGATGTTGGGTTCGAGCGTGCTGCCCGATTTGCTCGACACGATGAAAATCGTGCTCTTCAGATCGATGCGCGCTTCGAGCGCCTTGATCTGCACCGGATCGGTGGAATCGAGCACATGCAGCTCGGGATAGCCGTCAATCTTGCCGAATGTCAGCCGCATGACCTCGGGGCACAGGCTCGAGCCGCCCATCCCGAGCAGCACCGCATGCTTGAAGCCGGCGCCGCGCAGCTCGGCGCCGATGCTCTTAAGATGCTGGATGTGCGCGAGCTGATCCTCCGTGACGTCGAGCCATCCGAGCCAGTTGCCCTCGTCCTCGTTCGTCCACAGCGAGGCGTCATAGGCCCATAGGCGGCGCACTTTGCCTGCCTTACGCCAATCCTCGACCGTCGCCTTGACAGCCGCGTCCAGTTGGGCCGGCAGTGTTGTGCTCATCGAGTCGTTGCACGAGCGCAACTGTTTGCGCCGTCCCTGCTCGACCGCGCTCAGCAGCTTGTCAAAGGCGTCGGCGAAGAGCTGCACGCCCTCATTGAGCAGGTCGTCGGTGACTTGCTTCATCGAGATTCCGGCGCTAGCCAGCGCCCTCATCGTGCCGCGCGCCTCGTCGATCGATTCGGTCAGACTCTGGCGCGCCAAGCCGTGATCGCGGAAGGCTTCGAAAGTCGCGGGCGGGATTGTGTTGACGGTGTCGGCACCGATCAGCTCCTCGACGTAGAGCACATCGCGATACTTCGGGTTCTTGGTGCTGGTGCTCGCCCACAGCAGGCGCTGGGTCTGCGCCCCGTTCGCCGCAAGCTTCTTCCATCGTTCGCCCGCGATCAGGCCGAGGTAATGCCGATAGACGAGCCGCGCGTTGGCGATCGCAACCTTGCCCATGATGCTGGCGATCAGCGTGCGCGCCTCCGCGTCCGCCGCCTTCTTGAGCTTCTCCGCGGCAAGCGTATCGACCATCGTGTCGATGCGGCTGACGAAGAAGCTCGCCACGCTCGCGATTCCAGAGACGTCACCACCCTTGGCCGCGAACGCCTCGAGGCCGGCGATGTAGGCCTCGGCGACCTGCGCGTAAACCTCCTGCGCGAACAGCAGCGTGACGTTTATATTGTGTCCCTCGGCGAGCAACTGCCGAATAGCCGGGATGCCCTCGGGCGTCGCGGGCACCTTGATCATCAGGTTCTCGCGACCGACGAGCTTCCAGAGCCGACGCGCCTCTTCGATGGTCTTGTGCGTATCGCGCGCCAGATAGGGCGATACTTCGAGGCTGACGTAGCCGTCGCGCCGCCGGGTCTGGTCATACACCGGGCGCAGTGCATCGGCGGCGCTCTGGATGTCGCGTATCGCGAGCTGCTCATACAGCGCCATCGCATCGAGGTCCTGTTTGCTCTCGAGCTCGGCGAGCTGCGCGGTGTAATCGTTGCTGCCCGCGATCGCCTTTTCGAAGATTGCCGGATTTGAGGTAACGCCGCGCAGCCCGTCCTCCTCGATCATGCGGCGCAGATCGCCGCTGGTAATCAGCGTGCGCCGGATGTAGTCGAACCAGATCGATTGTCCATACTTTTGAAGTTCGCGAAGTCGATTCATCGTATTCACTCCCGCACAATTCGCGGCCCGCGCACCCTCGAGCCAATTCTAGCGGTTGGCGCCGAGCACTTCCTTCACCGTCGCGATCAGGCGATCGGGCGTGAAGCCGAACTTCTTTTGCAATTCCTTCAGCGGCGCGGATGCGCCGAAGGTCTGCATCCCGATGCTGCGGCCGCGCGGCCCGACGTAGCGATCCCAGCCGAAGGTCGAGGCCTGCTCGACCGAGACCCGCGCGGTGACCCCGGGCGGAATCACACTGTCGCGATACTCCTTGCCCTGCTTCTCGAAGATCTCCCATGAGGGCATGCTGACGACGCGGGCCTTGATGCCCTCCTTCTTGAGTTGCTCGTATGCGTCGACGCAAAGCGCTACTTCGCTGCCGGTCGCGAGAATGAGGACTTCGGGCGAGCCCCCCACCGCGTCCGCCAGCACATAGGCGCCGCGCAGGAGTCCGGACGCCGCGGCATATTTTGAGCGATCGAGCGTCGGCAGCGCCTGGCGCGACAGGATGAGGCATACCGGCTCATGCGCGAGCTGAGCGATCAGCCGCCATGCCTCGGTGACTTCGTTAGCGTCGGCCGGCCGGAGCGTGATCATGCCCGGGATGGCGCGCAAAGACGCAAGCTGCTCGATCGGCTGATGGGTCGGGCCATCTTCGCCTACGCCGATCGAGTCATGGGTGAATATATAGATGATCGGGATTTCCATCAGCGCGGCAAGCCGGATCGCGCCACGTCCGTAGTCGCTGAAGATCAGAAAGCCCGAGCCGAATGGACGCAGTTTGCTGAGCGACAAGCCGTTGATGATCGAGCCCATCGCATGCTCGCGGATGCCGAAATGCAGGTTGCGTCCTGCCCGCTGATCCGCTTCGAAGTCACCCGCACCCTCAAATGTCAGGCGTGTCTTGGTTGAAGGCGACAAATCCGCCGCGCCGCCGATGAGCCACGGGATATTCCGGGCGAGCACGTTGAGTACCTTGCCGGACGAATCGCGGCTCGCGATTCCCTTGGCGTCGGCGGGGAACACCGGCAGTCCCTTGTCCCATCCAGTGGGCAGCTCGCGCCGCTGCATCCGCTGCAGATGGTCGGCGAGTTCGGGGTACTTGGCTTTGTATTCGTCGAATCTCTTAAACCATGCCTCGCGCAATTCGCGGCTGCGCCGGCCGATGCCGTCGCGGAAGTTCTCGCGCACGCCATCGGGGACCAGGAACTTCGCGTCCTCGGGCCATCCATAGTTGCGCTTGGCGAGCCGGATCTCGTCCTCGCCCAGCGGCTCGCCGTGCGCCGCACTCGTATCGTGCTTGTGCGGCGCGCCGTAGGCGATATGGCTGTCGACGATGATCAGCGTCGGGCGATCATCCGTATCGCGGAAAACGCGCAGCGCCCGCTCGAGCATGTCGAGATCGTTCGCATCGCCGACGCGCGTAACGTTCCATCCCAAGCCGATGAACCGCGTGGCGACATCGTCGCTGAAGGCCAGCGCCGTGTTGCCTTCGATCGTGATGTGATTGTTGTCGTAAATCCAGCACAGGTTGGAGAGCTTGAGATGGCCGGCGAGCGAGGCGGCCTCGTTCGACACGCCTTCCATCATGTCGCCGTCACCGCACATCGCGTAGACGTCGTAGTCGAACAGCTCGAAGCCCGGGCGATTGAAGTAACGCGCCTGCCATTCGCGCGCGATCGCCATGCCCACGCTGGTGGCGACGCCCTGCCCCAGCGGTCCAGTAGTAGTCTCAACGCCCGACGTCCAGTGATACTCCGGATGACCCGGGCATTTGCTGCCGAGCTGGCGGAACCGCTTGATATCGTCCAGCGTCACCGACAGTTCGCCCAGTCGCTCGTAGTTCGGGTTAACCGCCTTGACGCCGCACAGATGAAGGATCGAGTAGAGCAGCATCGAGGCGTGTCCGATCGACAGGACGAAGCGATCGCGGTTGGGCCAGATTGGATCGTCGGGGTCGAAGCGGATGAAACGCTGCCACAGGCAATAGGCCACCGGCGCCAAAGCCATCGGCGTACCGGGATGGCCCGAGTTGGCCTGCTGGACGGCGTCGATCGAGAGCGTGCGGATGGTGTTGATCGACAGCTGATCGATATTTGCGCTCGGCATGAAAGGCTCTTCTCTGGCGCGCTGCTCGCTCACAGTGATTCGACCTCGCACGCCCAAGGTTACCGACAATGTTGCTCTACATACGACCGGTGGGAAATAGTTGGGCGTTGTCGGTTCGTTCGTGGAGCATCTAATTAATAGGACTGTGACGAAGCCCCGCTCGATTTCAGCGGTCTGGATCTTCCTCGCAGTCCTTTGTGCGCTTCAGCCCGCCTTCGCCTATCAGCTCGCAGGCAAGGTAACCGCCGTTGTGGATGGCGATACGGTCATCATCGACGGCGGTGGCGCGCCGCAGAAGATCCGCGTCCAAGGCATCGATGCGCCCGAATCGGCAAAGCCCTTTGGCGCGGCCTCAACCAGGAATCTCAGCGCCTTGGCCTTGGGCAAGCCCGTTACGGTTGAGGCTCAAAAGACCGACCAGTACGGACGCATCGTCGGCAAGATGCTGTTGCCCGATGGGCGCGACGCCGGACTATTGCAGGTCGCGGCGGGCCTCGCGTGGCACTACAGGCAATACGAGGCCGAGCAGACTCCGACCGATCGCAAGTCGTACGCCGCGGCTGAGGACCAAGCACGCAATATGAAGCTCGGCCTCTGGCGCGCCGCCCGTCCACAGCCGCCCTGGGATTTTCGTCATGGCACGAACTCCGAATTAACTTACGAAAACGGTCATCGTAAAGGCGGCGAGCCCGAGGCAGGGATGATGATCCTCGGTAACCGCCGCACCGGCATCTACCATTGGCCGGGATGTCCATACTTCGACAAGATCTCGCCCTCAAATCGCGTTACGTTCCACAACCGCGAAGCAGCCGAGAAGGCCGGCTACCGCGCGGCGCGAAACTGCCCATAGCGGTCACGCCTGACAGGGAGTCACCCGGCGCGCCGAGGCGCGGCTATTTCACGCTCTGTGCGCGATGAAGACCAGCAACATCGGGGCGCCCACGTACTTTGCGGCGGCGGGAACGGCGGCTGCCATCTGCACGTCGCCGCGATATTCCCGGACCGTGACATCGGTGAAACCCGCGCTGCGTATCGCTGTGGTGTAATCCTCGGCCGTATACAGAAAGGCCCCAAGCCGAAACTCGGTTCCATCGCGCTGGAAGTTCGCCTCTTTCCCGCGCATTGCAAGTTCAGGGTGATAGACGGAGAAAACGACCCGCCCGCCGGGGCGCAGCACCTCGCGCATGGCATTGAACGCGTCGTCGAGCGACTCAAGGTGTTCGCCAACGAGGCTGCACAATACGGCATCGAAGCTGGCGGCCTTGAAGGGCAGCATCTGATCCAGGCGCGCCTGGGTGACGCCCACCTTCGGATGATTGTGCTGTGCGACCGCGAGCATGCCGAGTGAGAAATCGACGCCGACGATCCTGCAGCCGCGATCGAGCAGCGCGGGGAAGTTGCGCCCGGTGCCGCATCCTGCGTCCAGAATCAGCTCGCCGCGACGCGGCGTGAAATGATCGATCGTATGCCGCGCATCCACATGAACCACGGAGTTGGCGGTTGCGTCGTAGGTCTCCGCCCAGAGGTCGTAGCCCTCGCGCACATCGATGCGTTTGATTCGTTTCGGCATGTCCGCGCCGTCTTCAGCCTTTTCCCAGTTTCCAAAGCGGCTCGCGCTCGATCAACCACTGGCCGCTTGCTCAACACCGCTGGCCATGACACGAGGCTCGTGGCAATCTGTGCGCGCTGAAAGGATCGACGCCATGCCAAAACAGATTCCATACGCCAAGGAAGCCGCCGCGCATCTGCGCCGCGTCGATCCCGTGATGGCGCGGATAATCCACCAGGTCGGCCAGCCCGATTTCTCGTTGCGCCCGGAACGGTTTCCGGCGCTGGCGCGCGCGATGATCTTCCAACAGCTTGCGGGCGCCGCCGCATCGGCGATCCTCAAACGATTCATCGACCAGATCGGTGGTGGAAAGTTCCCAACCCCCGCGCAAGTGCTCAAAGCGACCCCGGCGCGGCTGCGCAAAGCGGGCATCTCGCGGCAGAAGGCGGTCCATCTCAAGGACTTGGCGCGCCATGTTCTCGACGACAAGATTAACTTTCGCCGCTTCGCGCGCATGGCCGACGAGGAAATCATCGCCGATCTCACGCGCGTCAAGGGAATCGGTCAATGGACGGCCGAGATGTTCCTGATGTTCAACCTGGGCCGGCCCGACATCGCACCGGTGGGCGATCTCGGCTTTCGCAATGGCGTGACCAAGGCTTACGGGCTGCAGGAGCCGATCAAGCCGAAGGAACTTGCGGTCTTCGCCGAGCGATGGCGTCCGTACCGCAGTATGGCGTGCTGGTATATGTGGCGGAGCCTGCGTATCAAGCTGCCCGACGGCGGCGATGGCGCCAAGTCCGCGCCGTCACGCAATCGGCGTGCATCGAAATGATGTCCGTCATCCTGAGCGAAGTCCGCGGAGCGAAGGATCTCGCGCGGCAATCCATTGCCCCCTAGGCGTCGCTCTCGGCCAGCATCGGGTCCGGTTTCGGACAGCCCAGCTCGACAAGCTTCTCGTTGATTGCAGCGAGATCAGGATCGGCGGCCAGCGCCGTGCTTGCCGCGCGCAACGTCAGCTTCTCCAGATGCTGGCGAATTGCGCGCAGTCCTGATCCCAGCCGTCCTGAGGCGCGATGAACCACCGCATAGGCGAGCCAGGGAATCAGTATCATCGCAACGAGCGCGACGGCGATCATGTTGCTAGCCTGCCGTTGGGCCCGCTCGCTGGTGCGAATCAGTATCGAATCGTCGGCGCTGCTCAGATCGGAGATCGCCGCATGCAAATCCAACATCGCGCGCTCGGTCGCCTCGTCGCGGCCGCTGCCAGCCATCGGTCTCAGTTGGCCGAAGAGCGTGCTGGCCTGATCGCCGATCGACGTGATCAGGCGGCGCTGCTCGTCGCTCTCTGCCCGGTCCCGGGCGAGTTCCAGCCAATGTCCGAACTGACGGCGTTGATCGGACACGATCTGGCCGCCATCAGAACGGCCCAGCCCCCACTGGATTCGGTAAAGCGACACCTCCATGCCGCTGGCCGCATCAGATGCGGCCAGCGCATGGCCACGTGTGATCTCGATGCTCTGTCCAAGCGAATACAGGCCAACCACCAGGTAGGGCACCGCGATGAACAGGACCAGCGGCGCGGTGGCCGCCGCGATACGCAGCCTCGTCACGATGGGATTAGTCATCACGCTTTTCTCAACACCCTGCTAGGATCGTGCGGGTTGTCTTGCAAGAGACGAAGTGTGGGCTAGGATTGTCGCACGCATGAACTTCGCCGATCGTCTCGTCGAGGAGCAACGCCGCAAGCAGAGTATCGCCATCCTCGGCGTCGATCCCCAACTCGATACCGCTCAAGCGCCCGGACTGCCAGCCGGCTATACGCTGGTGCGTTTCTGCTGCGAGATCGTCGAAGCATGCGCGCCGCGGGTTGCGGCGATCAAGCCACAACTGGCGTTCTTCGAAGCCCGTGGACTGGAGGGAATGAAGGCGCTGGTCGAAGTGCTCGGGCTCGCACGCCGGCTCGGCCTGATCACGATCGCAGATGCGAAGCGGGGCGATATCGGCTCGACCTCTGCGGCCTACGCGGAGGCATTCCTGCACGACGGCGATTTCGCGTGCGATGCCGTCACGGTCAATCCCTATCTCGGCAGCGATGCGCTCGCGCCGTTCGTGGAACGCGTGCGTGATGGGCGCGGGATGTTCGTGCTGGTCAAGACTTCCAACCCATCGTCAGGCGAGTTTCAGGATCTCGCCGCACCGATCGCACCGATATGGGAGACCGTCGCAGCGCGGGTACGTGGATGGGGCGACGACTTTGTCGGCCGGCACGGCCTGAGCCCGGTGGGCGCAGTGGTCGGCGCAACCTACCCGGCGCAAGCGCAGCGCGCGCGCGAGTTGATGCCGAACACTCTTATTCTGGTGCCCGGCTACGGCACGCAGGGTGCGAGCGCCGCAGATGCGGTCGCAGCGATGCGGCCCGACGGCCTGGGAATTGTCGTCAACAACAGCCGCTCGCTGATGTATGCGTGGCGCGCCGACTCCAGTCTCAAGCCGGGCGAGGCGGCGGCACGGGCGGCCGAAGCGATGCGCGTCGAACTCAACCGGGCGATCGAGGCTCGCGGCGGCTCAGTTCACTGACTCGGCGAACGCCCGCGGCGCATCAGTTCGCGGGACGTGTGGCGGGCGCCGACCGTGCGGATGTCGGCGAATCCGAGAGGTACTTCGCAAGGAACGCCAGCGTCCGGTCCCACGAATCCCTGGCGAAATCGGCATCGTACCAGCCCGGAATTTGGAAGTTGAAAGCGTGTTTCGCGCCGGGGTAGATATGCGCTTCGTAAGGGCGGTGATATTCGGCCAAGGTCGCCTCGAGTCTCTGCGCCTGTGCAACCGGCACGATTTGGTCGGCGTCGCCATGAAGGATCAACACCGGCGGCATCGTCGCGGCCCCGTTGCGGAGCGCCGGCGTCATTCCTCCGTAGTACTCGACGATGGCCGCGATCCGACTACCATCACTCGCTCCAACCGATAACGCCAGGAACGCACCGAGCGAGTAACCGACGAGCCCGATTCGATCTGGCGCGACATCCGGATTCGACTTGAGGGCTTCGATCGCGGCCTCGATCTCTGCCCGCCAGATCGGAAACGACTTGGCCATCTCGCGAGACTCAGCGGGCCCAACCGCTCCGGTCTGACTGTAATACTCGACGGCCATCGCATAGTAACCCTGCGTCGCGAAGTCCGCGCAAATCGATTGGAGGCTGTGTATCGCCATCGCCCGCGGACTGGCGCCGTGCAGCAGTATCACCGCCGGGTGCTTGCCGCGGCCATCGGGCGCGCAATGGATTTCGTCAACTGGCTTGGAGCCTGATTGGAACTGGCCCGCCTGGGCAAAGACATCAGCGAACGCCGAGGGCGAAAGAAGAAGAAGTATAGCGACGGCGGGAAGAGACAACGCGCCGAGCCGAGTACGCATGCGCCGATCTCTGAAACACTGCGACGAAGTCACGCCGCTCAGCAGCGCATTACTTCGAGATCCTGCAGAACCTCAGCCCAGACTTGCCGATCGATTTCGCGATAGCGCGCCAGCGAGTCGATCGCGCGCTGCTCACAGCCTTCCTGGCGGGCGATCTCGAGCATCTTCTTTTCTATCCACGACAGATGCCAGACCTCATCTTCGGTGACCGCCTTGAGAACCCGCTGTGTTTCGGCATCGACGACGGGGCGCGCAGAGTGAGCCTCGTATTGGGCGCGGGCGCGTTCTTCCACCGCGACTGTAAGCGCGAGCAGGTCAACGACCGTCTTGGGGATTCCTGTTAGCTGGCGCATCCGGCGCTGATAGCCGTCTTCAACCGGGATCGGGCACCCGCCCAGATCGGCGATACGCCGGGTCCACAGCCAGGCATGAGTAGTTTCGTCCGCCAGATGACGTGACATCTTGAGTTGCGAGTCTCCGTCTTTCATATGCCCGATGAGGTTGAAGAGCAGGCGCGCGCCACGCAGTTCGGCGTCACGATAGTAGCTGAAGGTGAGAATCAGCCTTTCCTTGATACTATCGGACATTTCGTCTGTGCTCATTGAACCCTCGCCGCACCCGCCGCCGGCATTTTGGCCGGGACTCCACAAGGAAAGAACCGTGCGAGCAGCCTTGGGAAACCGGAAGACTACCAGTTCCGCTCTAAGTATTTGATTCGATTAGGCTGGTCAAGGCGTTTGCGCCGCTGCGCCGGCCGAGGCTAGCTTGCATCACGGCTCGTTTCGTTCGAAGCGAAGGCCGCCTTTCGCGGTCTCAAAAAGGGGGAGCGCGCGAAGAGATTCGCCGCTTGTTTGTTCCTGATGGCAAATCCAGATGTCTATTGGCTGGCCCTGCGCAAGGTTCATGGAATCGGTCCGCGGATTGCGCGCCTTCTATTAGAGCGGTTCGGAACTCCCCAGCGAGTCTTCGATGCGAGTGAGGAGGAGCTGGCCCAAGCGGGTGTCTATCGCGCGACCGCCCGCAACATCAAGCAGTTCGACGCATTCGAGCCGCTCGAAAAGGAGCTTTGCGAGCTGCCGCGACTCGGTGCTCGCCTGGTCAAATGGACCGACAAAGAGTACCCGCCCAATCTGCGCCACATCCCGGATCCGCCAACCTTTTTGTATGTGCGCGGCGAGCTGCGCCCTGAGGAACGCAATTGTATCGCAGTAGTTGGTGCGCGAGCCGCCAGCGATGTCGGCCGTCACATGGCCCATCGCCTTGGTATGGAGCTCGCGGCCAAGGGATTGGTCGTCGTGAGCGGCTTGGCCCGCGGGATCGACACAGAGGCCCATCAGGGTGCCCTCGATGGCGGTGGTCGCACCATCGCCGTGATGGGATCGGGAATCGACGTGATCTATCCGCAGGAGCATCGGCAGCTGGCTGAATCGATAGTGGACAAGGGGGGTGCTCTCATAAGCGAGCTGTCACTTGGAACTGCGCCGATCGCCGAGAATTTTCCCCCCCGCAATCGAATCCTGGCCGGGCTCTGCCTGGGGGTCGTCATCGTCGAAGCGGCGGAGAAAAGCGGCTCGTTGATTACTGCGCGGATGGCGCTGGAGCAGGATCGCCAAGTCTTCGCCGTCCCGGGAAGCCCTGCGATGGGCAAAGCCCGCGGCAGCAACCGCCTCTTGAAGGAAGGAGCGGTACTGGTTGAGTGTGTCGAGGATGTCCTGGAGGAGCTAGCGCCACAGCTAACCGAACTTCCGGAGTTCACATCTCAAGAATTCCCCAGAAGTGCCAAACAAAGTAGAGAGACTCATATAGATGATAATAACCAAGAAGTAGCTGCACCTGACGTTAAAACTATTTTGAACTGCTTAAAACAAGGTGAGAGAGTCCACGTCGACTCGATCGTCGATCGATCGGGGATCGGTGCTCCGGGCGTATTGAGGCTATTGCTTGAGTTGGAACTTAAGGGGATCGTAGCTCAACATCCGGGCAAACTGTTCTCGACCGCGCGAATGCGGATGTAGACAAGTGGCGGGGACGGAAGGCCCTGCGGGGCGGAGCGGGAACTTGGGAATTTGTGGCAAAGAACCTTCTAATCGTCGAATCTCCGGCTAAGGCCAAAACCATCAAGCGGTATTTGGGCGCCGACTTTCAGGTCGCGCCTTCGGTGGGTCATGTCATGGACCTGCCCAAGAGCAAGCTTGGGGTCGATATCAAGCACGACTTCAAACCCGAATACCACGTGATCGCGGGTAAGGCGAAAATTATCGAAGACATCAGGAAGGCCGCCAAGAACAAGGCCAATGTCTACTTGGCGACTGATCCGGACCGCGAAGGAGAGGCGATAGCGTGGCATCTTGCGGAGACCCTTGGCCTCGACCGCAAAAATGTCCACCGGGTGCTGCTCCATGAAATCACCCCGGCGGCGGTCCGCGAGGCCATCGCCCATCCGACCGAGCTCAATCAAAAGCTATATGAAGCTCAGCAGGCCCGCCGCGTCCTCGATCGGCTGGTGGGCTATCAGATAAGCCCGCTGCTTTGGGACAAGGTCAAGCGTGGCATCAGCGCCGGCCGGGTGCAGTCCGTTGCGCTTCGGATCATCGTCGAGCGCGAGAAGGAGCGTGAAGCCTTCCGCGCTGAGGAATACTGGACTCTGGATGCCAACCTCGAGGCGAAGCTCCCTCCGCCGTTCAAGGCCAAGATCTTCAGCCATCGCGGCCAGCGGATCGACAATCGCGACTACAAGCTGAAAGAGGCCGAGGCGAGAGAGATCATCGCGGCCTGCGAGTCGGCGCCTTTCAAGGTCGGCAAGGTCGAGCGCAAGGAAGCGCGCCGCAGCGCGACTCCGCCGTTCATAACTTCGCGCCTGCAACAGGAAGCCGCCCGCAGGCTCTACTTCTCGCCTGCGCGCACGATGAAGGTCGCGCAGAAGCTCTACGAGGGCGTTGAGATCGGCGATCAGGGCGGGGTCGGCTTGATCACCTACATGCGCACCGACTCGGTCCGGGTTTCCAATCAGGCGCTGGCCGAGGTCCGCGAGTATATTGGCGAGCGCTACGGCAAGGAATACGTCCCGGCGCAGGCCAACTTCTATCGCACCTCGAAGTCCGCGCAGGACGCACATGAGGCCATCCGGCCGACCTCGGTGCTGCGCGACCCAGAATCGCTGTTGCATTACCTGGGCAAGGATGAACTGGCGCTCTACACCCTGATTTTCAACCGCTTCGTTTCCAGCCAGATGCCGCCAGCCGTCTACGACCGTACGACGATCGATATCGAGGTTGGCGCAGCCGTCTTTCGCGCTACGGGCCAGGTGATGAAGTTCGACGGCTTCATGCGCGTGTATATCGAGGGCCTGGATGAGAAGGCCGACGATGACGAGGCTGCGACCTTGCCGGCGGTCACCGAGGGAGATCTTCTCAAGCTGCTGAGCTTCGACCCGCAACAGCATTTCACGCAGCCACCACCGCGCTTCTCGCAGGCCACGTTGATCAAAGAGCTCGAAGAGAATGGCATCGGGCGGCCCTCCACGTATGCCGCTATCATGGCGAGTATCCTGAGCCGCGATTACGTCGATGAGGACGAAAGCCGCCGGATGCGACCGACGACGCTCGGACGGATCGTCAGCGATCTGCTCGTTGAGGCCTTCCCGGACATCATCGAAGCCGGTTTCACCGCCCAGATGGAGGGCCATCTAGACCTCGTCGAAGAGGGCAAAGAAGACTGGGTCACCACACTGCGCCGCTTCTACACGCCCTTCCAAAAGCGGCTGAGTGAAGCGGCGAAAAAGATGCCGATGGTCAAACGTAAGGGCCTCCCCACCGGCATCAAATGCGAAACCGACGGCGGCGAGATGGTGATCAAGTGGGGCCGCAACGGCGAATTCCTGGCCTGCTCGAACTATCCCAAATGCACCAACACCAAGGAGTTCGGCCGCGACGAACAGGGCAATGTCGTGGTTCGGGAGTCCGTCGCGCCGGCCGCGACTGACCAAGTCTGCGACAAGTGCGGCAAGCCGATGGTGCGCCGGCGATCGCGCTTCGGGGAGTTCCTCGGCTGCTCGGGCTATCCCGAATGCAATGGCATCAAGAAGCTGACTGGCGCGCCGGTCGGCACGGGGGTGCGATGCCCGGATTGCACCGAGGGAGAAATCCTGGAGCGTCGCAGCCGCCGCGGCAAGTTGTTCTATGGCTGCAATCGCTATCCGAAGTGCAAGTTCGCGAGCTGGAACAAAGTCATCGCGCAGAAATGCCCCGCTTGCGAAGCCCCCTACCTGACCGAAAAGACCACCAAGCGCGCCGGTACGGAATGGCTCTGCGCACGCGAGGGATGCGGTTATCGGGCGCCTGCACCCGAGTCAGCTGATTCGTCAAAGGACGCCGCTCCTTCCCCTGCCGTAGCGTAGGCCCGAACCTCGATTGCGGGTGGCGCCGCGTCCGCGGTTGCCCAGCACTTAGCGCGGGCGCATCATCCATTCGCGATGAGTGATACGTCCGTGAACGTGATCGGCGCTGGATTGGCCGGCAGCGAAGCCGCCTTCCAGCTCGCCCGCCGCGGCATCCGCGTGCGCCTGTTCGAGATGCGCCCGATACGCTTGACCGAGGCGCATCAGACCGGGATGTTCGCGGAGCTGGTCTGCTCAAACTCGCTGCGCAACGCGACGTTGGAGACCGCCGTCGGCGTGCTTAAGGAAGAGATGCGGCGGTTGGGCTCGCTCGTGATCGCAGCGG
>JBGPUE010000034.1:0-31302 GCA_041491005.1 Binataceae bacterium (SeqCode) | reverse complement strand
TCGGCCGGCATCTCGGCCAGCGGCTTAAATAGTCCGGGGAAAATGCGCGCCCAACTATTCACGATCGGATCATCCGGATCGGCTATATAGAAGCTGGTCGCACCGCTATGCGCGTCGACTACCGCCTTCACCGAGTTGCGGATGTAGTTGATCTGATCCGGACTGCGCTGCGAGTAGGGATAACGATCGCTGCTCGCGTAGCAGTCAACTATCCAATACAACCGCCCGTCTGACAGCACCACGTAAGGATCGCGATCCTGGTTCAGGAACGGCACCAGCCGCGCGATCCGATCGCTGATGTTGCGCCGGATCAGGATGCGGCTCTGGGGCTTGATCGCTTCGGTGACCAGCAGATTGATGTCGCGCATCACGTAGCTGAACAGCAGCCGGCGCCCCAATCCGCTGATCGGTATCCCTGCCTCGCCCTGATAATACGAGTAGGCGTTGTCGGCGCCCTTGGGATAATCGAACTCGGGCGTGCTCGCCTTGATCACCGCATAGTTGTCCGGCTCCTGGCCGAAGTAGATGTCGGGCTGCGTGATCTCGAGCCCCACCCTGGAAACGGGCGGGATGTCCTTGACGTAGAAGATCGGCAACCCCTCGGTGTCCTTCGCGTTAACCGGGCTCATCGTGATTCCGTTGCCGTGAGTGAACTTCAGATGGCGATTGACCCAGGTCTGCGCGCTCTCAGGCAGCAGCTCAGGGTTGATCTCGCGCGGCGACAGCATCACCTGCGAATACCTGCCATTGATGGTGTAGCGGTCGATATCGATATCCTGAAAGTCGTAGTAGAGCCTGATTTCCTGCAACTGCCGGTAAGTCGCCAGTAGCGGACGCGGATCCCAAAGCCGGATGTTGTCGATCGTCGCGCCATCCTGTCGGATCGACGCTGCCGTTAGGCGCCCCTTGCCCGCGAACGGCTTCACATCGACGCCGCCGAGCTTGTAGGCCGCGCGCGTCATTGCGATGTTGCGCATCAGGTAGGGCCGCTCGACGTTGAGCTCATCGGGCTTGACCCATAGCCGCTCGATTATCGGCTGGACGAAGCTGAGCAGGATCGCGGGCCCGAACACACCGATCCCAGCGATCAGCAGCAGCCGCGTACCCCGCTCGCGCATGTTCATCGCGGACAGGGCCGCCGCTCCGATCGCCAGCCCCATCAGCATCCACAGTCCCGGCCGCCACAGCACTTGGTCGACATAGCGCAAGCCGAACACCACGCCGTTGGTGTGAAACAGCAAGCCGAAGCGACCCAGCCAATAGCCGGCTGCGCGTTGCAGGAAGAATAGTCCGAGCAGCAGCGAAAAGTGCGCGATCACTCCCGGCTCGATGCGCGGCGGCGCTTGCCGGAAATCGATCGCGCCGCGGGCCCAATAGAGTGCCGCGCTCAGCGCCGCGGCCAGGAAGATCACCAGCAGGAAGAGATCGTTGAGATCCTCGAGCAGCGGCAGCCTGAAGACATAGAAGCCGATGTCGTGGCCGAAGGCCGGATCGAGGCTGTGAAACGGCACCGCGTACAGCGCCCGCAGGTAAATGTCCCAGTTCGCACCCTCGCCCAGCGCAACGAAGATCGCGAGCAGGATCGACGCCGCCACGGCCAGCAGACCCCATGGCACGCGGTCGCCGAAGGAACGAATCAGGTCGGGGAGCGTGATCTCGGCCAGATCGCCCGAGCGCCGCACGACGTGCAGCCGCTCGCGATCGCCGCTCAGTCGCAGCGCGGTCGCCGCACTGGCATAGATCGCGCCGAATGCGATCACTCCAATTGCGGCTGTGACTAGCGCGCGCGCGGCGAATCGCGTGACGAACGCATCGCGATAGCCCAGCGAGCTGAACCAAAGAATGTCGACCAGGAATTCGCCCGCGATACTGAGCGTGACCAGTACCGCGACCGCCAAGGCCGCCAGCGCCAACAGCACTATCCGTGGGCGCATCGGGCTTCCGGCTCAGGCGCCGCGCGAGATTTGCGCGACGTGCTCCCGGACCACTTCAGGCGGGCACAGCCATACGAAAAGCTTGAAGGCGACGAACAGCACTACCAGGTTGTCGATCTCGCCGATGAAAGGAATCAGATCCTGCTCGAGCATCGGCGGCGACACCAATATCAGTACGCCGAGCACAGGCACCAGCTTGGCGAAGAACGACACGCGCTCATCGCTCATCAGCCGATAGAACACGCGCACGAACTGCGGCAGGTAGGCCACTACGCGCGACACCCGGAAGGGATTGAACAACTGTGCGTGCAGGATGCTGCGAATCGTCATCGTGGTAAGCGCCTGTTGTGCTTATAGCAAATCCGCGCGCCAAAAGTGACCCCGCGCTGCACAGGCTGCGCCGCGCTTTCCTGCTAGAATCGTTCGCCGGAGGCGAGGTGCTGATGATGAAACGGCGGATGCCCCTGGGCGATTTTCTGGTCGCCTACCTTCGCAAGCTCGGCGTCAGCCATCTGTTCGGCATTCCGGGCGATCTGGCCTTAAAGCTTTTCTTTACATTCGGACGCAAACGCGGCCTCAAGATCATCACCTTCTCGCATGAACCGGGCGTCGGCTTCGCCGCCGATGGCTACGCTCGCGCCACCGGCAAAATCGGCACTGTATGCGTGACCTACGGCGCCGGCGGCCACAACATGGTCAATCCCGTCGCTGGCTCCTTCTCCGAACGCGTGCCGGTATTGATTTTCTCCGGCGGGCCGGGCGAAGAGGAGCGCCGCCTGGGCACCCTGATCCATCACCAGGCCCGTGAGATCGAATCGCAGCATCGCATCTACCAGGAGGTCACCTGCGCCTCACGCGTACTGACCGATCCGCGTCTCGCGGCCGAGGAAGTGCACGAAGTGGCGAAGGCGATGTGGGCCGAGCAACGTCCCGGCTACATCGAGATTCACCGCGACATGGTCGATCGCCAGATCGAGGTGCCGCCCGAAATCATCGCATGGGACGGCCAGCTGCATTTCCATCCATCTGATGCGCGCAAGGTGGATGAAGCGGCGCGCGACACCGCCCAAATGTTCAACCGCAGCCGCAAGCCGGTCCTGATCGCCGGAATCGAGATTCATCGTTACAAGGCGGCGCGCGAGCTGGTCGAGCTCGCCGAGCGCATGGGGGCGCCGGTGCTGACCACGGTGCTGGGCAAGGGAGCCTTCCCGATGGACCATCCGCTGCATATGGGCGTGCATGTCGGCAGCATCTCGCCGCGCGCGATCGTCGAGCGGATGGACGAGGCGGACTTCGTGCTCAACCTCGGCTGCCTCAAGACCGACATGAACTTTGGCAGCCGCCCGCCGCATATCATCAAGGAGAAGACGGTGTGGGCCGTCGATCGCAAGGTTGACGTCAGCTTCCATACCTACACCGACGTCGGCGTGCGGGATTACGTGCGTGCGCTGCTCAAGCACGAACTTCGACCGCATCGCGAGAAGATCCACTACGCGGACAACCTGCGTCGCGGGCCATCGCGCAACGGCGGACCGGTACGCGTCAACGACATGCTCGGCGAGGTCAACGACTTCCTCACGATGCATCGCGGCTACATGGTGGTCGCGGAGTCGGGCGATATGCTGTTCGCCGGGCTCGATGTGCGTGTGCCGCATACCGGTACATACCTGGCGCAGGGCTACTACGCTTCGATGGGCTTCGCGATTCCGGCGGCGCTCGGCGCACAAATCGGCAACGGGCTCAGGCCGCTGGTGCTCTGCGGGGACGGCGGCTTCCAGATGACCGGCCCCGAGATCGCGCAGGCGCCCAAGCTCGGCGCCAACCCCATCGTATTGCTGATCAACAATGGCGGATGGGGCATCTTCCGGCCGATCGCCGATCGCCCCGACTTGCTGACCATCCCGCCGTGGCCGTATGCGAAGCTCGCCGAAGATTGGGGCGGTGTCGGCTTCCGCGTGCGCCATCTGAGCGAATTGCGCGGCGCTCTGGGGGCCGCGCACGCCGCCAAGGGCTTCGCGATTATCGAGGTCGAAGTCGGCTACAACGATCTCTCGCCGCTGGCCACCAAGTACATCATGGCCGCGCGCAAGCATTCGCAGGCGCCGCGCGATCGAAACAACCGTGTCGCGGCGCGATGAGGGGCGGACAATGACGCAGCCGCGCGATGGGTTTCGCTGGGAGACGCCGCAGTATTTCAACTTCGGCGCGGTGATCGACGGTTACGCTGCCGACCCGCATCGCGTCGCACTACTGTGGGAGGACCAGAACGGCAGCCGCGCGCGTCTGACGTTTGCCGACATCCGTCGGCAATCCAATCGTGTGGCCAATGTTCTGGCGGCACTGGGCGTGCGGCGCGGCGACGGCATCATGCTGATGTTGCCGCGGATGACGCTGTGGCAGGCGGCCTATATCGGCGCGCTCAAGCTCGGCGCACTGGTTGTCCCGTGTACCGCAATGCTGCGCGAGAAGGATGTCGTCTATCGCGCGAATCACTCGGGCGCGAATGCAATCATCGCGTCTGCGGCCAGCGCCGATCTGATCGCCGATCTCCGCGGCAAATGCCCCGAGCTGAAGCATTTCCTGATGGCGGGTAGCGAGCGCAGCGGATGGACCAGCCTGCCCGCCGCGATGAATCAGGCCTCAGACGAGTATATTCCAGCCTCCACGCTCTCGACCGATCCGGCGATTTGTTACTACACCTCGGGCACGACCAAGGATCCCAAGGCGGTGTTGCACAGCCACGCCTACACCTGGGCGCATCAGTACACGGGGTCGAAGTGGCTGGCGCTGCGCGACGGCGATATCCACTGGACGACGTCGGACACGGGATGGGCGAAGGCGGCCTACGGCGTGCTGTTCGGCCCATGGACGAACGGCATCACCACCTTCATGTACAACGGACGCTTCGAACCAAAGAAGCAGCTCGAACTGATTCAGCGCTATCGCGTCACGACCTTCTGCGCGCCGCCGACCGAGTATCGGATGCTGATCAAGGAGGACCTGCACGCCTTCAAGCTCGATACCCTGCGCCATTGCACCGGTGCAGGCGAACCACTCAATCCCGAGGCGATCGAAGTATGGCGCGAGCAACTCGGCCTCACGATTCATGACGGCTACGGACAGACCGAGACGACCATCCTTGCGGGCAATCTACCCGGGATGGAGATCAAGCCGGGCTCGATGGGTCTGCCCTTCCCCGGCCATGACGTACGAATCGTTAACGCCGATCTGAGCGAAGCCGCCGAAGGCGAAGTCGGCGAGATCGCATTGCGCGTGAAGCCTGAGCGCCCGCCGTCGCTGTTCCTCGAATACTGGAAGAATGCCGAGGAAACCGCGGCGTCGTTCCGCGGCGATTACTATCTGACCGGCGACCAGGGCTATCGCGATACGGACGGCTATCTATGGTTCGTCGGACGCGCGGACGACGTCATCATCTCAGCCGGCTATCGCATCGGTCCGTTCGAGGTTGAGAGCGCACTGCTGGAGCATCCGGCGGTGATGGAATCGGCCGTCGTCGCCAGCCCCGACGCGGATCGCGGATCGATCGTCAAGGCGTTCATCAAGCTCAAAGCGGGAGCCGAAGCCGGCGATGCGCTCGCGCGCGAAATTCAGGAGCACGTCAAGCGGGTGACGGCACCCTACAAGTATCCGCGCGAGATCGAGTTCGTCGACGAGCTGCCCAAGACTGTCAGCGGCAAGATCCGCCGCGTCGATTTGCGCCTGCGCGAGGAGTCTCGCAAACGCGCCAAGTGACGGCGCGCATCCTCCGCGCCTGAGTTTGTCATTCCGAGCGGCGCGAGGAATGACGGATCCGGGATCCTTCAGTGGAGTTCAGCCCAAGGCGGCTCGACGGACTCGCGACGACCATCGGTGACCCGACCCCATTGCCGTCGTTCTGAGCGGAGTCTGCGTAGCGAAGAATCTCATGCCACGGAGGCAGCTAACGCGCCCACTTCTCGGACCTGAACCAGAGGAAGTCGCCCCCACCGACGCATCAGCTAATCCCCGGCAAGTGGCCTCGGCGAGACATCGGCGGCATGAGATCCTTCGCCGGGCTCAGGATGACAAGGCTAGCGAGAGTACCGAGCCCGGCTACCGCTGCTGCGTGGCGCGCTCCAGCAGATTAACCTTGCCGGCGAACTCTTCGAGCTCGACTTCGGTGGTTTCGAGCAGCCGCGCCACCATCCCCCAGAAACCGATCGATATGATGAGCTCGACGATCTCCGTGGTCCCCAAATGCTGCTTGAGGGCGGCCAGCGTTTCGCGGCTGCCTTTGACATTGCGCGCGACCTCGTCAGTGAACTTGAGCACCAGCCGCTCCAGATCGTTGAAGCACTTCGCTGGCTCCCAATTGTCCATCGCCGCAACCTGCTCATCGGTGACGCCGACGGACTTCGCGATCGGAACATGCTGGGTCCATTCATAGACCGAGCGGCAGACCTTGGCATTGCGCAGGATCGCGATCTCGCGCAGCTTCGCGTTGAGCTTGGCGCGCGTCAGCAGCGAGTTGCCGAGCTGCGAGAACGGACGCATCACGGCTTCCGAGTTGGCGACCATGCGGCCGACGTTGAGCTTGATCGTCGCGCGTTCGAGCATCTCGCGCACGGCTTGTGGAGCGGTCTTTTCGTCGACGTAAGGCAGCAGCGCCATCGTGGAGTCCTCCTGATCTTGCGAGCCGCGCCAGAGTCCGTGGAACGGGGCTGTTAGGGCGCCAAGCTAGTACCGCTTTCCGATTTCTGCAAACCAGCGACTAGCGGCCTGTCGCTTTCAGCGCGGCAGCGAATTTCGGATCGATCATCAGATGCCCGATCGCGCGTGACAGCGCGACCGAGAGCGATTCGGCGGGCTCGGTCTCCAGCGGCAGGAAGATCTCGCCTTCGACCGGCTTGGGTGGCTCATCCTCAGTCCCCACGACTTCGGACGCAAAGACCACGCGCCCCGCGGTGTCGCTGAGCATCACGCGGATGGCGAGCTCAGAGTTCATCGTGAAGATCCGGCCATGTACTGTTTCGATCGGGCCGAAGCGCTTGTCGACTTTGACGCGCACGAGATGGCTTCGGAGCATCAAGGGGATGCCGCGCGGCGGTGTACCGTCAGCGGGGACGGTATCGAGCAGTACCGGCTTCGCTGCGGCATCTTTCAACGCCGTGACGAGCGCGGTCGCGACCAACGCGCCAAGTCCGCGCACGTACAACTCACGCTCGACCACGCCGTCGGCTGAATAGATCGCGCCCACGCGCATTTTGCGATTGGCCGCGTCAGCGAGTGGAGCCACCGCTATCGCCACGGGCGCAAGCACGTTGCGCGATCCCGGAACGAATTGAGGGATGAAGTGGAGTTGGAGCTGTTCTGAATTGCGCTGGCATCCCGCCGCCGAGAGGATGGCGGCAAGCGCGACGGCGGCGATCGGCCTAGAGATGAGGGCGCGTCGCCGGAGTCTGCCGCTCACGCCACCAGATCAGATAACCAGCAATCGCAATCAACGCGACGCCGAGCGCCAGCCAGCGGCCGGCGGAATGCATCGCACGCGCCACTTCGTCCCATTGATCGCCGATCACGTGCCCGACCGCGACCATGCACGTGCACCAGATGATGGCGCCCAGCACGTTCCATCCAAAAAAGCGCATAAAGGGCATGCCCGCCGCGCCCGCCATCGGCCCGGCCATGAAGCGCAGCCCGGCGATGAATCGCGCGAGGAAAACCGTCTTGTTGCCATGCGCGCGGAAGAAGACCTTGAACCGCTCGTAGCGCTGGTGCGCGATCTCGAACGTTCCGGACAGGCGCTCGAGCAGGCGCTGGCCTCCGGTGCGTCCGACGAGGTAGCCGCAATTGTCGCCGATTACCGCGCTGACAATCGCGACCAAGAGCACGGTCTTGAGGTCCAACAGGTGGTCCTGCGCGGTCAGGAAGCCGGCCGCGAGCAGCACAGTCTCTTCGGGCACCGGAATACCGAGGTTTCCGATGAAGACGAATACGAAGATGCCCAAATAGCCCCAAGCGGCGACCCACGCGGCGATGTGGTCCGGAGCCATTACTTGCGCCCTGCGGCGGCCGGTTGCGGCATCCTCGCTGACCTCGAAGCAGCAAGCCAGAAACCTCAAGCAGCCTTCTGGCTTGCCTAAGCTTGCACCATCGCGCGGCTAAACGTAAGACCCATGCGCGCGTAGACCGCAGAGAACCAGCTTGAACGGCAACGCCGAGGGATAGCTTGAACGCCTTTCGTCGGCCTGATGCCGCAGGGGTGTCCGATGCTCCGGAGGCTATTTCCTGGCGAACGGCCGATCGCGCTCGGTCAGCGCACCCTTGAGCCCCTTCTCGCGGCTCATCTTCATCCAGTCCTTCACCGTGTCGGTCTGATGCGCGATCACGTCGATGTCAGCCGATGACTGCTCGGCGGCGCGAATCCCAAGGATATCGAGGTAGCGATTGACCGCCGCCTTGTGCAGCGTTAGCAGCTCGGCCGGCACGATCGCGACGCGCCGGGCGTATGCGAGCGTCTCCTCTTCGAGTTTCTCGCGCGGGAAGACGCGATTGATGAGGTGCCACTCGAGCGCTTCCTTGGCCGGCATCAGGTCGCCGGTGAAAAAGTACTCCTTGGTCTTGCGCGGGCCCATCAGCACCGGCCACATCGAGAGCGTCGGCAAGATTCCGAGCGAGCGTCCCGCCGGATGGCCGAAGACCGCGTCCTCGCTGGCGAACACGATATCGCAGTGGCCGATGAACTCGGTCCCGCCCGCCAGGCAGTAGCCATGCACCTGCGCGATGGTCGGTTTGCTGAGCGCCCACAACCGTTGCCATCGCTCGATCGTTTTATGCAAGCCGAGTCGATCGGCGGTGACAGTGAACCGCGAGCCGGGATGCTGCGTGCCCTGCAAATCGTAGCCGGCCGAGAACGCGCGGCCCGCGCCGCGGATGATCAGCACGCTGGCGTCGGCGTCGCGTTCGTACTCATCCATTACCTGTTCGAGCTCGGCGAGCAGCTTCTGCGAGAGCGCGTTGAGCTTCTCGGGCCGATTGAGCGTCAGCCGGACGATTTTGTCTTCGACCTTCTCGTAGATCACGGTCTCGTAGTTCGCCATTAGATTCTCTCCGTATCGCTTCGGCGTCTTCGGCCGGACTCAAGCCGCGCTCAGATGGTCGACCACGGCACTCGCTGATTCATTTGGAGCTTCCCACGGGAACAGGTGGCCGATACCCGGGAGAACTTTCACCTTCGAGCCGCCGATTCGCTCATGCAGAATTTCCGCGTTGCGCACTGGAATGAGCGTGTCGTCGTCGCCGGAGATCACCAGCGTCGAAAGTTTGATCTGCGGCAGGCGGTCGAAGCTGTCGAACTGGCCGATCGCCTGCATCTGGCGAGTCGCGGTGTGCGGCGGCGTGAGCGGATACTTGCCCTGCTCGTCGAGCATCTGCTCGATGAATGCCATGCCCGCCGCCGATTCGCGGAACTTACGGCCGCACGCCACAGTCATCGCCTCCATCGCCTGCTCGCGCAGCGACAGCGCTGGATTGGGCATCAACTTCGCCACTACCTCCATCGGCGCTGCCACCGAATGCGACTGCCCGCAGTTGGTGCATCCGAGCACCAGCCGGCGCGTGCGATCGGCGAAATTGAGGGCGAACTCCTGGGCGATCATCCCGCCCATCGAGATGCCGACGATATGCGCGCGCCGCACATCCGCGTGGTCGAGCACCGCCGCGATGTCGGCGGCCATGTCGGTCAGCTTGATTGGATTATCGGGTTTGTCGCTCTCGCCGGTGCCGCGATTATCGATCACGAACAGCTTGAAGCGCGCTTCGAGATTCTTGAGAAACGGCTCGCCCCAGCCGCGGCCCGAGCCCCCAAAGCCCATGATCAATGCGAGCGGATCGCCGCGACCGCGCGTCCAGTAGCGGATTTTGGTTCCGTCGCGAGCCGATGCGAAAGTGCCTGAAGCCATGCCGATGCCTTCCTTGAACGAATGGTTTGTGAACGGCGGGATAGTAACCCTGAACGAAAGCCGCCGTCCAGCGGGTATCAACGGGGACGAAGCGCGACTTTCATCTCAGTGGGCGACCGCGCTAGCTTGCGCGAAGCGGGAGGACTCGGCGATGCCAGATTCCAGGTTCGTCACCGTCAACGGCCTCAAACTCCACTACCTCGATTTCGGCAACCCGTCGGCGCCGCCGTTGATCTGCGTCCACGGCCTGACCGGCAATGCGCATAACTTCGATGCTGTCGCGCCGCGGCTTGCCTCGCGCTACCACGTGATGTCGCTGGACGTGCGCGGGCGCGGCGACAGCGATTGGGGCCCGTCCGGTGAGTACGACGCGATTCATTACGCGTCCGACCTGGGCGCGATGATCGACCAGCTCCGGCTCGGTCAAGTCGCTCTGATAGGCACTTCGATGGGCGGCATCATTTCGATGACGTTCGCGGGAACCAACCCCGGTCGCGTCACGCGCGTGGTGCTCAACGATATCGGCCCGGAGATCGACCCGGTTGGCCTGCGCCGTATTTCCGCATACGTGGGCGAATCACCGAGCGAGTTCCGCGATATGAATGCGGTAGTCGTCTACTATCGCGAGAACTACCCGCCGATGGCCAAGATGGCGCCGGCGCTGCTCGAGGAATTCGTCAAATGGTCGGTCAAACCGACGCCGCGCGGCACGCTGGAATGGAAGATGGACCCTGCGGTGCGCCAGCCGATGCGCGCAGGGACCGGCGGTCCCGTGCTTGATCTCTGGCAGCTCTATCGGCGGATCACGGTGCCGGTGCTCCTCGTGCGGGGCCAGGAGAGCGATGTCTTGTCTGCGATCACCGCAAAGAACATGTGCGAGCCGCCGGTCAGCGCACGGCTGGTGGAAGTGTCGGGCGTCGGCCACGCGCCCTCGCTATCTGAGCCTGAATGCATCCGCGCGCTGGATGAGTTCCTGGTCGCGCGGCGCTAGTGATTGACGACCGCAGTCACCGATTCTCAGGGGGGAACCATGAAGCAAGATGCTGCTCCTCGCAAGAATTCGATCTCTGCACGCCTCAACCTAATCGAGGCGCAATTAAACGAGCATGAGAGGCTCCTAAGCGATCGCAAGGCCAAGGGCGAAGCTAAGGACTGGAAGGGTCTTAACGATGCGCGACATCGGTCACTGGAATTGCTTCGACTGTTACGCGAACTGCCGAAGAATGATGCCAGGGGGCCGGCTTACGAGCTGCTCGTGGGTACCGCGCTGTGCCTCTGGCGTGCAGCATTCATGCGTGGAGTCGAACTGTCCTTTCCCACGGCAGATGTCGCGGCCCGAAAAATCGTGGATCGTCTGCTAGCGGACAATACGATCGGGTATTCGCAAGAAAGCGCTTGGGCGGATTGGTTCGTTGGTTTTCTACCTGAATTCCGGGGAGGTGAGGATCGTCACCGCCGCCAAGCGCCTGAGGCTGGCCGTCAAAAGAGGATCTGCGCTGGGGAGAGTCAGCGAACTCATCAAGCACTATCTGCGAGCATCGGAGGCCGATGATTTAGAAGCGGCGCAGGAAAGGGCCGACGTCGCAGGGCGATTGACGGACGCATTTGAGGCCGCCGAGGAAATCGCTAAACGGCTGGGATCTTCTTCGCACGTGGCGCGATAATTTCTATGGGCCACGAGCGATTGGCGTAATCGAAGACGTACACCACGATTTGCTGAATCGTCGAGGGCGTCCCGGATGTGTCGAAGATGATCCAGCCGGTGGCCTTTTCGCCGTGATCTAGGACCCTATCTTCGTGAATGATGTTCTTCTCGCCACTTGGCCCCGGGCCCTTTGCGAACATTGAGTCAGACCACGCCAGATGCTCGCGATGGTCTGGTAGCTCGATCATTGCCTGCCAACGACACATCGAGCTCGGCGCACCGTGATTTGTTACTACTAGCTTGGCCGAAACCTTCGTCCCGCGTCCTGGGCCATATGGGCTGAGTTCAGCGAGCAGAATCTCACCCTTGAATCGTGGTTTTGCCTCTAAACGCCATTTGCGAAACTGCCAGTGAAACGATGCGCTGGATCCGACCAGGAGCAGCGCGCTCGTGGCAAGAATGGCCTGTTCTCTGCGACCTAAGGGCAAACGCGTTACAAGCGTCAAATCTGCTGCCGCCGTTGCGCACATTATCGCGATATATGCGAAGAACTCACCCGTCCAATGGTCACGAAGCTGAGCAGCGGCAATCACGGCCGCTACCCCCGCCCCGAAAAGGAGCTGTGCGCTGACTGGCACGCAATCGATAGTATGGCATTCGAAGGGGGGTTGTTAGTTCAGCGGAATCGCCGCTGTCCGGGAAGCTGGTGAAGATCCGCGCTTGAGCCTTCTGCGTCAGCGCGGCAACTCTCCAAGTTCTTTTCGTACGAACACGACGACCATGCGCCGATCCGGCTCCGTCCTGCGTACGATGCCGATCGCGATCGACTGCCCGGGAACTAGTGCCCGCCGGCCCTCAGTGCGGGAACTCGACCAATACCTTGGCCTGGCCGGTTGGCTTGCGCAGCGTCTCAAACATCGCTGGTACCTGATCGACCTTGATCACATCGGTGACCATCGGCTTGGCGTTGATCAGCCCGCTGGCGAGCGCGTCGATCGTCTCCTGAAACTCGGCATGATTGTAGGCCAGCACGAAATCGATGCTGACCTCTTTCAGGATGCAGTTGAGCGGCGTGATCTGGTCGGGCTCCATGCACACCCCGACCACGGCGATTTGCCCGCGCCGGCCGACCATGCTGATTGCGGATTGCAGAGTGGACTTGACGCCGATGCATTCGAAGATCAGATCGGGCTCCTTGCCGGTCAGCTCCTTGATCTTGTCGGCCGGGTCTTGCTCCTTGGGATTGACCACCGCCGTGGCGCCGAGTGTGCGCGCCAGTTCGTAGCGCTTCGGCGCGAGTTCCGAGACGACCACGGTGCTCGCACCCTTCGCTTTGCACCACAGCAGCGTCGAGAGTCCGATCGGTCCGGCTCCCATCACAATCGCGCTGCCGCCCTTCTTCAGGTGCGAGCGATTGACAGCGTGCAAGCCGACCGAGAGCGGCTCGACCAGAGCACCCTCACGCGAGCTGACATTGTCGGGCAGCTTCAGCAGACTGCCCGCGCCGCAGGTGACGAACTCGGCGTATGCGCCCGGCATCTGGCCCAGCCCCAGGCCACGGATCTTCGAGCAGCTCATTCCCTCGCCGCGCCGGCAATACTCGCATTCGCCGCATGAGATGTACGGCACCGAGGTCACGCGCTCGCCGAGCTTGAAACCGCTTACGCCTTTACCCAGCTCATGAATTTCGCCGCAGAACTCATGGCCCATCACGGTGTCAGGCGGCATCCCGAACCCGTATTGCACCGCATGCAGGTCCGAGCCGCAGATTCCGCACGCATGAACCTTGAGCACGACTTCACCGGCACCCGCCTTGGGCTTCGGGATGTCGATGAGACCCATCTCGTTCTGTCGCTTGAATGCCGCTGCTTTCATTGCCCTGCTCCCGCGATGCTAAGCGCCCGCGCGCTCAGCCGCGCGCACCACTTCGCTCGATCAACTCGATCTTGTAGCCGTTGGGATCTTCGATGAACGCGATCACCGCGCCGCCATGTTTCATCGGACCTGGTTCGCGTACGACCTTGACGCCCTTGGCCTTAAGCCCGTCGCAGGTCTTGTAGATATCGTCAACGCCGACCGCGAGATGCCCGAATGCGTTTCCCAAGTCGTACTTCGACGTGCCCCAGTTGTGAGTCAGCTCGACGACCGTATGGTTGGTCTCGTCACCATAGCCGACAAAGGCCAGCGTGAACTCGCCGCCCGGATAGTCGTTGCGGCGCAGCAGCTTCATCCCGAGCGCGTCGCAATAGAATTTGAGCGACTCGTTGAGATCATTGACCCGGATCATCGTGTGCAGCAATTCCATCGTTTGCTCCCCGCGGCACCTCAGGTGCCTTGTTTGCGATCGCGCGTGCGACGCTCGTTGGCGGATGCGATCGCACCGTCAAGTTCGTCCTTGAGCGAATGAAAGACTCTCTCGGTTGGCGCGATACCAGCGGCTTCCATCCGTTCCAACAACTCGCGTCGCTCGATTCCGAGCATCGCGAGCGCCTCATGCTCATGCAAGCGTTTGGCGCGCAGTAGTTCGAGAATCACTAGCTCGCGCATCCGCGCCGCGAACTCCGCTTGGCGAAACTCGCCGTCGAAGACATCCTCGGGCAGATCGACCTTGAACTCGAAGCTACGCATGATCCCGGCACGCGCCTCTGGTCCGAACCAGCGAGGCAAGCTTATCTCGCGACGCCCGGATTTGCACCCGGATCGTCACGCGGAGGCAGCGCCGGCGACCGCTGGCTCATAGTAGGCGACCCCGTGCGCGCCGCCTTGCCTCGGTCTCGTGGCTTGCATTATCTAATAGGCGTTAGGCTGGATGCGGGTTCACGGCAATCGGTGCCGGCGCCACGGATTCAGGCCACCGCGCCGCGCGCGGTCTTGGAGGAACAAGGTGGATTTTAACTACAGCCCCGAAGACGAGGCCTTCCGCAACGAGATTCGCGCCTGGCTTCAGGCCAATGCGCCCAAGCACGGGGATGACAACTTGGGTTTCACGCATGAGGAAGACGGCACCGATGACTGGAAACGGCGGCTTGCCTGGCACAAGAAGCTCCACGCCGCGGGCTGGATCGGCATCACGTGGCCCAAGGAATATGGCGGGCGCGGCGCCAACTTGATGCAGAGCCTGATTTACAATCAGGAGATGGCGTGGGCCAACGCCCCGGCAACCGTCAACGGGCTCGGCATCATGCTGGTCGGGCCGACAATCATGCACTGGGGAACGCCGGAGCAGAAATCACGCTACGTTCCAAAGATTCTCTCGGCTGATGAGATCTGGTGCCAGGGCTACTCGGAGCCCAGTTCCGGCTCCGATGTCGCATCGCTGCAGACGCGAGCCGTCGAGGAAGGCGACTACTTCGTCGTTAACGGGCAGAAAGTCTGGACTTCAGATGCGCATCACGCCGACTGGTGCATCCTGCTGGTCCGCACCGATCCCGACGCGCCCAAGCACAAGGGCATCAGCTATGTGCTGGTCGACATGCACAGCCCCGGCGTAACGGTGCGTCCGCTGGTGCAGATCACCGGCGATAGCGGCTTCAACGAGGTCTTCTTCGAAGACGTAAAAGTTCCCAGGAAGAACCTCATCGGCGAAAAGAACCAGGGATGGCAGGTTGCGATCACCACGCTGATGTTCGAGCGCTCGGGCATCGGCGGGGGCCGCGACTTGATCGGCCAAGTCAACGAGCTGAGGCATCTCGCGAAGCTGGTCAAACGCGACGGCGGCAGCGCATGGGACGACGAGGGCATACGCCAGCGGATCGCCCAATTCGCATGTGAAGCCGAGGCGCTCAAGTACACGGGCTATCGCCAGTTGACGCGCCGGCTCAAGGGGATACCGCCGGGACCCGAGGGTTCGGTGATGAAGCTGGGCACCAGCGAGCTCAATCTCAAGATGAACAACTTCGCGATGGAGCTGCTCGGGCCATTCAGCCAGTTCGAGTATAACGCGCCCCATGCGATCGATCATGGCAAGTGGTCATACCGGATGCTGGCGTCGCGTGCGCTGACGATAGCCGGCGGGACCAGCGAGATTCAGCACAACATCATTGGCGAGCGCGTGTTGGGCTTGCCCAAGGGTTAGCTTAGCTCTTGACCGAGGTTTACGCGGCTTTGATGCGGAAGCCGACCTTCGGAAAGTGATTGACGACCTTGCCGACTTGCGGATCGTCGCGCTCGATCGCAACTTCGTATATCGAGACCGACACGACCGTCCCCGCCACCGGATCGAAGCCGTAGTCGTCGGGCATCACCGCAACCTTCATTCCAGGCTTGAGTCCGTTGGGATCGCCGGGATCCTCGCGCACCCGCGTCGCCGGCGTACTCTTGCGCGCAATCTCGAGCGCCTCGTCGGGCTCCATCGGCGTCACGCGGCCGTTGCCCATCGCCTCGATGCGATCGAACCATCGCATCACGTTGGGACAATGCTGGGCGAACGCAAACGATGACGGCTCAGCGCGCAGGAACCACACCGGATGGAAACAAGCGGCGTCAGCGAGGCTGAAGGCGTTGCCCTCGAGGAAGGGACGAGTCGCGAGCTCGCGGTCAAGCATATCGAGGAAGGCGCGCACCTGATTTCGCGCGTCGGGCGCAGTTTGCAGAATCTCGGTGAAGCTCGCACCCTGCATCATCTTAGAACGATCCTCGATGAACTCTTTGGGCACAGATGCGCCGAGCTTCGCAAAGATCACCGGCGTGGTTGAGAAGAAGAAGCGCCGGTCCGCCCACAGATTGATCATGTGACAGCCGCCTTCGGTGCCACCGGGATAGAGCGTCGGCTCCGGATGCAGTTCGTCAAGCTTGCGGATTATGACGCCGGTGTCGCAGTAGATGTCCGCCCCGATTTGCATCACCGGGATGCGCCGGTAGCCGCCGGTCAGCGGCACCAGCTTCGGCTTCGGCATGATTACCGGCTGATCGACCGAGCGCCACGCGACATTCTTATGCGCGAAGATCTTGCGGATCTTTTCGGAGAACGGCGAGTTCGGATATTGATGCAAGATGATCTCGGCCATGGCTGTCTCCATTGCGGGTCAGCGCGTCACGAGTCGATGCGCGTGGCCGCCCAAACCTGATAGCCTCCCCGCGATGTACGATCAACCGCAATTCGATCTGTTCGAGGCGATGTACACTACTCGCTCGATGCGTCGGCTCAAGCCCGATCCGGTACCGGACGAAACGATCGTTAAAATTATCGAGGCGGCCACCATGGGGCCCAGCGGTAGCAATCGCCAGCCGTGGATCTTCATCGTGGTGACAAAGCAGGAGACCAAGGATTTCGTCGCGGTCCGCTACCGCAAGGCGTGGGACTTCTATCTCTCACCGTCCGCGCGCAAGGTGCTCGACGAAGAGCCTGAGAGTGCGCAGGGCAAAATCCTCAAGTCGGCGCGCTACCTCGCCAACCATATCGCCCAAGTGCCCGTGATGCTGTTTTGCTGCGTGAAGCGTTACAACGACGCGCGGCGTGCCGGCCAACCGATGTACAACGCGCTCTTCCCGGCGATTCAGAATCTGTGTCTCGCGGCACGCGCGTATGGTCTGGGCACATCGATTACAGGATTGCATTCGATGTTCGCCGGCGAGATCGACGCGATGCTCGGCGTGCCGAAGGAATACGCGAACATGGCGCTGATTCCGATTGGCTATCCGATGGGCCGCTGGGGCCGGCCGGATCGCAAGCCGGTGCTCGAAGTGACGTTCTGGGAACGCTGGAGCAATCGCCGCGCGCCGAATGCGCCGGCTTGATCGCCACCAATCGCTACTCGATCACCGCGACCACCATGTTGCGCTGGACCTGATCGCCGACCTTCACCCGGATCTCCTTGACCACGCCCGCAGCGGAAGCCTTGATCGGAATTTCGACTTTCATCGATTCCACGATCATCAGTTCCGCGCCGCGCTCGACGCGCTCGCCCGCCTGGGCCGATATCCGCAACACCTTGCCGACCGCATGACTGCGCAACTCCATCCGCTCTGCTTCCTTTCGTGAGACGAGTACTCGCTGATGACCGGGGAGCGCCGCTATGGACGCATCGTACGCGTGCGCACGCCAAGCTGGGTTGGAACGATCTCGTAGGCCTGATGCACCCAATCGACGAGGATCGGCCGCGTGTCGCGCGGATCGATGATCTCTTCGATGCCGAATGCCTCGGCGGTGCGAAGCGGCGAGCGCACGGCGTTGAATTTGTCTTCGAGCTCCTGGCGAAGTTTGGCGGGATCCGCCGACGCGGCCAAGTCGCGCTTGTAGGCGGCCTCGATTCCGCCCTCGATCGGCAGCGAACCCCAATCCGCCGATGGCCACGCATAGCGCAAGTTAAGCCCGGTCGTGATTCCATGGCCGGCGCCGGCGACGCCGAATGCCCGCCGCACCATGATCGCGACCCACGGCGTGACGGTCTGGAACACGGCGTAGAGCGCGCGCACGCCATGGCGAATCGTACCGTCGATCTCGGCTTCGCGCCCAATCAGGAAGCCGGGCTGATCGGCGAAATTCACCACCGGCAGGTGGAAGGTGTCGCACAGGTCGACGAAGCGGACCAGCTTGTCGGATGACGGCGAATCCAGTGCGCCTCCGATCTGGTACGGATCGTTCGCCATCACACCCACCGGATAGCCGTCCAGCCGCGCGAAGCCCGTGATCAGCGACGGCCCGAAGAACGGCGCGATCTCGAAGAACGAACCGGTGTCCATCACCAGCTCGACCATCCGGCGTGCGTCGTAGCCGTGCCGGCGATGGCGCGGGATGATATCGATCAATTCTTCCTCGCGGCGATTGGGATCGTCGGTTGCCGCGATGCGCGGCGGCGCCTGCCATACGCTGGACGGCAGGTAGGACAGGAAGCGGCGAATCTGCTCGAAGGCTTCATCCTCGCTCTCGGCTTCGTTGTCCACCGCGCCACTCATGTGCGCATGAATCTCCGAACCGCCCAGCTCTTCCTTGGTGAGCTCTTCACCGACGCCGTACTTGACCACCGGCGGACCCGCAACGAACAACTGGCTGGTGCCGCGCACCATCACCGAGAAATGCGAAGCCGCGACACGTGCGGCGCCCAGCCCCGCGACCGAGCCCATGCAGGCCCCGACCACCGGCACTTCCGACATCAGCTCGACCAGCACGTCGAAGCCGGGATTGGCCGGCACGTATGTGCGCTTCATGGTGTCGAGCGAGCGCACGCTGCCGCCGCCGCCGGTGCCGTCAACCAGCCGAACCATCGGGAGGCGCAGCTCGTGCGCCATCTGTTCGAAGTAGCTTTGCTTGCCACCGATCGAGGCGTCAGCTGCGCCGCCACGCACCGTGAAGTCATCGCCACCGACGACGACGCGCCGCCCATTGATGCGCCCGCTGCCGCCGACGAAGTTGGCCGGCATGAAATCGACCAGCTTGCCGCCCTCGTACTTGGGAACGCCTGCCAGCGCGCCGTATTCATGAAACGAGCCGGAGTCGAGCAGGCGCTCGATGCGCTCGCGGACCGTGAGCTTGCCGCCGTCATGCTGGCGTTTGATGTTGTCGGGGCCGCCCATGCGTTTGGCGATCTCGGCTCTGCGCCGAATCTCATCGACTTCCGGTTGCCAGGACATGTGATCCTCCGTCGCGATGCCGCCTCGCCGATTGGCCGAGGCGCGCCATCGTAGCATCAGCGTACTATTTTTCCACCAAGGAAGTGCCTGTACCCAAGGCATCCCTTGCGCTGAACGTTCCGCCCGCGAGGTCTAGCTGTTAACATCGCGGAAGTATCGCGTGATGGACTCCGCAGCTTCCATACCAATCGGCACCGAGCAAGCGCGCACGCTCCCGTCGGGCGCCAACCTCATGACGCTCAGCGGATGGGGCCGCTATCCGGCGTGTAAGGCCGAGGTCTATCGACCCGAGAAAGTGGCTGAACTGAGCGATCTCGTGCACCGTGGCGGCTCGATGATCGCGCGCGGGGCCGGCCGAGCGTATGGCGATGCCGCGCTGAACGAGCATGGCCGCGTAATCAATCTGGAACGGCTCAACCGGATGCTCGCCTTCGACGAAGCCACCGGCATCATCCGATGCGAGGCCGGCGTTACGCTCGACGAGATTATCCGCGTCTTCATCCGCCGTGGATGGTTCCCGCCAGTCGTCCCGGGTACGCGCTTCGTGACGCTGGGCGGCTCGGTCGCCGCCGATATCCATGGCAAGGGGCATCATCGCGATTCCTCGCTGGGCGCTCATGTCAGCAGCCTTGATCTGATGCTTGCCTCGGGCGAGATTCGCCGATGCTCGCGCGAGGAGAACACCGACTTGTTCATGGCCACGCTCGGCGGCATGGGTTTGACCGGCGTGATTCTCTCGGTCGAGATGAGGCTCAGGCGCATCGAGAGCGCGTGGATCGCCGGCGAGACCATCGTCGCGCGAGACATCGATCAGGCGATCGCCGCCTTTGAGGACATCGGGCAGCGCTACGGAAATTCGCTGGCGTGGATCGATTGCGGTGGCCGCTCGCGCGACGGCCTCGGACGTTCGGTGATCATCGCAGGCAATTTTGCGAGTCCGGGCGACTTGGACCAACGCCGCGGCCAGGCGCCATTCGACGTGCCGCCGAAGATCAGGGCCGGCTTGCCATTCGATCTGCCGAGCATCGCTCTTAACTCGCTCACCGTGCGCGCCTTCAACGCGGCGTACTATCGCTTTCACAGCGCACGTTCCGGCGCATCGATTCGCGATTATCAGGGCTTCTTCTTTCCGCTCGATGCGATTGGCGGCTGGAACCGGATGTACGGGCTGCGCGGCTTCGTCCAGTACCAATGCGTATGGCCGCTGGCGCACAGCCGCGAAGGCCTAATCGAGGTCCTCGAGGCGATCGGGCGCAGCCGGCGGGGCTCGTTTCTCACCGTACTCAAGAAATTCGGCGCACAGGACGGAATACTCTCGTTCCCAATGCCGGGCTACACGCTGGCGCTCGACTTCGCGGTCGATGACGGTCTGTTCGCGTTCCTCGACAGTCTGGACCGGAGGGTGCTGGCCCGCGGCGGCCGCGTCTATCTGGCCAAGGACGCCCGGATGCGTCCTGAGATCTTCCGCGAGATGTATCTGAACTTCGCTCGCTGGCGGGAGATCAAGGGCGCGGCCGATCCGAACAACATGTTCTCCTCAAGCCTCTCGCGCAGGCTCAGGATCGACGCGAACTGAAATGGCTCGTCCCGGCGCGCCCAATCGATGCCGCGCATACTGATCATCGGCTCAACCTCGCCGATCGCGCGCGAACTCGCGATGCATTTCGCGGGCGACGGCGCCCGCTTATACCTCGCGGCGCGAGACGCTGAGGAGGCGGCACGCATCGCGGCCGACGTCGCGATTCGTGGCGGTGTCGAGGCGCGCTCGGGCGCATTCGAAGCCGCCGACTTTGAGTCTCATCCGGCGTTCATGGCGCGCGTGGTCGAAGAACTGGGCGGGCTCGACGGCGTGGTGCTCTGTTTCGGCACGCTCGGCGACCAGCAGGCCGCATGGCGCGATTCGCGCGAGGCGCTCGCCATCATCAACCAGAACTACACCGGCGCCGTCTCGATCCTGACGCTGTGCGCGGCGCGTCTGGAGGCGCAACACTCAGGCTTCATCGTCGTGATTGGATCGGTCTCCGGCGATCGCGGACGCCGCGGCAACTATGCGTACGGCTCAGCCAAGGGCGGCCTCGCCCTGTTCGCGCAGGGCCTGCGTGCGCGGCTGGCGGAGGCCGGCGTGCATGTGATGACCGTTAAGCCGGGTTACGTCGATTCTCGAATGACCTGGGGACGGCCGGGCGTGTTCCTCAATGCCTCCCCTGCCGCCGTCGCCGGCCGCATCCACGCCGCGCTCAAGCGCAAAGCGGATGTGATCTATGCGCCGGCCTTCTGGCGACTGATCTCGGGCGCGATCAAGCTTGTTCCCGAGCGCATCTTCAAGCGAATTAATATCTAGCTGGTGCGGCCGCGGAACGACCGGCGTACTCACCCTCAGCAACCGCGCCCATACATGAGGTTTTCAGCATGGGAGATAAGCATGATTCGGACTGGCCACCCGGCATGAAGGTGTTCGAAATCATCGAGGTCACGAACGGCAACGAACAAACGGTCTGTATGATCGGAGCGGCTAGCGACGACGCAAGGTTTGTGAACGTCGAAACCTACGTTGGACAAGAACTTGTGGAAGAGCATCGCAGCGGGCTCGCTGCTGATCTCCCGATTGCCGAACTCATCCGACTGACTGAAGAAGCTGTACGCAAGGACGCGCGGCGGCTCGGAGCCAAGTGTGAGATATATGCTGTTGACCCGCCCTTCGAAAGGGCCCAGTTTGAGGCCTTGATCGAACTACGGAAGGCAGCCGTCAGCAGGCACTAACGTCCCCTTGGCCTGCTGCCTCGCCTAGATGCGCTGACTAGACCAAAGGAACCTCTTCTACGTTTTTGAAGGGTATGGTCAAGCGTTGCTTGGCAGCAACGCGCGCAGGAGGATTAGGCACAACGTAAAACTGGACGGAAATAATGGAACTCGAGACGTTCAGCAGAAGAGCCGGTCGGTCCGAGGCGCGATGAGCGACGCAGTCAGCCGGCTGGCCGATCAGATCCTAGATCAGGCGCGGCTTTACACTCGAGCTCAGCTTAACGAGAGCGCCGCTTTGCCGCCCGACGAACCCGGCGCATACGGATGGTGGTTTTTAGAAGATGCTTTGCCGATGGTTCCGGCAGTGCGCTGTCGCACGCGCGAAGGCCGGCGTCTTCTTTATGTCGGGGTCGCGCCGGAACGACGAACCTCACGAACGACATTGCGTGATCGCATCATAGGTTGTCACTTTGACGGTAAAGGCACAAACTCAACGCTCCGTGCCGATCTAGGTTTGTTGTTGGAGAATCAATTGCGAACCATCCCTGAACCCCGATCGCCAGAGAATTGGGGCTTTAGCCGTGCGGGCGAATCGGAGCTCAGTAGGTGGATGTCTCAGAATGCGGCGGTGAACTGGCTCGTGGTCGACGACCACGAAAACCGGCTAGGCCTAGAACATCATCTGATGAATATCTGCGACCTGCCGCTGAATTTGAAGGGGAACAAAAGGCATGCGTTCCGCCCTTTGCTCGCGGCGCTGCGCGAGTTGGCGAATCTGAGAACCGGCACATCCACGAAGTTCGAACGTCGGAAGTCGAAAATTCGGGACGACAAGTAGCGCCAAGAAGAGACACGAGTCTAGTCGCTACCGATTGCACCCTCAAGGACGGTGTTCGTGTATTCATATTGCCAGTTGGTTCGCGTGGTCGTTTCGAACCGCCTGAGCGCGCACCCGGTCAGCTGAGGAGCGTGCGCCGAATTGTCCGCCTGGCTCTGACGGACTCCGTCAGCGACGAGAACACCGGAAGGCAATCCTTGCCGCCGAAGGAAAGGACTTGCTCGTTTGTATCGTCCGGCAGCATGCGGAAATCGTGATAGTCCAACTCAGATCAGCCAGACCCTCTCTCAAATCCATTGCTAACTTGTCCAAAAGGTTCTGACGACATACACCAGCCTCTCCAAGACTTCGTCGGGGACGGGTTTAATTTTTTTCAGAAACATTATTATCCCACGTCCCGTGAATATCCACCCTATGAAGTACCGATTTGCGCCCGGCTTGATGGATTCGAGGCGCTCGTCGCGGGAACCGGCTAGCCGTCCTGACTGACGTACCGACACTGCAGGAACGCGGCGAGATCTTTCATCTCTTTTCGGAGCGCGCACAGTCGCACCCTCGCCCGAGACGTAGATAGAACATCCTGGACTTCGGCCGCTTGACTGATAAGACGCGAACCTCCATTTGCGCGAGGTGCAAGGATGATCCGATCACCTACAGCGCACTCTCGAGCGCGATAGAACTGCTCCAACATCGAAAGGAGCCTCGCCTGCTCCACCAGATTCGCTTTGCGGATTCGCTTCAGTTCCGGATTTGCATTCTTCCCCGGCGGGTCGCCCTTCAACGACCTCAAGAGCTCGGGCGGTGGACGTGCGCCGATATCCACCCATGGAGCCTTAACGCCGCGGTCGAAATGTCCTTGGCAGGAAGCTGTAGTCTGAAAACCGTGAGCTCGAAGAGCTGTAACGATCGGTCTGATTCCTCGATCGACACCCCTGCCGAGGCGATCGGTCAGGCGTGCGACTTCCGTGGCCGTCCTGCTCCAGGATCTTACGCTTGATTGGATAACGGTACCTGATCCTTGGCGCGTAGGGTCGGCGCCCGCGGCTTCGGTATCCCAGGCGGAGGTCCGCTCACGACCACTCGCGGGATCAGCACCGTGAAAGTCGCGCCGGTGACGCTCGCGCTCGCGATCTCGACGCGGCCGCCCATGCGATCGACGATGCTTTTCACGATGAACAGGCCGAGCCCGTTGCCATCGTTGGAGCGGCGTGTGAGCTGATTGAAGCGGTCGAAGATCAGCCGGCGCTCGCGCGCCTCGACCGCCGGCCCATCGTCGGTTACCGACAGCCTTATCCAGGGCGGTCTGTCTTCGGTGGTCACCAGCACATTGCCGGCATTGGGGGTCGACTTGAGTGCGTTATTGAGCAGATTCGTGAAGACGCGTTTGAGCTGGAAGCGATCGAGGTTGAGCAGCGGCAGGCTGGCCGTGAGCCGCGACGAGACCCGCACTTTGCGGACCATCGCGACGCTCTCCATCTCTGCCGCCGTCTCAGTCACCAGGTCGTTGAGACTGAACGGTGACGGCTTGAAGCTGAGTTCATTGTTCTCGATGCGCATGCTGTCGATCATGTTCTGGGCCAGGTTGAGGATCTGAGTTGCGCATGCCCTCATAGACTCGACGTTTTCACGCAGCGCGGGATCGTGCGTGTCCTCCGCCATCAGCTCGGCCCGCATGCTGATCGACGCCGCCGGCGCGCGCATATCATGGGAAAGCGTGGCGACGAACTCCAGCTCGAGCATCCGGTGAGTGAATATGCGGTGGCGCGAATTTTCCAGCACATTGATTGCGGCCACCGACAGCAGACCGTCCACGCAGATCAGAAACAGGTTGTAAAAATCAATCGACGACCGGCTCCCGGTTATCGCCAGCGCGCCGCCGTAGATCAGTATTGCGCCAGCCGCCGCCGCTGTCTGGATGGCCAAGCCCCACGGAATCAGCACCGCGCCGGCCAGCATGCAGCCGATTAGGATCTCGCCAGCCGTTGCCAGAGCGCGCGCCGCGCCTGCCGCCGCCACAATCCAGGCCATTGTCCACAACACCGTCGCGAGAGCGGCGATTCGCAACTGATCGAAGTCGCGCAGATGCGGAACCGCGAAGAATAGCGCCAACATCCCCAGCTGCGTCATCAGCCGCGGCAAAATCAACGCGACGCGCAATTCCGGAAACAGCTGGTACTCGATGATGCTCGAGATGAGGAGTGTCCCGATCGCGATCGGCAGCGCAACGCGCAGCCGCGACTGGAGCAGGTGCAGGGATTCCTCGCGGAACGCTCCTTGGTATGACCACCAGGTCCAACTCGAACGCCACGGGACGAGCACTGCGCGCCAGCTCTTTGATGCGATCCCCACTCAGCGCTATTGCATATGAAGCATCGCAGCGTGTGAAGGAGGCGTTGCGCAACGGTTGGCTTACCTGAGCCATAACTGCGGGGAATTTCACGAAGTCCCGCCCAGGACTCCGACGCCGCATCGGTGTCGCGGAGAAAAGCAGAAGCCCGCTGCCAGAACGGCCGCGGGCCTCTTCAATCCGATGCCAAGGCTAGTTGACGGTCCAGGTGTCGCCGCTGCGAAGCAGTTTATCCAGACTCCCCGCGCCCTGTTTTGCGGCCGCATCGGTGAGCTGCTTGTTCATCGCGGCATCATAAGTCGGACGCGAAGTCGCGTAGAACACGCCGACCGGGGTCGGCATCGGCGGATCGAAATTGCCCAGCATGAAGGCCAGCGCGAGGTTGGACTCGTCGTGTGTGACGAGGTCCTTCTCGCCGACGCCGTTTTCGCCCAGATTGACGACTTCCGGCCGCATCCCGTTCATCCGGATGCCGCGATCGCGGTTCTTGCCGAAGATCAGCGGCTTGCCATGCTCGAGCACCAGCTGATGCTCCGCCTTGAGCGCCTTGTCGCTGACGTCGTTGAACGCACCGTCGTTGAAGATGTTGCAGTTCTGCAGGATCTCGACGAACGAGGCGCCGCGATGTGCGTGGGCGCGTTTAATCATCTCACCGAGGTGTTTCTGCTCGACATCGACCGAACGCGCGACGAAGGTAGCATGGGCTCCCAGAGCCACCGTGATCGGATTGAACGGGAAATCAACCGACCCGGCCGGCGTCGATTTCGTGATCTTGCCGGGTTCCGAAGTTGGCGAGTACTGCCCCTTGGTCAGCCCGTAGATGCGATTGTTGAAGAGCAGGATCTTGAGATCGATATTGCGGCGCAGCGCATGGATCAGGTGGTTACCGCCGATCGACAGCCCGTCGCCGTCACCCGTCACAACCCATACATCGAGCTCCGGGCGCGAGACCTTCAGCCCGGTCGCGATGGCCGGTGCGCGGCCGTGGATAGTATGGAAGCCGTAGGTGTTCATGTAGTAGGGGAACCGGCTCGAGCATCCGATACCCGAGATGAATACGGTGTTCTCGCGCTTGACGCCCAGCTCGGGCATCACTTTCTGCACCTGGGCGAGGATCGCGTAGTCGCCGCATCCCGGACACCAGCGCACTTCCTGGTCGGTGACGAAATCCTTGCGGGTCAGGGCCGTTGCCGTTGCCATCGCTGACTACACCTCCTCCAGAGCGCGCAGGGCCCGGTTCGTGATCTCGCTCACTTTAAACGGACGGCCCTGGATCTTGTTATAGCCGAATGCGTCGATCAGATACTCGGCACGGATGATCTTGAGCAATTGCCCCATGTTCATCTCGGCGACCATCACCTTCTTGAACCGGCGCAAGATCTCGCCGAGGTCGCTGGGCAGCGGATTGAGGTAGCGCAGGTGGATCTGCGAGACCTTCTTGCCGCGAGCGCGCACGTCGCGCACCGCCTGCCGAATCGAGCCATAGGTCGAGCCCCATCCGAGCACGACCAGATCGCCGCCTTGGGCATCTCCAAAGACCTCGATCGGCGGTATCTCGCGGGCAATGCCGGCGATCTTGCGCGCCCGCAGCCGGACCATCATCTCGTTGTTGGCTGGTGAATAGCTGACGTTGCCCGTGAGATGCTCGGTGGATAGACCGCCAACGCGATGCTCCAGGCCGGGCGTGCCGGGAATCGCCCACGGCCGCGCCAGCGTCACCTCGTCGCGCAAGTATGGCTGAAAGCCCTCGGGATCGGTGCGGAACTCGACCGTGAGCGGCGGGAGCTTGTTGGCGTCAGGCACCAGCCATGGCTCCGCCCCGGTCGCGAGCAGCGCATCGCTCATAAGGATAACAGGCGTCATGTATTTGACCGCGATGCGCGCGGCCTCGTAGGCGCAATCGAAGCAGTCGGAGACCGTGGAAGCTGCGATGATCGGCACCGGTGACTCGCCGTGCCGCCCGTACATCGCCATCAGCAGGTCGGCCTGCTCCGGCTTGGTCGGCATTCCTGTGGACGGCCCGGCGCGCTGGATATCGCAAATCACCAGCGGTAGCTCAACCTTGGCGGCCAATCCGATCGCCTCTTCCTTCAGGTCCATGCCGGGGCCCGCCGTACAGGTCACGGCGAGCGCCCCGCCGAAGGCGGCGCCGATCGCGGATCCGATGCCCGCGATCTCGTCCTCGGCCTGCAGCGTATAGACCGGAAAGTTCTTGTAACCGGCCAACTCATGCAGGACGTCGCTGGCAGGCGTGATCGGGTATGCGCCCAGGAACAGCGGGCGCCCCGCCTTGGTTGCCGCGGCGACCAGTCCCAGCGCCAGCGCGCTGTTGCCGGTGATGTTTCGATAGAAGCCGGGCGCGATCTTCGCAGGCGCCACCTGATACGAGCTGGCGAACATCTCGGTCGTCTCGCCGAAGTTGAAGCCCGCTCTGAGCGCCTTGATATTGGCGTCGAGCAGCGGTGGGTCCTTCTTGAAACGGCCTTCCAGCCATCTCACCGTGCTGTCGATCGGGCGCTGGTAGAGCCATGAAACCATGCCGAGCACGAACAGATTGCGGCAGCGTGTCACGGCGCGGTTGTTGAGGCCCGTGTCATGTAGCGCCAACGTGGTCAGCTTCGTGACGTCAACCGGGAACAGCTGATACTTGGTCAATGAGCCGTCGGTCAGCGGATTCGACGTGTAACCCGCCTTCTTGAGATTCGCGTCGTTGAAAGCTTCCTTGTCGACGATCAGGACCCCGTTGGGCGGAAGGTCGTCGACGTTCGTTTTGAGCGCCGCCGGATTCATCGCGACCAGCACCGAGGGCTCGTCGCCGGCAGTGAAGATCTCGCGGCTGGAGAAGTTGAGCTGGAACGCGCTGACTCCGGCGAGGGTTCCCGCTGGGGCGCGAATCTCAGCTGGGAAGTCCGGCACGGTGGCGATATCGTTGCCTGCCAGCGCCGATTCGGTCGTGAACTGCATCCCTGCCAACTGCATACCGTCGCCCGAATCGCCGGCAAATCGGATTACAACCTGGTCGCGGCGTTCGATCGGCTTGCGGCGCGATGCACCCCCGCCCGCAAGACCACCCTGTGAGGCCTCGGCGGCCTCAGGTGTAACAGCCATCTATTTGTTTCTCCTTAGTCCTAAAGACGCCTAAGCCATGCCCGGCGCGCCGTTAGTTTAGAGGCGTGAACATTCGTTCAAGCTCTCGTGAAATATAGCTAATGAGCGGGGTCCGTAAAAGACCATGCTCTCAACCGCTTCTGGAGCCATTATGCTCTCCGATCATGGCGGATCTGAAAGCCCGCATATTCTCCGCTCGGATCGAGCCAGGTCTCAGCCACTGCCTCGACCCCCGCGCCCGGCGACCCGGTCCAAGCCCACGCCATCAGCATCCTGAGGCGTTCCGGAGGTCCCTCAGCGACGATTTCAACCGCGCCATCGCCACGATTGCCAACCCATCCTGTGAGCCCAAGACTGCGCGCTTGCTCGAGCGCCGCGGCGCGGAAGAATACCCCTTGCACGCGACCCGTGACGATCAAGCGGAGACGCTCGCGCTCGCCCTTCATCAAGGCGTTCCTTCAAGCAAGCCGACGAACTCGCCTTCATCCAGCGTGCGGACGCCCAGTTTGCGCGCCCTGCCCAACTTCGAGCCGGGCTCCTCACCCGCGACCACGAAATCGGTCTTGCGGCTGACGGATGATGTCACGCGGCCGCCGGCGGCCAGAATCTTGCGCTCGGCCTCTTCCCGGGTCATTGAGGAGAGTGTGCCCGTAAGCACGAACGTCTTGTCGCGCAATGCGCCGCGCCCCTCGGCCCGCTCTGGCGGCTTGAGCTGCTTGAAACAGGCCGCCAGACGCTTCACGGCCTCGCGATTACGCCGCTGGCTGAAGTATTCGCGGATGCTGCTCGCGACCTCAGGCCCGATGTCACGCACGCTCTGCAACTCGTCTTCGCTTGCCTCAATGAAATCCTCGATGCTTCGAAACCGCGATGCAAGCTGGCGCGCCGTATGCTCGCCGACGTGCCGGATACCGAGCCCGTTAACGAAGCGGTCGAGCGAGTTGTCCCGCGAGCGCTGGATATTGTCGAGCAGGTTCTGCGCGCTCTTCTCACCGAACCGCTCGAGTTCGACCAGCTGTTTCTTGGTAAGGCCATAGATATCGGCCAGTTCGCGCACCAGGCCCGCGTCGACGAGTTGCGCCACCAGCTTGTCGCCCAGCCCATCGATGTCAACCGAATTCTTCGACGCGAAATGGCGGATCGATTCCCGCACGCGGGCCGGGCAGTTGACGTTGATACAAAGGTAGGCGACCTCGCCCTCTTCGCGCACCACCTCGCTATCGCAAACCGGGCACCTAGCCGGCATCGTGAACTCGGCGGCGCGCGGCCGGCGCTTGCGCGTGACGCGCACCACGTACGGAATCACGTCGCCGGCCCGCTCGATCAGCACGGTGTCGCCTTCGCGCACATCCTTGCGGCGGATCTCATCCAGGTTATGCAGCGATGCGTTCGAGATCGTCACGCCTGCCAAAATCACCGGCTCGAGCTGGGCGACTGGCGTCAACGTACCGACGCGGCCCACATAGACCGCAATCTTGTTGACGCGGGTCTCCGCTTGCTGGGCCATGAACTTGTAGGCCACTGCCCAGCGTGGCGATCGCGAGACTTCTCCCAATTGCTCCTGGAGCTTGAGCGAGTTGACCTTGGCGACCACGCCGTCGGCTTCGTAGGCAAGCTGGTCGCGCTTGCTGGTGATTTCATCCCAGTATTCGAGCATCTGCTCGACGTTGTGGCATCGCCGCGACTCAGGATTCACTTTGAGCCCGAGTTCTTTGATCCCTTGCAGGAACTCCCATTGGGTCGTGAAACGGACTCCTTCGATCACGCCCGGCGAATGGCAGAAGATATCCAGCGGACGGGACGCGGTGATCTTCGGATCGAGCTGGCGCAGCGAACCGGCCGCGGCATTGCGCGGATTGGCGAAGACCGGCTCTCCGACTGCGGCCCGCTCCTCGTTGAGCTTCTGGAAGCCCTTGCGAGGCAGGATTACCTCGCCGCGCACTTCGACCAGGCGCGGAAGCCCGCCATTCCCGCTGCGCAGTCGCAGCGGAATCGATCGGATGGTGCGCAGGTTGGGCGTGACCACCTCGCCATGCTCGCCGTCGCCGCGAGTCGAGCCGACAGTCAGGATGCCGTGCTCGTACACCAGCTCCACCGCCAGGCCGTCGAGTTTGATTTCGGCGACGTACTCGATGTCGGCGTCGGACTTGAGCAGCCGCTTGATGCGTTTGTCGAACTCGCGCATCTCGTCCGCGCTCATTGCGTTGGCCAGCGACAGCATCGGGCGCCGATGCGTGACAGCGGCGAACTTCTCGCTGGGCGCGGCGCCGACGCGCTGCGTGGGAGAGTCGGGCGCGGCGAGTTCCGGATGCTCGCGCTCAATGCGCTCGAGCTCGCGCATCAGCGCGTCGTACTCGGCGTCGCTGACCTCGGGGTCGTCGAGGACGTGATAGCGGTAGTTATGATGGTTGATCTGCTCGCGCAGGCTTTGTGCCCGCGCGTTCAGCTCTTCAAGGCCCTCGGTCATCGATGATTTCAATCTTAGCTTCGGCGCTCGATTTTGCCATCGATGGCGGGAGGTCGACACGCGCCGCCTTGCGATCGCGATCTTGCGTCAGTGAGTCTTGCGCGAAAGCAGGAAGGCGACCAGGTCGTTCAGCTCCCCTGGTTTGAGCGTGCCGGCGAACGCCGGCATATTGGTGCCGCCGCCCAGAATGCGGATCGTTATTTCGTCGGCCGTCAGACGGTCACCGATGTCGGTCAGAATCGGGCCGCGCCTCCCGCCATATCCCTCGATGTCGTGGCAGAACTCGCAACCCTTGGCATTAAAGAGCTGCGCGCCGGACGCGACCGGGCCGCCGCTCGCACCGACGACGTCGTCTGGCAGCGGCCTCGCTGCGAAATTGGGCGACCACGGTGAGCGGCGGCCCTCGATCCACAGCGTGCCGATTGCCATCACGATAACGATTACCGATGCGACCGCCCACGGGCGGCGCGAAGGACTGCGCTCACCCTTGTTCCAGATGATCGGAAGTGCGATCAACACCGCGCCGACCAGCAGCGGTCCCAGAATCATCACATAGGTCTCGAGCGCCGGTGGGATTAGCGCCATCACGGCGAAAATCCACAGAAAGTACCAATCAGGACGCGGGTCGGCCTGCAGGATGCTCGGGTTAGGCGGCTTGTCCAGTTCAGGCGGACCGAAAATCAGCGCGAGCGCCGCAATTGCGCTGACCACG
>JBGPUE010000033.1:0-31728 GCA_041491005.1 Binataceae bacterium (SeqCode) | reverse complement strand
CTGACTTGCCCAAGGACGTGCGTTCACTCATCCTTGGCCCGGTCGAGGCTCATGGGACCGTGAAGCAGTGAAATTCGCGGACCTTCGGCAGTATTAGCTGGCGAGGCAGCTGATCGCCGTCCGGTCTTGGGGAGCTCGAAGCCCCAAAAGCGTGCGCGCGGCGCAGCTGCACGCGAGAATGAGCAGAAGGCACTGTCGCTGTGGCTAAAAGGGTCTCCTTACGTCTGTCCATCAATCAGCCGGTCCCTTTGGCAGGATCGTCGAGAAGAAACGGTAAGAGTCGTGAAACGCCGGGCGATACTAGAGCGAACACTCGATTCTCAAGCTGCTATTGATCGGCATCGACAGGATTGTTGTTCGAGAAGCTGACTTTGAGCGGACCGCTTCCTTCACAAGGAATGGCGCTCGGCTGCCCAAAGCGTCTAAACGCTCGTTCAGGGCTGAAGCGGAGGGCTGGTAAACTTGCATCAAATCCGGTGTGTGCGAAAAATATGTTATATGGATCCATCCGTTAACCCTGAGCCCTGCAAAAGTGAGATCGACTGATGATGCTTAAATTGTTCGTCCCGTTCACCGCGCTGTTCCTATTGTCGTTGCCTGGCTGCTGCCGCTATTTGGGCCTCTGCGCCTCAGCCTCTGTCCATACCTCCATTTCCGCACCGCAACAATTTGCCCAGCAGGACAGCGCGGAGAGCACTCTGGGGGATGCGGAAGCGCCTATCATTGCACGAGCGCCGTTCCAGCCAGCTAGCTGCCCAGACTGAGGCAGAAGACGCTGTCCAACAGGCAACGCTGCCGTTAGTCTGAAAACAGCGTTGTCCGCGAAACACAGCTTTCTCGTTTCGATGGCCTGTTCTCCTCCCGCACGATTGTTCCTGTCTATGAATTGGAGAAGCAGCAACCACACGGCCGTAGCCTCTGCGATTTCGGTGATTCGATCGCGAAACGCGAGAAACCCTCCAGACGGCGCTCGCTAGATCATGGAGACTCTACGGCGCCGATATCGGGGTCGCTGCCGTTAAACGGCAGCCCGACCCTGGTGCCGGCATCGATGCAAGGAGAGTTCGGGAGGAGAGCAAAGTTCCCGCCCGACGGCGCAGTCCATAGTGGATTGACAGCGATGTCGCCGACCTCGCCCGTACTCGATTGCCATTGGAGAAAGGTCAGCCGAGTCCCGCGCAAGTAAAACGCCGGTGATGCGCCCCAGTTGTTGTGCGAAAAGACGCCGCCATTGGCTGCGGCTACCGCCGCGCGCGAAGCTTGGGCTATGGCGTTGTTCACCACCGAAGCAGAGTTTGCGATATAGATTCCGGTCCTAACGTTTTTGATCGAGTTGTTTATGACGCGCGCCGCAGTGGATCCGACGTCAATCTGAATCCCTGATCCACGTCCCGACACAGATCCTGAGAGATTGTACAAGACGTTTCGCAGGATCGATCCGCGCGCGCAGTACTCCTGATAAATTCCGTTGGCCTCGCTCGAGTCATGGGCAACGTTGTTCTCAATCAGCACCGAAGAAGAGCTTTTGGTGTCAAACCCGTGATGATTGAAGTGGTCGGCGCGGTTCCCGATTATCTTCGCGCCGTCGGCGTTCTGGCAGTTGATGGCATTGCCGTGCCCACCGCTGTATGAAATCACGTTGTTGATGAAACGCGGGGAAGTGGCGAGCTCGGCGCCCTGCGAGTAGTGGATCCCGTTGTAATAACTGCCGCTGTCCACTTGCCCAGTGCCGGTCTGCTGCACTGTTGTGTTGCGGATCTCCACTCCAGCCAGGCCGCGGCCGCCCGCGGCGCCGGAGTACAGATAGACCCCGTATCCGCCGGTGCGCCGAAAAGTCAGCTGCTCGACCGCCACGTTACTCTTCTCCCCACCGTTGGCGACCAACCTGAATCCATAGATCCGTGTCGCGGCCTCGACGGTGTGCGCCGCCGGGTTGGAGCCGTCAGCGAGCCAGACCGAAAGGCGTGACTGTGCGGGATTCCAAGACCAGCTGCCGGCCTTCATCGGCCCGATCGCGCATTTGCCGGTTGCGGCGCATGAGGTCCCGGCTGTGCAGCAAGCCCGCAACAGTCCCCACCTTGGGCCGCCATCGATGTACACATTGTAGGGCTGTTGAGCGAGCGCCGCGCGATAGATGCCTCCCGAAGGGCTCCATCCGGTAACCAGATCGCTACCAGTAATGATGGGCCGTGAGCCGCTAGCATAGGCGGAGAATATGATTGGATAACCGGGGCCTCCGCCTGCGGCGGGCTGAAGTGTCTCGCGCCAGATCCCATTCCTGCGGAAGTAGACGACATCTCCGGCTCTAAGCCTCGCGGCGTTGACTCTTGCTACCGTGCGCCACGGCTTCGATTGACTGGTTCCTGCGTTCGAGTCGTTACCCGCCGGATCGACATAGTATGCCATCGAACCGGGGGCAGGCTTCGCGGTTGCCCATACGAAGACTGAAGCCGACGTGACACCGATCAGCTGGTTCGATTTGTCGTAGGCCTTCGCTGTAACAATGTGCCACCCATCAGGTACGCGGGAAGAATCCCACGCAATTGTGTTCGGTGGTGTTGCCGCTTGGGGCTTTGAATCAACGTAGACTTGGGCCCGCGGGACAGTAGCACCCACAGTCAGCGTGATGTTTACCGTCCCTGAAACGATGGATCCGTTGGTCGGCGAGTTGATGACAACGGCTGAAGTAGCAGCCTCCGTCCACTCCGCGATGATCGAGGCGATTGCCAGGATCACCACGGCGATTATCCGAAATTGCGCTTTGTTCCGCTGCCGTTCGCGTTCTTCTCGCATCCTCCTGATTTCGGCGTGCGAATATTCTCCAGCAGGGCATCCGCTTCCGTGCGCGGGCCCGCTTCCGAGCGCGGGTCCGCGCCGATGCCGAGACTGCTGCGGGCCGCAATACGAGCGAATCGGCCCCGTTTGTGACCAGATCTACGGTCGGCCCAGCGCCCAATGCCCCTAGAGGTTCAGGAGCAGCGAAAGGTCAGCTTCACCAGAGAAGATCAGGTACGAGGAGAATCCTGGTGCTGAAGTCGGTCCCCCGGCCATGCGCAGATCCGAAACACGCCATCTCCTCCCGGCAAGATGGTGCAGGAGAGTGTACAGACTGGGCAAGCCGAGCGTTATCGCGTTTCCACAGGCAAGCCTTATGATTGACGCTTCGGAGCACTCTTACTGTGATCTGTTGGGGCCAAGGCGTCGGCCACGACGGCCAGTTCACGACTCTCTTGTCATGGTTGTGGCTGTGACGGTTTGAGCCGAGCGTCGAGTTGCGTGTCGCGTTACGACAAGCTGAATTCCAAGCGCCTTCCCGAACCCGGATCAAAGAAGTGAAGGTGCTGGCGGGCGACGTAAAGCGTCACCGCTGAGCCGGCTGCGACCCTGCGTGGAAGCTCAACCAGGACTCGCGAGCCGCCTACACGCGCCTGGCCAATGAATCGCCCACCAGCAAACTCGGCCCGCTCGATGATAGTCTCGATGGCAACTTCGTTCGCGACCGGGTAGAGCGAGACTGCCTCGGGCCGGAACCCGAGCGTGAGTTCCTCCGGCGGGTCAGGTTTGAGCACCAGACGAAGATTCATGTTTGCTGCGATCAATCCACCCTCCGCCGCTCGGACCCGGATCAAGTTCATCGGCGGCTGCCCGAGGAACGAGGCGACAAACTCGTTGGCCGGCCGGTCATAGAGTTCGATCGGCGGCCCAACCTGTTCGATCCGTCCCGAGCGCATCAGCGCGAGCCGGTCTGCGAGCGTCATCGCCTCGAGCTGATCGTGGGTGACGTACACGAAGGTGCGGCCGGTGCGGCGCTGAAAATCCTTGAGCTCGCTACGCAGGCTGGCGCGCAATTGCGCGTCGAGGTTTGACAGCGGCTCGTCCATCAGGATGATGCGCGGTTCGCGAACCAACGCGCGCGCCAGCGCGACGCGTTGGCGTTCGCCGCCCGACAGTTCAGCCGGCCGCCGCGCGAGATCGATGGCGAGGCCGGCCAGCCGGGCGGTGGCGCGGACGCGCCGATCAATCTCCGTCCGTTCGAGGCGCATCATGCGCAGCGGAAAGGCGATGTTTTCAAACGCTGTCATGTGCGGGTAGAGCGCGTAGTTTTGGAAGACCATCGCAACCGGCGCTTGCGCGCCGAACGCCGACGGTTGCGCCTCGTCCCCGAACATGATCTCTCCGCGATCGGGGCTCTCCAGCCCGGCAATCAGCCTGAGCAGCGTGCTCTTACCGCATCCAGATGGCCCGAGCAGAACGAAGAACTCGCCGATGGCGACGGTCAGCGAGACATCGTCTATGCCGCCGCCCGCTGCGAAACGTCGTGTGAGCGCACGCACCGCGAGTTCGGGTCTGGCACTTTCGTGTTCTTCCGCCATCTTTTCGCACGTCGCCTGCGCGGTCAGCGAAAGCCGCCTGCCAGCGCATTTCCGCGTAGCATCGGCCGAAGCGCCACGATCACAGCGATCGCCGGAATCATCATCACCAGCGCCAACGCGCTCGCGGCGCCGACATCACCAAATACTGTGTAGTAGTAGAGCAGCGGCCCCAAAGTTCGATTCGTAACCTGGATCAACAATGCGAAGCCGAATTCGTCCCAGCTCAGGATGAAACCCAAGATGAATGAGGCGGCGAGTGCCGCGCGCGCCATCGGGAGATCAATGCTCAGAAAGATCCGCAGTGGCGAGGCGCCGTCGAGCCACGCGGCTTCCTCGACCTCGCGCGGGATGGCGGCGAACGCGCTCCAGCTCATGAGCGCCGCGGTCGGAAGCGCTAGCGCCGAATGGATCAGAGCCAAACCACCGCCGGTTGGGCTGTTGTACAGCCCGAGTTCTATGAATCTGATGGCTAACGGAATCGCGACCGCGATCATCGGCAGCAGGCGTACCCCGCTAATCGCCCCCATTCCAGCGCGCCGACACCTTGCACTACGCGCCATCGCCCACCCGAGCATCGCGCCCATCGCGCTGGACATCGCGGCGCTGGCCAGTGCGACAACAAGGCTCAGCACGAGTGCGGAACGAAGTTCCGTAACGCCCACTACGCTGGCAAGGTGCTCAGCGGTTGGTCGGTGCGGCAGCCACAGTGGCGGCCATGCGAAACTTTCGAGGTCGGGCGTTATGGCTTGCTTGAGCAATAGATACAGGGGCAGCACGGCTGCGATGACGACGATTGATTCGAGCACGCGGCGGGCAAGCCTGAGCAACAGCGACGCGCGCTGCACTCGCGGTGAGACTCTCACAGCGCGGCCTCGGCCCGGGGCGCTGCGCGAATCAGTCTACTAGCCGCAAGACCGACGACGGTGACCATCGTGGCCAACAGGACCGACGTGGCCATCGCAAGCCGCGGTTCCTGTGCGTCGCTCCACAACTGGTAGGCATAAGTCGAGAGCACCGGGACGCCCTCGGCTCCCGTCAGCACCAGTGTCGTCGAGAAGATCCTGAGCGCATCGATTCCCCGCAATACGAGCGCACCGAGCATCGCCGGGAAGAGCAGCGGCAGGGTGATGAACCTGAAGGTCGCGAACGGACCGGCCCCGTCAAGTTGCGCGGCCTCGTAGACTTCGCGCGGGATGGATCTGAGACCTGTCAGAAGCATCAGCATTACGATCGGCGTCACGTGCCAGGCATCGACGACTATCACGCTCGTCAGGGCCAAGGCGCTCTGCGGAGCCAGCCAGTCCGGCGGATTCGCTCCGATTCCTGCCAGGGCGCCGTTGAGGTAACCGCGCGGGATCAGGATGAAACGCGCAATCGCAAGCAGCACGATCTCAGGGATCGCGAACGGCAGTATCGCGGCAACTTCGATCGACGCGGCCGTGCGCCCGCCCGCGCCAAGAACCAGCGCGATTGCCAGCCCAAGAGCGAACTCTACAGCGAGACTTCCGGCAGGGACGATGAGGTTGTTGGCGAATGCGCGCCAGAAGAGTCTGTCGCGCATGACAATGGCGAAGTTGGCGAGCGACGGCCCATGTGAGTCGAACGCCAGCACGACGCCCTGCAGCGCCGGCAGGACCAGAATCAGCGCCATGAACCCGATCGGCACAGCCGTGAAGACTATTCGCAGTCTCCGCGAAGCTTCGATCATCGGCGTGCCTCCCGCGGGTTTCACCTTGCCGCGCATCCGTCGCGCTGTTCGGCTTCGAGTGCACCGGTTGCGAGTTCGGCGATCGCGAGGCGCGCCGGAGTGGCGTCGAACAGAACCCGGCGGATCGCGCCTTGCCAGACTCTGCTCAGCTGCGCGTAGCATCCGACTGGCGGGCGCGCGCGCGCCCACGGTCGCATCGCGGTGAAGCCCGAGTACAACTGTGCTTCGCGGCTTCCCGGCGGTGGTGGAACCGATCCATACCAGCCCATCTCGCTGGCAAGCCTCTCCTGCTCGTGCGTGGTGAGGAGAAAGCGCACAAATGCCGCCGCCGCTTCAGGATGGGGCGCCGATCGCGGAATCGCGAGATATCCGCCGCCGAGCGCCGTTGCGCGGCCTTCGGGACCAGCCGGAACAGGCGCGCTCAGATCGGTTTCGGGAGCAAGTCCTTTGCTGGCCAGGTAGCTCATCGCGAAGGGCCAGTTGAAGTGGATCAACACCGAACCGCGCGCCTGCGCCTCGAGCACGGACATCTCGCGAAAGACGGCAGACTCGGGGCTGAGCCAAGGGCCGAGTTGCGCGAGGAAATCCATGCCAGCGAGCGCGCCTGGGCCGCTGGGTTGGAGTGCCGAACCCCCGGCGCTCCAAATGAACATCATCGCGTCGCATGTCGCACCCTCATAGAGTGCGCCCTTCAATGCGACGCGTCCGGGATGCTGCTGCGCGAAGCGGGCGAGCTCGTCCCACGTCGCGGGCGGCGCCGCCACTTCGACCCGGTTATAGATCATCGCCTGCCACATCAGGCGATGCGGTGCGAAAAGCAGATGGCCGCGGTCGCTGGCGGCTTGCCATGCGGCGTCAGCAAAGAGCTCGCGAGCGCTGGCGGGCACGATCGGATCAAGGCTCCGTACCCATCCGCGCGCCCGAGCGAGCGTCGCGACGTCGAGTTCCACGAGGTCGAGGCTGCCGCCGCCTGACAGAGCTTCCGCTTCGAGGGCGCGCAGGATGTCGCCGTAGGTCTGCGCGACGAGGCGTACTCGGACCTTCTCGGCGCGCTCAAACGGCATGACGAACTCTCTGTAGCGCGCGGCCTCGTCGGGAAACACCGCGAGCGCGATCGTGAGATCGGTGTGCGTTGCATTCGTATTGCGGCATCCGGCGGCGGCGATCATCGCGGCCAGTGCCGCGCCGGCGACGATCGCTCTCATGAGGCCGCCCTTCGCGACGCATTTGTTCGATGTTCGAGCGCGTCCGCCAGATCCTTAAGCTCGCGGACGACTCGAGCTGGCGTTGCCGCGCGCCAGTGCGCCCAACTCGTTCGCCTGCCCACGAGGATTCCCAATCCTTCGCGACGCAACTGGTAAAACGTGTCTTCGTCGGTGACGTCATCGCCGACGCAGACCACAAGCGAGGAGCCTGCGCGCCGAGCGAGCAAGCGCGCGGCAAGCGCCTTGCTCGCTCGGCGCGGAAGCGCCTCGATGACCTTCTTGCCCTCGGCGACGCGAAGGAGGGGCGCCTGCTGCACTACGAAGTCCCTGAATTTGCCGCAGAGCGCGCGGGCAGACGCCGGGTAGGCCATCCGATAGTGCAACGCGATCGCGACGTGCTTGTCTTCGATCACGAAGCCCGCGGAGGCGGGAATGTTCGAGCGCAGCCAGCGCCGGACCCGAGCGATGGAGCGAGCCGACGGAATAGTGTCCAGCAGGAAGCTTCGCCGCCCGGCCTGCAGCGCTTCGACTCCGTGGCATCCAACGAGAGTGACACCAGCCACGCCAAGGAGCCGGCGTAGCGACGCAACCGGGCGGCCGCTTATGATCGCGATCTTGACCCTTGCCTGATGCCTCACCAGACGTGCCAGCACTTCGCGAGCGCCGCGCAAAGGGACCGCATGATCGGGATGGCAGGCGATATTGGAGAGAGTCCCGTCGAAGTCGAGCAGCAAGAGCATACTCCGGTGTGCGACGAGGGCCGATAGCAGGCCGCGCGGCAAGATCTCGGGAATGCTATCCGGCCGCACCAGCATTGCATTGAACCTCGCCGCTCGCCCGTCCCAGCTTCGCGAGGAAGCTCTCCGACCATCGCTCGAGGCTGTTGCGCGCAATCGCCTCGCGCAGCGCAAGCATCCGTCGCGCCTTCTCCTCCGGGCTCATTTCCAAGGCGGTTTTGAGCGCTTCGGCGACCTGATCGATGTCGTAGGGATTCACCAGCAATGCATCGCCGAGTTCCTCAGCGGCTCCGGCGAGCTCACTAAGAATGAGCACACCATTGTCTGCCGACCGTGAGGCCACGTACTCCTTGGCCACGAGGTTCATACCGTCCCGAAGCGGCGTAACCAGCGCCACGTCCGCCGTCTGATAGTAGGCAACGAGTTCCTCAACTCCGAACTGGTCGTAGAGATATCGGATCGGCACCCAGCCCTCCGACGAGAACCGCCCAATGATGCGGCCCACCAACTCATCGAGGTCGCGCTTAAGCCTGCTGTAGTCGCTGACCCTGGTGCGCGACGGAACCGCAATCTGCACCAACGTTACGCGGCGGCGGTATTCGGGATTGCTCTCGAGAAAGCGCTCGAAGGCTAGCAGCCGCTCGATGAGGCCCTTGGTATAATCGAGGCGATCGACGCCAAGCACGATCATCTGGTTATGCAGCGCTCGCCGAATCCGGCGCACGCGTTGCCGGACCCGCACGCTGGTTTGCATCTGTGCGAAGAACTCTACGTGAATGCCGATTGGGAAGGCGCCGACCTGCACCGCGCGGCGACCCATAAACACCAAGCCCCGGTCGCGATCAACCGCAAGCCGCAGAATGCCGGCGCAGCAGTCTATAAAGTGGCGGGCGAAAGAAGCGGTCTGAAACCCAACCAGGTCAGCGCCTAGCATCCCTTCGAGCAACTCCCCACTCCACGGGAAAATCCGGAACACATCTTCGGGAGGAAACGGCGTGTGCCAGAAGAGCCCGATGCTCTGCGCAGGGCGCGAATCGCGGATCGCCTTGGGCACGAGTGCAAGATGAAAGTCTTGTACCCAGACGACATCGTCAGGTTGCGACTCGGCGAGCGCAACCCGCGCGAAGTTGGTATTGACGCGCCGATAGATCTTCCAGTTGGCAGCATCAAAATGACAATTGATCGGCATGAAATGCATCAGCGGCCAGAGCCCGCGATTGCACATGCCGTAATAGTAGTGAGTAATCTCGTTTTCGGAGAGGTTGGCGAAAATCAGCCAGAAGCGCGGATTTCGCGTCGGCAACGGCAGTCTGTCCTGCAACCCTCTGCGGCCTGACCAGGCAATCCACACGCCGCCATGATTTTCGAGCACTCGAAGAAAAGACGTCCCGACACCACCGACGGTGGGTTCGATCCGCTCGCGGCCGTTTTCGACGACCACATGGATCGGCGCGCGGTTCGACATCACCACGAGCTTGCCGGCGCCCGGTATGACAGTGGAAGGCGACCGAGTGATCGAGGCGCGATCTCGATTTTGCGGAGTTGGCCTCATCGCTTCTGCCATTTGGCCGGGGTGGAGCCGAGACTGGGAGTCGGATGCGCTTGAAGCAGCGGCCCGAAATTGCCAAAATCCAAACTACCCGCTTGCCTCAGGTCATGGCAAGCCTTCCCATCGAACATGACGATTTGCCGCAGGAGCAAAGAGTTGGCGCAAACGTCACTCCCCTTCGACTTCCAGTCGCGCCTCAACCTGACGCTTCTCACCGGCAAGAGCGCGCGGGATCTGGCGGAGCTACTGGAGCGTCTACGCACCGCGCCGGGCGCGGTTATCTACCATCACACGCACCACTTTCTCGTTGAGCATCAGCATTTTTCACCCGAGCCGCCAAACGACTTCGCCTACTGGGCGACCGAGGCGCTGCAGGAAGACCTGCTCGGCGAGGAACTCGCGTCGATCGACATCCTCCGTTTCAGGACGATCCGTGAGCTGCGTGAAGCACTGTGCGCGAAGGTCGAAGCGTTCATCGAGCGCACAGGCAGGCTTCGCGTAGCGCCGCCCGGCGAAGAGTTCCACTTCATGGAGTCGGTTTCGTTCGTGCTGCCGACCGGGTTGAGGGTGACTAGTCTGCGCGAGTTCAGAGACGCGCTGGCCCTGGTTTCGCTGTCGTCGATTTCTCACCATATGTTCGACGCGCGGCTGCGCCTGGAGCGAGGCGACAATGACTTTTCACGCTGGTTCGAGACGCAACTGGGCGAACGCGAACTGGCAGCCGCGCTCAGCCGGCTCGATCCCTATACGCACACCGAAGAGGGACTGCGTCGCCGAATGATCGAACTCGTCGATCGACGGTTGGCGAACGGACGCGATGCCTAGCCTGGAAGACTACCTCCCGATCGTCGGCGAGGGAGTGATAGCGGAGCTCCGCCTGCTCGGCGAACGGCTCGCCGGCAAACGGGTGGTTAATGTCAACTCGACACGCGTCGGCGGCGGAGTGGCGGAGATCCTGGGGCGCTTGATCCCGCTCCTGAGCGAGGTGGGCGTGGAGGCCCGCTGGGAGGTGATTCACGGAACCGAAGATTTCTTCGCCCTCACCAAGAACCTCCACAATGCTCTGCACGGCAAGCCCCATGCCTTCACCGTCGAGGATCGCGAGATCTTTGCCGACGCAACTCGACGCAACCTTGAGAGTCTGAACCTCGACGCCGACATTTTCTTCATCCACGATCCGCAGCCTGCCGGACTCATCAGCGCGAAGGAGAAGATCGGAGGCGGATGGATCTGGCGCTGCCACATCGATGTCTCCGCGCCGGCTCCTGGCGCTTGGGAATTCATCGCGCCGATGGTCGAGCGGTACGACTTGAGTGTCTTTTCCGCACCGATATTTGCGCGTGCACTGCCGATGCCCCAAGTGCTGATCTCTCCCTCGATCGATCCGCTATCGGACAAGAACCGTGAGCTTTCGCAGTCCGAAATCGAAGCGGTACTCAATAAGCTGGGGATCAGGAACGATAAGCCCATGGTGACACAGGTCTCGCGCTTTGACCGGCTCAAAGATCCGCTCGGCGTGCTCGCGGCATGGCGGATAGCGCGACAGCGCGTCGACTGCCAGCTGGTGCTGGCCGGTGGCGGTGCCAGCGACGATCCGGAAGGCGCCCAAGTGCTAAGGGAAGTGCGCGAGCAAGCGGGCGATGATCCCGACGTTCACATCCTCGAGCTCCCGCCGACCTCCAACTTCGAAATCAACGCGATCCAGAGAGCTTCGACTGTGATTCTGCAGAAATCGCTCAAGGAAGGATTCGGGCTGACGGTCGCTGAGGCGCTGTGGAAATCAAAGCCGGTAATAGCCGGAGCGGTGGGCGGCATTCCGCTCCAGATCACTCATCGATACTCAGGCCTATTGAGCCACACAGTCGAGGGCACGGCATTCTGGATCAAGCAATTGCTCCAGGCACCCGAATACGCGCAGCGGCTGGGCACAAACGGCCACAACCACGTGCGCGCGAATTTTCTCCTCACTCGCCACTTGCGCGACTACCTGCTTGCCTTCCTCTATCTCAGCCACCCGAACGAATCCGTGATCGAGCTATGATCGCCAGCTTTCTGGGCCGCGACTTCGAACATGGTAGCGCGTACGCAAGCTAGCTTTTTCGACTCGCGTTCGGTGGTAGCCGAGCAAGTTCGGAGCGAAGTTCGCACAACGGCCTGCAGACCGATCGTTCCGCCTCGAATGTCTTAAACGTGTAATTTGTAATCCTTGCGCCCGGAGATCGGTAAACCCTTCTTCGCGAGCCCTCGACCGGCCAACTTTCCGTAGAAACTCGCGCGTTTGCCAGGTTGCTGGTGATGGCACGGACGTTGCCATCGTCAATGCATGTCGCCGGGCGCGAGAGTTCGAGCACGGCCAGTGCGACTCCGCAGCTCAGTGATCCTTTGCAAAAACAAAGCGCAAGAGCGCTCGATGCCCGGCGACGCTAACCCGCTGGAGCATGAGGAAATCGAATCGGTCGTGATTGCACGCAACCGCGTGCGGAAAATGACCGTCTACGAGTGAGTGTGTGGTGCAGAAGATGCTTTGTTCAGCGGTAGCTAGGGTACGCGAGATCGTGAGCAGAGGCGGAATCGCCGCCGCGATTTTTATTCTTCCGGCACTAGGCTTCGCGATGGGTTGCTCGTCGAGCGCCGGCCGCAGCGAACCCCAGGCGTCGGGGCTGGCGCCGTCCGCTCTGTCGCCCGACCAGTGCGCCGCGAACGCGGCGGCTATGCGGGCGTCCATGACGACTCGGACCGAGCGCAGTTACCTGATTCAACCCGGCGATAACCTCGGGGTCGACTTCTATCTGAACCAGGAATTCAACCAGGACGTCATCGTTGGCCCCGATGGCAAGATCGCGTTGAGGGCGATCGGCGTCGTCCCGGCCAGCGGCATGACGGCGGAGCAGCTCGCCCAGCAGCTCAACCAGGCATACTCGTCCGAACTCCGCTCACCGGGAGTGAGTGTGGCTGTGAAGAATATGCCGAGCCGACTGGTGTTCGTGCAGGGACAGGTTGCGAAACCGGGTGCATTTCCGCTCGAGCCCGGCATGACCGCATTGCAGGCGGTGGCGGAGGCGGGCGGTCTCACCCCTGATGCCGGCGACAAGGCGGTGCTTATTCGGCGCGATGCGTGTGAAGTGCCTTACGCTTCGGAGCTCGATCTTGCTCGCGCCGTTGATCATCCGGACGCGAACGAAGATGTGCTCATTCAGTCCCGCGACGTAGTTGTCGTTCCGCGCAGTGGCATCGCCAATCTCAATCTCTGGGTGCAGCACTACGTCAGAGGTCTGATGCCGATTACGCCTTACGCGCCCCTTCCGCTGTAGTCGATCCTCGCCGGGGAGCCGCACTCTGCACATGGAATCGCGAAACCTGAACTACTGGATAGAGTTGGTGTTCCGGCGGCAGCAGATCGTCTTCACGCTGGCCGGGACAGTCCTGGGAATCATCGTTGTCGGCACCATCTTCTGGCCGCCGGTCTATGAGTCGACCGCAAAAATCCTGGTGCAGGACAACCGGGCACAACTGCTGGTTTCTCCCGACCTGCGCGACGACAGTCCGCAACGTCCAGCGGTGGTGAGCAATCCGGTCACCGAAGAGGATCTGAATTCCGAGCGCGAGCTGATTACCAGCCTGTACCTGATTCGCCAGGCAATTGATCGGCTGGCTGTGCCGCCGGCCTACTCTGGCCCGGGTGCGATAATCTTGAACGCCGTGAAGGGGGCGCTGCGGCTTCCGGTTCAGGGATACCGCAGCCTGCACGACGGACCAAAGATGACACCAGCCGATCGCTGGGCGCTGGATCTCGCGAGCAATATCGATTCGAACGTAATCAAACGCTCAGACATCATCGAAGTAACTTTTCGATCGCATGATTCTGATTGGTCGCACCGGTTTCTTACCCTGTTGCTCAATCACTATCTGGAATTCCACGCGAGAATTTCGCACGACCCTCAGGCTGAGCAGTTTTTTCAGGAGCAAGCGAAGCTGCTCCGCGACCGGCTCGCCGCCTCCGAGCAACAGCTCAATGCATTCCAGCTGCAAACCGGTATCAGCGATTTTGGCGGACAGCAGCAGGCACTGATCTCGCAGCTCTCTGACTTGCAGCTTCAGGGCAGCAAGGCTGGCGCTGATCTGGCCTCCGCCGAGGAACAAGTGGCCACGTTGTCGAGGCTCGGCAAGGCCACTCCGCAACGTATCGGCAAAGAGACGCGTTCGGTTCAAAATCTCGCGCTTCAGCAATTGAAGCCGCAGGTGATGCAGCTCAAGGCCGAGCGAGCTGAGTTGCTGAGCCGATACCAGCCGGCCAGCGGGCGTATTCGCGAGATCGATGCGAAGCTCGCGGCCGCCCAGCGGATTTTGGACTTGGAAGACCATTTCGAGGTCACTGAGCAAAGCACCGATCTCAACCCGGTCTGGGTGACGATCGACTCGAGCCTTGCGCAAGCCCAAGCCAACGCGGCATCGCTCAAAGCGACCATCGGCAAACTCGATGAGGAGATCGGAAAGACCCGCGATCGGCTCGATCTCCTGGTCAGGAACTCTCCGGCATTCGAACGTCTGCAGCGCCAAGTAGCTTCCGACAAGCAGGCCTATCTCTCATACGTGCGCAAGACCGAGGAGGCGCGCGCGGCCGGCGCCCTCAACTCCGACAAGATTCTCAATTTGAGCATAGCTCAGCCGCCGTTGCGGCCGCTGAGGCCGGTCTTCCCCATCGTCTGGCTGAACTTCACGGTTGGTCTCGTTCTGGCCGCCGGCTTGGGCATCGCGGCGGCAGAATTCGAGGAACGGCGCGACCCGAAGATCTACTCGACGGCGATCATCGCAAAAGAGAGCGGTCTCCAAACCGTCGCGGTTCTCGTGAACCAGGGCTGAAGGAACCGGAGGGGTCTTTGACGTACTTCGATCACTTCGGCCTCAACGGCAGCCCGTTCCAGTTCGGAGTCTCCCCTTCCGCACTGTTCCGGGGCAAAGAACACAGCGAGGCATTGGCGGCGCTTGAGTGGGCCCTTCAACACGAACCCAGTGGTTATGCGCTGCTGATTGGAGAAGCCGGTACCGGAAAGACAACTCTGGCCTGTTCGCTGCTCATGCAGCCCCTGGAGCAGGTGACTACCGCCTATCTAAACCATCCGCGACTTGCCATCGAAGATCTTTTCCGGCTGGCCCTGCGCCAGATCAGCGTCGACCCACCGCCAGTCTCCAAGCTCGATTGCCTCGAAGCATTCCGCTCGTATCTCGGGCGTACGGAGCCGGGGCATCGCCTCGCGATCGTTATTGATGAAGCGCAGGATCTCAACGGCGAGACTCTCGAAGAACTACGCCTCATGTCCGAGTATCTGTGGCTCGACCGCAACCAGGTCCTCGACCGCAACCAGATCCATATCGTGCTCATCGGCCAGCCAGGGCTGATGAAGATGCTCGAATCACCGGCGCTTCGGCATTTCAACGAACGGATCGGCATGCGCACCTTATTGAACCCTATGGAGCCAGCCGAAGTCTACGACTACATCGAGCATCGCCTGCGCGCGCGCAACGGGAGTGCGAAGCGCCTTTTCGCGCGCTCGGCGTTGCGCGAGGTCGTCGAACGCAGCGGCGGTATAGCGCGGCGGGTCAACGTGATTTGCCATAACGCGATGCTGACTGCCTATTCCTCGGGCGCACGGAAGGTCAGCCTGAGCCATGTTCGCGACGTTATATCCGAGTACGAGAATCTGCGCGCGCGCGTGCGGTCCTATCCGGAACCGAAGCGTCGGCCGTCGTCGGAATCACGCGACGTGCTCGGGCGGATCGCGCGACCCGCGTTGGCTTTTGGCCTGATCGCCCTGACCGGAATGGGCCTCGGGAGCATATGGCTCAGATCGGGTCCTCCGCACGAAACAAGTGCGGTCCAAAGACAGTCCAGTGCGCTCGCCGGACCTTCGAATCGTCAGCCGGCGACGCTCGTGGCTTCAACGAATACTAGGCCGTCGAGCCCGCCGACGAACGAACCATCAAGGCCAGCCGTGCGCCGCTCGCACCGCTGATCGGGCTATGGGCACATCTGTGAACTTCTGCGGTCAGGTTTGCGGAGGATAAGCATCTTGGGCAGGTACCACCAGACCATCAAGCGAATGACGGTCAGAGCTCATGCCGATCTCGCGAGCGATCGAGTTCCGGAAAACGCAGTGTTTACAGCGCCCACCGGACATCTCAACACGCTTGTTCCGCTGCCCTCGGTCGGCGAGGTGCTCGGCAATGTCACACGCTCGGAGGCGATCCGCGCCATAAGCGAGCGCCTGGCTCCGCTGGCCGCGGTCGAGCGCACACTGCGCCTTGCGGTCGCGGGCTGCCGCCCGAGCGATGGCGCGTCAACTGTCGCGGTAGCGCTCGCGATGGACCTTAGCCAGCGCATGTTGCTCCGAACGGTCCTAGTCGATGCGCATATTCTGCGCCCTTCGCTCCATCGTGCCTTCGCTTTCGGTCGAGCGAAGACAGCGGAAGTGATGCTGGAGGGTTCACTTCAACATCGCTCGACGGGATGGCCGCGGCTGGAAATCGCGAGCTGCTTTGTGAACGAGGGAGAGCGGCACCCCGAACAGGCGCTTGAGGACTTCGAAGAACTCATCGCGAGCTACCAAGCAGCGGTGGTCGATCTCGGCGTGCCGCGCCTCGATTCGCGCTTGCTGCCGCTGGCGCGACCAACGGACCCGGTGTTGCTGGTGGTCAGGTATGGCAGCACCGAGCGCAGAGAATTGGTGAACACCGCGGCGGCACTTAAAGCGGCAAATCGCTCAATTGCCGGCGTGATCTTCAACGCGAAGACCGATCCCCTTCCCGTCACTCTTCGGAGATTCGTCCGCCAATGAACCAACATCTGGAAATTGTGCCCTCGTCGGCGACAATCATCTCGACAGCAAACGGCCATCGCGCCGCGCATGCCCAGCTTCGCGGCATGGCGGTCATCGGGCTGGGGTACTGGGGTCCCAATTGGGTCCGCAATCTCGCCCAGCTGCAGTGCTCGAAGCGGCTTGTCGCATGTGACCTCGATGCAACACGCCGACGGGGAATCGCACAACTCCACCCCGAGGTCGAAACAACCAGTTCCCTCGATACCATCCTCGGCGATCCCGATATCGAGGCCGTTGTTGTCGCAACACCCGTCAGCACGCATTACCCGATAGCACGCAGGGTCCTCGAAGCCGGGAAATCGGTACTGGTCGAGAAGCCGCTTGCGATGTCGCGGCTGGAAGGCGAGGCGCTGGTGCGGATGGCGCGTCAGCGCGACGCCATCTTGATGGTCGGTCACTGCTTCGAATACAGCGCACCGGTCCGGAAACTGGCCGAGCTGATCTCGTCGGGCGAGTTAGGTGAGATCTTCTACATCAGTTCGGTGCGGGCAAATCTGGGGCTCTTTCAGCACGACGTGAATGTCGCCTGGGACCTCGCGACGCACGACATCTCGATCATCCTGATGCTGATGGGCCGGCTGCCCGAGGGGGTTAGTTGCCACGCGAGGAGCCATTACCACCGTGACATGGAAGACGTTGCGATGCTGGCGCTCCACTTCAGCGGCAACGTCATCGCCTTCATTCACGTCAGCTGGCTCGATCCAAACAAGATCCGCCGCACGACGATCGTCGGCTCGCGCAAGATGCTGGTCTACGACGACACCAATTCGCAGGAGAAGATCCGGATTTACGATAAGGGGGTCAGCGTCCAGCGCTATCGCGACACCTACGGCGACTTCCAGTTCTCATACCGCTACGGCGACATCCAGATCCCGCGGATCGAGGAGGCCGAACCGCTACGCCTCGAATGCGAACACTTCGTTGAGTGCATCCGCACCGGCCACACACCGCGGACTGACGGGCTGAGCGGAGTCAGGGTTGTCAGTGTGCTTGAGGCTGCGGACCTGTCGCTGCGTGAGGGAAGCGCAGTCGTGCCAGTGACCAGTCCGTGCGTGGAATGACTAATGGGAAGTGACAAACCTCAGGCCTTCGTCTGCGTGGCAGCCGATGTGAAGCTGGGCGAGCGAGTCCGCTTGAGCCCGTTCGTAAATCTCTATGGATGCGAAGTTGGGGACGATACCCGCCTGGGTGCGTTTGTGGAAGTGCAGCGCGATGCGCGGATCGGCAGCCGGTGCAAGATCTCCAGTCACAGCTTCATTTGCAGCGGCGTAACGATCGAGGACGAGGTGTTCGTAGGCCACGCAGTGGTATTCATCAACGACCGCCGTCCCAGAGCCACCAATCCCGACGGGTTACCTCAGTCTGAGGCTGACTGGCAGCTCGAGCCTACGGTCATCCGAAGGCGTGCTTCCATCGGCAGCGGCGCGATCATTATGTGCGGCGTCGAAATCGGCAGCGGCGCCATTGTCGGCGCCGGCGCGCTTGTCACGCGGAACGTGCCGCCGAACGCGATTGTTGCCGGGCATCCCGCTCGCGTACTCCGGATTCTTCGACCTCCTGCGAATCAGCAACCAAAGGTAGCGTGATGATCAAGTTCATCGATCTGTCCGAACAGAACGGCGAAATCATGCGCGATGTAGAGAATGAATTCTCGCGAATTCATTCGAACACAGCGTACATCGACGGCCCGCAGGTGGCCGAGTTCGAGCATGAATTCGCCGACTATCTCGGAGTCCGGCGGGTTATTGGGGTGGGCAGCGGCACAGATGCCTTGCGGCTGGCTCTGATCGCGGTCGGGGCCGGTGCCGGCGATGAGGTGATCACCTCTCCAATGACCTTCATCGCGACAGTCGAAGCGATTATTCAGGCGGGGGCGCGTCCCGTTTTCGTCGACGTCGATCGTAAGACCGGCAACATGAACCCCGCAGCGCTCCGGCGGTATTTGGATGCCGGCCGCTGGCACTCGCTGCACGGCCCGCGCGCGATCATTCCGGTGCACCTCTTCGGGCTCCCCGCGCCGATGAACGAGATCAGCGAGATCGCCGCGGCCCACGGGATTCCGATCATCGAAGATGCCTGTCAGGCACACGGCGCACGGGTGCGCGGGCCCAGCGGATGGCAGCCTGCGGGCTCAATCGGACTGGCTGGAGGCTTCAGCTTCTACCCGGGGAAGAACCTGGGAGCGTGGGGAGAGGCTGGCGCAATTGCCACCAATGATGAAGAAATTGCGGAGCGCGTCCTGAAACTCCGAAATCACGGACGGCTGTCTCACTATGCTCATGAAGACTGCGGCTACAACGCCCGCCTCGATACCATTCAGGCAGCAGTTCTGCTCGCGAAGCTCAAGCGACTGGACGCGTGGAACAGGCGGCGCCGTGAAGTAGCGTCGGCGTACCGCGAGCTGCTAGACGGATGCGACGTTGAACTGCCCGTCGAGCCCGACGGTTACGAGTCCTGCTACCACCTGTTCGTCATTCGCAGCCCTCGTCGCGATGCGATCCGTCAAGCGCTGCTGGCCAACCACATCGAATGCGGGATCCACTACCCGGTACCGCTCCATCTGCAACCCGCGCTGCGCTCCCTGGGGCACCACGAGGGCGACTTCCCGGCGAGCGAGAGCCTGTCGGACACAGTGCTTTCGCTGCCGATTCACGCGCATCTCACCTACCTCGACGTAGTTCGGGTGGTTGAGAGCGTGGAAGCCGCTTTGAATCCCGCAACAAAACTGTTCGCCGGCGGACAAGCCCCCTCCCAGGCGGCGTCCGTGATCCCCCCACGGGCAGCCGACTAGCCATGTTCGCCGGCGAACTACAAAAGCAAAAGGCATTGTTCGCGGCAGCCGATGGCTTGGCCGTGCTCAGCGCGTTCGTTGCCGCGCTGCGGATTCATGATCCCTCCGCTGCGATCGAAGAGCGCCTGCTGCGATCGGGCCCCGCGCTGGACGGTCTCGGGGTCGCCTTGATTGTTCTGGTGTGGTTGCTGGTCTTCCAGTCAAACGACCTCTACCGGATGCGCAATGGCGGCTACAAGGAATTCGTCACGATTATCTATGCAAGTTCGGTAGCCACGATCCTTACGCTACTGGGTGTTTTTCTGGCGCACGTCCAGCTTCCCCGTATCACGGTGGCGATCGGGTATGTGTTGGCCGTCCCGTTCATCGTGACGGCGCGGGCGACGCTCCGATTCTGTATTGGGCGCATCTATGCGAATCCAAAAATCGCGATCCCGCTGGTGATCGTCGGCTTCAACCCAGTCGGCGAGTACCTGTGCGATCAGATCTTCGACGAGATCGGGCCGTACGAACCGGTCGGATTCATCGATGAGGGTCCCGACGGGCGGCAGTATCGCGGTCTTCCGGTCTTCGCACCGCTCGCTCTGCTCAAGGAATTCGCGGCGATGTATCCGTCGATCGAGGTAGCTATCGCGTTGCCAGACGCAGCGCGCGACAAAATCGAGCGGATTACAGGTCTGTGCGACGAGACCGGACTCGACTGGTGGATCGTGCCGTGGATGCTGCGGTCGCTGGCTTCGGGTCTCAAGGTTGAGTGGCTGGGGGTGGTTCCCCTGATCGGCAGACGCAGCTCCAATATCGAGGGGCTCAATTTAGCGCTCAAGCGAACCTTCGACGCGGTGTTCGGCGCGATCCTTCTGTTCGTGGCTGCACCGATAGTCGCTTTCGCCGCGCTTGCCATCCTGCTCGACGACGGGCGTCCGATCTTTTTTCGCCAAACTCGAATCGGAGCGCATGGCAGATCGTTTGAGATGATCAAGCTCCGGACCATGCGGCACGAAGCAGGTGACGAAACTCACCGCGCCTGCGTAAGACATTGGATTCGCCCACCCGATGAGGCTCCGCACCTCTACGCTGCTGATGGCAACCGAGTCTTCAAGCTGCTCGATGACCATCGCGTGACGCGCATCGGGAGGATCCTGCGCCGATTCAGCGTGGACGAGCTGCCACAATTGATAAACGTCGTTCGCGGCCAGATGAGCCTCATCGGGCCACGTCCAGCGCTGCCTTACGAGATTGGGCTCTACGAGAACTGGCAGCGCCGCCGGCTCGACGCGATGCCGGGAATCACCGGCTTATGGCAAGTCAGCGGCCGCAACCGCCTGTCTTTCGATGAGATGGTACGGCTGGATGTTCAATACCTCGAGGAATGGTCCCTGGTCGGCGACTTGAAGATTCTCGCACGGACAGTTCCGGTCTTGCTGCGAGGCAACGGTATATGAACCGGACCGTCCCAATCCCCGATATTCCAGCGCGAGACATGGCGGCCGACACTTCGCTGTGGGGCGCGTTCGCCCGCAGCGTGCGCCACAACATTGTGGCCGAGGTAGCGATCCAGACGCTTCGCGTGTCGGGAATGATCATTCTGGCGCGCCAGCTGACACCCGGAGACTTCGGCCTCTTCAAGATTCTGCTCGTAATCAGCGTGTTCGCGTCGGTGGCGAACGAAGCAGGAGTGCCGGACGCTCTCATCCAGCGCAAGGATTTGCGCCCGGAGCACGAATCGACAGCGTCGTGGATGAGCTTGGGACTGGCCGCTCTTAGCGCGTCGGCGCTGTACTTGGGAGCACCACTGGTCGCATTCGGAATGGCAATGCCCCGACTGGTTTTTGGCGTCAGGTTGCTATGCATCCCGTTGCTACTGGAGGGCACAGTTGTAACGGCCAGTGCACGCTTGAGACGCCGTCTGCAGTTCGGTGCGCTCGCGCTGGCGGACGTGATTGCGGAAATCGTCTTCCTCGCCGTGGCGCTGATCGTGCTGTGGCGCGGGGGCGCAGAATGGAGCCTGCCGGCCGCGCTAGCCGCCCGGTTCGCTGCGCATGCGGTCTCAATTTGGATCGCAGATCCACATCCGGCATTCGGGTTGCCTAGGCTTGAGGCGGCGCGCGACCTCGCACGATTCGCCGCCAGTGTTTCCGGCGGCCGGCTGGTCTACGTGCTCTCGAGCAACGCCGATTACCTGCTCGTGGGGCGGCTGCTCGGTAGCACGGCACTTGGCTTTTACACGATTGCGTGGGACCTGCTGCGTTTTGTGCCTGATCGTCTGCACAAGGTTGTCGGCCGCGTGACGCTGCCGGTGTTCTGCCATTTCCAGGATGACGATCAGGAACTTGCACGCGCATATCGCGACTTTTTCGGCTACGTCGCGCGAATCGTCTTACCGCTGGCCGCGTGCGTGGTGGTGGCCGCACCGGAGCTGATCTCGTCAGTTTACGGGAACCAATGGCTTCCAGCCGCGGAGCCGCTGCGGCTGCTTGCAAGCGGCCTCGCGCTTGCAGGCCTTCGAGTCGGGATCGGGTCGATCTACTACAGCAAGGATCATCCGTCCTTTGATCTGTATCTCCACGGCTCCCGATTGATTCTGATCATCATCGTCTGTGTAGCGTTTGCGCATACCGGGCTGATCGGGGTCAGCGCCGCGATGAGCGCCGTCGAGGGAACCATCAGTATCGCGGGGGGATGGATGGCCTGTCGGCTCGTCGGCATGCGCCTTGAAGATCTCGCCCGGGCCGCAACGCCGGGAATTCGCGTCGCGTTCGTATGCGCGATGGGAACCGCGGTGGGCAAACTGGCGGCATCACATCTCGGGCTTGAGGGTCCGCTCGTCCTGGCCGCGATCATCCCACCCGCGGCGTTTGCCTATTGCTGGTTCGAAGCACCAACCGTGATTCGTATGGTTGCTGGCGCCTTCGGCCGTGTTGCCGGCGAAGGCGCGATGAACCTGTCGCCGGGGGTCAAATGACCGCGAGGACAGGAGCAAGAGAACAGGCCGTTACCTTCCCCTGCGCGGAAGGCACCCAGCTTGAGCTTACAGCGCTCGATTCTGCGCGCGCCGACTGGCAGACGCTGATGACCGAGAGCTCTGCGACGCGCCTCTATCATCGCGAGCCGTGGCTCGAGACTTTGAAACGCGCCTACGGCTTCAAGTTCTTCCTAGCCACGATACATGACCGATCTAGGGTGCTTGCGGGCTGCGTAATGGCGCGATCGAAGAATCCGTTCGCGCTGCGGTTCATCTCCCTCCCGTTTTCGGATTTCTGCCCGCCGTTGGCCACCGACGCCGCGTCGGAGTCGCTGCTGCTTGCGGCGCTTGCGACGGAGGAGTCAGTGCGTTTCTGCGAGATTCGAGGGGTGGCGGCCGCGAGCCCTTGGCAGACCGTGGACTGCTTCCTTGCCTGGGAGCTCGACATTTCGCGCCCTGCAGCAAAAATCGAGCGCTCAATGGCGACCAACTTCCGGCGCAATATAAACCGAGCTCGAAGTCGTAGCGTAAAGATCGAGTACGGGACTGGCCTAGGCCATTGCCGGATCGGTCCGAGCTACCTCGAACGCTTCTACGCGCTGCATTTCGAATCACGCCGGCGCCGGGGGTTGCCGTGCCAACCGCTGCGGTTCTTCAGAACCGTCTGCGACGCCTTTCGCGGGGGATCCTCTTCCGATGCTGAATTCTGGATTGCCTCGATTGGGGGCCGTGATCTCGCCGCCGCTGTGGTTCTGAGCGACCAAGATCGCGCCTACTGGAAATGGAGCGCGCGTGCCGACGGCGACACACTCGGCGCGAGCCACCTGCTCGCATGGAGCATCGTCGTGGAATGCTCGGGCAATGTGCCGTGTCTAGATCTGGGCCGTACCGATTCGCGTAACGAAGGGCTTAACCGCTTCAAACGGGAGTTCGGCGCGGTCAGCCGCCGGCTGCCCTACTCGTTCGTGCCACATCCGCCGCGAGCCGTAAGCGCCGAGATCCATTCGGGTTCTCGCGCCGCCGCCACTCAGGTGTGGCGTCATATGCCCCGAATGGCGTGCCGCGCCATAGGGGGCCTTCTCTACGGATATCTCGCATGAATACCTACGTTGCAATTACCCCCGCGCGCGACGAGGAGAAGCTCATCACCGGGCTCATCTCGTCGCTCGCCGCTCAGACCGTTTCTCCCAACCGGTGGATAGTAATCGACGACGGTTCCTCGGATCGGACGGGAGAGATCCTGGATCGCGCTGTTCGCGATTATCCGTGGACCGAAGCGCACCACTTGCCTCGCAATCGAGCGCGCGCTGCGGGTGGCGAGTCCGTCATCATGCGATTTCTGCCGCGCGACATATGGGAGCGCTACAACTTCGTAGTGCGGCTCGATGCGGATCTGACGTTTGGCGCGGACTTCGTTGAATTGCTGCTTCGCGAGTTCGCGCGTGATCCACATCTTGGAATCGCCGGCGCGACGCTGCTCGAACCCTCGCAGGCCGGCTGGAGCGAAGTTCGCCAGCCCGCATTCCACACCCGCGGTGCCGCCAAGATGTACTCGCGCACGTGCTTTGCGGCGATTGGTGGCCTCAACCGCGGGCTCGGGTGGGACACGCTCGATGAGGCGCGCGCGATGATGCTTGGTTTCCGCACCAGCAGTTTCCGTCATATCCGCGCGTATCACCATCGTCCGCAGGGTTCCGCTGGCGGGATCTGGCGAAGCCGCGTGGCAGCAGGCCGCGCTGCCTATCAGGTCGGCTATTCGCCGGTATTCATGGTCGCGCGCGCCGGCCGCCGGATGCTTGATCGTCCGCCGGTGGTTGGTGGAATCGCGTTGCTCGCCGGATTCTTCGAAGGCTATTTGCGCAGACAGCCGCGCGCGGCATCAAAGCAACTGGTCAAGTTCGTCCGCAAGCAGCAACTCCGGAGGCTGCTCTTAATGGAGTCGCAATGGCGTTGAGTAGCGACATCGGGCAAGACGGTGCGTCGGCGGCCGTGCGAGTTCGAGAGATTGGGCGAATCGGGGCGAACGACGCGTTCTCGTTCTGGAAGTTGCCCGAAGAATGGCGTGGCGCGTTGGCCGAGTCGATCGAAGCATCGGAGGAAGTCGCCGAGCGTCATCTGTTTGAAAGATACCTTGGCGAAGACGCCCGGCGCCCGCCCGTCAAGATGCGCGCGTACTACCGTGTGAAGCGCCTGATACCGCCCAGTATCCGTCATCGGCTCAACTCTCTCGCCATTCGAGCCCGGCAGCGGCGTGAGTTCCCGCGCTGGCCGTGCGAGAGCGCATTGCTCGAATTCTGGCGCAACTGGATCCACGACGCTTTTGTCACGATGCGCGTGAGCGACGCTTGGCACATCGGCTTTTGGCCACAAGGCGCGCGCTGCTGTGTTGTTCTGACGCACGACGTCGAAAGTCCCGAGGGCATCGAGCGGATGGCCCGAATGGCGGATCTGGAGGAGAAAGGCGGGTTTCGGTCAGCGTGGAACATTCCGCTCGCGCAATACCCGATCGACTGGAGCAAGGTGCGCGAGCTGCAGCGGCGCGGATTCGAATTCGGCGCGCACGGCCTGTCTCATGACGGACGGCTGTTCCGCAGCGATCGCGACTTCGAGCATTTGAAGCCGATCCTCGAACGACTAGCGCAAGATCGCGGATTGTGCGGCTTCCGCGCGCCTTCCACGCTCCGCCGCGCGGAGTGGATAGCCAGGATGAATTTCCAGTTCGATAGCACGTTTGCCGACACCGATCCGTTCGAACCGCAGCCCGGCGGCACCTGCAGCGTCTTTCCGTTCTTTCTCTCAAACGTAGTTGAGCTGCCATACACGATTCCCCAGGATCACACGCTGATTCACCTGCTGCGCCGTTGCCCGCTACCGGTATGGGCCATGAAGGCCCGTTGGATCTCGTCGGTCGGCGGCATGATCCTGACTCTCACCCATCCTGATTATTGCGGCGCGGAACCTTACTTGTCCGAGTACCGGGAGCTGCTCAAGCAACTGGCAGACCTGCCCGAAGCGTGGCGCGCGCTTCCATCTGAGGTGGCCAATTGGTGGCGCCGACGCGCAGCAATGACCCTGGTGACGGACGGTACGCAGCCCTCGATTAGAGGAGCCGACGTCTCAGGCGCCGTTGTGCGTCGCCTGAGCGACGAACCTCTGGCGCGATGAGGAGTGGCTGGTGGCCCGAGTATTGATGATCGCGTACACGACCTACGTCAATGACGGACGCGTCAAGCGCCACGCCCAGGCGTTGGCCGAGCGCGGAGACCATGTCGACCTGATCTGCCTGGAGAACTTCCAACAGGGCGCGCACAACGGCGTCAACGTGATCGGTCTTAAGCAGCGGCGTTACCGCGGCTCGAGTCGAAGCAGCTACATGCGCAGTTATATGCGTTTCTTTGCCGGCGCGGCGATGCGCGCTTGCCTGATGAGTCTGAAGCGACGGTACGACGTTGTGATTGTGTGCACGATGCCCGATGCAGCAGTTATCTGTGCAATTCCGCTCAAGCTGCTCGGCAGCAAGGTCGTGCTGGACATTCACGATACGATGCCTGAGCTCTATTGCGAAAAGTTCGGCGGCACGCGTGGCGCGATAGGAGCGAGCGTGTTGAGGCTTGAAGAGCGGGTCAGCACGTGGTTCGCCAATCGCGTGCTCGCGGTCCACGAGCTCCATCGCCGGCGGCTCGTGGACGCGGGTGTCAGCAGCCGCAAAATTCGGGTCGTTCTGAATGGCCCCGATCCACGAATCTTCGTTCCGAGCCGCAACGGACACACCCCGCGCAAGGAGTTCACTGTGGTCTGTCACGGCACGGTCGCGCGACGACTCGGCGTCGACGTTGCGATCGAGGCAATGGCCATCCTGCGTGACAGACTGCCCGATGCGCGACTCCTGCTGCTCGGCTCGGGTGACTACCTGCCGCATGCGAAACGCATAGTTTCGAGCCTCAATCTTGAGCAACGTGTGCGGTTTCTGCCACCCGTAACAATAGAACAACTGCCGGAGATCCTCTCTCACGCGGCTATCGGTCTGGTTCCGAACCACGCCAGCGACGCCACCCATCTGATGCTGCCCGTGAAGTTGCTCGAGTTCGCCACCTTGGGGATTCCCGTCGTGGCCGCCCGTCTGCTGACCATCGGGCACTACTTCCCCGATGCCTCAGTACGGTTTTTCGAACCAGGCAACGCAGTGGATCTGGCCGCCGCGATCGAGGAACTCCACGCGAGTCCGTGCCGCAGGCGCGAACTCGCAAACAACGCGCGCGCGGTGATGGAGCGAATCAACTGGGAGCGGCAGCGTGGCCGGTATTACGAAGCGATTGATTCGTTGTTTGAAAATCGTGCCTGGTCACAGGCGGAAACGGCTCATCTGGACGCCATGCCGCAATTGGGAGTGCGGCACGAGAAAGAGGAGGGCCGAACGTGAGAAATGAGAAGACCCTGGTGGTCGGCCTTGGAGAAGTGGGCGGAGCGCTAGCCGAGGTGCTCAGTCGTAGTGGGCCGGTGCTGCGGCATGATGTCGAGCCGCAGAGCTTCAAGGAAGCGATCAAAGTCATGCATCTTTGTTTTCCTTTCCGCTCTCGCAAGCGCTTCGAAGCGGCAGCGCTCGGTTATATTGCCCGCTTCCATCCAGCGTTGACGATCATCAACAGCACGGTGCTGCCGGGCACGACGCGCGCTATCGCGGCGGCAAGCGGCTCTCCCATCGCGTACAGTCCGGCGCGCGGCAAACACGCGCGCATGACCAACGATCTCATGCGATACACCAAGTTTGTCGCCGCGGCTGATCCAGTCACAGCGCAGCTCGCCGAGAGGCATTTCGGGGCAGCCGGGATCAAAACCCGGCGAATGAACCGGGTCGAAGCATTGGAACTGGCGAAACTCGCGGAGACGACGTACTTCGGCGTGCTGATCGCTTTCGCACAAGAGCTCAATCGCTATTGCGAGCGAACCGAGGGCGGCTATTACCTCGACAGCGACTACTACGAGGTGACGGGGTTCTTCGACGAGATCGATTTTCTGCCGAAGATGCGCTACTTCCCCGGCTTCATCGGCGGCCACTGCGTCATCCCGAACATTCATCTCCTCCTTCAGCTTTCGCATTCGCCGTTGCTGAGGGCGGTGCTCGATTCGAATCGTCGCCGAGCCACTGAACTAGAGCGAAGGGCCACAGGGGCGACCGGCATACAGAGAGCCGGACGAGACACAGACGATGGCAAGGTGCTGGCTAATCGCTGACTGGAGCGGACGGTTGCCCTTGACCGCTGCCCAATTTGCGAAGCTTAGAAATCTCGGCGCCGAATTCCGTGCGGTAGCCAGGGGCGCACATGGAACTATTTCGATGCCGCCGCCAAATATGGTTGCGATGAGCTTCGACCGATTGCGCCAACTCGAACCAGATCCGCTCAAGGCGTTGAGAAACCTGGTCGCCGAAGGAGCGACGCTCTACGTGCGGGGCAGTCTTGCACCAGGCGTCTGCGTATCACTGATGCCGTTCGCAAGCGCAAGTTTTGCGGTCGCCAACGAACGCAACGCAACATCCTACAGATTATCGAGGCACTCGATGATGCCCCGCGTACTCGCCAATGAAACCGCTGACGGGCAGTTCTCAATTGCGGGCGCGGACGGCCTACGGCAGCCCATCGAGCCTCTGTTGGAAGCGCGTCACATCGACGGCAAGGAACGCCCCGCGATCTTCACGGCCCAATGCGGTGCCGGAGCCGTAGTCTACGATCTCAATTCAGATGATGAGGTCCCAGACTCACCCATCGCAGCGCGGCTTGCAGACCCCGCGCTGCGAGCACAGAGCATCGGGGCGCTGGTTGCGGCTGATCGCGCGGCCGGCAGGGATCCGGACGACCGGCCCGCGTTCAACCTAACAGTGGACGACCGGCCAGCAAACCTCGATTTCTTCAACGTAACCAATTTAGTGCGGTTCCTGGATCGAGTGCAGAAACGCCTGCCTGGTGCGCATGTCGATTTTGGATGGACACCCAACCAGACATACCCCAGCCATCGCTACGTCGAGACGCTGAAGCGATACGCAGCGGGCTTCGTCTGGCACGGCTTTCTCCGCCATATCGATCATCGCACTTTGTCCGATCCCGCCGGCGAACTCGCGGAGGGTCAACGGTTCGTTGAGTCAATCAGCCGGCGTTACGGCGTCCGGTTTCAGCCCGTAATGAGCTTCCCGTTCGAGCGCGACACGGCTGAATGCGTCGACGTGTTGCGGCGGTGGGGATTTCGCGCCAAGGCGCAGACGATCCCCGCGCTCGAACGACCTTTCGCGGCACGGCCCGCGTATCTACAGCTGTCCACGCCCGAGCGTCTCGGTGAGGCCGGAGACTTCGTCGTGCTCCACCGCAAGGGGATTGAGCGCCTCGATCGGGACTGGATGCTTGCTCAGGTCGCGTTGGGACTCCCGCTACTCGCCGTTGCTCATCCTGAAGATCTTCGGCTCAAGCGGTTCGCGTGTGGGCCTTGGCAGACCGATTCGCTTCCAGACCTAGATCGAGTTCTTGAGTTCGCCGCGGCCAAGTCACTTCGGCCTCTTTCACTGGAGGAGATTTCAGATGAAATGGCCGGAGCCTGAACTGGGGCGATCGCTCCCTGAGGAGGCACGCTCATGAAACAGAATATCTGGGCGAAAGCGCATGACCGAGGCGAGTCCTCGGCCGCACGCGAGCTCCGCGTGACGCGTACACCTCTTGTTACTTCAGTGAGACGCGCAAGGGCTTTGATCATCGACAAGCGGGCGGTGATGGGAACAGAGATCTGCCGATCTCTCGCTGGAAAGGGCTTCGAAGTCGATGTCATGGGCGAGGGCACGTCTCCTGCGTTCCACTCGAGGTACTGTAAGGGAAGAATCGTCACGCCCCCGTTCGAGAACCGCGGACTATTTGTGCGAACCTTGAGTGATACCCTCCGCGGGTCTCGTTACGACGCGATCTTCGTTTGCAACGAAGAGGTGCTCGAGGTCGTGATGGGTCTGTCTGACTTCGAGAAGCTGAGCGGCCTTCTACATCCCGCGCGCGAATCTCTCAAAACAGCGCTCAGCAAGTACGCCATGGTACGCCTTGCGTTGACCGCCGGAATCCCGACGCCGCGTACTTTCATAACGAGACGCGAAAGCGATCTCGGTCCGATCGCACGCGAGCTTGGGTTTCCACTCATCGTGAAGGGCGATCGCGGTGAGGCTGGAAACCATGTCCGCTTGGTTCAAGATCTGGCCGGGTTGCTCACGGCTTTTGACGAGATTGGGGGGCTCGAGCGAGGATCGGGAAAGCTTCCCGCCCTGCAGGAATTCGTCCGCGGGGCCGCCTATTCGGTCGGCGGTCTCTTTCTGGAAGGTCGGCCGCTGCGCGTGTGCGCGCACCGGAAGCTTGTGGCGGTTCCGCCCTTGGGCGGGCTAACCGTCAGAGGCGTAACCGAGCGACCCTCGGGACTGTTAGAAGCCGCGTTCAAGGTCTTCGAGGCGTTACGTTACACCGGATTGGGACATGTGGAGTTGATCAAAGACTCGCAGGGTTGCTTCCGTTTCCTTGAGATCAATCCGCGACCATGGGGAACGATCGGGACAGCCGAGCCCGCCGGCGTGGATTTCTTCACGCCGTATTGCGAGCTCGCCAGGGGCCTCAAGGTGAAGCCTGATCTGCGCTTTCGCGAGGGCGTTGGGTTTCACCGGATCATGCGCGAGGCGAAGATGATCAGTCGGAACCCCGGGCGAATCTTCGGTTTCTTCCGCGACTGTGTCGATCCCAGGGTTGAATCGGATTTCAAGTGGCTCGACCCGGGGCCTCATATCACCGCGTTGTTGACCCGCGGGCTGAGAACCGCGACCGCTGTGCCAGCCTTGGGCGAGATGGGTCAGTCGATCAGTGCGGCCGCGCGACCGTGAAGAACCATGGAGCTCGCAACTTATCGAACAGTCACTTCAGAGCATCGCACCAGCCAAGGTGCGCTTCTAGCCGCCGGCATTCTCCTTTCGCTTTCCGCCATGGTTCTGCTCTCCGAGCCTTCACGGGTGGGCTTGGCAGTCGTGGCCGGAGTGTGCGGACTGGCTGCGGTCGGCTGGTCTGTCGCGTACACCACACGGCATCGTGGATGGCTGATCTTCGCGCTGCTTCTGATCGAGTTGTTCGCTTCGGTCAGTTTCGTAAACGACACCGCTCTGACAATGGCGCACTACGCGCTAATCGCTTGCTTCACATTGCCGGTCTTGCCGGGTGTCTTCCGGACTGGGGTGTGGCGCCAAGGCGGGTTCCGACTCTTCGCAGTCTACCTGGTATGGGCCTTGATCACGGTGAGCTACTCGCAGGCGCCGCTCTATTCATTCGCAAGACTTGTTAGCACCGCGATGCTGGTTGGGGCACTGATTGCGGTCACAGCTGAGGTGCAAAGCGCGGATGACGTGATGAAACTGATTACGGCTTTTCTGACCGGGTGCGGCGTCGTGCTGGTTCTGACCGCGCTCGGATCGGTGGCGCTTCCGAAGGATCTGGTGTGGCGCGCCGATGGCGATCCCGAGGTCGGCGGCGGTCTGATACCCCGATACAGCGGACTGTTTCTTTCCCCTAACCAGGTCGGAATGCTGATGCTGACGACCGTCGGTCCGGCTCTGCTGTGTCTGCCAGCGAGCCGGGGTTGGAAGCGGCTCGCAATTCTACTCGCGATCGCAGCTGCGACCGCCTCCGCTGTTCTCGCCGACTCGCGCACTTCTGTCGTTGCGATTGTCACCGGCTGCATTCTTTACGTGATCTGGCGTTACCGATGGCGCGGTGCGCTGGTCTGTCTCGCATGTGCTGGAGCTATCGCGTTCGCGGCGATGACCGCTGGGCCTCATCTCTCAGGCTACGCAAACCGCGGAGATGTGACGACGCTGACGGGACGAACGCTGATCTGGCAGTTCGCGATCCGGTCGATCAAAGATCGCGTGCTGCTCGGCTACGGGTACGAGGCCGGAGGGATGATCTTCCAGAGTCGCTACTTTCCCCTCTGGTGGGGCCCATGGGATCAGGGCCCTAGAAGCTCCTTGCATAACAACTACCTCGCACACGCGGTCGAGGTTGGCGTCCCTGCGACGCTCTTCTGGCTGTTCATCATCCTGCGGCCATGGGTTTCGTTGCTGCACCGCGACGACGACCCCTGGAAGCTCAAGCCGGTTCTCTTCCTGATCACCATACCCATACTTGTGCTCGGGCTTGGGGAGAGTACGGCGGGCGACTGCCGCTACTCGGTAGGACTGCTGTTTATGATGGTCTGGGCGATCGCCGAGCGCGCGAGAATGATCGCGGACCAGAATGAGTTAGCGCAACGGCGCGAAGCGCGCGCAAAATCGCCGCGAGCCGTTGCGGCCCTCGCCCCCCTGGTCGCGCTCGCGGCAATTGTAGTCGTCACCTCTTCGAGTGCTTCTTCGGGGGACTACCACCTAAATTCGGCTCATGGACTCGATTCTAACGGCAACGCGTGAATCGAAACGCGGGCTCGTCTCCGAGGCGAGTGATGCAGCGCGTGACGGTCTGCGTGACGACGGCT
>JBGPUE010000032.1:0-32115 GCA_041491005.1 Binataceae bacterium (SeqCode) | reverse complement strand
CGGGGTTCGCGCCAGCGGCGCGAACCCCGCCCCCCGCATGTCAGCGCCGCCGCAGGCCTACGCGCCGGCTTGCAGCTTGATGAGCTCCAGCGTCACCTCGGCGGTCGCGATCATATCGTTGACATCCAGCCATTCGCGCACCGTGTGGATATCGCGCATGCCAGTGCCAAGGTTCGCCACCACCAGACCGCGCTGATTGAGGATGTTCGCGTCGCAGCCGCCACCCATCGCCTCGGGTTTGACGATGCGGCCAGCGCGGCGCGCTGCTTCGACGACCTTGCGCACGATCGGCGCATCATCGGGCACGTTCATCGCCTCGTACTCGGCCCCCGCCCGGTACTGAAGTTCCGCTTGGTAGCGTTTGCCATCGAGCGTCACCGACGCGCGCGAAACCGCATCCTTGAAGCATTCGATCATGTGATCGACCTGCGCCTTTAGCTTGGCGGCATCGCGCGAGCGCGCTTCGCCGCGCACGACGACTTCGTTGGGGATGATGTTGAGCGCGCGCCCGCCCTGGATAGTGCCCAGGTTCGCAGTGGTCTCGTCGTCGATGCGCCCGAGCTTCATCGCGGCGATCGCCTGCGACGCGACCTGAATCGCGGAGATGCCTCGCTCAGGCGCCATTCCGGCGTGCGCTTCCAGCCCGCGTACGGTAAAGCTCACTGCGTACGCGCCGGGTGCTCGCACGAACAGATAACCCGGTGAATCGCTGTCGTAGACCAGCCCTTCGCGTGCCTCGATAAGGTTCAGGTCGAGATACTTCGCGCCAAGCAGACCGACTTCCTCGCAGATCGTGAAGACCACATCGAGCGGTCCATGCGGAATCTTTTGCTCATGAAGCTGGCGGATGACCTCGCAGATGATCGCGCATCCGGATTTGTCGTCGCCGCCGAGCACGGTGGTGCCGTCGGTGCGGACGATGTCGCCCTCGACGATCGGCTTGACGCCTTCGCCGGGCACGACCGTGTCCATGTGCGCGCATAGCAGGAGCGGGGCGGCCTTCACCGTGCCCTTGATGCGCGCGATCAGATTGCCGGTGTTGCCCTTGACCTTGTCGCCCGCCGAGTCGAACTGACAGGCCGCGCCGGTAGCTTCGAGCTCGCGCTGGAGACGCGCCGCGACATCGCGTTCGCGCCGCGAGATCGAATCGATCTGTACGAGTTCCAAGAAGAGGGCCTTGAGCCGTTCGTGATTGACTGAAGCCATGCGCGACAATCTAGCAGAGAAGCGGGCGCGGCTGCCTACACCGGAGTATGACGACGGTTGGCGGCGCGCTGTTAGTAGGCCGAACTGGCGCGCGTGGCTGCCACCAGCCGCTCGATCTCTTCCTCGGTGAAGCCGGCCAGCAAGCGCGCCTCGCGCGCGATCGTGACCACCGCGCCGGCATCGTCGATATCGAGGTCCGGCAGCTTGGGACCATCCGGCGTTTCACTCTTCTGGCCGGATAGGAGCCGGGCTGGCTTGAGGTCCTCGAGTGCGCGGCGGCCGCCACGGAAGTTGAATGCATCGTCGATTGAGTCCTGAAACGCCTGCGCCCGCTTGAACCGCTCGGGGTCGCCCTCGGTCAGCTTGCGCATCCACTTCGAACCCATCCGCACATGCGTGATCTCGTCGGCGAGCACGTAATCGACGGCGCGCTCGATCACTTCGTCGCCGTTGCGCTGCGCGAGCCGGATGATCTGCTCGAAGACATCGCATGCGAGCCCTTCGAGGCCGCGATTGATGCCGGCGACGCGCGCCGCCGGATCGTCGGTCTGCGTGCATCGCCACAGGATCTCGGTTTCGACGTAATCGCCCGCTTCGGCACCGAGATACTGCAGCAAGCGCAGGAAGATCTCGGTGTGGCGCGATTCGTCCCATACCTGGCGCGCCATATCGAGCTGGAATTCCCACGGCGCGTCCGGGAAGTCGAACAGCGTGCGTCCAGCGGCCTCCATCGCCTGAATCTCGCCGGTGAAAATACCATGCAGCCGCGCGCGCAACGCCTCCGTGTCGAAGGGTAGCACGCTTCCCTCCAGCCCCTGTTCCTCGCGGATCTCGCGAACCTGGCGGCCGCGCATCACGATGAAACGATCCTCGCGGGCCAGCCGGTCAACTGGAATCATCTTCTGCATGAGAGATCGTTCTCCTGCTGGTTGCGCGAGGTGCTAGTAGGCGCGGCTTTTCGCCGTCGCGCGCACCAGCCGCTCGATTTCATCTTCAGTAAAGCCTGCCAGCAGCCGCGATTCCTTGGCGATTGTGATGGTCGCGTCAAAGTCGAAGTCGCGCTGGTTCATGTGTTGCGCGACCTGCGGGGCGTCCTCCTGCGAGGTGCGCCCGCCGCCGAAGTTGAAGCCCTGATCGATGCTGTCCTGGAAGGCCTGTGCGCGTTGGTAGCGCTCGGGGTCGCCCTCCGTCAGCTTGCGCATCCACTTCGACCCCATCCGCACATGCGTAATCTCATCGGCGAGCACATAGTCGACCGCGCGTTCGATCACCGGATCGCCCATCTTCTGCGCCAGCCGGATGATCTGCTCGAACACGTCGCACGCCAGCCCTTCCAATCCGCGGTTGATACCCGCCACGCGACAGGCAGGATCGTCGGCCTGCGTGCATGACCACAGCACTTCGCTCTCGGGAAACTCACCGAGGAAGGAGCCGACGTATTCCAGCAGCTTCAGGTAAATCTCGGTGTGGCGTGATTCGTCCCAGACCTGGCGCGCCATGTCGAGCTGGAATTCCCATGGCGCATCGGGAAAATCGAACAGCGTGCGCCCGGCCGCCTCCATCGCCTGAATCTCGCCGCAACAGATTCCGTGAAGCCGGCCCTTGAGGAAATCGTCATCGAACGGCATGGCAGCGAATGCTTGGCGTCCCTGATCCTGGCGCGCATCGCGCATGCGGCGCGATGAGACCATGATGTGGCCTTCGGGGCGCGCCAATTTGTCGACTGCGATCATCTTTTCCATAGGAGTTCCTCAACTCGTCCAGGCGGAACGGCCGCCGGAGAGATTCATTGCTTCCCACAGCATCCAGCGGCCCTGATGCTCGCCGAGCCGGATTTGAAAGTCGAACGGCGCGAGACCGTCGGCGCCCATTACCTGCGCCCGGACGTAATAGTGCTGCACGATGTGCGCGTAGCCGATGATATTGTGCGAGGTGTACTTGTCCGACGGGATCTTTGCGGCGAACGCGGCGACCTCGGTCTTCGCCTTGGCCACCGCGAGTGTTTCCAGACCGGCGCGGTCGGCCTTCATGATGAGTTCGATCACGCGCTCGACCGCCGCGAACATCTCGGCCGGCGGCTGAAGGCGGCGCCCGATCGGTTGTGGGCCCATCACGTTGGCGCGATCGCCGAGGTCAGCCATTGCGATCCCTCGCGCGAGCCGCCTCTCTGAGCGCGGGAATATCAGCCCACGGCGTGCGTTTGATCGTCAGGTCCTCGACTTCGGCGATCAGCCAGCGGGCGTCGGCAACTTGCGTCCATCGATTCTGCCACAGCACATCGTCGCTCGCGCCGTGCCATCGCACCTTCACGATGTACTGTGAGCCGATTCTGGCTCGTGCCAGCACCTCGAAGCCTTGGAACGGATGGTTTGCCGCGGCCGCTGCCCATGCCGCGCGATGTCCTTCAAGCCCACGCGCTTGCAGAAGTCGCTCGGCGGCGGCCTGATCGCCGCCGCATACGGCGCGCGCATGCGCGTCGATCGCGGCTTCGAGCTCCGGTATGCGCACAGCCGGCGATTGCATCAGCTGCGTCCCATCTTCTTCGGCTCGGCCTCGTCATTTGGGAAGCCGGTGACACCGCCGGCGTTCGCCAGCAATCCTTCGAGATGCGCTTCCCAAGCCGCGGCGCGCTTATGTGTGTCGGGCGTATTGAGCAGATCCTTGAGCAGCACCGTTCCGCGCTCGACATGGCGCTTCTCGTCCTCGACCATCTGCTCGAGGATGCGCAGGGTGGGGGGCTCGTAGACCGGATTGGCGGCGGCAACATGAGCGCTGTAGTGCGCGATCAGATGCGGCTTGAGGACCCGGTAGATACCGACCAGCCGTTCGATCGTATCCTCCCACTGTTCCTTGTCTTCGATCGCGTTCATGAACGTGACGAACGCATCGTTGGCAGGCTTCGACACCTGTCCCTGGGCGCGCAGCTCGGCGGTGCGCTTGCCGAGCATGTCCGTGTGCAGCGCATCCTCGTAAACTTGGCGCGCCATCTCGAGTTTCACGTCGAGCTCGGGCGTAAGCGCGATCCAGCCCGCCATCATGCGCATCATGCGTTCTTCGGCGTAGCGGTAGTTCATGATGTACAGCGCGCTTTGCCGCACGCTGTAGACGCCATCCATCGTTCGCCGATCGTAAAACGCCATCGATTACTCCAAAGCCATCATCCTCAGGCGGCCCCGCTGCTGCCGGCCTTGCCGTCGCGAAGCGTGCTCGAGCGGGGCAGCATGAAAGAAGCGCCCTCGTAGGATCGATTCGATCTCCCTCAGGTAGGTTCCCTTGCCGGTGTCCTTCAGATAGCCCGCGCCCATTGCCCATCCTGAGCACAGCGAGAGAATGAGATGGACCACGCTGCGCGAATCCTCGAAGTAGATGACATTCATCGCACGGCCGCGTTCGAGTACATCTGACACGGCGGCGACGTAGCGATCGAGAATCCGTCCCAGTGCTTGCCGATACTGCGGGCGCCGGATCAGGTAGCGCACTTCATGATGTAGCACGCGGAACGCCTCGCGGTAGCGATCGATCAGATCGATCAGTGCGCGCATCACGTCGAGCAACTCGTGGCACGGATCGTCCGCATTACGCTGATGAATAGCCGGAAGGATCACGGACAGCTCCGCGACCATCGATTCCGCGAGCAGGAACAGGATGTCGTCCTTGCTCTGCAGGTAGACGTAGATCGATCCGGCCGCGATTCCGGCCTCGACGGCGATTTCCTTGACGGTCGCTTCGTGGAAGGACTTGCGCGCCAGCACGCGGCATGCGGCCTGGAAGATCTGGCGGCGGCGGGCGCGAACGAGGTCGCCGTCCTGAATCTGGGTTTTGAGCGGCTGAGCTAGCGATGCCATCAGCGACAGGGCGCGTTCCGAGGCGTCGGCCCAGTTCGCAATCTACTTGAATGAACGTTCATTTGTCTAGGGCTAGATGACTGCCGATGGACGGCCGCTCGGCCGCCAACCATCGGGTCAGTAAGTCATCGCCGCGCAGCTCAAGAGCTGCATCGCAGGCATGCTCTCAGCCTGCTATGGAACTATCGATGCCAAACGAATCATTCCTGAAGCCCGGCCCGATCGAACGCTTCTTCAACCGCGTATTCGGTTTCGCCGTGGGCTTGGGACTCGCGCCCCGCTACAACTATCTGCTCGAAGTGCGCGGCAGGAAGAGTGGCCGCACGTTTACGACGCCCATCAACCTGCTCGACTATCAGGGACGCCGCTACCTCGTTTCCAGCCGTGGCGAGACACAATGGGTGCGGAACACGCGGGCGGCGCGCCGACTTCGCCTGCGACGCGGCATTTCGCGAGTCGAATACGAGGCGCGCGAAATCAGCGATGTCGACAAGCCTGTGCTGCTCATGGAGTTTCTTGGTCGCCATGCGATGGCAGTCCAGCGCTTTTACTCGATTCCAAAAGGCTCGCCGCAGAGCGAGTTTGTGAAAATCGCCCCGACGATGCCGGTCTTCGAGTTGATACCGGCCGGGCCGCGCAGCTGACCGCAGCGGTCCTCTAGTGTGGTGAGTCTCGGGTTCGTTGACAAAGCGGCTGTTTGATTGTCATCCCGACCGCAGCGAGTCTGCGAGCGGAGTGGAGGGATCTACGCGAAGCGATTTTCTGAACTATGCCGCATTTCCAGACAAATCGCTCCGCGTTGATCCCTCGACTTGCTTCGCTCGCTCGGGATGACAAGCCGGCGGATTCTTGGCTGGAGGGTGCGAGCTTCTTAAATGAACTTCGAACTCAGGACACTAGACGATCGACAGCGGCGCTTCGATGAACTCGCGGCGCTGCGCATCCCAGACGAACGCGGCGGCGCGCGCGAACTTTCCGGCCTTCACTGAAATCACGACATAGGCCGTATCGGGATAGTCGGGCTCGTTCGGGTCGAAGGAGCAGGCTTGGGCACGATCGGTCGCCGAGAAGTAGGCGTCGTGGTCGGGATGCGAGTGATAGACGATCCTGAGCTGCAGGCCGCGCTCGTCGATCTCGCGCAACACGGCCAGATGCTGCTTTGGTTCCATCAGGAACGCGGTGCGCGCTTCGCGCGGATGACTAGCAGGATCCTCCGCGTGCTTGCGATTCTGGATATTCTCGATCGGGCGCACCTCCTCGATCGACGTATCGCCGATGATGAACCCGCAGCATTCGGAGGGGAACTCATGCTCGGCCTGCGCAATGATCGCGTCGAGGCTGGTGCGCCGCATCTCGACGTTCTTCGCCATCCTATTTCCCCTGCGCCGGCGCATCGTGATGGCGCTCGCGCGCGCGAATGAGCGCCGTCAGCGTCCGGTTCATCGTGGCCTCCAGGCCGTGCGAATCAGCCAGCTCCGCGCAGCACCCCCACCCTCGCCCTCTCCCGCAAAACAGCGGGCGAGGGGAAGAGATGACTCACACGTATGCCGCCTCAGACGCCAAGTTAGCCGTCCAGCCAATACAGGACAATGCGCATCTGAAACGAGCATTTCGCTTGCCCGCCGCGCGCAAATGGCTGTACGAGTTGGCCATGGAACGAACCGCAAGCCGCCTGGGTGGAGTCGCAATCGCATCATCGATCATGAACGCATCGGGTGCGCGTTCGGCCGAGCGCGCCGAGATTGTCGAGCTGCATGCGGCGCATGGCGGCGCGCTGGTCTTCAAGTCGTGCAATCTCGCCGGGCTGGAGCAGCCCGAGAATCTGAAGAACCGCGGTGTCGAATATTTCTCCGATATCGCCCGCGACCTTGCGGGGCGCGGCGCACGGGTGATCGGAAGCGTCGTCGGCGCGAGCGAGGACGAGTTCGTCGAGGTTGCGCGGCGGCTCGATCGCGCAGGCGTGCAAATCATCGAGCTCAATCTCGCCGACGATTACGTTACGCGCACCGCGGCGCCATTCGCATCGTACGAGCGGCTCAAGGCGCTGCTGGGCCGCGTGCGCGGCGAGACCAGCGCCGTGATGGCGGTGAAGATGCCCGCCAGTCTCGATCGCGCACAGGCGCGGCCGATCGCGGAGCTGCTCAAGTCCCTGCGCATCGCGATCGCCGTCTGCTTCAACGACCTGCCCAAGGATCTCGAAGTCGACCTCGCATCGGGCATTGCGAAGGGTCCGCGCCGGGTCTTGTCGCAGGCGCATGCGTTCCATCTCGTGAGCGATCGCGTGCTCGACGTGGTCGCGGTCGGTGGTGTGAGCACTGGCCGCGAAGCGTACATCGCGCATCTGACCGGCGCGTGTGGCGTTCAGGTCGGCTCCGCCCTGATGAAAGAAGGGGTCGGCGCGCTTGGCAGAATCGATCGCGAACTCGACGGGCTGCTGGCGCAGCAGGGCAAACGATCGGTCGCGGATATCATCGGACAGATCACTTTCGCCGGCTGAGCTCGTTCCACCGGAAGGCGCGGCGCGCTTCGCGAGCGCGGCTTGCCCGGTCTCCCATCGTTCGCTAGCGTGCGCAAGATACGACGAGGGCGCGTATGCAGGAAGCGCCGCCCGCAGCCAAGTCCTGATCAGGCCTGACGCACAAAATCGCAGCGACCGGAGATTGATATGAAGGCGGACAGTATCGAGTACAAGGATGGCGACGTAACGCTTCGCGGCTTTCTTGCTTTCGACGAGCGGAAATCAGGCAAGCGCCCCGGAATCCTAGTAATGCCCGAAGCTCTTGGGCTCGGCGCGCACGCGAAGCGGCGTGCTGAGCGTCTCGCGGAACTCGGCTACGTCGCTTTGGCCGGTGATCCCTACGGCGATGGCCTCGAGTTCAGCGATCTTCAGGAAGCGATCAAACGGGCGACTGCTGTGTTCGCGGATCCGGCAGGACTTCGCAGACGCGGGCGCGCAGCGCTCGACAAGCTGGCGTCACTGCCCCAAGTGGATCCTGGCCGATTGGCGGCGATCGGTTTCTGTATGGGCGGCACTTTCTCCCTCGAGCTCGCGCGCGACGGCGCACCGCTTAGGGGCATCGTCACCTTTCATGGCGGTCTGCAGACCCAACGACCCGCCGGGATTGGTCAGGTCAAGGCGAAGATCTTGGTATGCACGGGCGCCGACGACCCGTTCGTGCCCGTGGCTCAGGTGAATGCGCTTGCCGATGAGATGACCAAGGCTGGAGCGGACTGGCAAATCATCAGCTACGGAGGCACCAAGCACAGCTTCACGAATCCGGCTGCGGACAGCTTCGGAGCCCCCGGGCTCGGATACAACAAACTGGCGGATGAGCGCTCGTGGAAAGCAATGGTGTCGTTCTTCGAGGAAATTTTCGCGGCAGCCTGAATGATCGCGCTGCGTCGGCTTGGAATTTGAGATTAGAATGAAGGCGCGGTGTGCGCCTTCCGAACTTGCCCGTGAGTCCCCGTCGTCTAGCTCGGCCTAGGACACCGGCCTTTCACGTCGGTAACACGGGTTCAAATCCCGTCGGGGACACCAATGAAGTCAACTACTTAGCCGCTTGATGCCGAAGGCTGTCGGGCTCAGGTGCCAAATGGGTGCCATCTTTAGGGCTACTTTCTCGCGGTCCTGGGCAGGCGCCGGCTGAGTTTCAAGGCAGAATGCGGAACAATATGCGCGGGGGCCGGGGAAACCCCTGCTTCGACAGCGCAGCGTCACCTGTTCGCAGATAAAGCAACGGACCGGCACACGCGGAGGGTTTCGCCGCCAATGTAGGAGCCGGCCGCTCGGGGTTCCCGCACGCACGCGGGTCGTTATGGTTGCCGCTTCCGGCTCGCGATGGCTGAATCAGCCCACCACAGCGGCATCGGCGGATTTGCTTCCGAGTACGACGCCATCGACTGCAGTGCGGAGGTAGGCATCGGAGAGGTGGCTGTAGCGGGTAGTCATGCGCGGGTCCTTGTGGCCGAGCAGGACTTGCAGGCCGCGACCAGCGACGCCGTTCATCGCCTGATAGCTGGCGAACGTGTGTCTGAGGTCATGGAGCCGTACGTCGCTGATGCCGGCGCGTTTGGCGATGCGAGCGAAGCTCATGCTGATTTGATTCGGCCCGAAGGGAAAGAGCCGACTGGAATCGAGGCGCGGCGGCAGAGTACGGAGCGCATTGAGGGCAGCATCGTTGAGGTGGACATGGCGGGCGGTGCCGTTTTTGGTTTCGGTGAGCGTGGCGATTCGATTCTGCCAGTCGATCGACTTGCGGGTGAGCGAGAGGATTTCGTTGCGCCTCATGCCGGTGTTGAGGGCGACCACCATGAAGGCTCGCAGCTGGACGGTATTGCAGGCTTTGAGCAACCCTTCGATTTCATCGAGGGAGAGAAAGCGGGTGCGTCCCGCGGGCTCTCTCAGCGCACGCAGGCCGGAGAGCGGACGGCCTTGTGTATCGAGCAAGGGATTGCGGGAGAGGTGCTCCCATTCCACGGCACGGCGGAGCAGGTGCTTGAGCACGGTTACTTCGCGGTTGACGGTCGAGGGGCAGGCGCCCTTTTCAAGCCGTGCGGCGGTGTAGCTCTCGGCATGCGACGCGGCAATGGCGCGCAGAGTGCCGGGGAAGGCCGGCTTAAGGTGCTGGTCAATGATCGAGGTCCAGCGTTCGACGGTACGCGGTTGCAGCTGTGGTGTGATGCGTTCCAGCCATAGCGCGGCGAAGTCTTTGAAGCTGATCGCGGAGTCGTCGATGACGCCGAGATGGACACGGCGAGCGACCTTGCTCAGCTTGTCGTTGAGTACGTCTTTCGCGACGCGCTTGTTGGGGCCGATCTTGTTGCGGCGACGCCGGCCATCAGCATCGACGAAGTCTATCCACCAGGCGCCATCGCGGTTGAAGGTACGTGGCATCGTGATCTAGCTCCTCTTGCCTCTGAGATTTCGCTTCTTGCTACGCTGCGGGGTATGGGAAGTTCTGTCCGTGTTTTTGTTCCACGACTCGTCGATCGGTTTGAGCCAACCCTGCACCTGTTCGACGCTGGCGCTGAGCTTGGTTGCGATCTGCCGGGTGGTTTTGCCTTCGCGATGTAGTTGGCGGACGCTTCTTTTCCGCGCCGAGAGCCGCACACGGCACGCGTTCGAGCAAGTGGTCTTATGGGTGCGTGAACCTGATCCATCGCCAGCCACAAGCATGAGTTTGCCGCATCCCGGCGCTGCGCACGGCCGGAAGGCGCATGATCCGGAGATGCTCTGTGCGAGTTGGAGCCACAGGAAACCATGCAGCGAGTAATCGGGGACGGGAACGATGAACAGTCCCATATGGCCTTCTTCTGGAACCCAAAGAAGGCGCGGCGCAACATGCTCTGCCAGGCGCTCATTCACGACCGCTTGCAAATAAAGGCGGGCTCTGCCTAGCGCATCGGCGCGGCGCATTTCTTCGAGCAGTTCGCGACGGATGCTCCCGGCGACGACGATCGGCTCGGGCTTATCTGGATCGCCCGGCCGGCCGAGGAAGGAGAACGATTCGAGCGGGACGCGCTGCTCGATAATCGCCTTGGTGAGCTGTTGAATATCTTTCGATTGGATTTGTTGCCATAGCCAAACCGCCTTTCTGAAAGGCCGAATGCGCTCACGCCAGTGGGAGAGCGGTTCGCCATGAACTGACGGTCCGAGCAGCCCAAAAGTGTTGGCGAAGCTCAGAATCGCCTCATCGGATTCGGGATCGAGCTGCGCGAAGCGGAGAAACAAGTCGGCGCGCGGGGAAAACGTGACCGAGTCCGTGCTCACGGGCGCTAGCACCAGATCATCTTTAAAAGCGGCCCCTCTCTCTGTCTGGATTCTAAACCGCGGGGCTCCGTCGCTTTCGGATGGAGGCCGGAGAACGTAGCCGGCTTTGGAGCGCCGACCGAAAAATTGAAATAAGTCTGTCGCCATGGTGTTTGGTGCCTCGCATGTCTTACACTTTCTAACACTTGACCGTAAGTAATGCAAGCGATACTTCATTCAGTGGCGCAACTGAACGAAGCAGCTACTGACCGCGTTATGGAGGCGCACCCAGCTGATGAACAACACGAATGACAAACTCCTCGGCACCGATGAGGCTGCGGCGGCACTGGGAATTAAGCCTGGCACGATTCGCCTCTGGGGGGCCCAGCGAAAGATCGCGACGGTGAAACTTGGGCGGAGGCGTCTAATTCCGGAGCGGGAAATTAGCCGGTTGATTGCGGAAAACACTATTCCGGCAAAAGCGAGCTAACTCGCGGGTGGTGCCTTTGAAGAACCTTCGGCACTCCCGGCGTCCCAGGGGCAGTCCATCTCCGCGGGCGCGTGGGCTGTGCTTCTCGGCGGCGGCAGGGTCAGCCGCGAGAATCCTCCTCGGGCCCCCTGCCGGCCGCCAGCTTGTCCAAGGACGTAAGCGGTTGGAGGGCGTTGCGTGAGGTCGATGAGTTCGTCGAATCGGCCAAGCGATGTGAGGCTGGCCGCTGATGTTCTCGTGACCGCGTTCGATTTCGCCCTGGCTCGGATACCCGCTCAGGCAATTCGTGAGGCGCTAAATCGCTCGACCGCCAGCACGTTAGTTAATGTCGTGATGCGCGCACTTTTGATCGTCCGCACGGGGATGAGTCGAAGTCGATGATCCGCCACGCGGTCGAAGCACTGGGAGCCAAGCGAGTTGGCGGAGGCTGGCTGGCGCGCTGTCCGGCTCACGATGATCGCCGCCCGTCGCTCTCGCTTCGTATCGGCGACAATGGGCGCCTATTGTTTCATTGCTTCAGCGGCTGCTCCTTTCAGGAAATTCGTGACGCCCTGGGCGGAGAATTTCCCGATCCAACTATCTATACGCGATTCGACGAACCCGAAGAAATTGCACGCAAAGACTGCGCGCGCAGGATCTGGGGCGAATCACTGCCGGCGAGCGGCACCGTGGTCCAATGTTATCTGCGATCGCGAGCTATCAAACTCCCAGTCCCACCGGCGCTTCGCTTCCATCCTGGGCTGAAGCATCCGACCGGCAACTTTTACCCCGCGATGGTGGCCGCCGTTGTCGGAAAGACCGGAACACTCGTCGCGATCCAGCGCACCTATTTGCGCCGCGACGGCGGGGGAAAGGCCGACATTGATCCCGGCAAGATGAGCCTGGGTCGCTGCGCCGGCGGCGCGGTACGGCTCGCGGCTGCAGGCGAGGTGCTGTGTCTCGCCGAGGGCGTTGAAACCGCGCTCAGCGTGCAGCAGGCGGTCGCCGTGCCGACGTGGGCCACCTTGGGTGCAAGCAATCTCACACGCGTCGACCTGCCTGATGAAGTGCACGACGTGATCATTTGCGCCGACGCTGATCCAACCGGTGAGAGGGCTGCGCTCGCTGCCGCAGAGCGCTTCATGGGCCAGGGCCGTCGCGTGCGCATAGCGCGCCCGCCGTCCCCATATATCGATTTCAACGAACTTTTGCAGGTGGGGTTGAGATGGACGCCGGAAGTCTCGCAGTCCGCAACGTTGTGAATGGGGCAGAGGCGGTTCTGCCGGAAAGCGTTCCGGGCGCGTGGCCGCAACTCGATCGTGATGCGCTACTCGGCCTCGCGGGCGATTTCGTGCGGCTGGTTGGGCCGCACACCGAAGCTGATGACGCCGCCCTAGTGGTTCAATTCCTAGTGGCCTTTGGCAGCGCCATTGGTCGCAACGCGCATCGTGTTGCGGATGCCGCCCGTCACTCGACAAACCTGTTTTGCGTGCTCGTCGGCGCAACCTCTCGCGGCAGAAAGGGCTCGGCGTGGGCACGGGTTCGTCGCCTATACGAGAAGGTTGATCCGTTATGGGCGGTGAATTGCATCGCGGGCGGCTTAAGTTCCGGCGAAGGGTTGATTCACGCAGTTCGCAATCCCGTCACGAGGCATGAGGCGATCCGCGAGAAGGGGGGGCATGTAACCGGCTATCAAGATGTCGAAACGGACGCCGGCGTATCCGACAAACGGGTACTCGATTTCGAGCCCGAGTTTGCATCGGTGCTGCGGGTTGCCGTGCGCCAGGGCAACACCATATCGACCACGATCCGGCAGGCTTGGGATGGTGGGGAGCTACATACTCTCACTCGCAATAACCCCTTGCGAGCGACCGACCCCCATATTTCGCTGATTGGACACATCACGGTTGCTGAGCTTTTGCGATCGCTCGACTCAACAGAAGCGGCAAGCGGCTTTGCTAATCGCTTTCTTTGGGTGCTGGTAAGGCGTTCAAAGTCTCTGCCCTTCGGTGGCAACCCGGATACGCAATCGATGGCTGCGCTTGCGGACGCCGTGGCGCAAGTCTTCGAGTTCGCGAAGAACGCAAACGAGATTGATTTCGACGCGGAGGCGCGTGACGCCTTCGTTGCTGTTTATCCCAAGCTCACCGCAGAAAGGCCGGGGTTGCTGGGTGCGATCACCGCGCGAGCTGAGGCCCAAGTGCTTCGCCTCGCTTTGGTCTATGCCCTACTTGATTGCTCGCGGCTGATTTCAATCGAACATCTGATCGCGGCGCTGAGTCTCTGGGCGTACTGCGAGCGATCGGCTGAATACATTTTCGGCGATCGGTTGGGCGATCCCGATGCCGACGCGATCTTGAATGCTCTTCGCGTTAAGCCTGCTGGTTTGACCCGCACCGAAATCAGCGACCTTTTTGCCCGCAACCTGTCCGCCGCACGTATCGATCGTGCACTCGTGACCCTATTGAAGGCCAACCTTGCCCGCTGCGAGCGCGATACCGGCGCCAACGGGGGACGGCCGGCCGAACGATGGTTCGCTACCAACTGACGCAATGCCAAGGGAGTTCTTTCGTTTAATTCGTTTCTTTCGTAACGCAGAGATGCCAGTAGACCGTGAATAAGTACACTACGCTGCTCAAGGCTGAAGGTCTTCTTAGGGATCGAGACGATGGGGAACCAGCGATCCCGCTCGAAGAGAGACCCTCTGCGGGTATCACGGCTTACGAAATAAACGAAAGAAACGAAATAAGTGCCCCAGTCAGCGCGCGGGCTTACCTCGACCCCGCGATCGTCGCCGAGATCCGGCGCATCGAGCCTGCGGCGCTCGCCCAGGGCTGGACCAAAGCGCGGTTGTGGGAGTCGCGTGGCTTGGCATTTGTGCTCGATGCCGGCCGACATAGTTATCGACGCCAAGGCCCTGACTCATGCAGCCCGGACAAGATCGAGGAAGTTACCTGCGACTTCATCGTGATCAGAAAGCACGACGGGAGCCGGCAGCGCTTCCGGAGGACGGAGCCATGAGCGACCGCGACTGCCCCAGCAGTGGAATACTGTTCAAAAACGACCGCAAACGCGAGGACCTCTCTTTCAAGATCAAGGAACATGGTGCTTGGCAGTCGGCTCGAACGGACGATCAAGATATTCCTCTCTAGAACAGGAACGCTGACTGAGTAATTAGCAGAGAAAGAGATGAGCGAATTATTCGATAATCGGGGCATGAGCGCGCGTGTTGGCTATTGCTCTGATGCTATTGTCTTGCTAGTCGCGAATGACACACACTCGCCGGCGGATTCCATGCCAGACTTCGAATCGCTGATAGTTACGGAGCATATTCATGGCCGGTAAAATCGCATCGTTAGTCGTCGATCTGCGCGCTGATGTTGCGCAATTCCGCACCGGTATGGATCAGGCTGGGCGATCGCTCGCGGGACTCAATTCCAGCGTCAATACAGCCAAGACCGCCGTCGCATCGCTGTTCACGCTGTTCGCCGCTCGCGAGATAGCGGGATTCATCACGCAATCGCTCGATGCGGCGACTGTCATCGGTGATACCGCGAGGCGGCTCGGCCTAACTAGTGAGAAGTTCCAGGAGTATTCATTCGCCGCTCGCCAAGCCGGAATCGATCAAGAGCTGCTGACTACCGGCCTGGGGATTCTCGCCAAGAATCTCGGTCTTGCTCAGGCGGGTTCCAAAACGGCGGCGGTAGGATTTGAACGCCTCGGCATTTCACAGGCTCAACTCAAGGGCAAAGACCTCGCGGCCACAATTGCTTTAGTCAGCGACAAGCTGGCAGGCCTTGGCGATGCCAGTGCGCGTGCGGCAGTCCTATCTGAGCTGGCCGGCCGTGGTGGGATCGCGCTGGGCAACTTCTTTGCTGAGGGTTCAAAGGGGCTGGATGCAGCGGCTGCGCGGGCGCGAGAGCTGGGAGCCGTCCTGAGCAACGAGACGATCGCATCGGCTAAACAAGCGAAGGACGATCTCGCGGCGCTCTCGACCGTCATCAAGGTCCAGCTCACTGAGGCATTGGTCGCCGTACTGCCAAAGCTGACCCCCTTCACAGATAAGCTGGCCGAGATGGCGAAGGCAGCCGGGGAGGTATTCGAACGTTTCGCACCTCTTGATTTGGCGTCATGGGGCGAGCTTTCCGCCAGAATTGGCGCGGCCCAGCTAGCGCTCAAGGCACTTAATGCCGAACGAGAGAAAGCAAAGGAAGCAGGATTTGCAGGTTTGTTATTGGGCGGGCGCGGTGTCGGAACGATCAATCTGGATATAGAGCGCGCCCGTGATGAATTAAAAAGCTTCTTGGCAGAGGAAGATAAGCGGCTCAAATCGGGCAAGCTTGAGCCAACTCTGACGAAGCCGGTCTCTACTAGCCCTCCAATATTCGATCCTGAGGCCATCGCCGCTGCCGAAAAGGCCACCGCGCTCTTCCAGAAGACTGCCGATAGTCTTCAGTTTGAAACCGACAAGCAGATCGCCCTTCATGCCGCGTTGCTCGATGGTAAGGACGCGACTGATGCGGTTGCTGGTTCTGTCGAACTCTACAACGCCCTCGAAAAGGCGGGCGTCGATATTACCAGCGCCCGCGGTGCCGAGATCGAACGACTGGTCATCGGCCTGCACAATGAAAAGCTGGGAACGGACGCACTGACTGAAGCGCTGAAGATTCAGCACATCGAGGAAGGAAAGCGAGCCGTCAAACTGGTGGCGGAGAATCAAAAGCGGGCCGATCTCGCGGTTCCGCTCATCGAGCAGGTCGGTTTGCCGCCTGATTCCGCTAAAGGGCTTAAAGAGTTTGAATCGGCAATGCAGGGACTGGGCGATCAGCTCCAGGCCGGCGCGATTGATTGGGATACCTATAATCAGGCCGAACAGCTCGCATTGAAGGATCTGAAGAAGAATGTCGATCCGGCTAAAGGCGCGGTAGAAGACCTCGGCAAGGCGGTGCTCGAAGCGGGCAATCTGATCACTTCCAGCTTCATCGACGCGATCATATCGCTCAAAGATGCTGACGCCGTACTCATCGCACTTGGTCAGGATATTGGCAAGGTCATTTTGCAGGCGATTATCGTGAAGCCGCTGTTGCGCGAGTTGGATGCGCTGACCGCTCCGGGCGGCGGCCTGAACGACATATTCAGTAAAGCCCTAAGTGGCATTGGTAGTTGGTTCGGGTTCGGCGCTTCGGCTGCCCCTTCGGGGATTCCAACAACCGCCCAGATGTTCCCGCCGGTACCTCATGCCCAAGGCGGGATATTCCCTGCTGCCATTTCGCCTGCGCAGCTCATGGCTCCTCTCCGCGCGATGACGCTGCTGCCCCGTCTTGCGTCAGGGGCCGTCATCCATAGTCCGCATTACCTCCCGATGGCAGGTGGACAAGCCTTGATGGGAGAACGTGGCTCGGAGGCCGTGCTGCCGCTAGGGCGGACCCCTTCCGGCGACTTGGGGGTCAAGGTCATCGGCGGTGGAACTGGGGGCGGGGTTGTCGTGAACGTCCAAGTTATCAACAACACGAATTCGCAGGTCCAGACTCAGCAACGCCAGAACGGCAATGGTATCGACCTGCGAATCATCGTCAATGAAGCAGTAGCCGAGAATATCCGTTCAGGCGGGACGGTTGCCCGCGCGATCACGTCCATGACCGGCGCAAGTCAAAGGCCATTTCAACGCTGATGAGGAATCAGTCAATGATACCACTGAGAAATGAAATGCTGGACGTGTGGAAGCACGACTACCTACGATCTCGCTTCGATGTCCCCATCCCGGCATCCGATGAAGACTATCCTCGCCGGCGCCGCATAGTCCTTGTTAAGCAGGCGCCGTACTCTATCCCGATAGCCAATCCCGCGAAGCTGGATACGTTCCATAGGACGCTGGTCCTTCGAGATAAGGCCAAGGCGAGCGACCCTAACGCGAACCCGGATATACGAGAGCGGAAAATTCGTCTACAGCTGGCGAGTGAGCTAGATGGCACGACGCGATCCTCGAGGGACGCTGACTTTCGGTGCCGGCGGCTGCGCCTGCTTGCAGCGAGCACGGATGGGGCGGCGCGACCGGCGGACAGCTCCGACCTGGACTTTCGCCAGCGGCGTTTGCGATCAGCCGAAAGGGAACTCGCTTGAAAACCCGAAGGCGACAATCTCTAGGAACGTCACTTTCGTTGACCGCTTCGCAGCCATGCACGCGCGACCGCAGTTGAAATAGGGACACCCTTGGATTTGGCGGCTAAATCGCTGACTACGACCCCCGGAACGCCTCTTTAGGGCGCTTGGGGTTGAGACCCGAGCGGATCAACTTATGAATCCTCCCATTCCCACAAAGCTCCGCATGCTCCGCGGCAATCCGGGGAAACGACCCTTAAGTCAAGCTGAACCGAAACCGGCTGTCATTTTACCGCGCTGCCCGAGAGATGTTCAGGGCGAGGCGCGTCGGGAATGGCGGCGATTGGGCCCGATGCTCGCGAAGCTCGGCATTCTAACCGAGGTCGACGGCACTGCCTTCGCACTCTACTGCGATGCTTATGGTCGTTGGGTGGAGTACGGCCGCAAGGTCAGCGAGACCGGCCCGGTAATCAAGCGCGGCGGCTGGCTCGGGCTCAATCCCTACGTTGCGTTGAAGCAGCAGGCGTTCTCTGACATGCGCCGGATGTTGGGTGAGTTCGGTATAACGCCTTCCAGCCGTTCGCGGGTGGTAGCCGCCGCACCGCTTGCAGATGACGACGATGGCAACAGCGATGATCTCGATTGAGGGAGGAGTAGAAAATGCCAGCACAAGAACCGATGCCTGATCAACTTCCAGCCTGGTTCGCAAACATGCCAGTCGGCCGACAGATGCTCGCCGAGAAGACTGCTGAACGCGAAGCTAAGCGAAAGACGCTGCTTGCAGAGATTGCCGCGCTGCGCAAGGAGCAAGAGAAGGTTCTGCTCCCGTTGGCGAAGGCTTCAGCCGATGCGAAGCAGGAATGCGAGGCCGCGATGAAGCGGGCTCACGAGGCCACGCGCAAATATCAGCTAGTCGAGCAGGCGCGGACTTCTGCGGGGTTGCGCCTTTCTACGGCGATCAGCGAGCGCGAATCGCGGCTCGTCGAACTCGCAGATCCTGAAATCGACGCCTTCATCCGCGAGATGCGGACGCTCACGGAAGAAACGCGGCTCGGGTTCCATGCCCAAGAACATGCCGGTCCTCTCAACCGGATCAGCTATACGCGCGGCATTGCGGTCCGCCATAACGGGGTATCGATCAATGCCCGTCTGGTAGCGATTCGGGCTGCGTCGGACGCTGCCGTGGCGATGCAGCTTGAATCGGTGGACAACGTCGCGGACCGGCTTGCCGAGTTGCGCGCGCATATTCCGCCGCTCCAAGGGCTGGAGTTCGAGGGCGCCGAGCATTAGCGATTCGGTGGCGATGAATTAGTTGCGGTTTGCCCCCACATTTTGGGGCTAGAGGGGTACGCGGCGGGTTGGGTTTGTTCCTCTCCCTGACTCGCCGCTCCCTCTTTACGCATTCAAGCCGAGCAAGCCCTGGATGGATAATCGCGCACGTCGGCTGTGAATTCGTCGCTCAAGCGGGTTCTCAGATCGGCGATTGGCAATCGACGCCTAAATTACACGCGACGAATCCTCGACCTGGCAGACCCACCCCTGGCCGAGGCTGACGACGCGAGCTTTTGAAGCTGCCCTAGTGCGCACCGGCGAGAAGTACGGCGAGCTGTCGGGGGCGGCGGTGCTACGCGAAGTCCGGCGCGATGCCCTGCCGCTTCAAACAGCTAGCGCCTTGAAGCCAGTGTGACGCTGGGCTGGCGTTCTCAGCTCGGGCTAGGGGTAGATGGCGGGTTGCCCGCGAATTGGCCGCCCTTGTCAGCGAGTGGCGCCTCGGCTCGAATCGCGATTCTCACACCCAGCGCTGTCAACGCGCTTCTTTCTACCCTTACGCGCCCGCGTATTGAATGCGGCTTCGAAGTCGCCGCGCCGCACCCTGATCAACGTCCCGATATGATTCGCGCCCGCCAAGACGCCGCGTTTGATCCAAGTGCGCAGCGTCGAAACCTTGATGCCGTAGATGTCCGAAACCTCGTTCAGGCTGAGCCATTCGCGATCGATCGGATTGTGCGAGCCAGCCTGAGCGGCACGGCGACGGTGCGATTTTGTCAAGCGCCGACATGGAGGAACTTCTCCGTAAACGTCGCCCAGTGAATGCGCATGATCCGAGCGTGGGGACCGAGATGGATTACCCCCTGCTCTGCGCCGACGTGCCCCTTACGAATCCACGCTCTGAGGGTTCGCGGGTTGAGCTGGATGCGCCCCGCCACTTGCACGACCGTAAAGTATTCGGGCTCGTTGGCAGCAGGCGGCGAAGCGCCCGCTTGGGCGCCAGTGTGTTGCGTCTTGCGGATCATTCGGTTGACATCGCAACCCCGACCTGGGCGAGGCTTGAGCGCCGCACGTAGGTCTCTCCACACTGCGCCGTCGTGAGTGTCGGCACGAGGCCGCCTTGGACCGCCTTCTGGATGGTTTCTTCCGGGCAGCCGGTCAGCTTCGCCGCTTCCTCAACTGTCAGCCATTCACGGTCGATTAGCTCGGGATGTAAGCCGCGCTTGTGTTCAGCATTGAAACGCGCCAGCAGGAAGGGAACCGTGACCCAGATGTCCTCGCTGGCCGTGCCCCAAGCCTTCGCAAGTGCCTGCGCTTGCTTGGGCGTATCCATGTGAGCCGTCGTCTTGTCGCAGCCACAATAAACGCATTCTTGATCCTTCGTGCCGATCCCCGCCTTAAGCGCTCGGCCGAGCGGGCATTCTTCGGGGTCGTCCATGATACCGATGGGGAGGGCCGCCAGCGGTCTCAGCTTCAACGCTTTGCGCCCGCGGTTGATGAGCGCGAGCGCTGCTTTCAAATCCAGCCCGCTCTTTTCGAGCTTGCTTCTTTTCATGAGACTCCTCCTTCATTCGCAATTTGGACGGTCCCAGTTTTAGATCACTCATCGTCGTCTAGGCCGCCAGCGATTTCTCGCGTTTCTCGCATTCCTCGATTTTCAACCGCAAAGCGACAATCTGGTGTTCCACCTCGGCGCGGAGCGCCAGCCGCTTGAGCAGGTGTTTGGGCAGACCTGGCGCCGTTGCCGCCCTTGACCCTTCGCGCCGGAGCACCATGCAACAGCCGTCTATATCGTCGATCCATTCGAGGATTTCGTCTCCGCCGTTCTCCTTGTACGGAGCGAGCGTGACGCGAAGGGAGCCCAGGCACAGAATCCGCGACACCAGCGCGGGCTCGAAGCGGCGCGTCCATGGCCCACGTTCGCTCAGGCAGATATCGCCGGCGTCGTCGGAGCGGCCTTCCTGCTCGAATTGCTCTTCGTAGAATTTCTCTTCCAGCTCGATTGCCGCGAGTAGCTGTTTGTCGTTGCCCTCAAAGCCGAGCCGCCGTGCAAGCGCTGCAGCTTGATCGTGCAGCGCGCGTACGTCGCGTTCGATGTTCGCCTTGAAAGCAAATGCGCCTCCGGCACCAAGTTTCCCGTTTGACCGCACTGCTTTCAGATCCAACTTGCGCCTACTGCTTGCCATGACCGTTCCTCCTTTGGTGGACAGCAGTGGGACGATACTGCCAATCGTGACTGGCTGTCAACAGCCAGCCTTGTTTGCCTGTGAGGCCTTCAGGTACTCTGCGGCAATGGTGGACTTGCGGACTCATCTCACTCGGGTATCGCGGGCGCGGTGGGCAGCGGCGACTGAGGAGGAAAAGAAAGCGTCAGCCTCACGCGCCAGCCGCGCCTATTGGGACCGGCTCAGCCCCGAGCAGCGTTCAGCCGAGATGAAGCGCCGCGCCGAGGTGCGACAGCGCCGAAAGCAACGTCCCCGAAAGCCGCGATAGGGATCAGGAACAAGTGCATGGCACGAGGCGCCGCGTGTTGCGCTAGAAGGGCGGCTATCGCGACACAGGACGGAGATGGCGGGAAATGACTAGGTACCCGGCTTATTTGGTCATCGGTCTTGCAGTAGTAATCATCCTCTTTTTTGAGTACCCACTACTGGTTACGGGAGCCGATGCCCGAAAACCACCAGCACGAGTGGGAAGATTCGGCGCGAGCGGGTGGACGAGGAAGGGCGGCGGTTGCGCCAGCGAATCTGCCGGGGTTGCGACCTTGAGCAGCAGCTCCACTTTGCTACCCGGCAGATGATCTGGACGCTCTACCGGCAGTCGGACATGCAGCACGGTGCGCCCCTGCGCGTGCGTTCGCACTGATCACGGCGAATCTAAGAGCGACTGGCCGCGCCCGACGCCCTCCGGGGCCAAGAGAGGCAAACGGAGTGACAGTAGAAATCGCAGTGCGAACACAATCCGCGCTAGTTCTGGCCGCTGACAGCAAGTTGACGACGAGTTCATTTGTCGGATTCAACCGGCGAAAGAAACCACAATTTCTTACCCAGACGTACGACAACGCTGTGAAAATCGCCCAAGACCGTGACGGTAGTTTCATAGCGGCGGTAGCGGGCAACGCAAGCTTAGGCGAAGTAAGCGCTTTGGACTTCGTGTCCAAGAATACCGGGGCGGGGAACCTGTTGACCGAGACAGCACAAGATGAGTACTTCGCCGATCTCATCTTTCAAATGGGCAAAATTCGATATGACTTTTGGCACAAGCTCCAATTGTCGGTAGCCAATTGGCCGTCGACGACCATCCTCGTGGCGGCCATTTCGCCTACGACCAGTCTTCCGCGTGTTTGGCGCGTGGAGTTTAGTGAGGACGTTGGTGATGTTATGAGAATTCTCGAGACTCCGGGCGTCTTCTTGGAGGGCGCGTGTCTTGAGGTCTTCTCGCTTCTCTATGGCTACCATCCAGAAATCGTGAAACAGACCAAACGCAGGCGTAAGGCACTCGAAAAGGCATTGAGCGATCCGTCAATTTTGAAGCCCGTTCATCAGCTAAGCGTGGGCGTGATGCCGATTCAGGACGCGATGGAGTTAGCCCTCTTCTTGGCGGGCGTCCAGATTGAAATGGATCGCTTTCTGCCAGGAACGCCAAAGTGCGGCTGGCCGGTTGATCTAGTCGTTTTGGAGGGCACCCCGTTTCGCGCTATAAGAACATTCCCGGGCAAGGAATTGACGCACCCGGGGCGAGTTTTGGGACGTTGACATGAAAGACGAGCGAAGAAAAGAAGAGGCCCGTCTGATCGAACTTCAACTTGCGGAGCAGTCACGGGAAGCCCTGATCCGAAGCGGTCTTGTTCGCATCCTTCCACCTTCGGAGCGGAAGGTCGAGGAGAAGGAAATGCGGCTTCTTCAGCAAGCCGAACTAGCGTTCTCTCGACATTAGACAAATTTCAATCCGGCGAGGGGCTGCGCCCGATGGGTCGCGGCAATTCGCTTCGCATCGGCTACAAAACCGCCGTTGACGACCACGCCCGAGACCCCGCAGATTCGCAACGTGCTCGCCACCAATCCGCGCACCGGCCAGCATTGGGTCTGCCAGCCCGACTTTCAGCAGGGCGATTGGGTATGCGCGATCTGCAAGCGTACCCGGCTCAAGCCATTCGATCCCGAGTGCTCGAACTGCCACGCGAAGATTCTGTGGGATATGGGCTAGTAACGATGAAGCTCCACCACGTCGGCGCCCTCGTCGCTTGCCTTCTCGCATTTGTGTTCGTTCTCATTTCTGCCAGCCCCTTGGCAGCCGGTAGCGACCCTGCGGCGCGTGTCCGGGCGACGGTCGTTAAGGTCATCGACGGTGACACTATCCGTGTGCGTCTCGATTCCGGCGCGATCGATAAAGTGCGACTGATCGGCATGGACACTCCGGAGACCAAAGACCCTCGCAAACCCGTTCAGTGCTTCGGCCGCGAAGCGAGCGCCAAGGCCGCAGAGCTTCTTGATTCGCACGAAGTCGCACTGGAATCGGACGCAACCCAGGACAACCGCGATAAGTACAAGAGGCTGCTGCGGTATGCGTGGCTTCCGATCCAGCAAGGCTACGCGCACGAGTACACGTATCACGTACCCTACAAGTACCAGGCCCAGTTCAAGGCCGCTGAGCGCGAAGCACGGCTACATGAGCTTGGATTCTGGAGCGGCCAAGCCTGCGGAGGCGACACGTCGAAACCCGCCAGTGCTGGTTATGTTCCAGGAACGGCGCTAGCTGAGGCTGCTGCTCCTTGTCAGGCGGGGGAGATCAAAGGCAACCAGCGCAGTCGCATCTATCACGTGCCCGGCGGCGCGTTCTACGAGCAGACGCGAGCATCAGTCCGCTGCTTCAAGTCCGAGGCTGATGCTCAGGCCGCCGGCTTCAGACGCAGCGCGCGCTGATTGGCCGACGCTGCAACATCGACCGCCAGTCCTCTGGCGCTGGCATCCGCGCCGCTGCTGGAATCGAATTCAATAGAGATCGTTGTCCGCAATTCCAAGGGCATCGCGGCCCACCGCCAAGCGGATCGAGACGAGGATGTGAAGGAAGTCACGCGGACTGCTGACCTCTCCCATCGCCGCCACGCGAGAGAGCAGCTCAATTTCCTGGTCCGAGATACTATAGACGCGCCGAACGCGTCCGCTCTTGCGGAATTCGTCCCATGCTGATCGAACGGGTCGCGGTCGTCGCGACAGAAGGGCGTTGGCGCCCGGATAGGCAAGCAGAAATAACTCCCGCCCATCAAGTCTAAGCACATCAGCCAATTTGCTGACCATCTTGCGAGAAGGGCGCCTTCTCCCGGACTCTAGCTGGCAGACATGCTGAGCGGAGGTCTCGGCACGAGGGGCCAGTTCTTCCTGCGTCAAGTGAAGTTGCCGACGGCGCTCGCGGACGAGTTCACCGAAGCTGAGGCTCTTCGTGGTGCTGGCCATAGTTGAATCTCGCGCCCGGAATGCACTTGGCTGAGCCAGAAACGGACGCGCGTGACCGCTGTAGACTTTCGCTACTCGAAGTCTGGCGAGAAAGCAAACTGCCGCGCGAAACTCCTGTGGGATGTTTGCTAAGTAAGAGCCTTCGCGCTGATGCGGAGGTCGCTGCCAGGGGCTACCCTGTACGTGAGTTCCGTCGCTCAGGGTATAGGGATTGTAAAATCAGCGACGCCCCAAAAACCCTTGCCGCACAATCATCACTTTTGAACCTCGCTCTCATCTGAATCTCTGCAGGCGCCCGATCGATCTGCATGATCCGATCATTTTGAGGCACAGAGCCGTCGTTCAAAGGTTCGTTGAGCGAATCGGTTGGGCTCGGCGAAATTCGCTTCGTAGTGACTGCCACCCCACTCGTGGTCCAGGTCTGGCACGACACACAACTTTTCGTTTTTGACGTTTGACGATAACATAGTGTAGATAAACAGTACCCACGGTAGTTTGACGGGACCACGGTTGTCCGAGGGGGGGCATTCGATGGGGCGAAGCAAGTCTGACCGGCTTGATTGGCTGGCATTCCAAGAGGTGCGTGTCGCGAAGCTCGTGGCGGAGATTAGAAGCCTGGCGATCCCGCCCGACGCTACCGAGCTTGAGAGGCAAGAGGCTCTGATCACATCGTTGAAGGACGAAATCGCGCACCTGGAGGCGGGGAGAAATATGGTGCTGGGCATCCTCTCGAGACGCTATGGTTGGCTCACGGCAAAACGACAACGCGGAGGCGCTAAGAAGAGCCTGCGCCGCGGACGCTCGGGACGAACGCCTGCCTGATTTTATTCGGCGCGCAAGACTTCACTAAGGGGAACGGGAGGCCTTGAGGGCATTCGCCAGCTTGCCGGAAGCGAAGACGGCTACCGACCCAAGGACCGCAAACTCATCGCTGCGGTTCAGGTTCCTGCGAAAGAGCTGAAGCGACTGTTGATCATTCGGCAAGTCATCGGAACTCTCCAATTCTAGGAACGAGGATATCTGATCGCTTACCAAGCGTCGATTCGTAACACGCGCTGTGTGGACCTTCGATCAGGGCACCGGGACCGCCGTAGTTCACCAAGGGATGCAACACTCCTGGTCCGGTGCAGAGGCCTTCCACTGTCGTGCTTACAACGCCGGAACCGATTTCGATCCCAGTCGTCACCTTGTCTACCCAAAGTCCCCTGATTACGTTGCTATCGGTAGGATGAAAGCGGTCGCCGACCCACGTGACTGTGCCGTCATAGGTCTCAGCACCGTCGGAGCCAGGTGACTCATAGTTGTAGGCCTGTACGCTCGTATTCCAAGCGGGCTCTACTCCGCCGCTCACGCCCCTGTTCTTCGCGCAGAAGATCCAGCCGGCGGGTTGAATCGGCGTCACGCATGCGTGATTCGCATAGCTCGTGTTGGGCTTCCAACCTCGCCACGTGGGTGTGTAGAAACTCCATACCCTCGCGCCTGTAGGTCCGCTCCCCGCTCGATTCCTCCGTAGTTCGACATTGGACGCGCCGTAGATCGCTATCGACTGCGTGTCTGACATCTCGCTGCTCGCAAAGTCATTATCATGCACCTTGATACCGTCTGCATTGTGCAAAAGCAGATTCGGCGTGATGCTCCTATTACGCGGACACGTGAATCTATTGCCTGCGACAACGAGCCCGAGCCCGCCGTAGTCAATGTCGAGGCCTCCAGACTCTTCTAAGCCGCACGCAAATTCGTTGTTTGCGACCACCCCCCGGTAGGCGCCACCCATCTCTCCTTGAATACTGGTTCGCGTGCCGAATGGCCGCAGCAGATTGTGATCGAATACGAGGTCCTGGTTCTCAAAAATTGCGAACAACCCGCACCAGTGACAATCCGTCCAACCTTGCAAACGAGTGTTATAGATGTGCGTAAACCGCGTGTTTTGAATGTACAGAGTGTGCGGAGGGTAGGTCGTATCCCTTCTGGCAGTTTCATCTACTGTAAGGTCGTGAAGCTCAAAGTTCTCGATCCGCACCGTGTTCTTTGTCCAGACGGCGCGACCCCAACTGCCGTAGTCTCTCTCAAAGGCTGTCTTTACTTGGACCGCATTGCCGTGCACGGCGGCGACCTCCTTCCACTCGTAGCCACCGATAAAGTCGAATTCGTCATCCGCAGCGGAGACACCTCTGTCGCCGAGAATGATTATATCTCCCGGACTCAAGTCAGCTTTCAGCAAGTCATCCGGTCGGGCGTGGAAGGTCTTGCCGCCACGCTTGGGGACCGATACCGCGGGAAGGTAGGTCGCGCGCTGTTCATTTGGTGCGTGCAGCATTTCTCCAAACACGAGGATGCAGTGGGTCCCATCTGTGAGAAATTTCAACACGGTTGCATCACGCCCTTGTCCGTATATGTGCAGGTTGCGATAGACGCCAGGAACGGTGGGATGAAGTCCCATTCTCTGCCCGTATGCGAACTGATACGTTCCCGGACCAAAAGCGATCGTCAAGTCCGATCGCAGCCAGAGGCTTGAAGACACGCCGACGGGTTGGACGTTCCTGGCGTCCACGAAACAAGGAACGTCGGGCGGGCAGGCATGAATCGCGTTCCAGACTTTCTGGCCCCATGTGCTTCCTGCGAGTTTGCTGGCATCGACGACGACCTGTTTCCAGCTAGGATCTCCACGCCACGCGACCGGTGCTCCGGCATTCGCTGACACGCCGATCAGCATCGATGCGACAAAGCAAACAAGCGAACCCATTGCCGATGTAAATTGCATAGAAAATATCCCCCTTTCCGAACGGTTGGCGGGGCGCGCTTTCCAATTAGATTGTTGAGCACACGACGGAGCGCGGCCTCAGCTACGGTACGACGGCAAGTGCGGTCACGGTCACTACCGCATGTCGTCCGAGTCGCGTGGCTTCCCTTTTTCGATCAAGGTCCGAGCGCAGACTCTAGTGGCGGGAAGCCGGGAGGAGAACCTGTGGTAGCCCAAGTGATAGTCGCTGGCAAATTTTACACGTGCTAACGACCATTAGACGTGAAGAGCCTGAATAGTCGCCGAATAGTCACATTGAGTCTCGCGTAGCAACGATGGTAGGCATCAGTCGGAGCGATTCATGGATGTAATGACCGCGAATCTGAGTTCAAGAACCGAGAGGCGAGGGAGGCGTGGGTCAGTGGCGAATCGACTAGCGATCCGACCGCTTCTCAGATGCTAGGCGAGCTTGGCGTACCGATTCAGCGGCCGTCACGTCTTAACGCGGGGATTCGACAGTGATACTTGCGGTTGGTCCGTTCAAAGGCCAGATGGTGAGCCGAGCGCCACGATGCACGAATTGTCGCTTCGGCAGTGGCGGCCTCAGCTTGCCAGTTTTGTATATGGGGGTGTTTGCCCCGGCGAGTCGCAGTCGCTGCCCTACGCTGGAGAACTGAACGAGCGAAATGAGAATCAGGCGTGTTGACCAATGCTGACTGCGGGCCTGCAGTAGCGAAGGATGACGGTGCCAAATGAGTGCCAACCTCGGTGCCATTCCAGCGCCAACAACCGATATCGCTCCGTGACGCTCAGTGACAGTCGATGACTAGAAGGCCATTGGGCGCGTAGGGCTTGGTGGCACTCAGTGCTAGTGGATAGCCCTTCCTGATATTTACCTATTTCGTTCTTTCACGTCGGTAACACGGGTTCAAATCCCGTCGGGGACACCAATGAAAACGGTCGGCTATATGGCGCACTGAGCTGGAAGTCGGCCGCTTCGATGGTTCGCGGCGCGCGGCCTCAGTGTGATCGTCTTACGGAGCTGATTTCGAAGACCGGCATAACCCAGCCGCGGGCGCATCCGTCAACGCGCAGCGCGTCGGACGAGTCCCTGCGGTCTTCGAGCTGCGCCATATCATCCTTGTGTTCGACCCGGACGGCCACGGTTATCCTGAGCAGCGAGTCGTACACTTCCTTGAGACGATCGAAGCGGAAAGCCTGGTACTTGGGGTCGTACGGATTTTCGCCCTCAGGGTCCAGTACCATGGGGACGACCGACTCGCCGATCCTGAGCTTCACGACCCGCAAGTCTTTGGGGATCGGCTCTCCCTCGGGAAATATTCTCCCGGAAAGCAGGATCTGGCAGCGGGCTTTGGACATGATCTCGCCCCCTAGACTGGGGGCTGCGAGACCGCCGATAGACAACCCCATTTGCGCTTGCGCGACCACGGGAGGAGCGAGCAACGCAAAGAACACTATGAGGCTGTACATCTGGCAACGCATGCCCTCACCTCCAGTGTGCGAGACGACCTTCCGCGCATCATCAGTCACAGTATAGATGCGCAGGCGCGAGTGTTTCCATCTGGGAAGTTGGCGTGAGTAGCCAGCCGGTCGTGGCCTGACACCGGCTGTTACGCGTTGGGGCTTCCATCTGAGCCGCATACGATTCGCCTTCTACAGGCGGGCAGCGCGCTCTACTACCGGCCCGATTGCGCGTACTGCTGCGACGCCGTCGCCGGATGCGGCCGCAGTCGCCATCAGGATGATCCGGCTCACGCCTGCTGATTCATAACGCTTGAGCGTATCCACGCCCGGCTCGTCACCGCGCATCGCAAGGGCAACCGAGAATTGCAGGCGCTCGGGATCGCGTCCGTACCCTTTCGCGAGCCGCTTGATCTCCGGGATGCATTCCATCGCCTTCTCGGGCGAGAGCCCGCCCGGCATCCATCCGTCGGCGTAGCGTGCGACGCGCTTGAGCGCATACCTGGGATCGTGCGCGCCGAGCATGATTGGCGGACACGGCTTCTGTACCGGCTTGGGCCCCACGCGCAGCGGCGGAAACTTGATCACCTCGCCTGCGTAACTCGCCTCATCCTGCGTCCACAGGATTCGCAGCGCCTCGACCGATTCGCGCAGATGCTTCCAGCGCCGCTCGAACCGCACGCCCATGACCTCGGCCTCTTCGCGGAACCATCCGGCGCCGACGCCCAGGATGAGCCGCCCGGCCGAATACATGTCGAGCGTCGCGGCGGCGCGTGCTGTCTCGATCACGTTGTGCTGGGCGAGCAGAAGGATGCCGGTGCCGAGCTTGATGCGCTTCGTCGCGCTCGCGGCGATCGCGAGCACAACCCAGGTCTCGGCCAATTGCGCGTACATCGCGGGAACCTTGCCGTCGGCCGAGCGGGGATAGTGCGTGGTGTAGCCCGTCGGCACGCATGCGTGTTCGACACTCCAGATCGATTCGAAGCCGAGATTCTCCGCTTCACGCGCGATCGCGCCGGGATCGCCGGAAGCCGCCGTCAATGGCAGGGAAACGCCGATCTTCATTTTGACCCTCGCCGCGTTGAGATTGGGCGGCTGCGCCGCCGCCCATTGAATAGCACGGCGCTGCGCGAAGGCGGGAGCGCGATGGTCAGGGCGTATCGGTGCTGCCGACGCCGGTGTGCGATTGTTCGCTGAGGCCGAGGTCGCCGCGCTGCCATCCCTGATGGAAGGCGTCGGCGCGCTGGCCGCTGCTGCCATGCGAGGCGCCGCTGCCCGCGAAATCGTCGCCGGTCATGCGATAGTAGTCGGAGATGTTGTCGGCGCTGATGTCGAGGCGCGAAAGCGTGTAGCCCGCGAACTGGTCGGCCTCGAGCTCGCGCTTGACCGGATCGACGTCGCGGCGGGAGGCATCCTTGTGGACGATATGGCCGAGCTCGTGCGCGACGATTGCGTAGAGCAGCGGCTCGACCTTGTCGCGATCGTCGACATTCATCCAGAGCGCGAGGAGCATGGCGACCTCGCCGAGATTGTAAAAGACGCAGGAGGGTGCCGCCGAGAATGCGGCCATGGGCACCGGCGTCTCGTAGATGCGCGCCTTGGCGCCCCACACGCCGGCGACGCGCCGCATGATCGAGATCATCGGCTCATGCGCCGCCATCGCAGGCTCGCCGCAGGCGGTAAAAATCTGCGGCTGCGCCGACGCCTGGCGGGCAGCCCGGCGCGGCGCGGGACTATTGAGCTCGGTCGCGCCCTCGTAGTGCCAATCTTCGTCCGCGTGGGCCTGGGCGCCGGCGCTCAGAGTAAGCATCGCAGCCAATGCGGATCCAAGAATGATGTATCGAGTCGACTGCCCGAGACCCGGCATCCCCACATCCTCCTGACGGCGGCCAATCGCGATGAACGCTATAGCCAGTCCGTTACATCGTTACTGGTAGCAGAGGTGCGCACGCGAGGCTATTCGTGAAGCGCAGCAAACTCCCCGCACAGGGACACCCGCCAACGTGTCAAAGCGAAAACGATCGATTCAGAGAAGGCGAAGATCACCTCTCCCGCGCCTCTGGCTGGTTCAGAGGCGCAAGCTGGGAGAGGTCGCCGAGCGATTTACGGGTAAATCGCTTGGCGGGTGAGGGCGCGGACGGACGCAATTGAATCCACCAACTTTCGACTCACCACACTAGATCGGGGCCCGGCTTGAGCCTCTCGGTGGACCCGTTGGGCAGACGACAATCGCTTCAATTCCGCGCGCCAATCGGCGACAATCGCCACCATGGACGCGAAGACCGATAGCATGCGGGGCCGCAATTGCATGATCACCGGCGCGAGCTCGGGAATCGGTCGCGTGACCGCGATCGAACTTGCGAAGCTGGGCGCGAGCCTGGTCCTCGTATGCCGCGATCGCACCCGTGGCGAGGAAACCGTCGCTGCGATCAAGGCAGCGGCGCCTGATGCGAGCGTCGATCTGATGATTGCCGATCTCTCGTCGCAGCAATCGATTCGCAAGCTGGCCGCCGAATTCCTCGCTCGCAACCAGCCGCTGCATGTGCTCGTTAACAATGCCGGAGTGGCCAATACGCGGCGCACGCTGACGGTCGACGGCATCGAGACCACCTTCGCGGTCAACCATCTTGCCTACTTCATGCTCACGATGCTGCTGCTCGAGCGCATCAAACAGAGCGCGCCCGCGCGAATCATCAACGTCGCGTCGGACGCCCATAGCTACGGCACGATGAACTTCGACGATCTGGGCGGCGAACGGCGCTACCGCACGATGCGCATCTATGGGCAATCGAAGCTTGCGAACATCATGTTTACCTACGAGCTGGCGCGCCGCCTCGAGGGCACGGGCGTGACGGTCAACTGCCTGCATCCGGGGACGGTCGCGACCGGGCTGGGCAAGAACAACGGCGGCTTCGCGCGATTCGTGGTGAGCGCGCTCGGCCCATTCGTTCTGACCGCTGAGCAGGGCGCTGCGACGCAGATCTACCTGGCGACCTCGCCGGAAGTCGAATCCGTCAGCGGTCAGTATTTCATCAAGTGCAAACCGGCGCCCTCGAGGCCCGAGTCCTACGATCGATCAAAAGCCGCGCGGCTATGGGAGATCAGCGCGCGGATGACCGGCATCGGCGATCCGGCGGAACTGCGGCGCGCCTCGCCGACGGTGCCCTAGCAGGGTGTTGAAGAAGCCGGAGATTTCAAAATGAGCTCAGATGATGCGGTCAACACCCTGCGAAAGACTGGCTGCCTCCTTGGTCTTCCCCCCCTCTGGGGGAGACAAGAGAGAGGGAGCAGGCCGTTGAAAACTCCTTTTTCAACAGGCTGCTAGAGCGAAACCGCCGCCGTCCTAGAGATGGAGTAAACCGCGCAGGATTGCGAATCTCCTGCAGCTCAAGTTGCCAGAGCCCATGGACGCAATTGGACCGCGCTACCTCGACTTTATGAAAAAGGCGCTGACCTGTTCGATCTACGCAGATCAACCGGGCGCGCAACTCCGGCCGCTGCGGTTTCCCCGCAGATCCGAGCGGCCCAAGCGCCTGCTCTATGCCTTGACCAGCAGAGCCCTGCGCACGCGTAATCTGCATCTTGTCGGACATCAAGGCGTTTCTTCCGAAGCGATCAGGGAGGGAAGAGAGTATCTGGAAGCCGCTTTCACAATGGTGGGCACCCAGCGGCTCGAGAACCTGCAGTTTTGCTGTGAGGAGGTACTCAGGAAAGACATCGCGGGCGACTTCGTGGAGACCGGCGTTTGGCGGGGTGGCGCGGCGATCTTCATGCGCGCCATCCTGAAAGTCCATGGCGTT
>JBGPUE010000031.1:0-32999 GCA_041491005.1 Binataceae bacterium (SeqCode) | reverse complement strand
GTCGGCGTGAACGAGCGCATCCATGCGCCGGGCAGCCCCTCGAACCATCCAGCGAGCAAGGTCCCGAGTGCGAGCAGCTGACCGGCAAGCAGCATCAGGAGGCGCGCCGGCGCCATCCAGATGAAACTGAGCGCGCATGCGGCCAAGCCCAGCACCGTGCCGCCGGCGCCGATGATCGGGACGACCACGGCGTTGGCGATCAGCCCGACGATCGAGAATTGATTGAAGTGAAAAGCGGTAAGCGGCGCGGTGCCGAGCAGTGCCCAGAATGACACCGCAAGGTAGCCGACGAACCAGCTCCCCAGCACGTACCTGCGAGGTGCGTTGTGCGGGATGAGGACGCGCCGCGCCAGCCATCTCCGCCACCATGCACTATAGAGCCGCATACCCAGGATGATGGCGATCACCGAGGCGAAGGAGAGCTGCGCGCCAATATCGGCGGTCGAGCCCGGGATCATCAGGCAAATCATGGTCGCTGCCAGAGCGAGACTGGCGAGCACCTCGCGCGGCCGATCGAGCATAATCGCGGCCACATACATCAGGACCATCACGAGCGCGCGCACGGTGGAGACGTGATGGCCGGCAATCTCGCTGTAGGTAATTACCGCGATCGCCGCGGCAAGCGCGGCCAGCTTGTTCGCATGGCCGCGGATCATCAGCGCCGGGAAGAGCGCGAGAATAAGCCGCGCGATGGCGAATGCTGCGGACGCGACGAAGCCGAGATGCAGCCCGGAAATCACCAGCAGATGCGCCATGCCGGTCAGGGTGAACTTGTCGCGCAACGCGTCATCGATGCCCCCGCGATCGCCGATCACAAGCGCGCGCATCTCCGCGCTCTCGGGATACACGAGCGTCGCGTCGATGAAGGCGGCGATCCGTGAGCGCAGGCGCTCGCGCAGCGCGGCGAAGGAATCGCGCGGTCCGGGAATCACTTCGATGACGGACTTGGCGGGCACGAACATCCTTGCGGCGATACCCGACCGAGCCATAAAGGACGCGTAGTCGAACTCGCCGGGATTGCCGTTGTTGCGCGGGAAACGGAGCTTGGCGGTCACACGCAATCGATCGCCGATGTGACAGTCAGGCCGGAAGAGCGACATGAGCTGGATAAGCCCTGTGGCGCGTTCAGGTCGTCCCCCCGGAGCATGGGTCCACTCGAGCTGAACGAACAGACGGTAGCGATCGCCGACCTGCTCGATTTCACGTGCGAGGCGGCCCTCGACCGTCAGCGTCGAACCGTCCGAATAACGCCGGATGCTTGCGCGATCGGGCGGGGGATGAAGCAATCGATCGACAGGCGCAGCCGCGGCTGCCGACAGCGCGAGCGCGGCGAACAAGATCGCCAGGCGGTGGCGGCGGGCGAGCATCGAGAGCATCGCAGCGCTGGCGAGTGCTACCGCAGTCCACAGCGGCGGCGCATGGTTCAGGTTGCCGAGCGCATCGCCAGCAACGATCGCGATCGCGACGATGTAGATCGGCGCAGCCGGCGCCAGTGCGATGGCAATCGCACGTCCGCCCACATGCGGCTGATCCGCAATGGATGCCGCAATAAAGCGCGAACGCGCGTGCCCGAAATTCGAGGCTGCGGCGATCGGACTAGCCCCCCTTGCTGACCGGCCAACTCTACTGTCAGGAGCGAATTCTATCCAGCAAGCGCGCGCGTGCGCGCGGGTCTATCCACCGGTCGCATCCGGGATACCAGCCTGCGGGCCGCTCGGGCTCCTTGGCGCGGCCCTTGCGCTGAGGTTCAAGGGTTCCGCGCCCGGCGCATGCGAAGAGCGGCGCCGCCTTGGCCAGATACAGCGAGCGCAACTGGGCCATCAGACGCGCGCCTTCAATCATCGCGGCGAAGCGATCGGCGCCCAGTCGCGCTGCCGCCAACTCGAGAAACGGCCGCTCAGCCAGCAGCGAACTCGCCGCCGCGCCCGCCAGCTCGACGCTGCGCAGGGCGCGCTCGAGGTAGCCGCGGTCGTTGTCCAGGACACGTTCGCCTTCGCGATGCGCGCGGGCGCCAGGAGCGCAGTCGCGGGTACGCTTCGATTCCCGGGAGTTGAAGGTCCGCGCGCCGGCATTCATGAGAGCCCCCTTTCGCGCGCACCCCAACGCCCGGAGCGGAGGGGGGCGCGGCGATTTGCATTGCGGCCGCATACGGTCCGCCGTTGGCGAGTCTGCTACCGCGTGTAGCAATTCGATACAAAAGTGTCAATTGCGATTGGCGCAACCGCGATTCGGGCGGCTACGGCTTGCTCTAGCGCGGGTTTGCCGAGTCGTCCGAAGAGTCGGCGCCGAGTTCCTGATGACGTATCTGCCAGTCCAGTACCGCGGTCTCAGCGTCAGTAATCTCGCGCTTGCTCATTACATGGCGCAACTCCGCCAGCTGCTTGCGGGCTTTGTCGGCGACCTCCCGCTTGCCGGGATTGCGCTTGGCGCGCGCAACCGCAAGGCTCAGCCATTTCCAGCTCGCGACATAGTCACGCGAGACGCCATCGCCGCGCGAATAGAGCGTGCCGAGCAGCCATTGACCGCCGGGCTCACCGGCGTCGGCCGCCTTGCGCAGCCACGCGGCGCCCGCCGCGAAATCCTGGGGCACGCCGCGGCCACTGAGGTACATCGCTCCCAATGCGGTCTGCGCCAACGGCTCGCCGCGCTCTGCCGCCATCAGGAACCATTTGTGGGCCTCGTCGTCGTCTTGCGGCACACCCCGCCCGGCTTGATACGCGAAGCCCAGCTTGCTTTGCGCGCGCGCGCTGCCCTGGAGAGCAGCGGCCCGATACCACGCGGCGGCCTGCGCGTGATCGAGTGGTACACCCTCGCCGCGATCGTACATCAGGCCCAAGTCGTGTTGCGCGTGATAGTCATCCTGCTCCGCGGCCTTGCGCATCCAGTACGCAGCTTGCGCGCGGTCACGCGGCAGGTTGTGGCCGGTCTCATACATCGCGGCCAGATTGAACTGCGCCGTAGCGAGCCCCGCCTCGGCGGCCTTGCGGTACCATCGAACTGCAGCGTCCCTGAGTTCGGGGTCGGGGTGTGGTTGTTCGACGAGGCGCCGTTCGTAGCTGCGCGCAAGCTCGAATTCTCCGACGGCGAAGTCCTGGTCAGCCGCGCGCCGGAACCAGTTGGTCGCCTCAGCCTGATCGGCACGCGTAGCGATCCCGCCCCCGTAGCACAGCCCGACCATCGTTTGCGCCGATGGATCCCCGCGGTTGGCCTTCTGGATCAAGATCGGGAAACTCGCGGCGGTGGTGAAGCCGACGACAGAACTGATCTCGTCGAGCTCGTCGACCGCCAGCGTACGGCTTGCGAGCGCGATGATCGCCGACATGCACAAGCATGGAACCATCAAGCGCGGTGATCGCATACAGTGGTCTGCGGATCAGGCAACCGGCTGCGGCGACTTCGGCGCGGCTTGCGCCCGTCCGTCGGGCGGAGGCGATGAGACCTGCGCATCCGCATCCGGCGCCGTCCCCTGCTCCTCGCGCTCGAGCATATCGGCTATCGCGTCGAGATCGCGGCGGAGCCTCGCGGCGAGGTCGGCGTTGATCCCCTTCACCTGCGCGATCTCATCGCTCGACGCCTCGCGGATGCGCTTGAGGCTGCCAAAATGACGCAGCAGTGCGCGGCGCCGAACCGGACCGACGCCCTCGATATCGTCGAGAATCGAGCGCATCCTGATCCGCTGCCGCAATTCGCGGTTATAAGTGATCGCGAAGCGATGAGCCTCGTCGCGGACCCGCACCAGCAGGAACAACGCCGTCGAGTTTTTCTTGAGTACAATCGGATCCTTGCGATTGGGCAGGAAGACGCGCTCCTCGGACTTGGCGACTTCGCGCGCGCGCGGATCGTTGAGCACATGCTGCTTGGCGAGCGACACGACTTCGATCTGATCGAGCAGCTTGAACTCGCGCAGCACGGCTAGCGCCATGTTGAGCTGGCCTTTGCCGCCGTCGATGACCCACAAGTCGGGATATTCGTTTTCGCGGACGGCGCGCCGAAGCCTGCGGCTGAGGACTTCGTACATGCTGGCGAAATCATCTTGCCCCTGGACGGTGCGAATCCGATAGCGGCGATAGAACGCTTTCTGCGGCTCACCCTCATCGAAGGTGACCTGCGAACCAACCACCATCGTGCCCTGCAGGTTGGAGATGTCGTAGCATTCGATGCGCTTGGGTGTGTTGCGCAGATGGAGCTTCACGCGCAGGTCTTCGAGCATCCGCTCGCGGGTGAGTTCACTGTCGCGCCGCGAGGCAAAGCTCTGGCGCGCATTCTCGATTGCCATCTCGAGCAGGCGCAGCTTCTCACCACGCTGCGGCACGAGGAATTCGACCTTCTTGCCGCGCCGCTCCGAGAGCAGTTCCGCGCGCACCTCGGCGTCTTCGAGCGGCACCGGGACGATCACTTCATCGGGTCCGGGCCGGCCGGCAGCGTAGTATTGCGTCAGCAGGTCGCCGAGCACGTCCTCGTCGGCAAACTCGAGATCCTCAAAGCTCCAGCTCTGCGTGCCGGTGAGTTTGCCGCCGCGCACGGTGAGCACGATCGCCTCGATCGTCCCACCCTCGCGATAGAGTCCGAACACATCCTGGTCGATACCCCAGTGATGGAGCACGGTCTGGCGTTCGACGGTTTTCTCGATTGCGCGGACGCGGTCGCGCAGACGGGCGGCTTCCTCGAACTCGAGCTGCTCGGCGCGCGATTTCATCTCCGCGCGCATCTCCCTGAGGAGGTCGAGGTCCTTGCCTTCGAGCAGCAGCGTCGCGGCATGCAGATGACGTTCGTACTCGTCGCGATCGACCGGCAGGCAGCACGGCCCGAGGCATCGCTTGATCTGGTACTCCAGACACGGGCGCGCGCGGTTACGGAAGACCGCGTCCGAGCAGGTGCGCAGCGGGAAGACTTTGCGGATTACGTCGATGGTCTCGCGCAATCCATCCGCCGAGCCAAACGGTCCGTAATAGTGGCCGCCGTCCTTGACGATGCGCCGGGTCACGGTGATGCGTGGCCACGCATGGTTGGTGACCTTGGCGCTGAGGTATGACTTGTCGTCCTTGAGCCGGATGTTGTAGCGCGGCTTGTACTGCTTGATGAGATTGTTTTCGAGGATCAGCGCTTCTTTCTCACTGGTCGTGACCAGGCTGTCGAAGTCCCGTACACGGCGCATCAAAAAGCGCACCTGGAAGCGCTCGTCGCCGCCGTCGCGGAAGTAGGCGCGGACGCGCTGGCGCAACGACTTCGCCTTGCCGACGTACAGGACCTTGCCGGCGCGATCGCGCAGCAGGTAAACGCCGGGGTCGGTAGGAATGAGGTCGAGTTTGCGGGTGAGGGCATCGGCCGCTGCCGCGGTCGATGCCCTCGCCCCAAGCGCCGGTTCAGTCGCGGGCGCCGCGGCTGAACCGGCCGCGCTCGCTGGCGCAGTATCCGCCGAATGTTCCGGCGGATACTGCGCCAGCGAGTCATAGCGCGGGCCAGAATGCTCGCCAGCGGGCGCTGCCTCACTGGGCTCAGCGAGGCTGTCCTGTGGCGGGCGAGCCTTCTCGTCCGCCACAGGAAAGCCTCCCGGCCCGGATGTCGGCATACGATCCGTCATGACGCGCCGATCATATCATCGTGGCAGGGCGGGGGTCGCCAATCGGGAGGCGCATGCAGCCCATCGCCGTGTTCCCAACCAGACAACCGCCGCTCAGCGATAGCGGTGGCCCGCCGAGCAATTTGTTGTTATCAAGGCGAGTTGGGTTGCGCAGCTCGGTTCGCCGCGCAGGCAACGCTTGGATCTGGACAGGGAAGGGTCGAACTTCGATGAGCAGACTCGAGAATAAGGTTGCAGTAATCACCGGCGCAGCCAGCGGAATCGGCCGTGCGACGGCGATTCGCTTCGCGAAAGAAGGCGCGGCAGTGGTGGTCGCGGATTTGAACGCAGAGGGCGGCGAGGCGACCGCTCATGAATGCGTCGCGAACGACGGCCGGGCGCTCTTCATCAAGACCGATGTCTCGCGCGAAGATGATATCAAGGCGGCGATCGCACTTGCCGTCAAGCAATACGGCGCACTGCACATCACGTTCAACAACGCGGGGCTGGGCGGCGCGATTGGACTGCTGGAAGAGACCACGGTCGGGAACTGGGATCGGACCCAGGCGATCCTGCTGCGCGGCGTTTTCCTCGGCATCAAGCATTCGATTCCCGAGATGCGCAAGGCGGGCGGCGGCTCGATCATCAATACCGCGTCGGTCGCCGGATTGAACGGTGGCTACGCTCCGCATTCATACAGCGCAGCGAAGGCCGGCGTGATCAATCTCACCCGCAACGCGGCAATCGAACTCGGCAAGGATCGCATCCGGGTCAATTGCATCTGCCCGGGCGGCATCAACACGCCGCTGCTCTATGGCCGCATCCCCGGCGACGGCGAGCGGCTGATGGACCGGCTCATGGCGCAAGCGCAGCCGATCAAACGCGCCGGCTCGGCGCATGACATCGCGGGGATGGCGCTCTACCTCGCCAGCGATGACGCCGAATGGGTAACGGGGACGGCGATGGTCGTGGATGGCGGCCTGACCGCGGGCGGCCAATTCCTCGAGCGGCCGGGCGCGCAGCCGATAACGATTCCCGGCAACTTCGCCGGTCCGTCATTCGAGAAATGAGGCACCAAACGATCGCAGTCTGAAAACGCTGGCGGCAGCCGGCAAGAGGAACACCCGATGGGCAAGCTCAATGGCAAAGTAGCAGTCATCACCGGTGCGGCGAGCGGGATGGGCCGTGCGACCGCGATTCGATTCGCGCAAGAAGGCGCGGCGATCGTGATCGCCGATCTCAACTCGCAAGGCGGCGAGCAGGTGGTCGGCGAATGCGCCGCGGCGGGCGGCCGCGCCGTTTATCAGCACACCGATGTGACGAGCGAAGCCGCGATCAAGGCGGTGATAGCGCGAGCGGTCAAAGAGTTCGGCCGGCTCGACATCACCTACAACAACGCCGGCGTCGGCGGTGCGGTTGGACCGCTGGAGAAGATCACCGAGGAGGATTGGGATCGCACCTTCGCAATTCTGACCAAGGCGGTGTTCTTCGGCATCAAGCATTCAGCGCCCGAGATGCGCAAGGTCGGCGGCGGATCGATCATCTCGACCTCATCGGTGGCGGGGTTGCGCGGCATCGCCGGACTGCACGCGTACAGCGCCGCGAAGAAAGCGGTGATCAGCATCACCGAGTCCGCCGCGATCGAACTGGGCCGCGATCGCATCCGCGTCAATTGCATCTGTCCGGGCGGAATCCTGACACCGCTCGTCTACGGGATGATGCCGGGCGGGGAGAAAGCCGCCGAGCAGAACCTGGCGAAGATGCAGCCGATCGGGCGCGCGGGCCGGCCTGAAGATATCGCGGCGATGGCGCTGTTCCTGGCCAGCGACGAGGCCCAGTGGATTACTGGCACTGCGATGATCGTCGATGGTGGCATCGCGACCGGGAACACGCGAACCGAAATGGCCGGTGGCGCGGGCTATTCCGGGCCATCGTTCGAGTACGCGAGTCAGCAGCGCCGCTAGCCGGGCCGGTGCTGGTTCTCCGGCGTCCGGCGGAACGTCCAGAATCGGACGCCGGTGGCGCCAGCCGTTTCGCCATCGATGATCCCCTCGAAGCCGTGCTTTAGATAAAACGCCACGTTGCGCGGCTGCTCGGTCTCAAGGTAGCAAGCGAAGCCTTCGCTGGGCGCGCGCTCCAGTATCGGCCTCATCAGCTCGCCACCAAGTCCGCGCCCTTGGCGCGCAGGCTCGACGCCGAGCAGAAGCAAATACCAGTATGGTGCGGTCATGTCGCGCTCGCGCGCCTGAGCTTCACGTCCGACGACTTCCCGAAATCGCCCCATTGCCTCGTCGCCGAGGATCTTCGAGAGTTCGTGCAGCCCCGCCGCCTCGACCCTTTCGCGCGTCCACTTCACCCCCGGCGGCAGCCACACCGCCGCGCCGTTGATGGCGTCAGCGGTGGTATAGACCTCGCCTGCGATGCATCCGAACCTTGCCATTCGTGTATAGAATTCCGGCAGCAGCCGCGCGCGCTCGCCCTGATCCGGGATGGTGTAGACCATCAGAGGATCGTTCTGGAAGGCCCGCGCGAGCACCGCGCTCGCCTCATCGATCTGCGAATCCCGAAGCCTCACGATTTCTGCCATGACGAAATCTGTCCTACCCAAGCGTCCGGGAAGCGGCGCGATTCTTCGCGGAGTTTATCCTGAGCGGAGTCGAAGGACTCAGAATGACGAAACGGGGTATGCGCCGTCCCCAAACTCCGATGCGACTCCTCACTCCGGGCGGTCGGGCGTGAGCTTGAGGCCGCTCTGGCGCAAGGCTGACCGCTGCATGGGTCTTGCGCCACTCGGTCAACCGCTGCTGGCTGCGGAAGCACCGGTCGGCGCGGAACCCCCTAAGACGGGAGTGAGGAGCGAAAGAGGAAGAAGAGGACCTCGACGAAGCAACCCGAGGCGCTGCTTCGGCGATCGCGCAATTCTCTCTTGGTTGTCTGCGCCCTTAAGAACGAGGTACCCCGACCGAAAGTCGAGCATCTTGAGGTGACGTCTTAGTCGGTGGCCTGAGAACTGACTAAGGTCGAGCATGTAGACCTCTGCACGCTTCCCTGCGTGGTGCTCATCCGACAGACTCGATTCGAGAAGATGCAGCAACCGTAAATCCATTAGGTCCTGCACGAGACCATACTCACGCGCAAGTCTCTCCTTGTCATGAAAGTCGACCCTAAAGTATGTGCAGTTTCGAGTCTCTATACAGTGGGCGCGCAACTCTTGTAGGGCTTTTATTACGGCTGGGGTTCCCAATTCTGAGGACGCCGCATCCTCCTCGAGTTCTGATATTTTGCCTTTGGAAGCTTCTCCGGCGGCTAGGTTCACGTCTTGAACACCGACCGTCTTTGCCTTCTCTCGGCCGCGCGCCTGACGGATGGCACCTGCGGCCAACGTGAGATAGTCGCGTGGCACGGCGCCCGAAGCGAGGACCAGTCTGTCGAGAGCGGAACCGGAGAACACGTCTCCAACGGTGGCGATCGACACCGAGGCACCATATCCCGCGAGGACCTCTTCCAAGAATTGCTTGGCCTGACTGGGATTCTCGAGCGTGATATCAAGATTTATGATGCCGGCGTCGTGACTACTCTCGAGACCTGTTGGCGGATTTGGGACAAACCACTTCGAGAGGTGCCGAATCCCGGCTACCTTCAGCCATGCGTCGACGTCGCGCACAATTGCGTGCAACATGTCGAGCAGCCTTGGCTGTTGATCTCTCCGCAAGTAATGCAGCTCGTCTATGAACACGAACAGCTTTTGGCGTCTGGAGCCCAAGAATCGTTGCAAGAGTCGATGCAGCCTCGGGATGAACGGGTCGGCACTCCCCGCAACGGTGCTCGGGGCGCTCAAGAATCTCTCTAGATCAGATCTCACGCCCGCGAGCAGGACACCGAGATCATCGCCGCCCGTGGCGTCTATGAGCCCGGCAATTTTCTCACAGACTGCTAACGCAGTGTAAGTAAACGCGCGGTCTGTGCCCTCCGACCGCAGGGTCTGAAGGTTCATCCAGACCGAGAGCGTGCCCTTCTCCTCGACCCTGCGCTTCGCTTCAACCATGAGTGCGGTCTTGCCGGTTCCACGCCGCCCGAAGATGAGATGGTGACGCGGGCTACAAGCGCGGTCGATGTTCCGCTCGGTGTCTACAACGTAAGACAGACTCGGCTGTTGTAGGGACGTTCGCGACCTTGCCTCAATGAGCTCGGCTAGTTTGCTTGATCTGGCGTCCGCAACGCTTGCCCTCAGGCCAGCCTGCCGCCTCGAAACGCGCGTATCATCGGATCTCACCGTGACGAAACCTCTGAAGCCGCGGCTTGCTAGCTGCCGGTCTAGTCGACTCGCGATCATCGCAGCGGACGAGGCGTCCGAAGTTCTGACACTAACGACTAGAATGATCTCTTGTGGATACTCATGGCGCTCGATCCCCAGAGTCTGGATCCCCTCGAGGGCAAAAGCGTCTCTGACGATTCCTTCGGTGTCTAGTTCCTCTCCAGTTTCCATCACACTAAGCACCCGTTGCGCCGAAGGTATCGTCGACTCTCACTGAGGACCTCTCGGGAAGTGCCCCGTAAGTCCGCAACGATAAGCCGCCAACTTTGCCAAGAACCCGGATAGGGGTCGTAGTCAGCCCGGTTTCGCGCGAGCCGCGCGTTCTTCAGCGCGCTCTGGCACTGGGTTCGTTTTGGGTAGTCATCTGGAATGTTCTGCGGTAACGTGCTGTGGTCTTCAAAGTCGTCGCCGCCGTGGAAGACGTACGCGCAAGCGCGTATCGCATGGTACATTGAGTAGTAGTAGCGACTGATCGCAGCGCGGTACATGGTAGGATAGCGCAAGAACTCGTCTGCATTTCGCTTGTGGATCTGAGCCAAGCGCCATCTGTCGGCAGCGACTCTCTTCACGAGATCCTCAATCTTGGATTCCGAGTCTTCTTCTATCGATACTCCTTCGCGCCAGTGATTGACTAGCTTACCGTCGGCCTTGGCAATTCTGTTGAGCCTCTCATGCGAGAGCATATCGGTGAGCTTCCCCCTTACTCTGGTCGTTCGGGCACCAAACGAAGGCGGCCGGAACGCGATGACTTGCGGCCCGACCCGCCGGTCGCGGCGCCCATGCCCTGCCCTCCGCCCTTGCGGCCCTTCATCAGCTTCTCGGGCTGATCGCTGATGCCGACAGTCTTGTGCCCATAATGGCGGCCGCGCGCAGCCGCACTCGCATGCTGATGCGCGCTGCCGGGCGGCACGGACGGCGCGACCGGCTTCGCCGTGTCGAGCCCGAGTGCGCGCCGTTCGAGCCGCTTGATCTGATCGCGCAGCTCGGCGGCGCGTTCGTATTCGAGCTCGCCGGCCGCCTGCGCCATCGCGCGCCTGAGCGCGGTGATGCGATCGGACAGCTCGTGCGGCGGGATGAGTTTCTCTTCGGCCGTCGACGGCTCGTCGACATCGGGCACAACCGCCCATTCGGGCGAATACATCTCGACCAACGATGCCCCGACTGCCTTCACGATCGAGGCGGGCGTGATGCCGTGCTCCTGGTTATACGCGACCTGCTTCGCTCGGCGACGGTCGGTCTCGCCAATCGCCCGGCGCATCGAGTCAGTCATCGTATCGGCGTACATCAGGACGCGGCCGTTGACGTTGCGCGCGGCACGTCCGGTGGTCTGGATGAGCGAACGGGTCGAGCGCAGGAAGCCTTCCTTGTCGGCATCGAGAATCGCGACCAGCGAGACCTCGGGCAGGTCCAGTCCCTCGCGCAGCAGGTTGATTCCCACCAACACATCGAAGTCGCCCTTGCGCAGGCTGCGGATGATCTCGACGCGCTCGATGGTCTCGACATCGGAATGGAGATAGCGCACGCGCACGCCGAGGTCGTGATAGTAGTCGGTCAGGTCCTCGGCCATCTTCTTGGTCAGGCAGGTGACGAGCACCCTTTCGTTGCGCTCGACGCGCTTGTGAATCTCTTCGAGCAGATCATCGACCTGCGTGCCGGCCTTGCGCACTTCGATTTCGGGATCGACCAGTCCGGTCGGGCGGATCAACTGTTCGACCACCACGCCGCCTGACTGGCGCATCTCGTAGTCGCCCGGGGTGGCCGAGACGTAGATCGCCTGCTTGACGAAGCCTTGCCATTCCTCGAAGTTGAGCGGCCGGTTGTCCAGCGCCGACGGCAGGCGAAAGCCGAACTCGACCAGCGTCTGCTTGCGCGAGCGATCGCCGCGGTACATCCCGCCAATCTGCGGGACGGTCACATGGCTCTCGTCGATGAACATCAGATAGTTCTTCGCAAAGTAATCGAGCAGCACCGGCGGCGGCGCGCCGGGCGGCCGGCCGGTCAGGTGGCGCGAGTAGTTCTCGATGCCGGGGCAGATGCCCATCTCAGCCAGCAGTTCAAGATCGTAGAGCGTGCGCTGCTCCAGCCGCTGCGCCTCCAGCAGGCGATTTTCGGCGCGGAAGAACTCCAGCCGCTCCTTCAATTCCTGCTTGATGCTCTGAACCGCGACGTCCATCCGATCGGTCGTGGTTACATAGTGCGAGGCCGGGTAGATCGCGACGCTCTGCAGCTTGCGGATCACCTTGCCGCGCAGCGAATCGATTTCGCACAACGCCTCGACCTGATCGCCGAAGAACTCGATACGCACCGCCCTGCTCTCTTCGTAGGCCGGGAAGACTTCGATGGTATCGCCACGCACGCGGAACGTTCCGCGATGGAAGTCGTAATCGTTGCGCTGGTACTGGATATCGACCAGCTTGCGCAGCACGCGATCGCGCTCGATGGTCTGCCCCTCTTCGAGAAACACCAGCATCTCGAAGTAAACCTCGGGCTCGCCCAGTCCGTAGATGCATGAGACCGAGGCGACGATCAGCACATCGTTGCGTTCCAGCAGCGCCTTGGTGGCCGAATGGCGCAGCTTGTCGATCTCATCGTTGATGCTCGAGTCTTTCTCGATATAGGTGTCGGTCGAGGGCACGTAGGCTTCGGGCTGGTAGTAGTCGTAATACGAGACGAAGTAGCGGACGGCGTTTTCCGGGAATAGCGTCTTGAACTCGGTGTAGAGCTGGGCGGCGAGCGTTTTGTTCGGCGCCATCACCAGCGCCGGGCGATTCAGGCGCTCGATGACGTTGGCCATCGTGAAGGTCTTGCCTGAGCCGGTAACGCCGAGCAGCACCTGATGCGGCACGCCGTCGGCGATGCTGCGCACGAGCGAATCGATCGCGGCGGGCTGATCGCCCTCCGGGCGATAGTCCGAAACCAGCTTGAAGACGCCTTCCTTGCCGCGCGCCAATGAGAGCATCGGGGTGATACTAGCAAAGGCTCCGGTTATCTCGAATCGCGGCCGAAACCGACCTGGCGCGCCGCCGTATTCCCTCTCAGAGGCGCGAGCGGCTCGATGATATCTGTTCCGAATCGGCGACATCTCATCGGCGGCACATCCCAAATCCGTCAGATGATCGACGCTGTCGGTCGCCGTACGCGCATCGGAACCCTGCGGAGAACGAGATCGCGCGCAGATTGTTGGGTTTTGGCGTGCCAATGAGATGGCACGCGGTTGGCTATGGTTGGTTTTGGTGGAGCGGCTAACGGTTCGCAAGCAAGGTTTGGTTTGAGGAGGAGGATATGAAACGGACACTCTCGATTCTGTCAGCGGCGGTGGTCGTGGCAGCGCTGGCTGCCCCGGCAATGGCGCAGACCCCAGCGACAAATGGCCCGGCAACTACCGGCGCATTGAACAACGCGGTCGGAGCGATGATTTCGCCCACGATTCCACCGCCAGATCGTGATACGACCCGCCGCGAGGTACGGCGCTTCGACAAACTCGAGGACCAACGTCCCGAGGCGGTCAAGGACCTCTACAAGGATCCGACGCTGGTCAACAACCCCGACTATCTCGCGAAGCATCCGGGCATGCAGGAGTGGATCACCAAGCATCCGCAGGCCACCGAGGAACTAAAGGAGCATCCCAAGGAGTTTCTGGCGCGCGAGCGTAACTTCGACCGGCGCGAGGATCGCTATGAGCATCGCCACGGTGACGAGCGCTTCGAACGCCACGATCGTGACGATCGCATTGGACGTGGCGAGGTTGGGCGCTTTCACAAGGGTTACCGCGACCATCACCCGGAAGCGGCCGAGCAGCTATCGAAGGAGCCGAACCTGGTCAACAACAAGGAATGGGTGGAAAAGCATCCGGGCTTCCGTGATTACACGAAGGATCATCCGACCGTCCGCGAAGACCGCCAAGAGCATCCGTACAAGTTCGAGGCCCGCGAGCGCGCGCACGAGCGCTGGGAGCACAGGCACGGCGCTGATAAAGGGCACATTACGAACTAGGCACGCGCGACGCTCGATCGCACAAGAGTGACGCAAGAGGAGGCCGGCGATCGCCGGCCTCCTCTTCTATTTAAGGAAAATCGCTCCGCGTAGATTCCTCGCTCCGCAGACTCCGCTCGGAATGACAGAGTTCGGTCTTGTATCTGTCATCCCGAGCGGAGTCGAGGGATCTACGCGAAGCGATTCTTTGCCCTGTTATCGGACATGGGCATGGACCATCGGGATACAGCAAACTCGCGACGCTAACTAAGTTCCTTGCTGCTGTAATTCAGGATGCGACGCGCGACGATCAGCATATTGATCTGCTGAGTACCTTCGAAGATGTCGTTAATCTTCGCGTCGCGCATCCACTTCTCCAGCAATAGCTGGCGTGAATAGCCCAGTGGTCCGAGCAATTCCACCGCCTTCTGCGTGATTAGCGTGACGGCGAGACCGGCCTTGGCCTTGGCCATCGAGGCTTCGAGGCTGTTGCGCTGCCCCATGTCGAGCATCCAGGCCGCGCGCCATGTGAGCAGACGGGCAACCTTGAGCTGTACTTCCATGTCCATGAAGTCGCGTTCGACAGCAGTCAGCTTGCGCGGCGACAGGCCGTAGCGGATCGGGATGTTTTGCTCCTTGAGGAAATCGCGCACGAAGTCGAGAGCGGCGCGACCGACACCAATCGCCATCGCTGCCACGATCGGCCGGGTCGCATCGAAGGTCGCCATCACGTCCTTGAATCCGCCCTCGCGGCGAATCTCCGGGCTGCCCAGGAGATGATCGAGCGGGATGCGGCAATCTTCGAAAGTGATCGCGGCGGTGTCCGATACGCGGATGCCGAGCTTGTTCTCGACGCGCGTGACCGTCATGCCGGGGGTGTTGTGCTCGACCACGAACGGCTTGATACCGGCACGGCCAGCGCTGCGATCGAGCGTCGCCCACACCACGACGAATCCATCCGATTTCTCTGCTGACATCTGCCCGGCAGTACAGAAGATCTTGGTGCCATTGATGACCCAGTGATCGCCGTCGCGCCGCGCAGTGGTCGTAACCGCTGCCGAGTCGGAGCCGCATCCGGGTTCGGTGATCGCCATCGCGCCCCATTTGGGCTTGCCCTCGCGGAAGCGGGTGAGGAAGCGCTCCTTCTGTTCGGGCGTGCCGGCGGCCATCACGGCCGCGCCGCCCAAGCCGGCGTTGGGGATCGATAGATAAAGACCTGCATCGCCCCAGCACAGTTCCTCGGCCATCGCGACGGTGCCGAGATTGGCGAGTCGCGGCGGTTGCCCTTCAGCGCGCTTCTCGCGCCCGGCGAGGGCCTCGAAGCCCGGGCCGCGCGAAGCCTCCCACATCGTCTCGAAGAACTTCCACGGTTTCTCGTGCTCGCGTTCGTCATACTCGCGCGAGATCGGCCGCATCAAACCGTCGGCGACCGCGTGATACGTCTGGACCCGACTCAGCAACTGGGGTTCGAGTTCAAAATCGATCATGCTCGTCTCCTGTATCGATTGCCGCGGTCAGACCGTCGCGAGTCCCTCGAAGCTGCTGAAGCCGCGCGCATTGCGCAGGAACATCTCGACCGGATGCTCGCGAATATATCCATGGCCGCCGAGCACCTGCACCGCGTTGTCAGTCACCTTAAGCACTGAGGCGGCGGCGTAGTTGCGCGCGAGGTAGGTCTCCTTGAGCGCGTCCTCATGCTTGTCGAGCCGTGACGCGGCCTCCCAGACCAGCAGCCGCATCGCGTCGATCTCGATCGCCATGTCGGCGAGCATGAAAGCGACCGCCTGCTTGGTCGCGATCGGAACGCCGAACGCTTTGCGCTCCTTGGCGTAGTCGCGGGCGTATTCGAACGCCGCGCGCGCCACGCCCACCGCCATCGCGGCCAGCGCCACGCGCGATTCACTCGTTAAGCGGGTGAAGTTCGCGCCCTGCTCGCCGCCCAGCCGCGCTTCGCGCGACAGGCGGCAATCCTTGAATGTGATCTGATAAGTCGCGAGCGCCTTGATGCCCATGTTCTTTTCGCGCTCCGAGATCGCAATGCCGGCGGTGCCACGTGGAACGAGGAATCCCTGCACGTCGGCCATCCCGGCGCCTTTGTCTGACCCGGCATAGACGAGAATCGTGTCGGCCTCCGCTGCGAGCGGCACGACGCACTTCGCGCCGTTGAGGACGTAGCCACCTGAGTCGTCGCGCCAGAGCGTATCAAGCGCCATCAGGTCGAAGTCGAAGCGCGGCTCCATAACTGCCGCAGCGGCGGGAGTGAAATCATCACGGCCGAAACGAGGCAGGAACCGCGCCCGCTGATCGTCAGTGCCCATTTCGAGGATCGGGAACGCGAGCAGGCGCGGCGCCAGAATATGCATCGCGATCGCGAGATCGCCGAAAGCGAGCTCCTCCGCGACCACTGCGCCGCTGATCGCCGAGCGCTCGTCGCCATAGCCGCCGAAGCGTTCCGGAATCGCGCTGCGCGTCAGTCCGAGCTCACCGGCCATCTTCACCAGCGCAGCGGGTATGGCGCCGGTTTCGTCAGCAGGCCGGGCCGCGGGCCGCACTCGATCGCGCGCGAAGGCCGCGACCGTGTCGCGGATCATCTTCTGTTCGTCGCTGAGTTCGAAGTTGATCATCGGTGGCCGGCGAATCTCCCCTGGAGATACAAACCTAAAGCAGCACTTTAACTAAGCGGAAGCGGTTGTCCAAGCCGCGCCGATTCGTAGGCCCGTTCGACCATGCGCTGCACGGCGACGCCCGCCGCAAGCGGCGGATAGGCGCTGCAGCGGCCTTGCAAGGCCAATATGAAGGTCGCGTCTTCGAGAGCATAGGGTGCTGCGTAGAGCTCGCGGAAGCGCGCCAGATGCGGATGCTCCGCCTCGATCATCGCGGCGAAGCGCCGGGCGATTTCCTCGGGGTCCATCACGCTCTCCGCCTTATCGCCATCGCGCTGGAAGGTCAGCCGCCCCGCCCCCTCGAGATCTTCGTACGCGACAAAGAGGTTTTCGGCGAAGACTTCGCAGTGTCGATTGCTCGGCCGGCCGACCATCCGGTGCCACACGGAAGTAAGTTGCCCATGCAAGCCGGTGGCGAATTCCAGATCGAGTGCGGCGAAGTCCTCGATGCCTGGTGCACCGCTGAGGTTGCGAGTCCTACAGAAAATCCGCGCGACGGGTCCGAACATCCAGCTCAGCATGTCGAGGTCGTGGACGCTGTGCTCGATCAGCGCGCCGCCGGCGGTCATCGATGGATCGTTGCGCCAACCGCTCGAATGCACGCCGCGAGTTGGAAAGCCCTGATCGTCACGCATCGTGACCGCGAGCACACGGCCCACACCAAGCTCGGCGAACATCGCGCGGATCACGGTATAAACCGGCGCGAAGCGCATCACCAATCCGACCTGGCTAGTAACTCCGGCTGCCTCGAGCGCCGCGGCGATCTCGGCGGCTCCGGCGGCGTTCATCGCCAGCGGCTTCTCGCAGAAGACATGCTTGCGGGCGCGCGCGGCCTCAAGGCAGAGCTCGCGATGGAATCGGGTTGGGGTGCAGATGAAGACCGCATCGATCGCCGAATCGGCGAAGATCTCGTCGGATGAGGCCGCAAGGCGCGCATCGGGCCAGTGCGCCGCCACCGCCTGCGCCGATTCCGCATCATGGCTGTGCACGGCGGCGATTCGCACCGCGCCTCCGGTGAGCTTCGCGATCTTCCAGAGCATCTGTGAATGGACCTGCCCGATGAACCCGGTCCCGATGAGCCCGATCGCCACTTGATCATTCTTCGCCGTGGCCATCAATTCCCTTCTGACTCGTCTGTCACAGGTGCGCGGCGTTCCAATTCACGCTGGCGGGCGCGATCATAGCGTGTGCGCTGCTCGATGATTTTCGACGCGGGCGCCATCGGTTTGCGGATCTTCGCAATCAACTCGCCGCTCGAAGTTGCGGTGCGTGATTTGTGACGCCGCTTCTTCATCGGTCGAGTGCTCATTCCGCAAAGCCGATGAAACTCAGTTGCAGGCCAGTGGTCTGTCCGCCGGCTGCGCGCCGCGAGAAGTAGCGGTCGCTGGCGCATCGTGTGCATGGACCATGATCCCCGATGCATGCTGTATCGAGCCCCGAGCGTTCGAGTTGCAAACGAATGATAGCGCGCAGGTCGAGATGCGATTTGCCCGGGCGTCCGGCGCGCGCCGGGAGTGCGGAAGCCGGAATCTCGGCTGCGAAGCGATCGGCGAGTTCCCGATCGACTTCGAAGCAGCATACGCCGATCGATGGCCCTAGCGCGGCCTCGATGCGTTCACGCTTCGCACCGAGCCGGACCATCGCGTCCACACCGGCGCTTGCGATGCCGGCGATTGTCCCGCGCCATCCGGCATGAAATACGCCACATACGCCGGCGGCGCGATCGACCATCAGAAGCGGCACGCAGTCCGCGCTAAGAACCCCGAGCACTACGCCGCGCTCAGCCGTGACGTGGCCATCGGCGCGCGGACGCTCGGTGGCATCACCGCGCGTGACCACTCGCACATCGGCGCCATGCACCTGATGCAGCCCGGCAAACAGTACATCGCCCGCAAGCGACTGGCGCAGCCGATTCCAGTTGATATCGACTGCCGCGCGATCATCGCCCACCAGATACGAAAAGTTGAGGCTGGCGTAGGGGCCGCGGCTGACACCTCCCTCGCGCCCGAGGAAACCGTGCGCGAGCGCGCGATCCCGCCATGGAACTATTCCGTACTCGTCAAGCGGCGACGTCGCGGCGACCGATTCCATACGGCCAGTGTAGATCGAAATGGATCACGAATCAGCAGCTGTCGCGCGCAACCGAGGCGTTTCGGCGTCTGAAGTTGGCAACGATCAAAGCGCTCACGTATACTCGATTATTTCGAGCATCACGCATGGAGTCTTCTATGGACGGGTATCGCTATCTGGTCGAGCGCAACCGCCTGATGATCGAGTTTGACCGCGAGAAGACCGCGCTCCGCGACCTCCCCGAGGCCGAGCGCCGCGCGAAGAATGCAGGGTTGCAGGTCGAATTCGATCGCAAGGTCGCCGCGCTGTACGCGCAAGTCGCAGCCGAGTATCCCGGCGAGCGGCGCAAGAAGGCCCGTGCGATCGAGGATCCGCGCTGAGTCGCGACGCCCACTTGGACCGCACGATCAGCATCCGCGGCGCGCGGACCCACAATCTCAACAACATCTCGCTCGACATCCCGCGCGGCAAGCTCACCGTCGTCACCGGCGTGTCAGGTTCGGGCAAGTCGAGCCTCGTGTTCGACACGCTGTACGCCGAGGGCCAGCGCCGCTATGTGCAAAGTCTGTCGACCTACGCGCGGCTGTTCCTGGAACGGATGGATCGCCCCGATGTCGACTCGATTTCAGAGATTCCGCCGGCACTCGCGTTGCGCCAGAAGAACGGCATCAAGAACGCGCGCTCGACCGTCGGCACGGTCACCGAGATCAGCGATTACCTCCGGCTGCTGTTCGCGACGGTCGGCCAGACCTACTGTCCGCGATGCGGTGGGCGCGTCACACAAGATACGGTCGAGAGCGCCGCGGCTGAAATCGAAGCTGCGCCCGGGATGTATCTGTTCCTTGCGCCGTACGAGATCGGATCGCGGCCGCTAGCCGACACAATCGCGTATCTGGCGCAGAACGGATATCACCGCCTCTACGATCGCGAAGCGATCGTAGAAACCGCCGGGTTCGATGCGGCTGGCAGCGCGGATCGAAGTGGCGCGCCGCTGATGGTCGTGGTCGATCGCGTCGCGGTGAGCGCCGACAGCGCCGAGAGGGTTCGCGAGGCGTTGGACAAGTCGTTCCATCTGGGATCGGGGCGCGCGCGTGCGGTGCGCGTTGAGCGCGACAATGGAACGACCCGCAGCGTACAGGCGCATGACTTCGATCGGCGCTTCAATTGCGCTCGATGCGCGATCGCGCTGCCGGAGCCGAGCCCCGCGCTGTTTTCTCCCAACAGCCCGATCGGCGCATGCCCCGAGTGCGAGGGCTTCGGGCGCACCGTCGAGTTGGATCTCGCCAAGGTGCTGCCGAACCCGGGCCTCTCGATCCGTCAAGGGCTGGTCGCGCCGTGGCGCACGCCGGCCTATCGCGAGATGAACGGCTGGATGATCAAGGCGGCGCAGCGGCGCAAGATTCGCACCGCCGTCGCCTACCGTGAGATGGACGACGGGGAACGCGCGTGGCTGCTCGACGGCGAGCCGCAGACGCCCGGCAGGAGCGAGCGCGAGCGATGGCCGGGGATTCACGGATTTTTCCGCTGGCTGGAGGGCAGGCGCTACAAAACCCACGTCCGCATCCTGCTCGCCAAGTACCGGCGCTTCGTGCCTTGCGCGGTGTGCGCCGGCAGCAAGCTCAAGCCCGAGGCGCTCAATGTGCGCATCGGCGATCGGACGATCGCCGACGCGGGCCGCATGACGGTTGCCGAGATCGATCAATGGGTCGCCGAGATCGCCAGACGCCCCGAGGTGAGTCGGCGGGCGGCGGTGATCGTGCGCGAGCTGCGCAACCGCATCGGTTATCTCACCGAAGTCGGGCTTGGCTACCTGACGCTCGAACGGCAGGCGCGGACGCTCTCGGGCGGCGAGTCGCAGCGCATCCATCTGGCCAGCGCGCTCGGCAGCCTGCTGACCGGAACGATGTACGCACTCGACGAGCCGACCGTCGGGCTGCATGCGCGCGATTCGCGGCGCCTGCTTGGCGTACTGCGCCACCTGCGCGATCTCGGCAACAGCGTGGTGGTGGTCGAACACGATCCGACCCTGATCGGCGGCGCCGACTGGCTGGTCGAGCTTGGACCCGGCGGCGGGCGCAACGGCGGCAACCTGATGCATGCCGGTCCGCCCGCCGATGGCAGCCTCCGCCGCGCGATCGCGTCGCCCGGACGGGTGCTGCTGATGCGCGCGCTGGCGCGCGAGCGCCGTTTCACGCGGGGGGACGCCGCAATTCGCATCATGGGCGCCCGCGAACATAATCTGCGCGACCTGACGGTCACGATTCCGCTGGGCCGGTTCGTGTGCATCACGGGCGTTTCGGGTTCCGGCAAGTCGACTCTGATCGAGAACGTCCTTTACAACAATTATCTGCGGCGGATCGGCGGCAACTCCGGCGAGACCGGCGAATGCGATCGCATCGAGGGCCTGGAGCAGTTGGGCGAGATCGTGCATACCGGCCAGGAGATGCTGACGCGCTCGGCGCGATCCAATCCCGCCACCTATCTCAAGATCTACGACGAAATCCGCAAGCTCTTCGCCATGACGCCCGACGCGCGCCGGCTCGGAATAAAGGCGGGCGGCTTTTCGTTCAACGTTGCGGGGGGGCGCTGCGCGCGATGCGGTGGCACCGGCACCGTCACGATCGAGATGCATTTCATGGCCGACGTCGAGGTGACCTGCGAGGACTGCGATGGACGCCGCTTCCAGAGCCATATTCTGGCGCTCAAGCTTCAGGGAAAAAATATCAACCAGGTGCTCGGGCTGACGATGGACGAGGCGCGCGCCTTCTTCGCGCATTACCCAAAGATCACCAAACGCCTCGATGCGCTGAGCGCGGTCGGGCTGGGCTATCTCGAACTCGGGCAGGCCACATCGACGCTCTCGGGCGGCGAGGCGCAGCGGCTCAAGCTGGCGCGCTTCCTGTTGGCCGACCTCGAACCGGCGCGCACCGATTCCGATGGCAAGACGCTGCCGCGAATGTTCATCCTCGACGAGCCGACCACCGGGCTTAGCGCTGCGGACATCCGCAATCTGATGAGAGTCCTGAACCGGCTGGTCACCGAGGGAAATACGCTGGTGGTGATCGAGCACAATCTGGAGGTGATAGCCCAAGCCGACTACATCATCGACCTCGGCCCTGAAGGCGGCGACGGCGGTGGCAGGCTGGTGGCCGCGGGCAGTCCGCTGGCGGTCGCCACCTCCGCAGTGTCGCATACCGGGCGCGAATTGCGTCGATTGTTCGGATTGCCGATTAAGGCGCGGCCCGCGGCCGTGCGATCTGCGCTACGCAGCGCGGCTGAAGGATGAGAGCATAGATGCGAGATGGTAGCGGACGGATGCGGCCCTCGATGCGATCGCAGAACGGGGCAGCACAACTGGGCGTGATGGACGTGCTTGCAACGCTGGCGATTCTGGCGATCCTGCTCTACGCGTCATGGAAGCAATTTCCCGCCTACAGTCGCCACCGTGAAGCCGCCAGTCCGGCGGCGTCGCCGATGTCGCCCATGCCACCAATGCCGCACTAGCTCTGGCAGTCGCATCGTACGAGTGCCAGCCGATTGCGGATGCCGCTTCGCGCCGCACAGTGCGATCGCGGAAAAAATGAACCGCCATATTCCCACTCTCGTAACGCTCCGGTAAAATCCTCCCCGTGATCGCCCCCTCTGGAAGCGGTCACGAGGGGCTTGCGGTATGCCGCTGGAAAAATCCTCGCCCGAGATGCTCGAAAAATTCTTCCGCTCGATCACGCATCAGGCGTTCGGCCAGCTCGGGATGCGCGACCGGCAGATCGCTGACTACGTCGCGGCGCTGCTCACCGAGTTCAGCCGCGCCGATCGCTGGCAATGGTTGCGTGAGGCCGAAGGACGGCGGCTGTCGAACGCAGCCGAGATGATGGTTGCGACGCTTCCCGACGAGGGCCGCACGCGCGCAATTGGCGAGCGGATGATTCGCAAGCACGTTGGCGATTACACCTTGTTCATGTCGGGACTGTTCCGCGGCTACGTGGAGCGCGGCGGCTATCTGGGCGTCTACCTCGAAGAGGGCAAGCGCTCCTATCGCGCGGTTTCGCGGCTGGACAGTGCCGTTTATCGTCCCGGCTACATGATCTTCGAGGAACTCAGCGAGCGGTTCGAGAATTACGCGGGCGCGCTGGACTTCATGCGCAAGTGCCACTTCGCGCCCGCGGCCGGGAGCAGTCCGGTCGCTGGATTCCTGCGCGAGATCGACGGCCTCATTCGCACGCGCTACTCCGGCAACTAGCCCGCGGCCTCCGCCCGCTCGCCCTTCGACCCAGCTACAGCTATCTTCGTGTTCGCCGCGCGCCATCTGTCTGGCCCCGTGGCCTGCGGGCGCATCTGATGGGAAATCGCGAACGCCTCGACCAGTACCTCGTGCGGATGGGTTTCGCGCGGTCGCGCAGACGCGCCCGCGAACTGGTCGAACGGGGTCTCGTTTCAGTCAATGGCCGGACGCATCCCAAGGGAACCGCAATCGCCCCCGGCGATCTCGTCGAGCTCGGCTCGGCGACAGAAGCGGCGTCGATCAAACCCAACGCGGGCATCGCGCTCGAGGTGCTCTTCGAAGATGCGAGCGTACTGGTAATCAACAAGCCGGCCCCGATGCCGTGCCATCCGCTGGATTCGGCGGAGAGCGCAACAGTGATGAACGCGATGGTCGCGCGCTATCCCGAGGTGGCAAGTGCGGGCGACAAGCCGCTGGAAGGCGGGCTCGTACATCGGCTGGATAACGGCACTTCCGGAGCGCTGTTGATTGCGCGCGATCGCACGGCCTTCCGCGCGCTTCGAGATGCGATTCGCGACGGCCGGATCATGCGGGAATACGAAGCTTTGGTCGCCGGCGAGCTGCGAATTCCGCTGGAGCTGCGTGATCCGATTGCGCATCATCCACGCAACCCTCGCAAGATGGTCGTTGCGACGAGCCCTGCCGATACGCGGCGCGGGCGCGCCCGGCCCGCGTACACCAGGGTCGAAGCGATCGAGCACCTCGGCGCAGCGCGGACGCTGCTCCTGGTTACCCCGCGCACCGGATGCCGCCATCAGATTCGCGTTCACCTCGCGCATCAGGGATATCCGATTGTCGGCGACGAGCTATACGGCGGCTCTCTCGACCAGAGACTCGCCGCAGGCCGTTTCCTGCTTCACCTGCGGCGTGTGGGTTTCGAATCGCCGGTTTCGGGAAGTATCGCCGTCGAGGCGCCCCGCCCCGCCGATCTGCTGGCTGCGCTAGGTTGCTGACGCGAAAAGCTGACTGCCGCGACTACACTGCGGCACAGACCGCTCGTCTCACGCCGCGTATCGCCAATGTAACCAAAGATTTACTTCGTACTTGAAGCTGCCGCAGTATCTGTTTAGACATTATTGCGACCCAGTGTGGAGCTGGAGGCGCGGGAGGCAAGCGGATGGGTTGCCGCTGCTGAACCATCAGGCAGCTCGAAGCCGCTCGTGCCCCCGAACCCATCTCGCACTGTCGCAGTGTTTTTGTCGTCGTTGAGGAGGCAATCCGCCATGTTCAGATCAATCGTGACAACGAGTCTGTGGGCGCTCGCCTTATGCCTGTGCGTCCCCGCATCGGGCTTCGCGCAATACCGGGCTTCGGCGCCGGCCGGTGAGAAAATCGCCGAGCCCTTTCCGATGCCGCTGCCATCGTACGCCGGCAACGCACCGGAGCTGCCACCCCTGTCGGGCGTGAGGCTCAACGGGCAGCAAATCGATGCGCCACCTGTGCCCAGTACCCAGGTGGCGCCGGTCGAGCGCAAGCGTCTGGAGCATACCCGCAACAGCGGCAGCGTGATCGTCCATCAATGGTCGGCGATCGACGAAGTGCCGCCCGAGGTCCTGTTCAGCGAGGCCTACATGCGTACGCGCGACGACAATGTCGCGGGCACCAGCCTCAAAGAGGCGATCTATTTGGCGCTGCGCAACAATCCGGCGATCCAGGCCGACGCGCTGAATCCGCTGGCTTCGCTACAAAGCGTGCGGCAAAGCAATGCGGCCTTCGACCCTGACCTGACTTCGCGGCTGGACCAGCTCAAGAGCGTTTCGCCAACAACCTCGGTGCTGCAAACCGGCGGCGCATCGGCCTTCTCATTCAAGCAGTACGATTGGAATTTCGCAGCCAACAAGCTGCTGTCATCGACCAACGGCACGCTGTCGCTGGCCTTCAATAACAACCGCCAGGCGTCGAATTCGGCCTTCAGCGCGGTCAATCCGTCATACAACCCGGGGCTGACGGTGTCGCTGTCGCAGCCGCTGCTGCGCAATTTCGGCTGGGGTTTCGCGACCATCAACGTGAAGATCTCGGAGCTCAACCAGAAGCAATCGCAGTTCCAGTTCGAGCAGAACCTTTCCGACTTCATACAGCACGTCGCCGACGATTACTGGGGCGTGGTCCGCGGCGAAGAGAACCTGCAGGTGGCGCGCGAAGCCTACAAGCTCGCGCAAGACCTGGTGCGTCAAAACGAGATCAGCGTGCGGGTTGGCGTGCTCGCCCCGCTCGACATCAAGGAGGCCCAGTCCGAAGAAGCGACGCGCGCCGCCGACGTCTATTCGGCCGACAACACGCTGGCGGTGGCGCGCGCGGCGCTGCGCCAGGACGTGATGCTGAACCCTTCGCATCTGTTTTTGCCGGCGCAGATCGAACCCTCCGAACGGCCCAGCCCGACTGAATCGATTGCGGTGGAGGAAGAACAGTCGTTGGAGCTGGCGATGCAATATCGGCCCGAGCTGGCGGCATTGCGCCAGAACCTTCGCAGCATGCTGCTGCAGGTCAAGTTCGCCGAGAACCAGACCTTGCCGCAGTTCAACGTCGGTACGCAGATCGGGATCAGCGCGACGGCCGGCAGCAACAAGTGCACCAGCAACTTCAGCCCAGCCCAGCCAACCAACTGCGTCGCGGCTGGCGGTACGCCCGGCAGCCGGCTGCCGTTTGGCGGAATCTACGGCGATGCGCTGGACAAGATGTTCGGCATGGCGTTTTACAACTACGCGGTGGTCTTCAACCTCGAGCGGCCGCTGATGAACGACGCCGCCAAGTCGGCGCTGGCGCAGGCCAAGATCGAGTACGAGCAGATGCGCCTGCAATACCGGGCGCTGATCTCGCAAATCGTGCTCGACGTTCAGACCGCGTTGAGCTCGGTCAGCACCGGCGTCAAACGCGTGCACGCGACCAGGGTTGCGGCCGAGTATGCGCGCGAATCTTTGCGCGCCGAGCAGGAACGCTACCGGGTGGGGATGGCGAACACCCACGAACTGCTGCAGTTCCAGGACTCGCTGGTCTCGGCGCTGGGCAACCAGGTGCAGGCGCAGGTCGATCTCGAGATCGCCAAGCTCCTTCTGAAGCACTCCGAAGGGACGCTAATGCGGACCTTCAGCGTTGAGTTTGCGCCTCAGGATCCGCACGATCCGCCATGGTACGCGCGCTTCTAGGGTGATGCGGGCCGGGCAGGCGCTTTCGGACGCCTGCCTGGCCCGCGGCTGGGGACGGACCCTGTTGCGCCGCGTTGCGGCTCTTGACCGCTTTTATCCGTCTGGTTACTAACTAAACAGTTACTTCGGCGGTGGCGTTGAGGCGGCCGCCGGGAAAGGCTCTGCCAGTGAGCGTCAGCCGCGACCCTCATCGCACGCGCGAACGAATCCTCACCGCTGCGCTCGCGGAGTTCTCCGCCAAGGGTTTTCATGGCGCACGCGTCGACCGGATCGCGCGTCGCTCGCGCGTCAACAAACGCATGCTCTACCACTACTTCGGCGACAAGGAGCAGTTGTACCGCGCGATCCTGCGGCGCAAATTCGCCGAACGCGCGGACTTCCTCGAGGCCGCACCCGACGATCCCGGCGCCGCCATGACCTACATGTATCGCGTCCTCCATCGCGACGTCGATTTCATCCGGATGCTGGAATGGGAGGCGCTGGAAGTCGGCAGTGGCCGCGTGCTGGCCGAGACCGAGCGGCGCCAGCTATTCGTCAAGGGCGTGGCCAAGGTCAAACGCGCTCAGAGCCAGGGCCTGATCCCGTCCGATGTCGATCCGCATCAATTGCTGATGACACTCGTCGCGGTGACGCTCTTTCCGCAGCTGCTGCCGCAGATGGCGCGGCTCATCACCGGCCTCCCTCCGTCGGACTCGCGCTTTCACCGCAAACGCGTCGTGTTCTTGCGCTGGCTTGCAGAGCGCCTGAGCGGCTCGATAGTCAAGGCGCCGGGAAGGGCCGGCCGCGACACTGCTCAACTGGCGCCACTGCGCCGGACAGCATGAACCGTTGCGAGTGAGCATGAAGAAGACCGTCCTCATCGCACTGGCTGCCTTAGTGATCCTGAGCGCGGCCTTCGCCTTCATTAGGCCGCTGCTGACCCGGGCCGGCAAGGATTCGCAACTGCTGGTTTCGGGCAATATCGAGGCGCATGAGAGTCTGGTGAGCTTCAAGGTGCCCGGCCGGATCGTCGAGCTAGCCATCGAGGAAGGCCAATGGGAAGAGGAAGGCGCGTTACTCTCGCGTCTGGATGACGAGGACTACCGCAGACAAGTGGCGCTCGATGACGCCACGGTCAAGGTGCAGCAAGCTCAGCTCGCGCTGGCGTTGGCGGGTTCACGGCAGCAGGAGGTTCGCGCTGCGAAGCAATCGATGCTCGATGCCGAGGCGGACGTCAAGCAAAAGCGCATCGACTACGAACGCGCCGAAGCCCTGTATCAGAAGAGCGCCGGATCCAGGCAGGCGCGCGATCTGGCCGAGACGGCGATGACTCGCGCGGAAGCGGTTCTGCAGCGGATACGCGAGATTTACAACCAGACGGTCGAAGGCACCCGCAAAGAGGAGATCGAGGTCGCGCGCCGCAACGTGCGCCGGGCGCAGGAACAGCTCGAACTCTCGCGAGTCAGACTCAGCTATACGCAGCTGCGCGCACCGGTGGCCGGCGTGGTGCTGGTGCGACAGGCCGAGTTGGGGGAGGTCGTGAGTCCCGGCACGCCGGTCGTGACGATGGCCGATCTCAAAAATATCTGGATGCGCGGATATATCGCGGAAACGGATCTGGGACGAGTGAAATGGGGTCAGTCTGCCGTCGTCCGCACTGACAGCTATCCCGGCAAGGCCTACCACGGGCGCGTTTCGTTCATCTCGTCGGAGGCCGAGTTTACGCCCAAGAGTGTCGAGACTCATCGCGAGCGTGTCACGCTCGTGTATCGCATCAAGGTCGAGGTCGAAAACTCTCGGCATGAGTTGAAACCCGGCATGCCGGCGGACGCGACCATCGAGCTTGGCCCGGCGATGGGGCTGGCGAGGTCCCATGGCTGACGACCTTCCCGCGATTGCGGTTCACGATCTCGTCAAGCGCTTTGCGGGCTCCGCCGCAGTGGACCGCCTCAGCTTCAACGCTGCGCGCGGCGAGATTTTCGGTCTGGTCGGCCCCGACGGCGCTGGCAAGACGACCACGCTCAGGATGCTGGCCGGAGTGATGAAGCCGGACGAAGGTTCGATCCGCGTGGCCGGATGCGACGTGGTGCGCGATCCTGAGGGCGTCAAGCGGCTCATCAGCTATATGCCGCAGCGCTTCGGTCTGTACGAAGATCTGACCGTCGATGAGAATATCCGCTTTTACGCCGACGTCTTCGAAGTTCCAGCGGCCGAGCGCGAGACGAATGCGGTGCGGCTGCTGGCCGCCTCGGGCATGAGCGAATTCCGCGCACGCCTGGCGGGCAAGCTGTCGGGCGGGATGAAACAAAAGCTCGGGCTGGTATGCGCGTTGATCCACAAGCCGCGCGTGGTCCTGCTCGATGAGCCGACCAACGGTGTTGATCCGGTCTCGCGCCGTGAGTTCTGGCGGATCCTGTACTCGCTGCTGGCGGAGGGAATCACGATCCTCACTTCGACCGCCTATCTTGACGAGGCGGAGCGCTGCAATCGCGTCGGCCTGCTCCATGAAGGACGCCTGCTGTTCTGCGACACACCGGCCGCGCTCAAAGCGCGAATACCGGGCGAGGCATTGCAGCTGCTGTCACCGCTGGCGCGAGAGGTACGTGATGAAATCGCACGTGCCGCAGGTGTTTCGAGTCTGGTGCTGGTCGGCGACGGTGTCCATTTGGTGGTCGATGACGCCGCGCGGCGCATCCCGGAGATTCGCGCACGGCTTGAGGCCGCCGGGCTGCCCTTTGAGGACTTGGTCCGCATCACGCCAACCATCGAGGACTTGTTCGTAGCGGCAGTCGAAGGGCGTGCGTCGGCGCATTGACGATGGCTTCGGATTCACACGCAAACGGCAATCGTTCCGTGATGGTTCGGGACCTCGTCAAGCGCTTCGGTGACTTCACCGCAGTCGACCACATCAGCTTCGAGACTCGCTCCGGCGAAGTCTTTGGCTTCCTGGGCCCCAACGGCTCGGGCAAATCGACCACTATCCGCATTTTGTGCGGGTTGCTGCGCCCGAGCGCGGGAATCGCGATGGTCGCCGGGCTCGACGCCGCGCGTCAGGCCGAGGAGGTGCGCCAGCGCATCGGTTACATGTCGCAGAAGTTCTCGCTCTATGGCGACCTGACGGTGGGCGAGAATCTGCGGTTCTTTGCCGGCATGTATAACGTCGCGCAAGACATCCTTGCCGATCGCATCGGCTGGGCGCTGGAGATGGCAGGGCTCAAGGAACGCGAGCTGATGCTCACCCGGGATCTGCCGACCGGCTGGAAGCAGCGCCTGGCGCTGGGCTGCGCGGTGCTGCATCGGCCACCGATCCTGTTCCTGGACGAGCCCACTTCGGGCGTCGATCCGATCTCGCGCCGCCAGTTCTGGGAGCTAATCCATCAGATGGGTGCTGAGGGCGTGACTGTATTCGTCACCACGCACTACATGGATGAGGCGGAGTATTGCAATCGGCTGGCCCTGATCCATCGCGGCAAGCTGATTGCGCTCGGCACGCCCAGTGAACTCCGCCATGGCTCGGTGCGCGGTCATTTGCTGCTGCTCGAATGCGAACCGTTGGGACGGGCGATCGAGGCGATGACGGATGCGCCCGAGGTGGACGACACGGCAGTGTTCGGTAACGCGCTGCATCTGGTGGTGCCCAGCGTCGAGCGCGCGATGGCGGTACTGCCGGCATGGCTTGAATCTCGCGGCATACGCGTGCTGCACCTTGAGCAAATCAGTCCCAGCCTCGAAGATGCCTTCGTGGCGCTCACCGCCACCCATGCGGGCGCGCATGGCGCCACTGGCGCCACGCGCGTGGGAGCCGGCGTATGAACCTGCGCTGGAAGAGGCTGTCGGCAGTCGCGCGCAAGGAAACCATCCAGATTATCCGCGACTTCCGCAGCCTGCTGGTCGTGATCGTGATGCCAATCATGCTGATGGCGCTGTTGGGCTACGGCGTCAGTCTCGACCTCAAGCATGTTCCGCTGTGCGTGCTCGATCGCGAAGGCAGTCAAAAGAGCCAGGATCTGCTCAGACGCTTCACCCAAACCCAATACTTCGACCTCAGGGAAGCCACGCCGACATACCGGCAGCTGGTTTCCCGAATCGACGATGGCACGTGCCAGCTGGGGCTGGTCATCCCGCATGACTTCTCCGAGCGCATCAGGCGCGGCGAGACGGTCGGCGTGCAGGGCATCGTGGACGCGACCGACAACAACACTGCCAGCCTGGTCTTCGGTTACGCTGAGATCGTCGTCAACGGCTTTTCGCGACAGGTGCAGCTCGATTGGGCGCATGAACGCGGCCAGACCTACTTCGTGCCGCCGATCTCGCTGGACGCGCGGACTTGGTTCAACGAGGACCTCGAGAGCCGCGCCTTCATCGTGCCGGGGGTAGTCGCGATCGTAATGTCCGTGATCGGCACGCTATTGACGTCCCTGACCATCGCGCGCGAATGGGAACGCGGCACGATGGAGCAGCTGGTTTCGACGCCGGTGACCGGGCTCGAACTGATGGTGGGCAAGCTTGCGCCCTACTTCGTGATTGGGATGTTCGACACGGCGCTATGCGCGGGGATCACGATCTGGTGGTTCGAGGTGCCGTTTCGTGGCAGCTTGGTGACGCTGTTCGGCGCCTCCGGACTGTTCCTGATCACGGTGCTGGCGATTGGTTTCTGGATTTCGGCGATAACCCGGAACCAGCTGGCCGCCAGCCAGTTCTCATTGCTCGCGACCTTCCTGCCGGCCTTCCTGCTATCGGGCTTCGCCTTCCCCATTGACCAGATGCCGGCGCCGATTCGCGCGTTCACCTACATGATCTCCGCGCGGTACTACGTGACGATCCTCAAAAGCGTGTTCCTCAAGGGCGTGGGCTTCTCCGCGCTGATCTGGCCGCTGTGTGGTCTCGCCGTTTTCGCGACGGTTATCAGCGGCCTTGCCCTGCGCTCGCTGCGCAAGACACTGGAGTGAGACAAGGGCGATGCTGGCACGGCTGTGGCAAATGCTGATCAAGGAGTTCACCCAGCTGTGGCGCGATCCGCGCTCGCGCTTCTCGCTGATCGGCCCGCCGATCATCCAGATGGTGATCTTCGGCTACGCCGCAACTTACGAAGTCCGGCACGTCTCGACCGCGGTGCTGGATCTGGATCAGAGCCAGGAGAGCCGCGAATTGATCGCACGATTCGTCGCCAGTGGACGTTTCGACGTGCGGGCGCTGCCAGATAGCCAGCGCGAGATCGCGGATCTGATCGATCGCGGCAAGGTGACGCTGGCGATCCAGATCCGCGCGGGCTTCGCACAGCGCCTGCGCAAGGGCGCGACCGCGCCGATGCAGGTGATTCTCGATGGCACCAATTCGAATACCGCGCTGGTCGCGCTCGGCTATATCAATCAAATCGCGGGAAAGTTCGGGGCCGAGTATCAGAACGATCATCTGGTGCGCACCTCCGGCGGCCCGCCGCCCGAGCTTCCGAGCGTCGAACTCGAACGGCGGCCCTGGTACAACGCCGGCCTCAATAGCCAGTGGTTCTTCGTGCCGGGCACGATTGGCACGCTGTCGTTGACATTGATCGTGACGCTGACCGCCTTCTCGATCGTGCGTGAGCGCGAGATCGGGACGCTCGAGCAGATTATGGTGACGCCGATGGGCCGCCTCGAGTTCATCGTCGGCAAGACCGTGCCTACTTTCCTGATCGGATTTGCGCAGTTCGGGCTGATCGCGCTGCTCGGCAGCCTGTGGTTTCAGGTGCCGTTTCGCGGGAGTGTCGCGATCCTGATGCTCGGCACGGCGATGTTCATTTTCGCGATGTTAGGCGTGGGATTGTTCATCTCGACCGTTTCGTCGACGCAGCAGCAGGCGATGGTGGCGGCGTTCTTCTTCATCATGCCCGCGATCACGCTGAGCGGCTTCAGCTTCCCGATCAGCAGCATGCCGACGGTGCTCCAGTGGCTCACCTACATCGATCCGCTGCGCTACTACCTCGTGATCTTGCGCGACTGCTATCTGAAGGGGGTCGGCTTCGACGTTCTATGGCCCCAGACCGGCGCCTTGTTCGTGATCGGTCTGGCATTGCTGCTGATCAACGCGCTGCGTTTTCACAAGTCGCTCGAATGAACGCGCCCCTAACCGTCGTCTTGACGCGGGCGATCCAAACCAATTACCTGTGGCAGAGCGCAGTGGCCATGTGCGCCCTGCCAACCAACGACCGCAATGATAGCAATAGCCCACCCGCTGGCGAGGATGCGCCGGGCTTTCGTGATGCTCGGAGCGGCTGTGCTGTTGTGCGGGCAACTTCTCGCCGCAATCCACTTTCATGATCTCGCCGGTGCGGAGGGACTCAGATCCCGCACCCAATCGCATCTGGACGGCCAGGCCTGCGCGGTCTGTCTGCTAGCATCTCATTCGCCGACCAACCCCGCGTCGGCGTCGCCCGCTCTCGAACGTCCGCAGCTCGCGGTCGAGCGGATCGAAGTTCGCGATTCGCTCATCCTGTGTTCGCTGGATATCGCCCGCCCTCATGGCAGGGCCCCGCCCGCATCGGTCTAGCTCCCGCTTCCTGGAATCAGCGTCATTCGCGCAGCGGCGCGCGCCAGCCGATCCCCCGATCCGCTGACGCACGCGGCCCGCGCACAGGGAGTTTATCGATGCGCAGGCTCGTGGTTGTTGTGTTGATCGTGGTGTCGTCTACTTTTTTCGCCGCTCCGGCTGTGGCCGGCGACGTGCCGGCTGCAGTGAGGGGTTCCATTAGCGGAAACGTCAAGGATGCGTTGGGCAGGCCAATCGCCGAGGCGTCAGTGCAGCTGATTTCAAGCGAAGGAAAGATCGCGGGACAGGCCAGGACCGACGCTCAGGGACGCTTCAAGTTCAGTTCGATCCCGCCCGGGAACTACTCGGTCGTAGCCGATAAGGGTGCGTTCAAGACCGCACGATCGATCGCCGCGGTCACTGGTGGCGGCGCGGCGACTGTCGCAATCGCGATGGAGTCGGAGCAGGCGCTCGATCTTGCGCTCGTCACTCGGCGTTTGGACAAGGCGCG